>JBCCOE010000054.1:0-30432 GCA_039025475.1 Bacteroidota bacterium | reverse complement strand
CCATGCCGGGTAAATACCCGCTAAAACTCCAGTCATCAATGCAATAACAAAAATCCAAACCAAGAATATAGGTTGATCAAAGACCCCGGTAACAATGGTAATGCCCAGCTTTGGGGCAGCATAAAGTATGAATAGCTCAACCGCCGTCAGTGCTACCAAAGTTGCCAATAAGCTATACATAACGGCCTCAGCTAAGAATTTAAAAGATAAGCCTAACGTATTTGAACCCAATACTTTATGCACACCCACTTCCTTAGCCCTCTTTATGGATAACGCGGTAGTAAGATTCGTAAAGTTCACGCAAGCCACAATTAAGATCAAGATGGCTACCAAACCAAAAATATAGACTGTGGTTGCGCTACCATTGGCCTTCATTTCCCTAAGGAAATCAGAGTACAGATGAATATCCTGTATGGACATCAATAAGTATTCAACACGATCACCATTTTCTGATTCTCCACCTATATAAGGTAAAGCATAATTTTGCACCACCTCATTCAGTGCTTCACGAGTTTTACTTTTTGCCTGTAACAGCGGCACATCTTCATTAAATAGCACATAGGTATGCATGATATTCCAGGCCCAGTTATCGCTATCTTTGAATTCTCCCCACATGGAAACAATTATTTCAAAATCCTGATGTGTATTCAAGGGCAAGTCCTTCATAATTCCCGTCACCTTCCAAGGGGTACTGGCATCTTTACCTCCCAAAACGTTTTTCCCAATCAAGCTTTCTTGCTCAAACATTTTCTCGCCAAAATATCGTTTAGCAGCAGACTCTGAAAGCACAATACTTAAAGGTTCACTCAAAGCGGTTTCAGGATTGCCCTGAACAAGCCGATCGGCAAAGACTTTAAAATAATTTTGATCTGCTATGTAGACATTGGTCTCTCGGAAAATACGATCCATATCGGTTTCTGGCCTCAAGGTAAAGTCTGACCACTTCAAAATACGAGTGGCAAACTCAATTTCAGGAACATCCGCTTCTACACGTTTTGCTAAAGGAGGCGGAGCAGTGGCGTATCGAGAACCGCCTTCCGGAGATGTCCATACACCATCAATCCGATATATTCGGTTCGAATTGACCCAAAACCGGTCATAATTTAATTCATTATAGATGTACAGCCCAATAAATAAAAAGCTTGCTATGCCCAAAGCCAACCCCAAAATATTGACTGATGCGTAGAGCTTATTACGTCTAATGTTTCGAAATGTAATTTTTAAATAATTTCTAATCATGTTTATTCATTTTTGAGGGCTACCGCAGGGTTGGCGGTAGCGGCCTTGATAAGATGGTAGCTGATGGTTGTCAAAACAATAAGTAATCCCAAAATCCCGGAAATAACGAAGGGCTTTGCACTAATATGAATTTTATAAGCAAATGAGCTCAGCCAATAATTGGTCACAAAATACGCCAATGGGCTCGCGATAAGGGTGGATATTAAAACTAACCATGCAAAGTGCTTGGAAAACATTAGCACAATTTGCTCTACGGTGGCACCTAACACCTTTCTGATTCCTATCTCTTTCGTTTTTTGTTCAGCCGTATGACCCGCTAAGCCAAGAATCCCGAGACACGCAACAAAAAAGGCCAGGAAAGTAAACGAACCTACCACTCTACCAAGCTGTTGTTCACGCCTGAAGAGTTTGCCAAACTCAGCATCCATAAAATCATAATCCAAGGGTATATCTGAGTGTTCAGCCCATATGGATTCAACACGTTCAAGAGAACCCTCTATGTCCGATGATAATCTTACCGTAAGTTGGTCGTGAGTATTCTCCCAATAAACAAAGCCAGTAGGGGGTACTGACTTATCAAATGATTGGTGATTAAAATCCTCAACCACCCCAATGACATGAAAGATCCTAGATGCACCTCCAAATTCAACGCGTTTACCTATTGGTTCTTCAAATCCAAGAAGTCTGGCAGTAGACTGATTAATAATTATTCCGGAGCTATCACTACCAATTTCAGTTGAGAAATTACGGCCCTCAACGAATTCGACATCTAATGTCTCGAGATAGGTCTCATCCGACCATTGATAATAAAAACGAAACTGTTCGAAATCCTCCTCGGCATTCTCAGGTCTGATAAATGTGGTGCTCATTGCGAATAGATCATATTGATTGTAGCCTGCATTCACTACGCTGTTATCTGCGAGAAGAGCTCTTTTAAACGACCTCACATTATACCCCAACTGGTTGCTGCTATTATCTATCGTAATGATGTTGTTTCGATTAAAGCCGAGATCCTTTTGAAGACTGTAAGTCAATTGTCCCTGAATAAAAAACATATATATGGCTAAGGATATTGAAATGGTGAATTGTACCACAACAAGCACATTTCTAAAAGTCATGCTTGACTCCCTTTGAATCAATTGACCTTTCAAAACCCTGGAAGGCTTAAATGCCGACAGGTAAAAAGCGGGATACGCACCCCCTAACAATCCTGTCAACAACGAAACGAACATTAAGCCAAAAAACAGAAGAGGTTGAGTAAATAGATTAAACTCGAAGGGAATTTGCAGAGCATTCTTTCCTAAGGCAAAAATGGCTTCGAGCATCCCCACTGCTAAGGCTGCGGCAAGGACGCACAGGAGCGTGGTCTCCAATAGGAACTGGCTAATGAGTTTGCCCTGGGTAGAACCCAGTGCTTTTCGTACACCAACCTCTTTGGCCCGTTTCATCGACTGTACTGTAGACAAATTGATAAAGTTAATGGCGGCTAGGATCAATATAAAAACCGCAGTCCCGGCAAATACAAATAGATAATTTTTCTTTCCACCGGCCTCAAACTCAAAGAGTAAATTCGACTCATTGTGAATTTCCGTAACATTTAATACCAACTGAGTATTGAACTTGCTCTTTGTTAATATCTCTTCCGCTGAGTTAAGATTAGGAAACCAATTGTTTAAAAGCGCGCGATTGGCGAAAACCAGATCTGATTGTCTTTGAATCTCTGAAGTCGAGTAATTTTCATCTGTTTTAAAAAATCCATGATAAATTGTATTCCCCCAGCTATCACGATTATAGTTATACATACCCTGAGGTAGTGTAGCCAATATATTAAACTTCATATGAGTATTACTCGGCAAATCCTTTATGACCGCGATTACCTTGTATGGACTAGGCTCACTGGCTGAATAAATAGTAAGTTCCTTGCCAATAGCTTCTTCACCTTTAAACAATCTCAAAGCCGTAGATTGAGTAAGAACTACCCCATTAGACATTCGTTCAAATTCCGTAAATGATCCCTGATCGAGATCATATTCAAATACATTAAAGAAGTCACTTGTGGCATACAAAAAGTTGCGTTCTATTATTTTATCATCTCCGATGCCTACAGCCATCTTACCACTATTTAAAACTAGCGTCTTGCTTTCAATTTGCTCAAGATTTTCAGCTAAATGATCAAGGTGTGCTGCTGAAGTAAGTGCGTATTCTCTGTCACTTAGCCTAAATATCTTTTGTGCATTCGGTAAAAACGAGTCGTAGCTGGTTTCATGGCTGATGTACATGGCTATATATAGCACACTGGCAAAGCCCACGGCCAGACCCAAAATATTTAAAGAGGTGTATCCTTTATTTTTTTTAAAACTGCGGAAAGTAGTTTGGATGTAATTCTTTAACATAATTCTTTCTTTAATCTTCTCTTAGTGTCGTGACAGGATTGAGTCTGATGAGTTTGACGGAATGAAAGCTGACTACGCAAAGTGCCAAAACGTAGGTGATAACACCTGCAAGAATGAAAACCGAAAAACCAATGTCAATCCTATTGGCAAAGTTGGATAACCATTGATCCAGGAAATAATAGGATATAGGAGCCGCGATAAAAAAAGATACCAATATTACTAAGGCAAAGGAGCTGTTAAAATGTCTAAATATGGCCAATGCCGAGGCTCCCAAAACTTTTCGAACCCCAATCTCCTTTTGGCGTTGCAGGGCTATGTAGGAACTAAGTCCAAATAAACCTAATGCGGCAATCAACACCGCAAGAATTGTAAAAATCAATACGGCCTTACCCAGGGTGATCTCCTGGGCCATAAGTTGCTCATAGTTTTCGTCCAGGAAGTGATAGGTGAATGCTTCTTCTCTCTTCAACTTATTCCATTCAGCACCTGCAAAGGATAAAAAGTCTTGGGCATTACCCGCATTAAGTTTAACCGCCATCTGATACCAACTACCTCGGTCAACTTGTAACATGACCGGAGCAACCACCTCTTTCAAGGATTCAAAATTAAAATCGCTTACAACCCCTATAATCTTCCACCCATTCACCAATTCAGTACCAATGGGATCTTCTAAACCGAGAGTTCGGACCGCGGTTTCATTGATGATAATTGCGCTGGAGTCCGAAGCCAGGTCAAGAGAAAAATCTCTCCCTCGTGTTATCCTATATCCCAGCGTTTCGAGATAATCAAAATCACCTTGAAACCGTGTAGCACGCAATGGTTCGTCATCTTCGCTAATTTGTATAGTACCCATCGAAAAACTGGAAGTGGAACCTGGTATTCGTGAAACCAGACTTGCCGAAAGCACTTCGTTCCTACTTGAAAGGATTTGCTTATAGCTTTCGGCTTGGTTTCCAAGATCCTGGATTTTGTCAATGATCAATACATTCTCATTATCAAATCCAAGGTCTTTGTTATCCATAAATCTTATCTGATTAAAGACGATAATCGATCCTATGATCAAACAAATAGAAAATGTGAATTGAACGACGGAAAGAACGTTCCTAAAATACGCTTTTGGCTTACCAGAGGTGCTTCCTCCCTTCAGCGCTTGTATTGGCTTAAAACCAGAAACATGCAGACATGGATATATTCCAGCTACAAGCCCAATGCAAGAGGCCATCATAAACAAATTCAAAACATTCTCATATCCAATGAATACTGTCGATAGAAATTCTTGACCGGTTATAGATACGAAAGTAAAAAGGAAAAGCTCCGAAAGTCCCAGAGCCATTGCCATAGCGATCCAACATATTACTATGGATTCCAACATGAACTGAGTTATGAGAGTCTGACGCTGAGAACCCATTACCTTTTTAAGACCTACTTCTTTCATTCTTTCCGTAGATCTGGCGGTAGTCAGATTCACAAAATTAATAGTAGCCATCAACAGAATGAGTATTCCAATAAGTAGGAGACTATTTACCACTGACTCATTTCCGCCCTTGGAAAGATCGAAACTAAGTGTACCCTTCAAATGAATATCTTCTAAGGGTTGCGCTAAAAGTCGATAAGAGTCGTCCCTATTCAAATACTCCGAAAATGTCAACGGTCTATTCGCTACGTCAAAAGTTTCCTTTTTCACCAAAGAATCAAGTGCTTGCTGAACCTGTTGTTGAGTAGTACCGGCTTTAACAGTTAAGTAATTCCAGAATGCGATAGAATACCAATTATCATTGGGTGAATCGCCTTCATCATCTTCTTCAAGGCCATCAACCTGAGTAATCCAATAATCTGACTTGAGATGAGTTCTTACCTCATCGTTGACGATACCTGTCACCGTTACCGGTACCTTATTCTCACCAATCAGCACCTGTGATCCTAAGGCGGTATTGTTCCCGAAGAGCTGCTCCGAGAAGGTTTTACTCAAGACAATACTATTAGGATTAAGAGAAGCATTTTGCCGATTTCCAGCTATAAATTCGAAATCAAAAATGGAAAAAAAGGTACTATCAACCAACAAACCCCAAGCCTCCGAACTAGCTATACCCGTTGATATCTCGGACTCATCAAAATAATCCACTCGCGTGTATTGATCAACAAAGTCATAACTTTCCGGCAGCCTATTGAATAGCACCTCAGGTCCGTTTGCAAAGGTACCCATGCTCATAAACTTGGTAGCTATCCTGTAGGTACGTTCTGAATCAGAGAAATCTCTTTCATAACTCTTCTCGATAGTAACGTATAGTAAAATGACAAACCCGCTGGCAATGCCTATAGCCAAACCCAAAATATTGATCAGGGTGTAGCTTAGCTTGCGCTTCATGTTTCTCAAAATGATAAGTAAATGACTTCTTAGCATGGTTTTAATTTTAAGGTGATTATTCGTCACGAAGGCTATCAACGGGACTGGCTATGGCAGCTTTCACTGACTTAAAGCCAACCGTAAGAACAGCAATACACAGAGTGATAAAAAGGGCACCAACGAAGATGGTTGGACCTATTTCAATCTTGTATTCAAAATTTGTCAGCCATTGATTCATTCCATACCAGGCTGCCGGAGCGGCGAATACAAATGCCAAGGCAATCAGTTTGAAGAATGACAAAGAAAACATGCCAACAATGCTGGCAACAGTGGCTCCTAGTACTTTCCTCACCCCTATTTCTTTAACCTTTTGATTCACCATGAACGAAGCAAGGCCAAATAAACCTAAGCACCCTATAAGAATGGCAATCGCAGAAAAAAAGGTAAATACTTTAGCCATCTTGCGTTCACCATCATAGAAATTGGCCAGGTCAGTTGTTAAAAAATCGTAGGTGTAATCGAATTCAGGATAGAGTCGTTTCCAGACTTTTCTAATTTCAGCATTAGTAGCTTCGAAATTTTCAAGGCCGACTTTAATTGTTGCTATTCGATAAGTCACGATATGACTGAACATTATAATGGGTGAGATTTCTCCATGTAGTGATAGTGAGTGAAAGTCGTTCACTACCCCTGCAATAGGAACGTTCTCACCCCAAACCCGAAGTTGCAGGCCTATTGCCTCCTCAGGATCCCCCTGGTGATTGATATAACTTAATAGCTTTTCATTTACAATAACCTCTCTAAGCGTATCAGAGGGTTGAATATTTTTCCCTGCCAAAATTTCAAAGCCATACGTATCGATGTAATTTTCATCAATGAACTTCATGGCAGAGTAAAAATCATCGGGATTATCCTGTACCTTGAAATTACTCACTGAAACAGACCCCGATGTAGGGTTACTGAATGTAAGCGTTACGTTTTCTACACCACTAATTCTTGATAACTCATTATGCAGTGTTTTCTTTCTTTGAATATCTTCTTCCGGGATTCTTATATTGATTAAAGCGTCTGGTTTGTAACCCAGGTTTACATTTTGCATGTAGCTCATTTGAGTAATTATAATGATGGTGCCAATGACAAAAACCTGAGAGATAAAAAACTGAAACACCACCAATCCTTTACGCAGTGAAAGCTTACCGCTATGGCGGGATGTAATCATATTTTTAAGCGCTAATGCAGGCTTAAAGCCTGATAAAACCATAGCCGGGTAAAACCCTGCTAACAACGTAATTGTAAGTGTCCCAAAAACCAGCGTAGCTATAAACAGAGGATCGCTGAGGTTAATATCGAGTAAAACATCTAAAAACGGATTGATATACATAATAAGCAGTTCTGCCAATCCTAGTGCCGCTAACACGGAAATAAATATTATCCCAAAAGACTCTGAGAGGAACTGCACCACAAGTTGTCTTCGGGTACCTCCCAAAACCTTTCTAATACCTACTTCCCGCGCTCTTTTCATAGCTACCGCAGTAGATAGATTAATGAAGTTTACACATCCTGTCAATATCAAGAAAATAGCAATAATGTAAATGACTAGTATTTCGGATTTACTTATGCTCGAATAATTATAATTACCCCAATTCTCGTTGAAATGTAGATCGCTCATGGGTTGGAGATAGTATTTCTCCGTTGTATTTTCATCTTCATAATACTTGGCCACAAATTGATCTAAACGACCTCTGTAATTTGTGTAATCATCCCCCTCTTTTAGGAGAACATAACATTGGTCTCCGCTACTTACGCTATTCCAGCGCCCGTTATCTATTCTGTCTTGCATGGTAGCCTGGGAAAAGAGAACATCAAATGGCATATCACTATTTTCAGGAGGATCAGCAACTATACCACTGATCTCAAATGACGTAGTCTTGTTAAATACAACCGTTTCCCCAAGCGCATTACCGTTAGGGAAAAACTTCTCTGCAATTGATTTCGCTAGAACTACTTTATGGGGACTGGAAAGAGCGGTCTCCTGATTACCTTCTAGCCATTCGTAGGTAAAAGTCTTGAAGTAAGCTCCATCGGTATAGACAAATCTGTTGTCATTTAATTCAAAGTAATTTGGCTGCTCCGAATCCGGGTTTATGGTAAAAAGAGTCTCCCCGTAATGATCCGAAGTAAAAACTACTTGTTCGAATTCGGGAAAGTCAAGTTTGATAGCTTCAGGTAAGGGAATAGGTACACCAGGTTGATGATCCATTTCTCCTCCTGCGCCGTCCTGGGATGAGTTTACGATTCGGTAAATCCTATCATAATTCTCGTTAAAGGTGTTATAGCTAGTGGCATAAAGCGCCAATAACACCAGTACTATGCTACACGTAATGCCCAGGGATAAGCCCAGAACGTTAACCCCCACATACACTCGGTTTCTAATGAGATTCCTTAACGCTGTTTTGATGTAGTTCTTAATCATTACCTATCTATTTTGAAGTTGTTATTCGTCTTTTAATGTTTTAACCGGGTTCATCAGCGCGGTCTTAAACACTTGTATACACACCGTGATCACAGCCAGTATCAGGGCAATTACCAACGCCACCAAGAATAGTCCTGGACTTAGATTCGTTTTGTATTCAAAGGAATTAAGCCACGAAAGCCCAAAAAACCAGACCAGGGGAATGGCAATGACATTGGCGACAAGTACCATAACCACATATTCCCTGGAAAGTAAGTGGAGTATGCTCACCATACCGGCACCCATCACTTTGCGAATACCTACTTCCTTAGTGCGCAACTGTAAACTGTACGCCGATATGCCTAAGAGGCCGAGACACGAAATGAATATGGACAAGAACGAAAAAGCGGTAAATATCTTAGACTTTCTTACTTCATTTGTATAAAATTTATCTAGCTCTTCGTCAATAAAAGCATATTCAAAAGGCTTTTCAGGATTAAATGCTTTCCATTTATCAGCTAACATGTTGATATTATTTTCTAAGTTGCTGTTGGCGAACCTGACTGATAAAAAATCACTGTAATAAGGGTGTTTGTTGATGTAGATCACCAAAGGTTCAACCCGGTTGTACAAAGAGGCAAAATGAAAATCCGGTACCACGCCAACAACTTTTCCATTTCTGCGCTCCGCGCGACCGGTATAAATGGTGAGGCCGAATTCTTTGCCTATTGGTTCTTGCCAGTCGAGCTTTTTTACCGCAGCCTCATTTAAAATAATAGCTTCTGTTTCGTCCGTCGTTATATCCTTGGAGAAATCACGACCCGCTATTACTTCAATACCATAAGTCTCAAGAAAATCCTCGTCTACACCCAGCGTTTTTAGTGAGTAGTCCGTTCCATCGGGAATACCCTCCGGATAAGTTTGAAATCCGTGAAAGTTGTTACTGCCCATAAGCGCCGCTGATAACGCTACATGCTGTACATTAGCTTCCTTTTCGATCGCCGTCTTTAGTACCGCATAGTTCGTTTGGGAAACTTTATCCGGTAGGGTGATAGCCACAATACTCTCCTTGTCAAAACCCAAGTCCTTGTTACGAAGAAAACTTGTTTGTTTGCCCACAAGCAACGTTCCCGTTATCAGTAAGCTGGAAACAAAGAATTGAAACACCACCATAGTTCTTCTCAGCGTGAATTTACTACCCTTTTTCTCGTGGGATTGGCTTAAGGCTTTGATTGGTTTGTAACCCGATAAGTACAAAGCCGGATATATGCCGGATAGAAAGCTAATGATGCAATAGACCAAAAAGCAAGCTGCGATACCTGAAACACTCCATAGGAAACGGAGTGAAAGCTCTTGCTCAATGATATTTTCAAATAGATAGCGAAGAACCAGTTCACCAAGCCCTAAAGCAAGGGCAAAGGCCAATAACGTAGTTAAAAATGACTCGCCTAAATATTGGTGAATCAGTTGCTTCCGGGACGCGCCAAGCGTCTTTCTCATGCCTACTTCTTTTGCTCTTTGTAATGATCGTGCCGTGGCAAGATTTACAAAATTTAAACACGCAATAATCAGAATAAACAGGGCAATGATGATAAATATCCTCACGTATCGGTATTGAGAATTTGCTTTCCATTCATTCTCCAGATCTGAATGCAGATGGATATCCCTAACCGGCTGCAGCGTAAAAACCCGGTTCTCATCCTGTACATAGTCAGGTAACCTGGAATACACAAATTGATTCACCTCTTCCTGAAGTGCTATATGCTGTTTCCCTTTCTGTGCTTGGGCATAGATGTAAATGGGTGGGTGGTGCCAATTATTATACCAGGACATAATCTGATCCATAGTGTTGAAGGAACCCAGGATATCAAAGTCAAAATGGGTGTTTTCAGGTAAATCTGCCATTACACCGGTAATCGTAAAGGGCAATTGCCTTCGATCGTCTTCGTAATAAAAGACCTCCCCGACAACATCTGTAGAACCAAAATGCCTTATGGCCGCACTTTCACTCAACACCACTGAAAACGGTGCATCCAGCGCATTTGCTAAGTCACCTTCTAACGCTTGAAAAGTAAAAACCCTGAAAAAGGTAGAGTCCACAAAGACAAACCCCGATTCCTTGATCTTGTTCTGTTTGTCGGCACTTCCGGTGATTGAAACCGGATACATCCTCACGGTATTGACAATCCCTGATATAGATTCTTTTAGTATGGGCGCCAGCGGCGCATGGTTCATCGCAGAATTAACACGCTGTCCATCATCCTCCCAATTCACAGTCACACGATAAAGCGATTCACTATTGGAATGAAAGTCATCATAGCTAAGTTCCAGTCTTACATAACTGGCGATTATTAAAACACAGGCAAGGCCAGTGGCCATACCAATAATGTTAATGAATGAAAACACACGGTTCTTTAATAGATACCTGAATGCTGTTTTTAAGTAGTTTTTAACCATAGCGATAGTATTTATTCGTCTTTTAAGCTATTTACAGGATTAACAGAAGCCGCCCGCAGAGACCGATACCCAACGGTAAGGAGTGTTACACTAAGTGAGCAGAAGAGCGCCAACAGAAAAATCCAAAAGTTGATTTCAATGCGATTCGCAAAACGCGAAAGCCAGTCATCCATGTAGTACCAAGAAACGGGCGCCGCAATAAGAAAAGATAGTAGTACTAACTTGGCAAAATCGAAAGACAACAAACGAACTATTTGATCCACCCGGGCACCATGTACTTTCCTAATTCCAATTTCCTTTTTACGAGTGCCGGCAAGGTAAGATATAAGCCCGAAAAGGCCCATAGACCCAATCAAAATTGCGATGAGGGCAAAGACGGTAAATGTTTTCGCTGTTCGTCTTTCCGCTTCGTAAAACTCCTCGATTCTGTCATCAAGAAATGTGTAGTCAAAAATATAGCCGGGAAACAATTTTTCCCATTCTTTTTGAATGACCGTTATTGTCTCTTGCCAATTCGTCCCCACCAATTTTGCAGCGCCTAAATAATAGCTGTTTTGCCTCACCCAGAGGGTGGTAGGATAGACAGGTTCATGCAGGGACTCTGTATGAAAGTCTTTGATAACGCCTATCACCGTTCCATCCCTACCGTAAACATTTAAAGTCGCGCCCAAAACTTCCTCCGGATCGTTGACACCAAAGGCTTGTAACGCAGTCTCATTAATCAAATAGCGCGGGATAGTGTCCATGATTACATTACGACCCGCAATAAGCTCCAGGCCGTAAGTATCCAGGTAGTTTTCGTCAATTAACTTGACATGAACACGCTCTTGTACTACTTCATCATTGTTACTGAATTTAGCCTGGCCACCCCAGGTACTTCCTGAACTGGTTCCTGTATTTGAAAAGGTAATATTTGAAACACCTGTCTGCCGTTTTATATTATTTCGAAACGAAACGAGATCGACCTTATCAGGAGTAGGAATTGAAAACTCTACCACAGCTTCTGTATCCACTCCTATGGGCGTTTTCATAAAATGATCAATCTGAAGACTCACTACAATCACACAAACAACAAGAGCCTGAGAAATTAAAAGCTGGATAATTATAAGAGACTTTCTTAACGAAAATCCATTCTTATAACTGGAGGATATTTTGCTCTTTAAAGCAACGATCGGTTGATAGCCAGACACCACCACCGCTGGGTATAGCCCTGCTAAAACAGTGACGGCTACAAAAAGCCCCGCTAACACAATAAATAGCGACCCATCATAGGTGGTAGGTGGTAGTGGATAACCTATTACCTCCTCAATGGCTATAAGTGCCACTTCCATAACTCCCAAAGAAATAAGTATCGAAAAAAAAGTAATTAACGCGGCTTCACTTAAAAATTGGGTTATCAGATAGCCTCTTCCGCTTCCCAACACCTTGCGTACCCCTATCTCCTTTGATCTTTTGATGGCCTGAGCGGTGTTAAGGTTTATGAAGTTGATACTGGCAGCAACTATCAGCAGAGCACCTATTATAAAGAGTGTCAAGATTTCCTCTTCTGTAACCGCACGCCAGTTAAAATTACCATAATCAGGATTATGATGAATGTCTGAAAGAGGCTGGGCATATGTTTTTTCAATTGAAATATTACCTTCAGGTTTATGTTCCTGAATATAGTCAATAATCTTGTCGCCAAACTGTTCGACGTTAGTGCCTTCATGCAATGTGAAATAGCACTGAACTGAACTAGAGCTAGAACCCCAGGAATCCCATATGCGTTCTTCGCCCCCTGCGTCAAAAGATATAAGCATATTGAAAGGAAGGTCCGTATTCATTGGAGCATCAACCACAACTCCGGTAACAGTCAACTCAAGCGTATTTTCTATTTTAATTACCTGACCAACTGCTGATACATGGTTACCAAAATACTTTTCAGCCAGGGTTTTCGACAATACTACTGAATTGCCATTCTCAAAGACTTTATCCGGATCACCAACTAAAAAATCGCGATCAAACATTTTAAAGAAATCAGGCATTACAAAAGCCTGGTTTCTATCCTCTTCTTCAAAAATATTCTCTTCGCTTCCAGAAGTCACAGAAACTAGTCCTGTCAAAATATTATTATCTACCATAGAAAGATATTCGACTTCTGGGAAATCTTCCTGAAAGGTCAACCTTAATGGATAAGGTGTGCCCGCATCTGTCCTTCTTTCCTTCGTAATATCGTCTGTTACCAAGCGGTATGTTCTGTCCTTAAATTCATGATAATTATCGAAGCTGAGATCAAAACGGATGACAGAAGCTATTATCAATGCCGAAGTGATTCCTATACTTAGACCGAGTATATTAATCAATGAATGTCCGGCATTTCCACTTAAGTTTCGAATCGAAATTTTCAGAATATTCTTAAACATAGTTTATTAAATTATTCGTCTCTTAAAGCGTCAACAGGGTTTGCAAGTGCTGCCTTTACCGATTGCACACTGATGGTCGTAAAGGTGATGATCCCGGAAACGATTAAACCCAATGCAAAAACCCAAAAGTGTATGGTAATTCCATAAGCGAAATCCTGTAGCCATATATCCATGATATACCACGAAACAGGTGTAGAAATAAAAAACGCAACACCAACCAGCTTCATAAAATCCTTGGAAAAAAGAGCAACAATAGCACTGATCTTGGCCCCTAGTACTTTTCTCACCCCAATCTCTTTGGTGCGCTGTGCTACCACAAAGGAGATCATACCCAAAAGTCCAAGGCAAGAAATCAGTATAGAAATGATAGCAAACAGACTAAATAGGCTGTAGGTTCTTTTTTCAGCTTCGTAGAATGAAGCTATTGCATCGTCCAGAAAGCTGTAATTAAATATTTCATCCGGGAACAGTTGATCATAAGCCTCTTCTATGTGAGACAAAGTACTCGGCATGTCGGTAGTCGAAATCTTTAATCCGGCATCAAAATAAAAAGAAGGCCATGGCAACATCACTGCCGGCTCAATCTCCTGGTGGAGGGATTTAAGATGATAGTCAGCGATAATACCAACTATTTCACCCTGAAGATCTCCAACACCGGTTGTAATAGTTTTACCTAACGCTTCTTCAGGATTGGAAAACCCCAGTGTTTTTACTGCCGTTTCATTAAGTACATAGCTGATTAAGGAAGTTTCTTTCCCTTCATCACTTTCCTTCAAAAGATCACGAAGCTCAAATTGCTTTTCGACCTGATCTTCTTCACCGGGGTTGAACCATCGACCGTATTTTAAATCCAACCCGAACGTTTCGAGGTAAGCCTGGTCCGCTATCTTAAACTCGGCATCATGTTTATTCTCCTTACCCTCAGAAGTGAGATAAAAGTGGCTGTTCACATTATTTCTTGAGGAGGGGGCACCTACAGAAAATGATATCTTCTCAACATTTCCCTTGGCCAAAACTTGGTCTCGAAACCTTATCAATTTATCTCTATCGTTATCTGGCAGAGGTACATTGATAATGGCCTCTGTCTCAAATCCAAGCGGTTTTGATTTGAAATATTCCATCTGATTAGCAACGATAATAGTACAGATAATGAGTATTTGGCTAATCACAAATTGTCCGGCAATCAGGCTCTTTCTTAGCAGCAAAGCGCCAGACGAGGGAGCGCTCATGTTGTTTTTTAACGCCTTGACCGGGTTATAACCGCTAAGCACAAAGGCTGGGTAAAGTCCCGCCAAAAGAGTCACAACACTAATAACAGCAACTAAAAATGGTAAGACATTGGTATCTGTGAATACATTCAAGACAAGCTCAACAGAAAAATAAGAATTAAAAAATGGTATCAATAGTTCTGTTAAACCTATAGCCAAGAGGCCCGATACCAATGACACGATAAGGGTCTCGGATAGTGATTGCCGTATCAACTGCCCTTTGGCAGCGCCCAGTGTTTTTCTAATGCCGACTTCTTTTGACTTTTTCAAGGCCAGTGCCGAAGACAGATTAATAAAATTGACACAACCCACCAGCACAATAAAGACTCCTATGATGCCAAGCGACCACAAAGTGTTGTCACTAACTGCATCCGAATACCATTTAGTGTTATAATAGATATCTTTTAGCGGCTGTAAATGAAATTTTCTTCCCTCAGCTTCATCTTCACTATAATACTTGTTTATGGCCGTGGTAAACTCGCCATTTGTTTTATCCAAAGCCGCATTTGGAAATGTTTTAACATAAGCGTAACCTGAAGCTGAAAGTGTCCATTGATCAATAGGTAGACCAAAATAGTCCTCGGAAAATGAAGGATAAGAAACAATAATATCAAACTGTAGATGTGAGTTTACCGGGACCTGCTCGATAAAACCAACAACTTCTAAATCAAGAGCATTTTGGAGTTTAAACTTCTTTCCAAGTGCGTCTTCTCTAGGGAATAGTGTAGCTGCCAGAGTCGGAGTGATAAAGCATGTATTGGGTCTTCCCAAGCTAACTTTTGGATTACCACTAACGACCTGAAAGCTGAGTACATCAAAAAAGTTTGAATCTGCAAATATAAGGTTATCGATAACGTGCTTTGATCCGTTATAAGTAGCTAATATATTATCATCCGCGTGAATTTGAGTAGCCGCCTCAAATTGGGTAAATTCTGTTTGAAGTACGTCAATTAAGGGATAAGGGACTGCAGCATCGTAATCGATCCCAGTAGAAGTTTCTGATGATCTGGTAATTCTATAGATACGGTCACCGTCACTATGGAAATCATCATAACTTAATTCTTGGCTGATATATAAGTAGATGATTAGACTACACGTTAGTCCTACAGTCAGTCCCAGAATGTTTATCAATGAAAACCACTTGTTCTTAACTAAATTTCTAAGAATTACTTTAATGTAGTTATTATACATAGTGAAAGTGTTTGACCACAACGTGCCAAACGCTATGCCACCATTCAAAAAGGCTCATTAGAAGCTAGGAAGGGACTTTGACCAAAAACAGACACGCCCATGTGTATCAAATTCGATACACATGGGCGTAATGTTTCTGATACAATAAACCCATAAGCAGTTACTTACTTTAATTATTTTTGCATAAACAAAATATATGTATAACTTAGCAATACATAAGCAGCCTATATATGTTTAATAAAGATCTAATACGCGGAACGCTTAAACCCATAATTCTTTCGGTGCTCAAGGATAGAGGATGTCTTTACGGTTATGAGATAAATAAGCTCGTCAGTGAATTAACCACGAATCAAATTCAACTCACCGATGGGGCGTTATATCCTATGCTGCACAGACTTGAAAAGGATGGGTTGGTCACTACTGAAATTAAAAACGTAGGAAACAGAACAAGAAAGTATTACAAGTTAACTCAAACGGGCAATACCGAAAGTTCGAAGAAGGTAGATGAACTCATGGAATTCATAAAAACCATTTCCTTGATCGTTAAACCTCAAAAAATCTAATTATGGCTGAATTGACCATACATCAGATCACTATGGTGAAGTACTTGATTGATCCGAACAAGATCTCGACTAAGGAATTACAACTTGACCTCTTGGATCATATTTGCTGCGACATTGAAAACCTTATGAACAAAGGTCATGATTTTGATTACGCTTATAAGGTATGTGCCAATACGTACCATGGTTCATATCTACAGCAACTGGATAAAGCAACTCAATTTTTAACTAATAACAATACTATGAAAACCAAAACCATTATTCTCGGCGTATCAGCGTTTAGCCTGTCAACTTTAGCTTATGTCGGTAAAATGCTTGACCTAGCAGGTTCAAATGAAGTGCTGGTGATAGGAACCGCGCTTTTTATTTTCGGGTTCTTGCTATCCATTACGCTCAATTTTACCCGATCCCTTGATGTATCACTGATTAAAAACACGGGATGGCTTGGGTTCTTAGGGGCCTCTGGCATTTCGATTGGCTTAATGTTAAGCCTACTTAAATATTATGTAGCGGCTTACTTCAGTTTTGGGGCAGGAGGTCTTTTGCTGGTTATTTCTTTTTACCTTCTTGCAACGAGAGTCAAAATGCTAATTTCCTAACTCCAGGTAAAGTCCGTTTACATAAGTGTATCGGATTCGGTACACTTTTTTTATGTCTTCAAATCAATAACATGTAATTTGGTTTTTATGAAGACCAAGGCCAACATCCTGATAATAGATGATGATCGTGACGTGCTGGAAACAGCACGAATGTTCCTAAAACAGGAGTTTTCTAGCGTAGATATTGAAGAGGACCCTGAAAAAATTTCAGGTTATTTTCAGATCAAGGAGTATGATGTCATATTACTGGACATGAACTTCAAAAAAGGCGTAAATGACGGTGAGGAAGGATTTCACTATCTATCTAAAATATTGGAGCTCGATCCTAATGTAGTGGTCATACTCATTACGGCCTATGGAGAAGTCGATCTGGCGGTAAAGGCTATGAAAAACGGAGCTTCAGATTTTGTCCTAAAACCTTGGAAAAACCAAAAATTACTTGGCACAATTTTATCGGCACTCGAGCTGCGTAAATCCAAACGTCAAGTGGCACATCTTAGGGAGACAAGTCAAGCTATTTCAAAGGAGAGTAATCAAAAATTTGAAGATTTCATAGGCAATTCCCCTGCTATATCCCAGGTCAAAAACCTAATTGACAAAGTGGCCAAAACAGATGCAGATGTCTTAATCTTAGGTGAAAATGGGACAGGAAAAGAGCTGGTAGCCCGGGCCATTCATAATCGCTCCAACCGTGCAGAAGAGGTCTTCATTAACGTTGATCTGGGTGCTATTACCGAAACGCTTTTTGAAAGTGAGCTTTTCGGACATGTAAAAGGAGCTTTTACGGACGCTAAACAAGACAAAGCCGGACGGTTCGAGCTTGGGTCCGGAGGCACAGTTTTCCTGGATGAAATTGGCAATCTGTCAGTGCCGTTACAAGCCAAATTACTTACCGTTTTACAGGGTAAGAAGGTAATGCGTGTGGGGTCAAGTAGGGAAATTCCTGTTGATTTCCGATTGGTCTGCGCCACTAATATGCCATTGCATGATATGGTTTATAACCAAAAATTCCGGCAAGATCTATTGTACCGTATTAACACTGTTGAAATAAAACTTCCGGCATTAAGAGAGAGAGTCGAGGACATTCCACTTTTAACCGAGCATTTTTTAAAGATCTATAAGAAGAAATATCAAAAGCCGGAGCTAACCATCGACAAAGGTGTGATTTCAAAGATTCAAAAATATCAGTGGCCCGGTAATATCAGGGAGCTACAGCACGCTGTGGAAAGGGCTGTTATCCTTTGTGAAGAAAATCACATTGGTTCCCCGCAATTGTTCATTACAACTAACCTGCCAACAAGTAACCAAAAAGCTAAAATAAAGACGCTGGATGAGATGGAGAGAGATTTTATTCTGGAATCACTGGAGCTGAACAAAGGCAACGTAACTCAAACCGCCCAAACCCTTGGGTTAACAAGAACGGCCTTGTATCGTCGTATGAATAAACACGGCATTTAGATTAAATTAGATTCAACGGGTAATTTTGGCGAAAGTGCAGATGATTTTGACTGGTATAGTTCCATATCCGTCAAAATATGATCTAGAAAATGAATAGCTTCAGTAATGTAGGGCCCTTTGTTCAACATAACGCACTCTGCTTTTAAAGACGTGGCTGCATCGGTAATCTCAGATCTCGAAGGCACACCTTTCTTAGCTAGATTTTCCAAGACCTGGGTCGCCCATATCACAGGCGCATGTGCCGAGCCGCATATATTCAAAATTTCTGTTTGCAGCATGGCCATCTTAGACCAGCCGGTCTCCACGGCCAAGTCCCCACGTGCGATCATAACCCCAAAAGGGTACCATCGCATACCATACAGTAGGATCTCCGTGAGATTCACAAATGCCTTTTTTGTCTCTATTTTTAAAACAAGCCCCAGTTTCCCTTTGACATCATAGTTACCTAGTTCCTGTAAAATCATTTTGACATCTTTTGGGGTATTTACGAATGAAACATTAACGATATCTGCATTTTTGACCACAAAGGCCAGGTCTTCTCTATCCTGAGCGGTGATACCATCGAGATACAGTGTTGTATCCGGCAGGTTAATGCCTTTGTCTTCTTTGATTCTTTTCAGTTCTCTACCGGTCCGCACCACCTTTACTATAAAATGATCGGGGCTACAGGACTCAATAACCCCGGCTATACTGCCATCGTCAAACAAAATGGATTCTCCGGTATGTACGGTTCCAAAGATTTCCGGGTTACTACAAGCGATTGTGACCGCTCCGGAGGTTTTGTTGGAAGGAGGTACTGAATTCTGAACTATTATGGTATCATTTTCCTTTACTTTTATTTTCTTTTTTATCCCGGAAGTCCTGATTTTCGGACCGGATAAATCCATCGCTACCTTTATTTTAACATCTAGCTCCTTTTCGGCTCTTTTTACATTGGAAATCATACGCTGCCATTCGCTTGACGTATCATGAGCACAATTGATCCTCAGACATTTCGCACCATTCAGAATCATTTGTTTTACGGTATCATAGTCATCGGCAGCATGGCTCGGTAATGTCACCATTATTCTAACCCTTCGACTTTCAGAACCAGCACCTAAAAGCTTTTCCGCGTTCGTATCCAACAACTTAATTCCCGACTTTATCGGCAATTCCGGCTGGGGAATTTCAGGTTTATCCTCTCCTAAAAGGCTTTGTAATAAATATTCAATAGCAACGATACTTCCCATGACGTGACGCTGTGCCCTGGCCAGGCGGGAAATACCAATATGTCCTAATGCATTTTGAAACCGGGTCAGGTCCTGCCTTCGCAGCGCTCGATAATGTAGTAGATTCCTGGCACTTTGGAGATTTTTAGAATCTACCATCGCTAATTCGCTGGTAAAAAAGATCGGTCTCGAAAGTCAAAGACCGTTTTAGTTCAGCAATGCTTTGTAGCAAGTCGCTGAGCCGCTCGGTCTCATAATTTTTCATCTCGGAGAGATCTGGGATTAGTGGTGTAAAATCCAGTATTCCCTTGGTCATTTCAAGTGTTTAATTCATTTTAACGTATGATTTACATCGTAAATAAAGAGTTACGTTTCATTTGACTATAGAGTCAGTTAGCATGAAAATATTTCAATCCTTTGCTTTTAAGGTCATTTTGCGGCTCATCTTCATTTTTTTGAATATGATCGTTCTCTCCCTGATATTCGGAGATGTACGCCTATTTTTTAATCAAATCATTTTAGCGGTTGCTCTAATCATACAGGTGGTCGAAATGGTGAGATACATAAACTACACCAATAGAGAGCTGGCCAAGTTTCTACTAGCCATTAAATACGATGACTTTTCAATCTCCTTTCAAAAATCCAAGCTGGGGAGATCTTTTCGGGATTTGCACGAATCATTTGATGAATTAGTAGATGCTATTCAAAATGCGAAAATCGAGAAAGAAGCTCAATTACAATATTTGCAGCAAGCTATTAACAGAGTGGATATCGGAATAATATCCATTGAGAACGAAGATAAAATCGTATTACTAAATAACGCGGCGAAAAAGTTATTGAACCTACCCGAAATCCATTCACAACAAAGACTTCAGGAATCAGTGCCTCGGTTTATGGATGAAATAGTCGATCTAGGCGATGAAGGCAGAAAACTCATTGAATTAAATGTAGCTCAAGAATCCAGAACTCTTTCATTGGATGTCAAGTCTATGATTATGCTGAACAAAAAATATAGACATATTACATTTCAGGACATACGAGGAGAAATCGAACAAAAGGAAATTGAAGCTTGGCACAAACTTATCAGAATCCTTACCCATGAAATAATGAATTCTATCACCCCCGTTTCATCCCTGACCGAAACCATGTACTCTATGCTGGAAAAAAACGGCGATCAAATTCCTTTATCCGAATTGGATGAGGAAACTATCCAAGACTTGCGATTCTCGCTTAAAACGGTTCAAAAACGCAGCGACGGTATGCTCTCTTTCGTGGACGACTACAGAAAACTTACTAAGGTGGGTAAACCCCAAATTGAATCTGTGCTAGTTAGAGAATTGTTTGATGAGCAAGTTCAGCTTTTAAAGCCCGAACTTCTCAAAAATGATATTGAACTTTCCAGTTCATGTAACCCAGCAAACCTAACTATTGACATGGATGCACACCTCGTCGAACAGGTACTCATCAATATGATCACAAACAGTAAACATGCTCTTAAAGGCGTTAAAAAGGGAAAGATAAATCTTAAAGCCTACCACAATAATTATGATATCATTGAAATCAAGGATAATGGAAGTGGTATTGGCAATAAAGAACTCAAAGAAATATTTGTACCCTTCTTTTCTACCAAAAAAGAGGGGTCAGGCATTGGGCTCAGTCTTTCGAAACAGATTATGCATTTACATGGAGGAAACATTAAGGTAGATTCAAAGGTTGGCGACGGAACTACCTTTAAACTGTTCTTTAGGACCCACAGTAAGAACTAAAATATGAGCTAATTTTTATACCTTAAAGGTCGAATGACCCTTAATTATATATGAATAAAGTACTTACATCAAAAAGCCTGGTTTTAGTATCAATCCTGGTGGCCTGCAACACTCCAAAGACAGAAGAAGCACCGGTAGCCGCAGAAACGAAGCCTGAAAAAACTTTTGTTTGGAACAACGCTAATGTATATTTTCTATTAACGGATAGATTCAATAATGGAGATCCGGCCAACGACCAGATGTTTGACCGCAAAGCTGATGGCGCTGTTTTAAGAAGCTTTGAAGGTGGAGATATCAAGGGTGTAACGCAAAAAATCAATGATGGATATTTCGAGTCTATGGGTATAACAGCCATCTGGCTGACTCCAATTTGGGAACAAGTTCATGGCTTTACGGACGAGGGTACTGGTAAAACGTATGCCTATCACGGATACTGGGCCAGGGATTGGACAGCAGTTGATCCGAACTACGGAACTTTTGAAGAGCTAAAGGAAATGGTAAATTCTGCTCATGCGAAAGGTATCCGCATACTTATGGACGTGGTCATCAACCATACTGGTCCTGTCACGGGCATCGATTCGCAATGGCCGGATAGCTGGGTTCGCACTGAACCCACTTGCACTTATCAAGATGCCCCAACCACGATTAGCTGTACTCTGGTAGAAAACCTTCCGGACATCTACACGGGTAGTAACGAACCCGTGGAGCTACCTGAATTTCTGGTAAACAAGTGGAAAGAAGAAGGTCGATACGAACAGGAAGTAGCGGAATTAAATGCCTTCTTTAGTACAACTGGTCATCCAAGAGCTCCAAGGTTCTACATTATGAAATGGATTATCGACTATGTCAAGGAACTGGGCGTTGACGGTTTTCGTGTAGATACAGCTAAACATACAGAGGCAGAAATATGGGGCGAGTTAAAGAAACTAGCTGTCGCTGCCTTTGAAGATTGGAAAAATAAAAATCCAGATAAAAAGCTCGATAACACTCCTTTTTATATGACAGGTGAGGTCTATAATTATAGCCTTTATAGCGGAAAACAGTTTGATATGGGTGGTGGTGAAATGGTTAACTTTTACGATAATGGCTTTGAAAGCCTCATTAACTTCGCTTTTAAGGGAGATGCCAATAAGCCTTCAGAAGAACTCTTTAGCTTTTATTCTGACGTATTGAACAAGGGAGATCTGAAGGGATATTCTATTTTGAATTATATTTCTTCGCATGACGACGGCGGACCATTTGATAAGGAAAGGCAACGTGTTTTTGAGGCGGGAACAAAACTTCTTTTAACGCCAGGAGCATCACAGATTTATTACGGCGATGAAACAGCAAGGCCCCTTGTCGTAGAAGGAGCAAATGGCGATGCTAACCTCAGGACCTTTATGAATTGGAACGAATTATCCGAAAATGCTGAGCGAAACGGTTATACCATTAGCGACGTTCAACAACATTGGGCCAAACTTGGTAGGTTCAGAAAAGAACATGTGGCAGTTGGTGCCGGTATACATGAGAAAATCTCCGACGCACCTTACACTTTTCAAAGAACCTATTCAGGACAAGGGCATGAAGATAAAGTTGTTGTGGCCATGGATTATGATGGTACAGAACTTACTGTTTCCGTAGAAGATGTTTTCCAGGACGGAACTCAACTTAAAGAATACTATACCGGCCAGAGTTTGACCGTTGAAAATGGAACGGTATCAATTTCTAATGCCGGGGCGGTCGTATTGCTTGGTAAGTCTTAAACTACCTTCAAGTGGCTTTGCCTATCTACCAAATTGATGCATTTACAACGGAAGTTTTTAAGGGTAATCCGGCGGCGGTTTGCCCACTGGAAAAGTGGCCAGAAGATGAAGTATTGCAAAGTATTGCCGCCGAAAATAACTTGGCGGAAACTGCTTTCTTCGTTAACAGAGAGGGTGGCTTTGAATTAAGATGGTTCACACCGGTGGTAGAGGTCGCACTTTGTGGTCACGCCACTCTAGCATCGGCTCATGTGCTATTCGATCACCTAAAATACCCAAAATCCATAATTAACTTTTATACAATGCAAAGTGGGATTTTACAAGTAAGTCGGTCTGAGGATCGGCTAATTATGGATTTTCCGACTGATGAAATTAGTGAAGTATCCCCACCTCCGGAATTGTTAAAGGCGCTTGGAGTTAGGGAAGCTCGGTGCTTTAAAGGTAAAACTGACTTTTTAATCATATTAAAAGACCAAATGGCCGTCGATCAAGTGAGCCCTGACTTTAGGTATCTCTCTACAATTGAAGCTAGAGGTATTATTGTTTCGGCGCCAGGCGAGCACTACGATTTCGTAAGTCGTTTCTTCGGACCCGCTGTGGGTATAGATGAAGACCCCGTAACCGGTTCCGCCCATACTACGCTAACCCCCTACTGGGCAAAAAGACTTAATAAAAATAATTTGACTGCCCAGCAAAGGTCAAAGAGAACCGGAGAAATTGTTTGTGAACTCAAAAATGATCGGGTATTATTATCAGGTAATGCCAAAACTTACCTGACAGGAGAAATAAATCTAAACTAATGTTCTCAAAAAAGACGTTCAGACTACTTGCACTATTATTTCCATTACTGATACCATTATTGTCTATGGCCCAGTTTACCGAAGAAGAAAGAATTCAAGGGTATACCGTTACCGATGTGCTGACGACCTTTATCTTTGACCCAGGTTTATATAGGGTGGATGAGCCATCTAAGGTGGTGGTAACCGGATCATTTGCCGGCTGGAGTTCTGATATGGATGATTCTCAGCGAATACTAAAGAGATCCGATAATGGTCTCTGGTCGCTCCAAGTAACTAATAAAGAGTATTCTGCTATTCCTCCTTCCGCAGAGTTTAAATTCAGGATCAATAAAGGCAAATGGCTTGATCCACCGAAAGAATCTACCAATACCAAAGGAGGTAATCTGGTGTTTCTTATGGGTGTTACTCCACCCGGCCTGAAGGCTGAAATCCATGATGCGCGCAGCATATGGGCACAAGTGGAAGGAATAGATCGCCCCCTAAGTCCGGATGAATACAAGCTAACAACGGCTTCGGGTAAGCAGATTGAAATTGAAGTAGTTCTTCCAAATACGAAGAGTAAAACATTGATCAAGCCGAAAGGCGAAATCAATATTAAACGGGTGTACTACTTGGAAATACCTTCTATGGGACTAAAAACGGTCTGTTCATATGACGGTTGGTTCCGTCAGTTATATTCTGATAAGGAATTGGGGGCTAATATTGAAAACGGTAAAACCTCATTCAGGATCTTTTCTCCCAGAGCTGAACGCATAAAACTATATCTTTATCAAAAGGCCAAAGATGAGAAGCCATTTCAAGTCGTTGAAATGAAACAAGACATAGATGGCGTTTGGGAGGCCTTTTTCGATCAAAACTTAAAAGGTGTTTATTACGATTTTACCGTCCACGGTCCGGATGAACCTGGCAATCACTTCTATGAGAGTAACCCTGTTCATATAAGTGACCCATACGCCCGAGTGAGTGATGACACTTGGGGTAAGTGTCGAGTTTGGACGAAAACAACTCCAGCAACACCGCTAAAAAACGGGGTCCCTAAAATGGTAGACCTTATTGCCTATGAGGTCCATGTTCAGGATTTTACCGATCGTTTGCCCGTTGGGGATGACTTAAAAGGAACGATTCCCGCCATGATCACCCCGAACTTAAAAAATAGTAAAGGCCAAAGAATTGGTTTCGATTATCTCCTGGATTTAGGGATTAATACCGTCCATCTCATGCCGGTTCAGGAATTTTTACACTATAAAGACGAGATATGGTCCGAGTCGTTTAAAGATGATCCTTATATGATAGAGCAAGGTATTAGTGAGGAGAACTATCAATGGGGTTATAGAACTTCACATTGCTTCGCCATTGAGTCACGCTTTAGGCAACGCGGTATGGAGCCCGGTGCCGAACGCAATCAATTTAGAGACCTGGTACAGGCATTTCACGACAAAGATATTGCAGTAATTATTGACATAGTACCGAACCATACGGCCGAGAACATGGATGCCAAAGGCTACTTCTTTCACTTCAATGTTCTCGATAAAATATATTATTACCGTACAAAAGACCTTGAGCATATTGGCGAATATGGAAATGAAGTAAAAACCGAGGATCGCCCAATGGTTCAGCGCTGGTTAATTGATCAGTGCAAACATTTTATTGAAGAGTTCGGCATTGACGGCTTCAGAATTGATCTAGCGGGTCAGATTGATGAACAAACACTTATCGCCCTAAAGAAAGAATTGGGTGATGAGATTATTGTGTACGGCGAGCCGTGGATTGGTAGCAACGACCCCGCCTACGAGGCTAATCCTGATTGGGATTGGTACAAGGAAGATTCGCCGATCACCTTTTTTCAGGATGAAGGAAGAAATGCGTTCAAAGGCCCTGTTTTTGATATTGCCAGTAAAGAACGTGACCGAGGTTATGCAGGAGGCTACGGCGCACTTCGTGAAGAGGTAAAAAAAGGTTTGAGCAATACTTTTAATGACGATAAAACAACCACCAGCGGGATCAGCTATCTTGATATTCATGACAATTGGGCACTTGCTGATCAGCTATCAAATAACCCGGAGTGGGACGGGCGAAATGGTGCCGATGAAGATCGGATTAAGTTGGCTGCGGTGATGCTCTACACCACAATGGGTCCGCTAGTGACTCATGGTGGAACAGAAATTATGCGTAGTAAGGCACACGGCCCACTTGAAGAGGTAGTAAAAGAAATGAACGATGGGGTTAAGGTTTATCTCCACGGAAAAAGAGATACCTATAACATGCGTACGGCGAATCAGTTTGTATGGGAGAATGTAGGCAGGACAAAAAAAGACGGCCCATTAGATTATAAAAGTATGCTGGCATTCTGGAAGGGTTTAAATACTTTCCGAAACAGTAGTTATGGTGATATTTTCAAATTAAGCGGTGCTACTCCAAAAAATCATTATCAATGGATTGAACCCGAAAATGAGCATCTGCTGGGTTATACTGTTGGCGGAAAGGTATTGGTATTGATGAATGTTTCTGATGAAAGCTTAGCATTCGACAAATTGAATATACCAGAAGGCAAATGGAAGCTGGTTGGAAATAACAAAGGTGTGAATATTACCAAAGGTGTTAAAGACAGTGGTACGTTCAAAAAGATAACCACAGATACGAAAGAATTAATACTAGAACCTACTTCTTTTAAGATGTGGGTTAGGGATTAGGTCATTCTTCCTATGCTAGCACAGAGGAAACTACTTTGACAGGCCATTGGAATCCATTCTTTGATCAAGCTCCGCAATTTTATCGTATATAATGTCCAACTCGCTTTCAGTCACTTCTTTCAACTCCTCAAATGCCTGATCTAATAGTTTTGAATGGTCTCTGAGATACTTCATGTTTGCCTCGGTTACTAACCTGAGCCTTTCAACTTTTTGATTTAATTTTTCGATTTCCATTTATCCAATATAACGTAAACATTCAATAATAAGATTCTCAATATAAACTTTACTGGAATAGACCATAAAAAGCTCTTAGAAGTTTTAAAAAGAAAGTTTAAGTTGAGCAACTACTGATTCTGATTAATTAGACCTTCTAGAAAATCTACGGACTGAACACCAGAATCTCGCCAAATCACTTTGCCTTTTTTGTAAAGCATTAGCGTGGGAACTCCCTGAACTCTCAGTTTGGAAGCAAGAACTTGGTTTCTATCTACGTCTATTTTAATGATAGATGCCTTGTCACCTACCTTATGCTTAAGCTCTTTAATCATGGGTTCCATCATTTTACAAGGACCACACCAGGTAGCATGAAAGTCCAGCAAAACAGGTTTATCTTGATTTATAAGTTCATTGAATGATGCCAAAATTCCTTTTTTTAATGCGCAGCGTCAAATACCCGACCATTCAAATACTAAAGACATAATGTCAGGATTCACTAACTTCGTTGTATGATGGAATAGTATTTACCTATGACCTTTATTCCAGGAGTAGGGCTCATTATCAAGTTGGCCTCGAACCTAATGAATGCGTTAAGCAATGAGCTCGCTGTCCTGATCAATGAAAACAACCCTGCACTGGAGAACATGGTCGAGAGGAAAATTCGTCAACAGGAAAGGCTGATAAATCCCTGCCAGCTTGTACTTAAGCTTCAGGATGCTATGCGAGCAGTACACTCTTAGAATCCTCAATGATCTTCAAGAGCTTTGAATTAATTCTGAAGTTGGGATTAGGTTTTTAACGATTGGTTTACTATTTGCAATGCAGTCCTACTTACAATCTGTCAAGGCCAAGTAGGATCTGTTAAAATCGGGGTTCAATAAACGAAAAAAGCCCCAACCAAAGTTGAGGCTCATTCTTAATTTAAGACGCTTCTTAAAGAACTACAACAGAGTTTTCTTCACTTGAAACCCCATTGCTAACATACTTGTCAGCTTTCCAGTCATTTTCCCAAGTTTCATTATCGATTAGATAACGGAATTGGTATTCAGTCTCCGGGTTAAGGGTTACAGACGCTTTGTAAGAACCATCTTTTTGTTTAGTCATTTTAATGCCCTCAGTCCAATTGGTGAAGTCACCGTAAACTTCAACTTTTTTAGCTCCCTTAACCGCAGTCTTTGGCAAACTTAATGTAACTTTTACATCAGGTTTGGTTTTGAAATATTGTTTCTTGATAGCCATGATTTCTCAGTATTGTTTTTGAATTTCACTGCAAAACAATTAAAGAGTTAGCTCAGTGAAAAGAAAAAATTCAAAAATTTCCGCACTCGTTTTCGGAACTTAACTTAGTTCAATCGTGTGCGAAAAATAGACACGTATGAAAAAGTTTCTGTATGGTATTTTAGCATTGCCCATACTTATTATCGCCGGATATTTTGCTGTAAACGAGAGATTGCCCTATGGCGAAACTGGCCCAGAAGCCGAAGCACTGGCGGATAAAATACTATCTGCAGTAAATATACAGGGTTGGGATTCAATTGTTGCTATAAAATGGACTTTTCGGAATTCGCATCATTATTTGTGGGATAAAAAAAGAAATTTAGTGGAAGCGAAGTGGGATGAAAAGCGCGTCTTGTTCAACCCTAGTACCAAAGAGGGCTTGGCTTGGATTGGCGAAACCCCGGTTGAAACCCAGAAACAAAAGCAGGAGTTCATAGAGAGGGCATGGTCAAATTTTGCCAATGATTCTTTTTGGTTTACTGCTCCATTCAAAGTCAGGGATCCTGGTACGGAACGAAGGTTGGTAAAAAACAGAAACCATGATGCCTTACTGGTCACCTACACCTCTGGAGGGGTTACACCTGGTGATAGTTATTTATGGATATTGGGAAAAAACGGATTACCCGAAAGTTGGAAAATGTGGGTTAATATTTTGCCTATCGGAGGACTACAGTTTTCCTGGGAAGGCTGGCAAAAATCAAACAATACTTTTATCTCAACAAAGCACTTGGGAGTAGTAGACGTTAATATTACCGGTCTCAAAACCGCAGAAAGAGTCGAAGATCTCGCTCTCGGCCAAGATCCATTTACTGACCTGGAAAAAATTTATTGATCGGTCCGCAGGTATTTTGTAATTCCAAGGAATACACCACCAAGAAATACTACTTTTTTACCGGTTTTTGCGGTACTCTTTGCCGTAGGTAAAGTAGTGACTTGAATATCTGATTTTTTTAGTAATACCTTGGACCAACAAAATCCAGACAAAAGTAGCGTCAAGCATAAACCTGATACTAACAAAACATCTTGGAATCTTTTTTGAGAATTAGAAGACATCAATTAATAACCTTGCTTTAAGTAGTAGACTGATTCAAGCAGATTTTTGTTACACGGAGAGGGAAAAAATTAATCTCCGAAGTGGATAGTACTACCTGTTGACTGAGTGGCCAATTCAGCCACTTTTTTTAAGGAGATTGGCAATATTCTCAGACCATCAGCACTTTTCCAGACTCCATTGATCTCCTTTGCAAAGTCGTTATCCGTTGAAATGAGTTTAGCTTCCATAGAAGCCACGTAATCATCATTATCAGTATATACGAGAACTCCAAAACCTGATTTATCGGTAGCCATACGTCCACGAAAAATGAACAACTCACCAGTTTGTTCTAAAATATATGAACCCGAAACCTTTAGTTGAGAAAGCTGCAGATTAAATTCTAATTTCTCTGTTTTGCCTAGATAACCGCTATAATAAAACAAACTGTTCTTAGCACTTAATTCTTCCACTTGCGCATTAACAGCAGAGAAAGCACAGAACATAACGACCAGTAAAGCATATTTACTTTTCTTCATCTCGTTTAGGCAATTAACGAAGTTAGTATTAATCCATTCAAAACAAAATTACACCGTTTGATAAATAAAAATTTGCCTGTACGTTGTAAGTATTTTCTTCATATATACACAAATAGAATAAATAAAAGTTCAAATCATTGACAGATTTAGAACGAGACTTCATAGCTATTTTGGAAGAAAACCAGGGTCTGGTACATAAGGTATGTAGGTTATATGGCGATACCGAAGAAGACAGGAATGACCTTTTTCAAGAGATTCTACTGCAACTTTGGAAGGCTTATCCCACTTACAGAGGTAAGTCTAAGTTGAGCACTTGGATGTACAGGGTTGCTCTTTACACGGCTATGGCTGACCTAAAAAGAAGGAAGAGAAATCCCGAGTTTTCTAAGAAAACTGAGTCAGCTCTAAACACGGCCGAATTGGACTTCGATCTGGAACACATTGAGACCGGGATATCCTTACTCAACGCAGGTGAACGAGCGATTCTGACACTTTACATCGATGAGAAATCGTATCAGGAGATTGCTGAAATCATTGGTATCACAGAAAATAATGTAGGTGTTCGGCTAAATAGAATTAAGAAGAAATTACGCGAATCCATAAAAGTTGTATAATGGAACTTGAACAAATTAAAAGGCACGTATTAGAAACTCAGCCAACTTATAGCCAGGCAGAGATCGAAGATATTTTCAGCATACGCACAAAAAAGTCACTATCTAAAGTTAACTCAAACATGTTTTGGGATGCTGTATTTATGGGCCTTTCGGTTGTGGGGCTGGTTTCTGTAACATTTGTTT
>JBCCOE010000053.1:0-30774 GCA_039025475.1 Bacteroidota bacterium | reverse complement strand
TTCACCCACCCCGAAGCGTTCACAGGTAGTAATAGGGTTGGGATCGGCCGGTGGGTCGTAGATGGTACCGGTAATCGCTACCCGCGGGCTACCCTCACAGCCGGTAGTGGTATTATAGCTGGTCACATAGTACGTAGTCGTCGTAGACAGGTTAGGTGAATAGATAGTGTTCTGATGGATAGGTGAACCGCCGCTGGAAGCCGTATACCAACGAATAGTATTACCGTTAACTCCTGGCGAGGCGGCCAGGTTCACCACCCCCGGACCACAATGCGTACCGTCCGTAGTCGACGGGGTCGAAGGTATCGTGTGAATGGTGGCGGTAATCGGAACGCGGGTATCGCCTTCACAGCCCACCGTACTGTTATAGGTGCTGATGTAATAAGTAGTCGTCGAAGACAAACTCGGGGCATAGGTCGTACTTTGCCGGAAATGGACCCCTCCCGTGGGTGACGTATACCAGCGCAGCGTATTGCCGTTGGCACCCGGGGTTCCGGATAGGTTCACCGTACCCGGCCCACAATTACCGCCTGAATTTGCTACCGGCGCTCCCGGCACAGACAGTGGACTTACCGTCACCGTATTGGAATAAATCGTACCGCAGCTTCCGGCGCCGGAGGTCACGGTCCGCACCCGGAACTGGGTACTCGCCGTGACGTTGTTATGCGTGTAATTCGTGGTATAGATAGGGACGGTAACCCAACTGCCAGATCCCACTTTGTATTGCCAGTTGCGCGTTCCACCGGCCTGACCACTAATGGAAAGTTGGGCGTTAGCGCCGTAGCAAACCGAAGCGGCGCTACTACTGACCACCCCGGGGGCAAATGCGTAGATGGTTTTGTTATGGGTTTCGCTGAAACCCGGTTCGGAATAGGTCACTGATATGACGCCAGATACTCCAGGGTTAGTCGTCAATTCGATGGTTCTGGATGTACATGAGCTAAAGCGGCTACATAGATCAGTAAAATTCGCAAAACCACTGGTGACGGTCCATACATAGCTTCCCAGGCCAATGCCACCACCACTCAGGCTGACGGTGTAGGTAGCTTGCTCACCGGCACATACGTAGCCAGGCCCGGAGATCTGCCCGTAAGATCGAATGCCATTACCTAGTAACGATACGGCTACGATCCATATATACGCTGCCCTCATCATCGGATTAGTTGTCAAGTGCATAGCGGTATTCGTTACGGTTCAAAATGTTGCCTTCGTGGTCCCTGGTGTACTCAGGCCTACGGAAGGCGTCGTAGGTGTAGGTAGTCGTGAGTAAGTTCGGGTCGGTCGAGGACGTCATACCGGTCAAGGGGTCGTAGGTGTAGGTGGTCATTTGCGCCCCTACGGGGTGTAACCGGAGCTCGTCCACCGTCTGTCCGCTCAGGGTAACGGTCACCGAGGTCACGGAGGTTACCGTAGCTTCTATGTATTTCCAGGGCGTAGACCCTACCGAATACGAAACGCCGTTAATGGCCACGTTGCCGGTCCCCCGGGCCCAAAACGCCACCTTATAGCTTTTACCGGTATTTAGCCCGGAACGGGTAAACGTACCGGTGCCGGTAAAGACCTTGTTCCCGGTGGCCGCATCACTGACGGTAGTCGGACTACCCGTACCGGAGTAGCTCCAATTGCCATCGGGCGGGCCGTATTCAAAACTACAATAGGCAATGTCGTTTTCGGTGGCATAGACCGCCTGGGCGGTGGGGTACAAATGGTCGTAGCCCCAAACCAAACTGGTTTCCACATCGCCTTCCTTGGAATACGATAGCACATTCCCGGTAGGGCCGTAGGCATGTAAAGTTAGCCGTTTTTGGAACAGCGGACTAAACGTAGCCGGACTGTTGGAAGCGAGTGTCTGCAGGTCGGTTTCCGCAAGACGGACCTCAATGGGCAAAATATTAGCATTGAAAGTGGTCCTTTGAGCTCGTATAAATTCATAATCATACTGAAAAGGGGCCGTTTCGACCTGAAAGTACTCGCGCACTTCCTGTTCCCGGGTATGGTCGATGAAGTGATAGTCTTTTTCGGTCACCTGCCAGTACCCGGCTTCCGAAGTGGAAGTGGTGACCTTTTCCACCTGGTCAAAGCTGTTGTAACTGAAGGTTTGTGTTTGCACCAGGTAACCCTCGTAATCCATATCAAAACTCGTGCTCTCGGTACTGCGAAGTCGCACCAACTCTGTAGGGTGTTGATAGAAGTTGTACACAAATTCCCGATTCGGGCAGTACAGGCAGTTGGTCTGGTTGTTTTCAGCGATTTTAATGCCTACCCCTACCTCCTCCTGGTTCGTATAGGTGTACGTGTTGGCCTTTCCAGCTACCAGGTCACCGCTAGCCGTATACGTCTCCTGGCTCAGTAATAGGCCGTTTTTGTAGGCAAAACTTTGGTTGGGTACGTAGGGGAAGTAAGCCGATGTACCGCCCAAGTTCTGGATGTCCGGTGTATTGGTGTAGGTATATACCACATACCCGTTATGTTGGGTGGGTGTCCCGTAATATTCGATCACCCGGTCATACCCCACATGGGTGCCCTGGCTCAGTCCTAAAGGAACGTTACTGGTCGAAGTGCGCACCAGGAAATTGCCGGAGCCGCTACCGGGGCTACAGGTAGGATTGCTCCAGGTATCGTCTTTTACGAGCATCTCATAGCCGTAGGTTGGTACGGACATGGCCTTACCGGAGGACTGGCCACCTGCGGTCTCATAAACGAAGGTCTTGGTGATCTCATTGAGGCCGTTTTGTTTTACCGTTTTTACCCGCAGTCCACCGCCCTTCAATTTACCGTCTGCCACCAGGTCATCCAGGTCGTTCACCTTTAGGATCTTAATATGGAACACTTGTTGGTCGAGTGGGTGTTGAGGAGGCCACGAAAATTGGCTGGGGTCAAATTCGGCCGTGAGGGTATAGTTTCCCGAGCTCAAGGTTTCCACCTGGGGGTTAGTCGGGCCGGATACCGTAAAATCGACCTGGAAGCTGCTTCCGCTTTTGGTGAGCGTGCCTGAATTGCCAGAGATCGGTATGCCCCCGCCAAAGATCTCCGGGATCACGTACACATACACCACGTCCGTATCCTCGGTCAGGGAGAAGGTTTTGGTATCGCTGTAGTCAATACTGGCATCGCCGGTGATGTTGAATTCGATTACCGCCAGTTCTTCCAATCCGGGGGTGTAAGGGTATTGCTGTGAAGTCGGTACGTTACTGAAGTCGTGCAACTCATAGGTGAATGAAGTTTCGCCACCCATGGGGTATCGGACCTTCCACAAACTCCCCTGCCGGCAGGAAATGAGGTCAGGCTCACGATCGGCACCGGCATAGTACCGGCCCTGAAAGATCATGCCCGGTGCTTTCAACAAGGTGTTACTGGCACCATTGTAGTACCCCCAGTGGTCGGTATTTTTACTTTGGCGGCTAAAATTAAACATACCATTATGGTAGGTCAGGTCATACGAGGGTAACGCCTGATGTTGACTATTAAATTCTGTCACTCTATCCAGCTTGAGGTATTTTTGATAATAGGTACCAGCGCCGTTGTAAGAGTGGTCTAAGGTAAAGTACTTGACCAGGTCATTGTTAAAATACACTTTGACCGAATCCAGGGTATGCCCCCCCTGCAAGTCCTGCCGGGCGGAGGAAGAGCCAAAAACTACCCGGTAGCCATTGGAGGCTTCAATCCCGCTCAAACGAATAGCTAGTATATTCGTGGTATTCAAGCACGCTGACCCGGGCACATCACCTCCTGTACCGGTTATACGGTCATATTCGGTCACCGCTACCGACTGCGTGTAGCTGAGGTTTTCAGAAGTATAACTGAACAGGATGGAATCCAACCCATTGGCGGATACCATTTTGGAAAGCTTCCAGGTAGAGGGGGCATCCACATCGGGTACTTCAGGTTGGAGTGACTCCGGGTGCGGTATGGGTTGACCGGCATTGCAGCTGTTGACCGTAGTGGTGGTCTCCCAATAATCAAAGTAGTAATGGGTACCATCGCGACCTATGATCTCCCAGGTGTAAAAGGGGTTGTTGTTATTATCTAAGGTGTAACTGATGTCAGCGTATTGTTTGGGGATCAGTTTCATACTCTTATCCCGTTCATAAATGAATTTGCCACTTTGGCCGTCTGGCAGCTGGAAGAAGAACAGGTCGGGCTCCAGGTCTAGTCCACCCCGGGAAGCAAAAAAGATATTGGCGTACTCATCTTCGGGATTGCCGGGAGTGCCTGCACAATTCAGTCCGGTATTCGCAAAAATGTAGTTCTGGTCCATCCCACTGGGGTGGGTATCGTCAAAGAAGGGGGGTACTTCAAAGACGTTGTTGAGCTTGGCCGTAGAGAAGTAGCCCTGGGCATGCTCATCGTTTAACCCCCGGATGGTCCGGCTTACCAAGCCCCCGGCATTCAGTGCCCAACCCGCACCCACCGAAGAAGCGATCTCTTCCACTTTTAGCCCGGAAGCATGGTAGCTTAAAGAGATGGGCAAGGATAACTGATAGGACTTCAGCTCGTAGAGTGGAATATTAATATTGGGAAGCCCTGCATACCTATTGACTGGCATATCAACGAATTTTCCGAGTGAAGCCGCTTCAGGGGAGGGAGGGATAACATTGGTAGCGGCATCCATGGGATTTTGGGCAGACACCCACACAGGCAGTGTCAATAATAAGCAAATAACATATTTGATCATATCCGGTCACTTTTTAGTTATTCAATAAAGTTATTGACTGGTTTTATTTACTCAAATTAAATTTATATTACTATTGTGTTAAAGGTATAGCGATGGAACACTGGCCCTTTTAACGGTAGTATATCTAGATTATCGGTTAATATAGATGTGGTTTTATCCCCCGAACAGAGGGGTTTTAGAATGTTCTAAAAAAATGCGAGCAAAATTCTACACGGACTTCAGCGAACGTTCGAATGCATCGGTCCAACTTCCTTAAAAGCCCGCAATCGAAATGTGTCGGGTGATAGGGTAACTTATCAATTCCACTATTTTGAGTGATGTATTATTCCCCATTTACACATGAAAACCCTATTTTCAAGGCAAATTCTACTCAATGGAATTAGCTCTAATTGATTATCTGATCATCGCCTCCTTCTTTTTGGCAAGCCTGGGTATTGGACTGCGTTTTAGAAAACAGGCGGGTAAAGACCTGGCCAGCTTTTTCCTGGGTGGGCGTAACTTACCCTGGTATATTGCTGGTATATCTATGGTAGCAACAACTTTTGCCGCTGACACACCCTTGGCCGTCACCGAATTAGTCGCCCAGAACGGGATAGCCGGTAACTGGCTTTGGTGGAATATGTTGGCAGGGGGAATGCTCACCACGTTCTTTTTTGCCCGCTATTGGCGCCGCGCCCGGGTACTCACGGATATTGAATTGATTGAACTCCGATATTCAGGTCAGGCGGCGTCTTTTTTACGAGGATTTCGTGCGCTATACTTTGGGATATTTATGAATGTTCTGGTGATAGGGTGGGTAAACATAGCCTTAATGTCGCTTTTACAAGTCTTTTTTAACATACCTGAAGATCAAGTGCTATGGTATGTGGGTGGAGCGATGCTTTTGGTAGTGGTGTACTCAGCATTATCAGGCCTGTTAGGTGTAGTTTTTACAGACGTGATACAATTCGTAATCGCTATGGTAGGAAGTATTATTCTGGCAGTGATCGTATTAAATTCGGACAAGATTGGAGGTATTGACGGCTTAAAAGAGAATTTACCCCAGGGTACTTTGAATTTCTTTCCGGGGATTGGTGATTCGGGCAGCTCAGGTACACTCGCTCTGGGGATTGGCAGCTTTCTAGCCTTCGTTGGCGTACAGTGGTGGGCCAGCTGGTATCCCGGTAACGAACCCGGAGGCGGAGGTTACATTGCACAGCGCATGATGAGTACAAAATCCGAAAAAGATGCCATCTACTCTACCCTCTTTTTCCAAATAGCACATTACTGCATCCGTCCCTGGCCCTGGATTATCGTAGCACTTTGTGCGGTAGTACTATATCCGGAATTAAGTGTTGCTGACAGTAAACTGGGCTACGTAATGGCTATGAAAGAGTTTCTTCCCACAGGGCTTAAAGGTCTTCTGTTAGTGGCTTTTTTTGCGGCATACATGAGTACCATCTCTACACAGTTGAATTGGGGGACAAGTTATCTGATCAACGATTTTTACAAGCGTTTCATCAATCAAAAGGCCAATCAAAAGAAACTGGTCAGCGCCTCCAGGATCGGAACGTTAGTATTGATGGTCGTGGCATTAGGAGCAACGTCATTGATGGAAACCGTTTCCGGGGTTTGGGCTTTTCTGATTGAATGTGGTGCAGGTCTTGGACTGGTGCTGATACTGAGATGGTACTGGTGGCGGATCAATGCCTGGAGTGAAATTGTGGCCACGATAGCTCCTTTCGTTGGATACGGTCTTACCCGCTACGTTTTTTCTTTGAATGATGCTTCCTGGGGTGTGGGGGTACTACAAGATCCTAAAGGTTTTTTCTTTACTGTAGGATTTACCATAGCGGCTTGGGTAATAGCCACTTATCTCGGTAAACCTACCGACCGCCAGCAATTACGACTCTTTTTTGACCGCATACAACCCGATGGAAACTGGAGAATATTCAGATCTGAGTTTAACGGTGATAGACTTTTGAAAATCGGTATTTGCTGGATAAGCGCTATTTTACTGGCTTATTCATTGCTCTTTTTTACCGGGAGTCTGATTTTAAAAGAAACTTTCAACGCAGCTATTTACGGAACGGTAAGCCTGGCGTCCTTCATTCTGTTAAGAATCGTTTCAGGTCAAATCAAAATTTTCGGAGATTAATATATTAACCTGCCAAGACTAATTAATCGGCGTCTTGAAAAAAATTATTTTGAGAAACGAAAAGCTTCTCAAAAACATTGATGCCCCCGGGGTCAAAGTATGCATTTTCGTTCAAAGAAGAATGCAACACTAGGTTTTCAGATTGACCAAAACCTCTAATGGCCACAGCATCCATGTTATTACTCTCAAACGTGACCTGGTACGACGCCAGCTGATCGCTTTCATTAAATGAATCATCAAACTCCCTCATAGTCAGGTTTTGAACACTATTAAGGAAAGTCTGTACTGATAGGGAATCAGCGGGGGTGTCATTCACAGACCACGTTTCCCCTGTTTTGATCATGATAAAACTGCTGTCCGCCGAATAATTAAATTTCACGGAAGTAATATTTTCAATATCGATATTCAGGAAGGTCTTGTCCCGAAGATTAGAAAACTGCTGACCAAAAGTTGAAGACAAGAAACCGTCAACTGAATACACATCCTCCTCGTCTGCCAATCTGACAAAAGTAGACATGGATCGTGTAGTTTGCTGGAAATTAAATTTACCTACGACAAACTCCGTGATCAAATTGTCGCCGTAATAGGCCTGAACCTTCGTACCCAATGAATCTCCAACCTCATACTGGGTCCATTTATCTTTGGATTTTGCAACCAACCGTTTAGGTTTGATACTAGCCAGCGAACTGAGCATACCTTGCACCACATTGGCATCTGCTTCGTCGTTAATAACCCCATTAGTCGCATCCCAGCCGGAACCTGTGCGTTTCAGCTCAAGCGTTTTTTCACTCGATTTAAGTACTAAGTTAATTTTCGTAACTTGAGCTGTATCTAATTCTACCAGCACCTCTCTAAAATTTCTTGATTCGCTCGATGAGAAAAACTGCTTCCAGATAAATACAATGAGTAGAAGCCCAAAAACGCCAAGTAATATTTTGTTTCTATTCATAATTCACCTCCATTCTTTTAATTCTTTGCACTCGGCGCACCTGAGCGCGAATAACGCCGTAAATAATGGCGAGTAAAACTGGTAGAGCAAAATTCAACCATTTCAAAGTGGCCTTTGTACCGTCTTCAATCTGATCGAGAGGTCTCGACGTCACCCCTTTTGTCCTTAGTTCGATCAAACCCGTGTCGTCAGAAAGCCAATCTATACTGTTGACAAATAGACTCACGTTATCTTGTTGTACTGCCTGAGGTTGCCCGCCATCCCTAGAGTTAATTGCAAAATCACCATCTCCAATCACCACCAACTTCATGGTTTGACCATTAACGCTACCTTCTACAGCAGCAGCCACTACCTGATTAGACAGCGGAAAATCAGCTTCAGTCCATTGTTGCTGTAGGTTAAAATAGGTGGGCGCATTAGCTGATCCTGACTGCACCGAAGAATACGCCAAGGGCAAATAAGTGACCGTAGTATCCCCGGAAAACACCAACGGACTGGCAAAAGGTAAAACCACGGCTTCTAAACCCTTGGTGATAGGATGATCTTCAAACGTGTTTATGATGGGTAAAAAAGGAAATTGTACCTGCGACTGGATCCTGAAAGGACCTTGCTGTTGTTGAACGGTTACCGAAGCGCTGCTCGCATCGGTAACGAATTTGTTTTCCACCGTTACCCCCTTCCCTTTAAGCCACATGGCCATTCCCGTGTAAACTGATTTCCCAAAAGAGCTTTGTAAGTCGCCATCTACTTTATTTAAAGCGATAAGTAACTTACCTCCCCTACCCAGGAAAGCATCTAGTTGTGAAAAATGCGAAGGTGGAATAGTGTCCTTTGGTGCCACCCAGGCCAAGGTATTGATGCGAGGTGGGATCTGTGTAGAATCAGTCAGCGTAATATTTTCGAAGTTATATAAAACGGAAAGTGCCTGGCCGGCCTGCTGCATGTCGAACGTGGAAGGCTCTCCATGGCCTTGGATAAGACCAACTGACGGTTTGTCTACTACGGATAGCTTTTTGATACTTGTAGTCAGTGCATATTCCATAGCCTCCCCCGGCTGCATGAACGGAATTACATCCTGCTGTTCTCCCATTTGTATTACTGCACCCATAAATGCCTTTTGTTGCTTCACCTGGTCCTTTTCACGCACATTGATCATCACAGGACTCACGCCGGCTTGAGCGGCTTCTTGCTCCGTTTCAGGGGTTTCATTGGGATTAATGAACTCGTACACTAAATTCCCGCTTGATATACTAGAGTATTCGGTTAAGAGATCCTTAAAATCCTGACGGGTCTGCGCAATATTTGGCGGCAGGTTTTCAGAGAAATAGGCTTTCACCGTTACCGGCTCTAAGAGTTCCTCCATTATGTCCTCCGTTGCTTTACTTAGCGTAAAACGTTTATTCTCTGTTAGGTCTAATCGAACGAAAAAGTCGTTGGAAATGAAATTGATCAATAAGAGTATACCTATGATCAATGACACCGAAGTGTAAAATGATTTCTTAGTTCTCATGATCTTAATTCGTTAAATTTCTTTTCGCCAAACTGGTTTGGGCTAACAATAATCCAGTAACAACTATACTCAGGAAGTAAACCATGTCTTTGGTATCAATAACGCCCCTTGAGAGTGATTCAAAATGAACAGAAAGGCTTAGGGTATGAAATAGTTGCCCTAAAAAACCGGTCATACTGGAAGCCAGTACATTGAAGATGATATGAAAAAAGAGGCCGATAAAAAGCGCCAGCAGAAAAGCTACAATCTGGTTATTGGTAATGCTACTGGTAAAAAGTCCAATACTGATATATGCTGCGCTCATAAGTAGTAAGCCGAGGTACCCGCACCAAATAGCCCCATGATCGACAGACCCTATATTAGCAATGGTAATGTAATAAGGTAAAGTGAAGAAAATGGCAATGGCCACCAGTAAAAAACAGGCCATAAATTTACCTAAAACAACATCTCGATCCGTTACCGCTTTCGTAAGCAACAGTTCAATGGTTCCGGTTTTCTTTTCTTCTGCGAGCATACGCATAGTTATCGCCGGTATGAAGAAAAATAAAGTCCAGAAAGCAATATCAAAAAAGCTGCCCAAACTCGCCTGACCTACGAGGAAAATATCCGCCCCATAGAGCCAGGTAAAAAAACCACTGAAGCCTAAAAACAATACCAACATGATATAGGCAATCAATGAATCAAAAAATGATTGTAACTCTCTTTTAGCAATGACCCAAACAGATTTCATCTTGTTAAAAATTTCAGATTATGTTATGTGTTGGAATTAAGTAGTAAGATCCCGGAAGATATCCTCGAGCTTGGTTTCAGAAGGAGTGAGTTCAGTAATTACCCATTTATTGCTCACACAACATTTAAAGATGTCTCGTGTAGCGCTCATATCGGGTTTGCTTTGAACCTCAAACCTGTTATCTCCGACTTTGTCAACAGAAGAAACAGTGGATAACTCCAAGAAAGCTTTGGAAACTTCATCTGAAGTTCCGTCCTCGACACTCACCAAAACCAGCTCTTGTCCCTGTGCCTGTTTACGTAAGGTATCAGCCGTACCATCTGCTACAATTTTACCTTTGTTAATAATCAGGATGCGGTCGCAAGTAGCTTCTACCTCGGGAAGGATGTGAGTGCTGAGGATAACTGTTTTTTCTCTGCCAATTTCCTTGATCAGCTTCCTGATCTCCACAATTTGATTAGGATCCAACCCTGTAGTAGGTTCATCAAGGATCAATATTTCAGGATCGTGTATCATCGCCTGTGCAAGGCCTACTCGTTGACGGTATCCCTTAGATAGCTCTCCTATTTTCTTATGCTTCTCCGCATTCAGACCACAAAGTTTTATCATTTCTTTGGTCCGGGCAGGAACTAAATGGCTGGGTACGCCTTGTAAAGCGGCCGAGAACTCGAGATAATCAATAACCGGCATATCCAGGTAAAGTGGGTTATGCTCTGGTAAGTAGCCAATATGCTTTCTTAATGTATCACCTTCGGTACGAATTGATTTTCCGCCCATGGTAACATCACCCTCATCCACCGCTATGTAATTGGTGATCATTTTCATGGTGGTGGTTTTACCCGCCCCATTCGGGCCTAAAAAACCAAGGATCTCACCAGTCTTCACCTCAAATGAAATATCATCTACCGCCTTTTGCGGACCGTAGGTTTTTGTTAAACTTTCTATTTTAACGTCCATGAAAAAGAAGTCTTAACTCCTGAAAATTTTGGACGCAATTATAAGAACTCAGCCTTTTTTTAAAAAGCCCTTCACGTAAAAATTAAGTGCTTTTTTGTCTGAATTCCTCAATAAAGCGGTCGACCTCTGGCGGAGAATAATCAAGTCTGGAGCCTACTAAATGAATAAGCTCGAATTCAGCTTTTGCCAGATCGCCATCGGCAAATGCCAGAAGAATCATATCGCAGAGTTGCTTTTCCTTATCTTGCTTATTCTGTGGAATAAAATATACATATTCATCCCCATGCTCAAGCATTACGTTTAGCCTGTCCAAAGGTAAACCGATATCATAGGCAATCTTTGAAAGAGCCACGCGTTCAACATCCTCTATTTTTCCATCAGCAGTTGCCAGCGATACCAAATTTCGAAAATGCTCTAGTTTGATTGGGTCAGTCATAATTTTATTGAAATGGCAACGGCCAAGATAGTATTTTTTACGATTCTTGCAATCAACCTATAGCCTTAGAATGAGATGAATGCTCAACATAACGTTTCGTTAAAACCTTTCAATACCTTCGGGCTAGATGCTACCGCTAAAACCTTTTATAAGGTGCAATCCGAGAATGAATTATTGGAAGCACTTAACCAGATCGAAATTTCAGGTGACGACTTTGTGGTTTTCGGAGGTGGAAGTAACCTTTTGCTTACCAGTGACATCAATGGAACCGTTATCAAAAATTCTATTCTTGGTAAGGAAGTGATCCGTGAGACTGAAGAAAATGTCTTTGTTCAGTTTGGAGCAGGAGAAAACTGGCATGAGAGTGTTCTTTACGCCATAGATAATGATTGGGGTGGTATTGAAAACCTCTCCCTCATCCCAGGAACTATGGGAGCGGCTCCGATGCAAAACATTGGAGCTTATGGCATAGAGATATGCAATGTCTTCCATGAACTTACCGCTTTGGAGATCTCATCGGGTAAGCTTCAGAAGTTCAACAATGAGGACTGTCAGTTTGGATACCGCGAAAGTATCTTCAAAAACAAGAAAAAAGGTAAATTCATCATCACAGACGTCACACTACGGCTTACTAAAAGTGATCATATCATCGACTCCTCCTATGGAGCCATTAAAGATGTTTTGAGCACAAAAGGTATAAAAGATCCGGGTATCCGAGACATTAGCAACGCAGTCATAGAGATCCGACAAAGCAAATTACCAGATCCAAAGAAAATTGGTAACGCAGGTAGTTTTTTCAAGAATCCGACTATTGATAAAATAGATTTTGAGGGTCTGAAAGCAGAATTTTCCGGAATTCCTGGCTATGAGTTACCCGAAGAAAAGGTAAAGGTTCCGGCAGCCTGGCTGATTGAGCAGTGTGGTTGGAAGGGCATTGAGAGAAATAAAATCGGGGTTCATAAAAAACAGGCGCTTGTTCTGGTAAACTATGGTGGTGGATCGGGCAATGAACTAAAGGAGCTCGCATTTGAAATAAGGCAGTCCGTGGCCGATAAGTTTGGTATTGAGCTACACCCCGAAGTCAATATTATTTAACCTTTGACTAGGTCTACAGCTTCGTGAAGCTTTTTGTCCAAAGTCCAGATAGCCAAGTCACTTTTTACAGCAGAGGCCAAAATATAACAGTCGATTAGTCCCACTCCTTTTGCATAAAGCTTATGCTTATTGGAAAGCTGCCCTGCTTCTATAAAGGAGAAGGATTCATTGGCCTTTGGCGTATTTTCCCAAAAACCCTCAAGTAGCTGGCGCTCCCGTTTATTTCGCGCACCTTGGAATAATTCACCAAAAATAGCACTATTGGTATAAATATGTCCTTTTCTAAGGTATGGGATAAAGCGTTCGGTAATCTTATTATTTCCTCGTAAGAATTCTATCCATACCGAGGTATCGGCAATAATCATCTATTTCGGTTCACCTTTCGAATACCGTAAGCTGTGAAGTCCTCGTTGAATTGAAAAGGTTTTTTCTGAACCTCATCAATCACATAATTAAGCTTTTTATTAGATATATATTCTTTCAAAGCGATTATAACACTTTCAGTTATGTTTTTTCCTCCTGTCAATTGGATCACTTCCTTGATCAACTCGTCAGGAATAAGCGCGGTTACTTTCATTGTATTTTTTCTCTTTAAAATACGATAAAGGATCGTATGATTTGCCATTAATTTTATATTATTTTAAACCTTAATTCCTCACCTTAGTCAAAGGGTCAGGAACAATCAACCACTTCTTTGGAAGACAAAGAGCTATTAGAGAAATTAAGAGATCATGAAACGCGCAACTTTGCGTTTAACCAACTGGTAAGAAAATACCAGGAACGCATCTATTGGCATATTCGAAAAATGGTGATTGACCATGATGATGCCGATGACCTGGTACAGGATGTATTCGTTAAAGTATATAGGGCGTTAGACAAGTTTCGTGAAGATGCGCAGCTATACACCTGGATCTACAGGATAGCCACCAACGAATGTTTAACATTCCTCAACAAGAAAAAGAGAAGGTTCTTTCTACCCATTGGTGACGTAGAATCTGAACTGAGTAATAAGATAGACACTTCGGGGGGGGTGGAGGGCGACCAGATCCAACTGAAACTGCAAAAAGCGCTGTTAAAACTACCTGATAAACAAAGGCTGGTATTTAACATGAAGTATTACCACGAGATGAAGTACGAAGAAATTGCAGAAATTACCGACACCAGTATTGGCGCCTTAAAAGCAAGCTATCATCACGCCGTAAAAAAAATTGAAGATTTATTAAGAATGGATTTAAACCATTGACGAAACAGAAAGTCAAAGAAGCATGAGTCATAAATTAGACGATATAGACAAGAAAAATATTTATAAGGTTCCTAATGATTATTTTGATAAGCTACCTGGAATAATTCAGGCCAGGGCTATTGAAGAAAATAAGAAAAAGGGCTTTGTCTGGTCAGTGTCGGCAACGAAGTATGCCGTACCCGCCCTTTTAGTAGTTATTCTTTCCGGTTATTATGCTTTTTTCAACTCAGAAGCACAACCTCAGACAGCCTCTGAAATACTGGCTGAAATAGAAACTGACGACCTGGTGGAGTATTTGGCTTTCTCAGAAATGAGTACAGACGAGATCCTGGAAAGTGTTGAATTAGATGAAATAGACTTCGAATTTGATAGCGAAGAGACTGATCTTCTCAATGATTCTGATCTGGGGGACCTGGAATATGTTATGGATGAGTTTTTAGAAATTAATGAATTATAATTACAGAGATATGAAACGAATACTGGCATCGGTTATAGCTTTAGTATTAATTTCTGGTTACAATGTGTTTAGTCAGAACAAGCAGACTGAAGAAAAGATACAGGCAGCGCGTATTGCGCTGATTACTGAGCGGCTCTCACTTACCCCGGAGCAGGCGGAAAAATTTTGGCCTTTATACAATGAATTCAGCCAGAAAAGAAAAGAACTACGCGAAGAGTACAATGCTGAAAAAGGCAAGCTGAATATGGAAACTGCTACCGAAGAACAAAAAAGAGCACTTTTAAACTTTGGTCTTAAACTTAAGGAGAGAAACCTGACCTTAGAACGAACCTACTCAGACAGAATGCTATCCATCATATCATCAGATCAGATCCTGTCCTTAACGAAGGCAGAAGAAGACTTTAGAAAAATGGTACTTCAACAGATTCAAAAAAGAAGGCAACAACAGCAAGACAGGAGAAACCAGTTCAGAGACCGGGCAAATGACAGACAACAACAAAGAAGGAACAATTAATGCGTAAATGCTTAACCGCTTAGGGTTAGTCATATTGATTGTATTTGCCCCGTACGTTATATCAGCGCAATCTGATATTGATGCGGAACTTGCTGCTTTTGAAGCTGCACTCGATGAATTGGATTCAGCATCCCTTATTAGTATGCTTGACAGTCTGATCAGGCAAAGTGACACTCCACTAAAATCTCAGCTAGGGGTTCGGGTAGGCTATAATTCACAATTAATAAACGCTGGAAGAGACCTTGGGCTAAACCAATTCGGATTTTCATTTGGTGCCGCATATTATCACAAATCGGGTGCCTTCATGGATCTAGCTGGTTATACGAATAGTGTAAGTGACCCCAGCTACTATTTGAACCTTTTGTCAACTGGCTACCTCGGGCAAATCGGAAACCACTGGGGTTTCTCATTAAGTTATGATCACTACTTTTATAATGATGACCAAAACGGAGAACAAGATATTCAAATCTATTCAAATGGCTTTAACACCACACTATTCACATCTGGCCGAAAAATAGATACTGGTATTGATTACTCTGCCATATTGGGAGATACTCTAGCAGCGCATCGTTTAACCTGGTTTATTACAGGTAATATAAACATAAAGAATTTTTGGTTTTTCGATAGGCTAACTATTATGCCCACAGCTAACATGCTGTTCGGCAACAGCACGAGTTATCTTTTCAATATTACCCGAAACGAAAGTGACCTGACGCTCAGGGAGCGCTTCAGATTACTAAACGATGATGATCCTAGAAACGATCCGGGTCGAATAAATATTGAAGAAGGGTTTCCGAATACTTTTGGACTGCTCAACTATGGCCTATCTATTCCTATAGCGCTGAGAAAAGGGAATCTGAGCTTTCTTGCAAGCTACACCTATAATATTCCGGTAGAGCTTCCTGGACAAAGCGAGGACTTAGTCAATAGCGGTTTCATTAGCCTCAATGCAAGCTACTTTTTTCAGCTGTAGGCTTTAAGGAGTCTTGGTAGTTTATTGATACTTTTGTGCTCTTTAATGGAGCATCTCACCCTTTTAGAACTTAACCAAACCATAAAGGCTACACTCGACGCTAACTTACGACCGACGTATTGGATAGTGGCTGAAATCGGAGAGTTAAGAACGCATCAGAGTGGTCATTGCTATTTAGAACTGGTTGAAAAAGTAAATGATAAGATTGTAGCCAAATCCCGGGCCACTATATGGAGCTATACCTATAGAAACCTATCCGTGTGGTTCGAAGGAATCACAGGTGAATCTCTCAAAAAGGGCCTTAAAATATTATGCAACGTCAGTGTTCAGTATCACGAACTCTATGGGTTTAGTTTAAACATAAAAGATATTGATGCCAACTATACCCTGGGCGAAAGAGCAAGAAGAAGGCAAGAGATCATAGAACAACTAAAAACTGATGGTGTTTTCGATCTGAATAGAGAATTGGTATTACCTGTAGTAGCACAGCGCATTGCCATTATTAGCTCACCTTCGGCGGCAGGTTACGGAGATTTTATTGAGCAGCTTGAAGGTAATAGCAAGGGATACGATTTTCAAATTCAGTTATTCAAAGCCACAATGCAGGGCGACCAGTCGGCTGAGTCAATCATGAACGCGCTGCATGCCATTCATACGCAAGAACAAAAGTTTGATGTAGTGGTCCTCATAAGAGGTGGTGGTTCTCAAATTGATCTGGATTCGTTCGATAACTATGACCTAGCTTCACATATTGCTCAATTTCCCATACCTGTATTAACAGGAATTGGGCACGAGAGAGACGAAACTATCGCCGATCTTGTGGCTCATACCAAATTAAAGACACCTACAGCCGTAGCAGAGTTTATCCTTGGAAGTTTTCTGGCTTTTGAGGACCGGTTAGATTTTGATTTTAGTAGGCTTTATCAAAAAGTAGTTGAAACCATCAGATTCAATGAACAATCTCTCATAGTTCGTGAGCAAAGGATAGCTGCATCTTCTAAAAGAGCAATCGTTCAGGAAGAAGGTAAACTTACTTCGCTTAGAGACCGTCTTAAATCCCAGGTAAAACGAAGCTTGCAACAAAACGTCCATAAGGTGGATATTTTCGAACAAGCACTCGATTTACTTGATCCTTCAAATGCATTTAAACGAGGTTATACACTCACTACCTTAAATGGAATATCCATAGCTTCTCAGAAACTAAAATCCGGAGATCTTATTGAAACACACACGGATAAATTGAGAGTTACGAGCGCCGTAAAAGAAATACTAGAGAGAAATGAGTCAGGAAATAAGTTATAAAGAATCCATAGAAGAATTAGAATCTATCATTCAAAAAATTGAGTCAGGTGAGACTGATGTGGACAAACTTTCTACACTGGTCAAGAAAGCATCTGAACTCATTAAAAACTGCAAAGCAAAATTAAGAAATACTGAAATCGAGTTAAACCAATTTCTGGATAACTCAGATGATTAATTGACCAGTTGTATCATCTGATTTGAATAACCAAATGGCTTTCAATAATTTCGGCCTCGTCTTTAAATATAAATTCAATGCGATATACTAAAATCTTAGTACTTCTGGTTTGCTGGAGCATAGTAGCAACCGCCCAACCCACTTCCAAAATTTACTGGCAACAACATGTTGACTATACTATGGATTTAAAAATGGACGTAAACACACATCAATTCACGGGTGATCAAAAGCTGGTTTACACCAATAATTCACCAGACACTCTTACGAAAGTGTATTATCACTTATATTTCAATGCCTTCCAGCCCGGAAGCATGATGGATATGCGCTCGCTCACAATTGAAGATCCGGATCGAAGAGTTGGTTCGCGTATTTCGCAGCTGAGCGACGATGAAATTGGTTTTCAACACATTAATAGTCTTAGGCAAGACGGTAAGGCGGTAAGCTACAGTACGGAAGGCACTATACTTGAGGTAGTACTTAACCAACCCATTTTACCCGGGAAAAAAGCCACTTTCGACATGAATTTTACCGGTCAGGTTCCCAAACAGATCAGAAGATCCGGCAGGGATAATGCCGAGGGAATATCGTATTCCATGTCACAATGGTATCCTAAACTTGCTGAATATGATTACATGGGATGGCATACTAATCCATACATCGGACGTGAGTTTCACGGTGTTTGGGGCGATTTTGATATTAAGATTACCATAGACCCTACGTACACCATTGGGGGAACCGGGTACCTGCAAAACGCCGATAAAATAGGTCATGGCTATTCAAGCAAAGAAGTGAGTTCGACCAAGGATTTAACCTGGCACTTTAAAGCCCCAAATGTCATCGACTTCATGTGGGCAGCAGACCCTGATTATGCTCACACCACTGCCGAAGTACCTAATGGCCCTACACTGCATTTCTTTTATGAAAAAAATGAGGAAACAGAAGAAAACTGGGGAAAGCTTCCAGAAACTATGGTCAAAGCCATGGAATTTATGAGTCTGAACTTTGGTAAGTATCCGTATGATCAGTATTCATTTGTTCAAGGTGGAGATGGAGGTATGGAATACCCAATGGCAACACTCATTACAGGAAAGCGCAGCTTTCGGAGCCTAGTGGGAGTATCGGTACACGAAATGATTCACAGTTGGTATCAGGGTGTTTTGGCTACCAATGAAAGCCTATACTCATGGATGGACGAAGGATTTACCTCATATGCTACAGCCGTAACCATGCAATACTTATTTAATCCAGAAAGTCAGGCCAACCCCCATGGAGGCTCAAGAAGAGGGTATAGTTTTATGGCACAAAGTGGTAACGAAGAGCCGCTTACCACCCATGCCGATCATTATAAAACAAATCGTTCTTATGGCGTCAACGCGTATTCCAAGGGTGCGGTTTTCCTTGATCAGTTAAGCTATGTCATCGGACAAGATACTTTTATGAAGGGTATGCGCAGATATTATAATGAGTGGAAATTCAAGCATCCTACCTCGATCGATTTTATCAGGGTAATGGAAAAGACTTCAGGAATACAGTTGGATTGGTACCTCGAACATTTTGTTTACTCGACTAAACAGATTGATTACAGCATTAAAACGGTTATTGGGAAGGAACAGGTCACCTATGTCACTTTGGAACGACTCGGCGATATGATCATGCCCATAGATCTTTATGTGGAGTATAACGATGGATCCAAGGAGATCTTTTACATACCGCTACGGATAATGCGAGGAGCGAAGGGCGTTGAAGATACAGACCTTGAGCGTGTGACTAAGGTTGCGTGGCCCTGGACCAATCCCACTTATACTGTAAAACTGAATAGAAATATTAATGACATCAAAGTCATGGAGATTGACTCCTCTGAGCGTATGGCAGACCAGGACAGAAGCAATAATAGTCTTATAATAGCTGACTTAAGTAAAGAGTATCAGGATCCGACGAAGTAAGATCACGGTATATGACCCAGGAAGAGGCAAAAACCAAAATTTCTGAGCTTTCAGATCGAGTAAATTACCATAACGATCTTTATTATCAGCAAGATAGGACTGAAATATCTGATTTTGAGTTCGATCAGTTACTGAATGAATTGATCAAACTCGAAAGTGAATTCCCTGAACTTAAGTTACCGGACTCGCCCTCTCAACGTGTGGGAGGTACAGTTACTAAAGAGTTCGATACGGTAGAACACAAATATCCCATGTTGTCGTTAAGCAACACCTATTCTACAGAGGAGCTTAAGGATTTTGATAAGCGTGTGGCTAAAGGTTTAAACCAAGAGACGTATGAATATTTCTGTGAACTGAAATTCGATGGGGTGGCCTTAAGCTTAACCTATGAAAACGGTCTGTTAGTTCGTGGCGTAACACGTGGCGACGGTACGCGCGGGGATGACATTACGAACAACGTAAAAACAATTCGAACAGTCCCCTTAAGGTTAAAGGGGGATTACCCAAAGATATTTGAAGCACGTGGAGAAGCATTCCTGCCCAAAGTAAATTTTGAAAGACTAAATAAACAGCGTGAGGATATAGGTGAGGAAACCTACGCCAACGCCAGAAATACGGCATCCGGAACTTTAAAAATGCAGGATAGCAGTACGGTTGCAAAAAGAGGTCTTGACTGTTTCTTATATTCCATGATATCTGATTCAGATAAGTTAGACTCTCATGAAGTATCGATTAATAAGCTTATTGAACTAGGTTTTAATGTATCACCCACCTTTTCTAAATGTCAGAATATAGAAGAGGTAATAAAATACATTGAAAAATGGGAAACTAAGCGTCATGAGCTGCCTTTGGAAACCGATGGAATAGTCATTAAAGTAAATCACTCTGTTCATCAAAAACTATTAGGCTACACGGCGAAAAGTCCACGATGGGCCATCGCTTACAAATATAAAGCCGAAAACGCCTCAACTCGACTTAATGATATCACGTACCAGGTTGGTCGAACGGGAGCCGTAACACCTGTGGCTGAATTAACTCCGGTGTTTCTGGCAGGAACCACAGTAAAGAGGGCCTCTCTACATAATGCCAATGAAATTGAGCGTCTTGATCTGCGTATTGGAGATACTGTATTTGTGGAAAAAGGAGGCGAGATTATACCCAAGATCACAGGTGTCGAGCTCTCCAAAAGACCTGCTACCTCGAAAAAGGTAGAATACATTAGCCATTGTCCTGAGTGTGGTACAGCATTGATCCGCTATGAGGGTGAGGCCGTACATTACTGCCCAAACGTTTATGGGTGCCCCCCTCAAATTAAGGGGAGGATAGAACACTTCATTCAGCGTAAAGCTATGAACATTGACTCCCTGGGAGAAAAGACCATCGCATTGCTTTATGAAAAAGGACTTGTTAAGAGTCCGGCTGACCTTTACTCTTTGTCGTTTGAAGATGTAATTCGGCTTGAGGGATTTAAAGAGTTAAGTAGTTCGAACCTAATTAATGGGATAGTAGCTTCCAAAGAAGTAGAGTTCGAGAACGTTTTGTTTGGTATCGGAATAAGATATGTCGGAAGAACGGTAGCTCAAAAGCTCACTCAATACTTTAAGAGTATAGATGCGCTGTCAAGCGCCACATTTGATCAACTCATTGAAGTCCCGGAAATCGGGGATCGAATTGCAGAAAGTGTAGTTGACTTTTTCAGCAATGAGCAAAATAGAAGGGAAATAGCGCGATTAAAAGAAGCGGGTGTTCAATTAGTACTTCTGGAAAAAGAAGAAACCTTTTTATCTAATTCACTCGACGGCAAATCTTTTGTGGTATCGGGAGTGTTTGAAAAATATGGTCGAGACGAATTGAAAGAGACAATTAAGCAACATGGTGGCAAGGTAATATCCGCTATTTCAGGTAAATTAGATTTTTTACTCGCGGGTGATAAAATGGGACCTTCTAAGAAGGACAAAGCTGAGAAACTTGGGGTTAAGATCATTTCCGAGGAAGAATTTGATACTATGATCAACAAGCATGTTGAATAAGAAATTTCTAGCTCTTAAGACACGTTCCTACTTAAAAAAAAATAATACCAGAAGGGCCAACCTGGCTTACAACTCGGCTCAAACAATAGGCATTATTTTTACTGTTGAAGACGTCAAGAAGCACGAACTGATAAAGAAGTTTATAAAGAACCTGGAGGAAGATGGAAAAAAAGTGTCTGTTTTGACCTATTTGCCAAAAGGTATGGAAAACTTTGAATTTAAGTTCGATTTTTTCTCGATTAATGAGTTTAATTTCTGGGGTAAATCAGAGTCTCAGGTTATTAGAAACTTTGCAAATCAGTCTTTTGATTACCTATTCTATATAGACACTGAGAGCAACATAATCATTCATAACATTTTGGCCATGAGTAAGGCTAAATGTAGGATAGGTGGTTATAATAAAGAGAATTCGAGATTTTGTGAAATGATGGTGGAGGGCAAGGAAAAAACGGTGGAAAGCTTGCTTACGGAAATGTATAAATATACCCAATTGCTAACTTAGTTTTATGGAAAGATTATTTGGCACCGGAGTAGCATTGGTTACTCCTTTCCAGAGAAATCTAGAGATAGATTTCCAGGGTCTGCAAAAGCTTTTAGCTTTTACTGCCGAAAAAGGGGTGGATTATTATGTGGTTATGGGAACCACTGCAGAATCAGCCACATTGAAGCGCACTGAGAAATCGAAGGTGCTTCAATTTGTCAAGGAGAACAATACAAGCAAACTACCTATAGTGTATGGAATAGGCGGTAATAGCACTCAGGAGATAATCCATACCATAGAAAACACCGACCTTGATGGTGTTGATGCGATCCTTTCCGTAAGCCCATACTACAATAAACCTTCACAACGCGGAATCATAGAGCATTACAACACTATTGCTGATGAAAGCCCGGTTCCTTTAATACTATATAATGTTCCGGGAAGAACGGGTTCAAACATCAAAGCTAATACTACCTTAAAACTGGCAGAGCACCCCAATATTATTGGTATTAAAGAAGCCTCAAGCGACCTTGTTCAGGCCATGAAAATAATGAAATATAAACCCAATGATTTCATGCTGATTTCAGGCGAAGATATGATGACCTCACCTTTGTATTCTATTGGTGCTGTTGGTGTCATATCTGTTATGGCCAATGCATTCAGCGATGTTTTCAAAAGGGTAAGAGAAGCGGTTACAGCCAAGGATTTCACGTCGGTAACAGGCCAAATGCTAAGGCTTTTAGAGATAAACCCACTTATGTATAAAGAGAGCAATCCTGTTGGCATAAAACAGGTACTAAAGCATTATGATGTTTGCGAAAACTATGTTCGTCTTCCATTAGTTTCCGCAAGTGCAGAACTTATTACTGAGATTGAAACCAGGCTCAAAGACGTTTAATTACTTTGAACCTCCCCTTTCTTGTCAAGAGTTATGCCAGATGCCAGTTGTTTATCACCGGAATAATTGTCAAGATCATAAATGATTTCAACATCTCCGGTACCAGCCGCAATATTTAGGGATGATGGACCTGTATCCAGAGTAAGACTCTTTTCCCAGGCAAGGCCGTCAGCCGTGTAAATTTTACATAACTCTGCTATGTAAGTCTCCTGTTCTGGCATGGGTAAGTAAAACATAAGATGATATATCTGCCCTGACTCGTCCCGATTGATCATTGCCTGAATATCAAGAATATTAATACGATTGAAGAATTCGTTGTTCACATTGAATTCCACCTTGGCTTCTGGTGTTCTTTCCTTATTGATTAGTGAAAAGTATCCTTTCACGACACCCTCATCGCTAAAAGATAAACCGGCTGTGTAGATAGAGTCGACAACAACGGGTAAATATTTATCAGAAATGATCACATCACTTACTTTGTATAATGGAATCGAATCGGATTCGGAAATGAGCCAATTAGCCCTCTCCTTCATTGTCTGCAATTCTAAACTTTTCTTTTCAAATTGATGATCAGCAAATTCTTTGTTGGTTTGAATGTACTTTTCGAAAGTCTCGATATCCCCAAACGACTGGGTTAGATATGGTTTATAATTAACTGCCTCTTCGTGATAAGGGAAAGATGAGAGCACATTTAGCAAGCTATCATATTCCGAAAGTGCCGTCACTTTCTCATTAAGAATTCCTGTAATATAAATTAAATCAGAACTATCGGCATAATCATGATGTTCCACCAGTTTAGACAAATATTTTAACTCGGAAATTTTAACATCAAATACTTTGGTAGGTAGTGGATCGGGATCAAAAACTTTCAGCTGGTTTTGCAGCGAGGTCATTTCTCCAATCTCATTAACTACCGAAACCGAATCCTTCAAAGTTCTTTGTTTAAGGTCTGCCAATTCATTGTCATAGTTGACCAGGGCAGACATCATAGGCATTACCTCACTATTAACCTTTTTTTCTACTTCTTTGGCCCAATCTCCATATTCCCAAAAAACGATTTCGTCCGAATAATAATTGGCCGTATCTAAGCCATCATTTTCATAACTCTCTACAGGTCGAAGCACGATTTTAGGATCATAACCAGCTTTTTCAATTTTACCCAACTCTGTCTTCATTTTACCGGCATCTACAATGGCCAGATCCACCTGGGTGGCTAATGTATCCAAGATCTTAAGTACTCTCTCATCCGCCTGAAGGTATAATTTACGGGTATCGGCGTAGCTCTCACGTAACTTGGAATACAGTCTTTGACTTATCTTATAAGAAGCGTAAGAATTGGCCAGGGCCACATTAATATTGTTGACGGCTACTTTCCTGGACGTAAGTGCGTTAACTTTTTTTTCAATATCGTATTGAATATCAGAGAGCTTAATTCCAACCTTTCCTGTTCTGACATCTCGTCTTTGATAAGCTCCGTAGTACTCCGAGTTTTTCTTTGTCACTTCTTTTTCTGTCAACACTGTAAGTGTTTTTTGATAAGAAGCAACAGCAGAATCGGCATAGAGTGCCATGTCTTCAGCACTTCTCAAGACATCCTGTTCCAATGTCATTTTTTCATAGTACATAGCTAACTGGAAATTTCCATTGGGGTGATCAGAGGTTTTTGAATCGGCCAGGAAGGTCTTGAGCAAAGGAATAGCGAGCTCATATTGTCTTGAATCCAGAAGTGGGTAAAGGTCTTTGTACTTAACCTTTTGCGCGTTCACACCTCCGATTGTAATAATAATTACGATTAAAGACCAACTAAAACACTTCATAAATATGAGTTGTATAATGCAATTTAGTAAAAATTAGTTAGTTGTTGAACAGCCCTTTTAGCTCCTTTAACTTCTCAGACATATCGCCACCTGAATCCTCTCTTTTCTTCCTTTTTGAGCGTTGCTCTGGTCGGTCGTCTTTCATTGAAAGTGCTATTCTTTTTCTGTCAAGGTCTATTTCCAACACGCGAACTTTTACTTTTTGTTGCACGCTTATCACGTCTGTTGGGTCTTTAACGAAACTATTTGACAAATGGCTGATGTGAACTAATCCATCCTGGTGGACCCCAATATCGACAAAAGCACCAAATTTGGTCACATTTGTAACTATACCGGGAAGCTCCATTCCTTCTTTTAGATCATTAATCGTATTTACACCCTCCATAAATTCGAAAACCTCGAATTGATCACGCGGATCGCGACCCGGCTTATCAAGTTCACCCATAATGTCCTGTAGGGTAGGAAGCCCTATAGTTTCGGTTCGATATTTTTTAATATCAATCTTTGATCTAAGATTAACGTTTTGAGTAAGCTCTGTTAATGAGGCATTAACATCTCTAGCCATTTTTTGAACGATATGATAGCTTTCGGGATGTACAGCGGATCTATCCAAAGGATTATTCGCACCTCTAATACGAATAAAGCCTGCAGCCTGCTCAAAAGCTTTATCACCCAGGCGACTGACTTGGGTAAGTGATTTTTTGTCTTTAAAAGGCCCATTTGCATTCCTATGTTCGACAATCCCCTTAGCTAACTGAGGCCCGATACCAGAAACATAGGAAAGCAACTCCTTACTGGCGGTATTAAGCTCTACCCCCACTCTATTCACACAGCTACTCACGACCTCATCCAATCCTCTCTTCAGTAGTGTCTGGTCAACATCGTGTTGGTACTGCCCTACCCCGATGGATTTGGCGTCGATTTTAACTAATTCAGCAAGTGGGTCCATTAACCTGCGCCCAATGGAAACAGCGCCCCTTACGGTAACATCATGGTGTGGAAACTCTTCTCGGGCCACCTCTGAAGCTGAATAAATTGAGGCACCACTCTCGTTAACCATCAAAATGAGTATATCTGACTTCAGACCTAGCGACTTTATAAATTGTTCCGTTTCACGACTGGCCGTACCATTGCCAATAGCGATAGCCTCAATGTTATACGAATCACATAAGTGCTTCACATTTTTTCCGGCATCATCGGTTTGGCGCTGAGGTTCATTAGGATAAATCGTAGTATTGGTCAACAGCTTACCTTGTTCGTCTAATACCACAACCTTACACCCGGTTCGAAATCCGGGATCAACGGCAAGTATATTCTTTTGGCCCAAAGGTGGTGCTAAGAGCAGCTGTTGTAGGTTCTCAGAGAACACTCGAATAGCTTCCTCGTCAGCCTTTGTCTTTGAAAGCAGACGAAATTCAGTTTCCATTGAGGGTTTCAGTAGTCGTTTATAAGAATCAGCAATAGCTTCTTGGATGTGTTTTGTGGAAGCGTTATACGATTTTATTACGCACTTTTCGATGAGCTCAATGGCCATCTCAGCTGCAGGTGCAATATCTAATGAAAGTACCATCTCCTTTTCTCCTCGCCGCATGGCTAAAAGGCGATGTGATGGCACTTTTAAAACGGGTTCACTCCACTCAAAATAGTCTTTGTATTTAGTACCTTCCCCTTCCTTCCCTTTAATCAATTTTGAGCTTATAAGCGCCTCTTTCTCAAATAATCTACGCACGGCAGACCTCACATTTTGATTTTCATTCACCCATTCTGCGATGATATCACGTGCTCCCTGAAGTGCGTCATCAAGAGATTCCACTCCCAGATCTATATTTATGAATTCCGAAGCTTTTTTATTCGGATCAATAGCTTGTTGATCAAAAATTATTCTAGCCAAAGGCTCCAGACCCTTTTCTCTAGCCACAGTGGCGTTGGTCTTTCTTTTCGGCTTATACGGTAGATATATATCTTCTAATTCAGTAAGTGTAGAGGCTGCTTCTATTTTTTCTTTCAATTCCTGGGTTAACTTTTCCTGATTATCGATCGACTTTAGAATGGACTCTCGTCGTTTTCCCAGTTCCTGTAGTTGCTCTATACGATCTCGGACAGCAGCAATCTGAACTTCATCCATACCACCCGTTGCTTCTTTTCTGTACCTGGCAATAAAAGGTACGGTAGCACCACCTTCCAAAAGATCCATTAAGGACTTTACATATTCCTGTGGTAGATTTTGCTCTTTGGCTATCTTAATCTTGAAGTCAATCATATTTCAAATCAAACGAATATAAGATCGCAAACATAATGGGTAAATTAAAATCGAACGGCTGAAAGACCTGAAATAATTTCAGGCATGGCACTTGACTCACAATGTGTTATGTCGGGAATGTTACAGACTTTTATGAGCCGAGAAGTGTAACTTTCAACCGTCAAAGCAATAAAAGACATGAAAGCAAGAATAATTAGGGAATTAAAAAGTTGGGGATTTATGGCAACCATATTCTTGGTACTTTATTTGACCGGTCTTCATACCGACGTCGCTGCCTTTGCCCAGCGCATAATTCTTTCCACAGGGGTTTTTACGGCAGATACTGAAATACCTGTTTCTGAACAAAAGAACATTGACTATAATTTCAAACTTCAAGACCTCCAAGGGACTGTGGTGAGCCTCGAGGATTTTAAGGGTAAGGTGATATTTGTAAATATCTGGGCCAGCTGGTGTGCCCCCTGTATTGCTGAAATGCCCAATATTCAAAGTTTATATGATAAGATCGATGACGATAATATAGCCTTTATAATGCTATCGATGGATAGAGATCCGGAAAAAGCAAAAAAATTCATTCGGCGAAAAGATTTCACTTTCCCCGTCTATTTGGCTGCTAGCAAAGTTCCAGAGGTATTTCGAGCTCCATCCATTCCTACTACAATGGTGATTTCATCAGATGGAAAAATTGTTTCGAAAAAGGTAGGGATGGCCAACTATGATAAAAAGTCCTTCATTAATTTCTTGAAGAAACAGAGTTTGCGAGCATCTCAAAGTGATTAAAGGACTGCAAGGTCAGACCATACCTGCTCCATACCTGAGGTTGCCTTTTCTTGAATTATCTTGAGGTTATAATGTGTCGGAAGACCTGGTGTATTAGGATCTATTAAATACTTTGGAGTGTCTTCCGGAACATAATCTATCAGTCCTGCCGCAGGATAAACCATGAGAGAAGTGCCTACAATAATAAATATATCAGCGTTGGAAGCTATTTCGGCCGCCACCTGCATCATAGGAACCATTTCACCAAACCAAACAATATTCGGCCGCAGCTGTGAGCCTAGCTCGCAGCAATCTCCTATTTTTAACTCCCAACCTTCTATAGTGTAAATAAGGTTTTCATCGAGTGTACTCCGTGATTCGAACAGCTTACCATGTAAATGAATTACATTATTGGAACCACCATCTTCGTGAAGGTGATCCACATTTTGAGTGATCACCGTCACGTTGTAATATGCCTCCAATTCTGCAATCAAATGATGGGCCCGGTTCGGTTTGGCCTTCAATGCAGCTTTTCTTCGTTGGTTGTAAAAATCTAATACCAATTCCGGATCCTTACTCCAACCTTCAGGGGAGGCCACTTCCATCACATCATGACCTTCCCACAGGCCGTCAGCATCACGGAAGGTGGCTATACCACTTTCTTGACTTACCCCAGCGCCAGATAATACCACGAGGTTTTTCATATACTTTAAGTTATCACCACTTAAATATTCATCCAACTGCTTTTGTAGTAATTTTGATTTATTGTCGGCGAAAATTAAAAGTGTTATGAAACGAACATTTTATATTTCTTTAGTACTGATACTGTTTTTTGCTAGTTGCAAAACCGAAGAATCAGTCAAAGAATATCAATTGGCCCATCATGTTTTTGTATGGCTAAAAAATTCTGGCTCAAAAACAGATCTACAGCAATTATTAGAGGGCATGAAAACACTCAAAGAGATTGAAGTTGTTAACTACATTCAGGTAGGCGTACCTGCTGATACGGAGATAAGAGAAGTAGTTGACCACAGTTATGATGCATCGCTTCTTTTATTCTTTGATAATGAAGCGGATCAAAAAATCTATCAGGAGCACCCTGTTCACCTGGATTTTGTAGAAAAGCACAAGAAGTTATGGAGTAAAGTTATCGTTTACGACACTAAAGCTCCCTGAGCCTTACTTCTTTTTTGCATACCTACCCTTTTTTTCGGGTGCTTTTTCTGCTAATTCGAGACACTCGGCAAGTGTTAACTCTGAAGCCTCTTTATCTTTTGGAATTTTCACGTTCTTCTTACCCACTTTGATATATGGACCCCATCTGCCATTCAGAACCTGCACATCCGGGTTTTCATCAAAGCTCTTGATAAACTTATTGGCATCCGCTTCACGCTTAGCAAGGATTAGCTCTATTGCTCGTTCTGAATTGATGGTATAGGGATCATCAGTCTTCGGAATAGACACAAACTTACCGTCATGTTTTATGTAAGGACCAAAACGGCCAATGGCCGCGTCCATAGGCTTATCTTCAAACTCACCGATTTCGCGAGGTAATTTAAATAAATCCAACGCCTCTTCCAGAGTAATACTCTCGATGAATTGACCTGGCCTCAAGCTGGCAAACTTAGGTTTAGCCCCGCCTTCTTCTTCCTCACCTAATTGTACTAAAGGCCCAAAACGACCTAATCTGGCAATAATTTGCTTACCCGTCTCAGGGTCAGTGCCAATTTGCCTGGAACTCTGAATTTCAGAACGCTCGATGTTCTCAGTCGTCTCTACTTTGGTATGAAAATCACCGTAGAAGTTTTGGATCATTTTTTCCCATTCCTTGCCACCATGAGCAATCTCGTCAAATTCCTTTTCTACTTCCGCTGTGAAGCCATAGGAAGTTACATTTGGAAAATGATCTACTAGAAAATCATTAACTACCATAGCAGTGTTGGTCGGAAATAGCTTGTTTTTCTCAGTACCTGTGATTTCAGTTAGCTCAGTCGCTTTAACTTCACCATCGGTCAATGTTAACAAGCGATAGGCCCTCTCCTTACCCTCTCGAAACTCTTTCTCAACATAATTACGTTTCTGAATGGTAGATATCGTAGGTGCATATGTGGAAGGACGACCTATACCCATCTCCTCTAACTTTTTAACAAGACTAGCTTCCGTGTAGCGAGCTGGCGGCCGTGTGAAGCCTTCTTTGGCCTTCATTTCTTTTAAATTGAGTGATTGACCTACCGTCAACGGGGGCAACATACCTTTCTGTTCCTCTTCATCTTCGTCATCTGTAGATTCAAGATAGACGGATAGGAAACCGTCAAATGTAATCACTTCTCCATAGGCTGATAACCGTTGATCCAGCGTAGAAATAGAAACGTAGGCTGTTGTTTTCTCAATTTGAGCATCGGCCATTTGGCTTGCAATAGCTCGTTTCCAAATAAGCTCATACAAACGTACCCCGTTCCTATCTGCCGAGGGTTCGGTCACAGCAAAGTTAGTAGGACGAATAGCTTCATGCGCTTCTTGGGCCGAGGAAGACTTGGTTTTAAAATGACGAACATTCACATATTCATCGCCATAGCCACTTTTAATCTGCTTTACCGCCCCATCAATAGCTTCTTGAGAAAGATTAACCGAATCAGTTCTCATATAAGAGATCATACCTGCTTCATAAAGCTTTTGAGCAACACTCATAGTTTGAGAAACTGAAAATCCTAGTTTTCTACTTGCCTCCTGCTGAAGTGTTGAGGTTGTGAACGGTGGTGCCGGGGATTTTTTGCCTGGTTTCTTTTGAAGGTCATTTATTGAGAACTCCGCAGACTTGCAAGCCTCCAGGAAATCCATGGCCTCTTCTTCGGTCTCAAATTTTTTAGGAACTTCAGCATTCAGCTCTTTCTTGTCACCCAAATCGAAAATTGCCGTGACCTTAAAAGAAGATTTAGCTTCAAATTTATCGATCTCTCTTTCACGCTCTACTACCAGCCGAACTGCCACCGATTGCACTCGACCAGCTGATAAACCTGTCTTAATCTTTTTCCATAGAATAGGTGAAAGTTCGAAACCAACCAAACGATCCAGAACGCGTCGTGCTTGTTGCGCATTCACCAGATCGATATCTATTCCTCTAGGGTTCTTAATGGCGTTCTCAATGGCATTCTTAGTAATCTCCCTGAAGACGATCCTTCTGGTACGTGCATCATCCAAGTCCAAAGCCTCTTTCAAATGCCATGAGATAGCTTCTCCTTCCCGGTCATCATCACTCGCTAAATAAATTGTCTCAGCCTCTTTAGTCAATTTCTTCAGCTCTTTGATTACGCTTTTTTTGTCAGCACTAATCTCATAGGTCGGCTTAAAACCGTTCTCTTTGTCTATGGCCTTGTCACCTTTAGGTAAGTCCCTGACATGACCATAGCTTGAGGTCACCTTGTATTCCTTACCTAAG
>JBCCOE010000052.1:0-31029 GCA_039025475.1 Bacteroidota bacterium | reverse complement strand
TCGGTTTTAAATGCGATGTCGTAATCTTTGTAAAATCGTGTCAATGAGACTAGGTTCTCAAGACATTGAACCCAAAATGCTGAGCTTTTACTTACGTCTTTTGTTAGAAGTGCCATCAGCCTTGATATAATTTTCGTAAACTCCCTATGGTCATAATCAATAGGTAAAGAAGACTGATACCCCAAGTATTCTATACTATTTTGAATATAATCAAAGTCGATGGTAGCTTCCACACCTATCGTATCGAGATGGCACTTCAGGTCCTCCACTAAAAACTCAGCCGTGAAAGGTGTCATTTGAAAATCAAACCCAAGCACTTTTACCGAATCCCTTTTTTCAACCAAAAAATCTAAAAGAGGTTGAAAACTTTGACTAGAGGCCCAAATAGGGTAAATGGCCTTTCTTAGTGCCAAAGCGTAAAGACCGGAATCGCTTCTGACTTGCGAGGCTTTCCATAAATCATAAAAGCCGCTTTCGAAGGCTATGGTATAGATCTGATCCTCATTTACCAATTTCTTAACTAGATGCCCATTAAACTCAATAAAAGAGCCTTCTCCATGAGTAGGTTCACCTATGAGTATTACCTCTTTTTCTTGGAAGTCACCAATGACAGAGCTCAGACGCAACTCTGACAGATCATACTTTAAAGTACTCAGACCTTGACCGACGGTGGTATTGGTCAAAACGATCCAATTCGAAAAAAAAGAAATAAAAAAAATGGTTCGATAGATCAATTTCTGGCCACTTATGTATTGCAAAAATAAGTTGAGTTTCGGTCTCGTTAATATTTAAAGTGTGAAGATGTGTAAATTGCTGTATTTCTCTGGAAAAATCTAATGATCTCTTTGGGAATAATCAAATTGCCTAAAGCGAAGTAACTTGACGTCGTAAGCCTCAAGTTCCTCAACGATATCAACTGTAAACGGCTAAAAGCCCGATAGTATATCCTACTATGCCCTTTAGAAAAATCCATCGATTCATACAGAAAACCACTTGTAAGCTTAATGTCCAAAAAACTTTATGCGCAAGTTATGCCTGGATTAAGCGTATCGGTTCCCAACCTCTTTTCTTTTTGCACTCACTTTCCAGCATGGGTGTACGATAAGAGGACTTTTTCCTATCAATTAAATTAAAACTATCCTACTACCGGGGAGTATTTCAGCCAATTCTGGCGAGGGCCCTAAATTTTTTTCCATAAAGTCGTTAAGTTCATCTCTGGTTTCAGAAGAAAGTAAATACTGCAACTGTTCCAAAGTATTACCACCCACCATATACGGCATTTGTGAAAGATTCAAAGATCTACCATTACAATGCGCAAATATTTGATACTCGGTGAGATCGTTTACGGAAGAATTACTCACCAGGCAGTTGCTAATCCAGGCGGATGGGTTTTCAGGATAGGCATTCATCAGGTTTATCCTTTTATTGAAGTCAATATTTTCAAGAAAGAACTTTTCAATGGCGCGCATTGACTTTTGAGAAATAGATTTTCTAACGCGTTCAGCGCAGTCTATGCAAATAGCATATTCAAAAATGATTTCCTGCGCGCTAAATCCATCATATTGTTTTATGGCTTTTTCAATAAAGTACTCGGTTTTATCTTCTAAAAGATGCTTTTCGCAATCAATACATTGGTCGAAAAGAGAGCCTGTTGAGTATGAGTGGAACTCTTTAGGTATTTCTATATGATGATTTTTATCGGACATGTTGTCAAAATTACCTATCTGTTAAGAGAACTAGTCCATGGAAACCTTTTATTATTCGAATAGTCTTTCAACCATTAAAGCAAATTATATGACGATTAGGTACTCTCTTTTCATTCGCTTACTGCTATCTTGTTTTTGTGGCATACTATTATTATCCATCTCAGGTTGTTACTTTGACTTTGACGACGATGATTATGATTGCATCGATGGAAGAGGTTCGTTTGTCACCGAGACCTATGATCTTTCCGAATTTCGACGAATATCAAATTCACTAAATGCGGATGTAAGGATTACAACAAGAAGTACAAATCATAGGGTTACCGTGACAGGTCAAAATAATGTTTTGGAAGAAGTAACAGTGCGAATCAGAGGAGGTGAGCTAATTCTGGAGTCGGACAAATGTCTTGAGAATACAAATTTGCAAGTAGATATATCATTAGCTGAACTTACAGGACTGTTTAACGCTGGAAGTGCAGATATTAAGGGGACTAATATTTGGGAAACGGATGAACTAGTTGTTAATCTAAGTGGGTCAGGTACAATTGACGCCATTTTAGCGGTTTCTTTAGTCAATGCCTCTATTGCCGGAAGCGGTTTGATTGACTTTACAGGTTCTACTGAAAAGGCTGAAGTGTCCATATTGGGATCCGGAGATTATATGGCTTTTGGCTTAGAAACTGGAGATACCAATATTACCATTTCTGGTTCAGGTAAAGCCAATATTTACGTTAGTGACGAACTAAGCGGGGCAATTAGTGGCAGTGGTTCCATAAACTATAAAGGCACCCCCAGCAATATCGACGTTAATATAACAGGGTCAGGAAGAGTAGTGGATAGTAATTAAAAATCATTCTGAATTTCCGTAATTAGCTTTTTAGCTAATTTTACAGTGTGAGAGTTTTTTTTTTATTGGTTCTGCTTTCTTTTGGATATGCTAGCCTTGCCCAAGAGAAGTTAGAATTTGGCGATACTCCAACGACAAATATTAACCCTAAGTACCGTTCTAATCATAGAGACTACAAAGATCGAAGAATAATCCATTGGGTGAAAACCAGTCCTAAAGGACTACTTCTTGGTAATCGCTGTATGGAAGAAGTTACTTCTAAAATGGGCTTTGTTTATCTACTTCAACCTAACGGACTTGAAGGAAATAAGAGTGGACTTAACCGTTTCGCTCACAACTTTGCAGCCAAATTAAGGATCACTCTTAGAAATGGTCCATTTTGGCGATTTAAGCTCAAAAAGAAAACAAAGGAATGCCGAAAAGAAACAGGAGACTTCGTTGGCTAGCTAAATACCGGTATAGTTAAAGGGTGTAATTCGCTTTAACTCTTCCTGTACAGCCGCACTCACATCAAGCTTTTCTATGAATTCGTGAATAGCACGTTCTGTGATCTTTTCATTCTTACGCGTGAGCTCTTTCAGCTTCTCGTAAGGTTTTGGATATCCTTCCCTTCTTAGTATGGTTTGAATTGCTTCTGCAACCACGGCCCAATTATCTTCCAAGTCATTTTCAATGATGACTTGATTAAGCTCTAATTTATCCATTCCTTTCAAAAGTGATCTGAGCGCAATTAATAAGTGCCCTATTGGAGTTCCAATATTTCGTAATACCGTCGAATCTGTCAAATCCCGTTGCAATCTGGATATAGGTAATTTGGCAGACATATGTTCAAACAATGCATTGGCAAGCCCTAAATTCCCCTCAGCATTTTCAAAATCAATAGGGTTTACCTTATGGGGCATCGCTGACGAGCCAACTTCACCAGCCTTTATTTTCTGCTTAAAGTAGTTCATAGAGACGTATTGCCATACGTCTCTACTAAAGTCTATAAGAATTGTGCTTACTCGCTTTAGGTTATCAAAAAGAGCCGCCAAATAATCATAGTGCTCGATTTGAGTTGTCGGATAACTTCTTTGCAGACCTAAGTGATCTGAAACGAACTTATTGCCAAATACATTCCAGTCATGGTTCCGATAAGCAACTGCGTGCGCATTAAAATTACCGGTCGCCCCACCAAACTTGGCGGCATGAGGAATGCTTTTAAGTAAGTCGATTTGATTAACTAGTCTGCGATAAAATACTCCGATCTCTTTGCCTAAACGTGTAGGTGAAGCTGGTTGTCCATGTGTTTTAGCCAACATAGGAACTTCGCTCCAATCACTTGAAAACTTTGCTAGCAGCTCTACCAATTCATCAAGAACAGGGTAAACCTGATCATTTAAAGCTTCCTTCAGCGATAGCGGAATAGAAGTATTATTAATATCCTGTGAGGTCAAACCGAAATGAATAAATTCTTTGAATTGTGAAATACTTAATTCATCGAACTTACTTTTCAGGAAGTACTCAACTGCTTTGACGTCATGATTAGTTACTTTTTCAATATCCTTAATAGCCTTGGCGTCCCCTACGTCAAAATTTTGAAAGATGGCTCTCAGGGTTGGAAACAGCTTTGGATCAAAATCTGTAAGCTGTGGTAAAGGAAGCTGACATAAAGCAATGAAGTATTCTATTTCTACTTGAACGCGGTATTTAATTAGCCCGAATTCAGACAAGTACCCTGCGAGTAGGGTAGTTTGTCTTCTATATCTACCATCTATTGGTGATATAGCTGAGAATTCATTTAATTCCATGGTTGCCTCTTTAACTTGAAGCGGTCAAAGGTAAGCAATCATTCCCCGTTCGTGTAAATATTAAACTTATAAGATTTGGTGGTAGACGCATTTTGTAAGTTTGCGGCCGTGAAGGGATTGGTACTTTTTATCCTATTTTTTTCAGGCTTAAACGCATTATATGGACAGTATAATGTGGATAAGTTTAAAATGGTTGCCTCAAAGATTCAAGAAAACATAGTTCTTGATGGCAAGCTAACTGAGGGTTTTTGGGCTCGTGCGGATGCCGCTACTAATTTTGTTCAAAATTTCCCTGAAGATTCGGTGCCTGCTATTGACCAGAGTTCAGTGAAGCTAGCTTTCAGCGATGAATTCTTATATATAGGAGGTGTATGTATGGAGGGTTCCAACGAAGACGATATAGTGACCTCCTTAAGACGAGATTTCAACTGGCCGGTCAACGAGAATTTTAGTGTTTATATTGATCCGTTCAATGACTACACGAATGGGTTTACTTTTGGAATAACACCCTATGGTGTGCAAAGGGAAGGGCTGGTTACCAATGGCTCCGATGTTAGCACGGATTGGGATAACAAATGGTATTCCGCAGTACATCGGTACGAGGATCGCTGGGAGTTTGAAATGGCTATCCCATTTAAAACGTTGAGGTACGATGATACAAATAATAACTGGAATATCGTTTTCCTACGAAACAACTTAAAACGCAATGAGCGATCAGCCTGGGCCACTGTACCCCAGGGTTTTAGTTCGTCCGCTTTTGCTTTTGCCGGCCGCCTTAATTTTGATTCCCCGTTACCAAAAGCGGGGTCTAACTTTGTGGTAATCCCTTATGTAGCCAGTGGTATATCGAAAAATTATGAGGAACGAACGCCTACAGATACAGATTTTCAAGTGGGTTTTGATGCTAAGATTGGAGTAACCTCTTCGTTGAACTTGGACCTTACGGTGAATCCTGATTTTTCCCAGGTGGAGGTTGATCGGCAGGTGACCAATCTGGGACGCTTCGAAATCCGTTTTCCGGAGCGTAGGCAGTTCTTTTTAGAGAATCAAGATCTATTTGGCGAAGGAGGCTTTGGTGACGCCAGGCCATTTTTTAGCAGGAGAATAGGCATAGCGCAGGATACCTCAGGCAATTCCATTCAGGTGCCTATTGCCTATGGGGCAAGATTGAGCGGCAAAATAGGTCAAAATTGGCGATTAGGAGTGTTAAACATGCAAACCAAGGCAGAAGAGGCCGCAACGCTAACCGGAATAGACGAAATAGAGAATTCGTTCAAGCTTCTATCGCAGAATTATACGGTAGCGGTAATGCAAAGACAGGTTTTTGCACGTTCCAATGTCGGGATAATCGCTGTGAACAGACAAGCCGTTAATTATGATGAAGGTGACTCTACTTTATCGACCAGTGAATATAATAGAGTGGTTGGTTTCGATTATAATCTGCTTAGCGCTGATGGACGTTGGGAGGGCGACTTTTATTTTCATCGATCTTTCGACCCTATTAAAAGGGAGGATCCTATTTCCGGAGGTGCTTTCTTAAGGTATAATACTACTAAGTTTACCCTGGGAACCATCAGCTCTATAGTAGGTGAAGGCTACAATGCTGAAGTAGGCTTTGTTCAACGAAAGGACATTATTAGATCAACCGTTTTTGGGGACTACCGAATGTACCCGCAAGGTGGTGGATTGGTGAATAATCACGGCCCGGGGGCAAGGTATAGTTTCTTTGGAGACCTTGATCTTGATAGAACCGACTTGGAATACCGAATCAGCTATCAGGTGGAATTAAATAATACCATAAGCGCTGAATTTGAATACAATTACACTTACCAATTGCTAAGAAGGGATTTTAACCCTATTAGCGGCTACCAACTTGCTGAAGGCACAGACTACGACTGGAGATCCTACAATCTATCGTTTAATACGGATCGAAGAAAACTCTTTTGGCTAGACGCAGACTTACGTATAGGGGGATTTTATAACGGAGATATCCAGCGATACAGGGGTTCCGTAAACTACAGATATCAACCTTTTCTCAATCTTTCGGTCGAGTTTGACTACAATAATATAAAGATGCCATTCAGGCCAGATTCACCTGAGGATGAATCAAATAGTTCTGAGTTTTGGTTGTTAAGTCCGCGGGCTGATATTACGTTTACAGATAAACTATTCCTTACTACCTTTGTGCAATACAATGAGCGTGCGGATAATGTAAATTTAAATGCCAGATTTCAATGGCGGTATAAACCAGTATCCGATTTATTTGTTGTGTATACTGATAATTATTTCCCGAATAGCTTTGAAGCAAAAAGCAGGGCTCTGGTTTTCAAATTAACGTACTGGTTAAATATCTAGCATTACATGGCATTCAGTTTTTTTAAAAAGAATAAGGAAGAGAAACCCAAAGCTTCAGGTCCTCAGTATTATGATCTTGAAGTCTCAGGAATTGAAAGTGAGACAAAAGATGCGATTTCTATAACCTTTAGACAGCCTGAGACTAAAATATCATATAAATCAGGCCAGTTTCTTACGTTAATTGTCCCAGTTGAAGGGAAAGAAGTAAGAAGGGCATACTCGCTCTGTTCATCTCCATTTACTGACGCTGACTTGACAGTGGCGGTGAAAAGAGTAGATAATGGTCTGATGTCTAACTGGCTCCCTGACAATTTGAAAGTAGGTGACACCATGAAAATCATGGAACCTATGGGTGTGTTTACCACGGAGTACGATACATCAAACAAGCGTCATCTCATCATGTTTGCTGGTGGTAGCGGTATAACACCCATGATGTCTATTATTAAATCTACATTGGACCAGGAACCCAATAGCATCATTTCGTTAGTCTACGCTAATCGAAATATTGAGAGTATTATTTTTAAGGATCACCTGGATAAGCTAGCTACAGACTTTGAAGGCAGATTGCATCTGATTCATGTTTTAGACAATGCCCCCATGAATTGGCAAGGGCACTCCGGTCTCCTTAATCATGATATGCTTGTTCAAATTCTTGAAAGAGTACCGAAATGGGATGAAACCACGTATTTGATGTGTGGTCCTGAGGGCATGATGAAGAATGTAGAACAACTTCTTTCCGAGCAGAACGTAGATAAATCAAAGATTTTCAAAGAAAGCTTCGTTGCTGGTACCATCGATAAACCTGAAGAGAGTGTTGAAGACTCGGGAGATGGAGCCAAAGAAGTTACGGTCATTTATGATGGAGAGGAGCATAAATTTTCTGTTGAACCAGATACCACAATTTTAGAGACGGCTTTGGACATGGGGATAGACTTACCCTATTCTTGTCAAGCTGGTCTTTGTACAGCATGTCGAGGAAAATGCTTATCCGGTGAGGTTAAATTAACGGAAGAAGAAGGGCTTTCTGAAGCTGAGCTTGAAGAAGGTTATGTATTAACATGTGTAGGACATCCAATAACGGATGAAGTCGTCATTGAGATAGGATAATTTCTAATATTATTTATGGAGTCGAATACTAAGACGCTGAAGCGTCCAAAAAGATCATTTATACCTGAACAATTTAAGGTAGAAGATTGGAATTCTCTAAAGCCTTTCTTTGATGATTTGTTACAGAGGCCGATAAACAGCATTTCGGATCTTAGAAAATGGTTTTCCGATAACAGTGAATTGAGTGCCATCATTTCGGAAGATGCAGGTTGGCGATATATTCATATGACCTGTCATACCGAAAATGAAGAGTATGCTAAGGCTTATCAATTCTTCGTCCAAGAAATCCAGCCACCAATGGCACCCTATTCCGATAAACTAAATCGTAAAGTAAATGACTCCCCATACCTGGGAGAGCTCGAATCCGAAAAGGGGTATGATATTATGATTCGCGAGATGCGAAAGGATATAGAGATCTTCAGGGAGGAGAATATTCCTTTGTCTACCGCAGTGCAGACCGAAACTCAAAAGTACGGTCAAATTAGTGGGGCCATGTCAGTCACAATCGATGGTCAGGAAATGACTTTGCAACAAGCGGCAGTATTACTTCAGTCCACAGATAGGACCAAAAGGGAAGAAGTTTACCACCTTATCGCCAAGCGTAGGCTCAAGGATCAAGGGACATTAGATGAACTTTTTAACAAGCTCATTGACTTGAGAACTCAAATCGCAAAAAATGCAGACTTTGATAACTACAGAGACTACATGTTTCGATCAATGGGTAGGTTTGATTACATACCAGAAGATTGTTTTGCTTTCCATGAGTCTGTCCAAAGTGAGGTAGTATCTTTATTAAACGAGTTAGCCTCTGAAAGAAAGAAAAAACTGTCGGTATCTGATTTAAGGCCCTGGGATAAGGCTGTTGATCCTGATAACAGAGAAGCCTTAAAGCCTTTTGATGGGGGGGAAGATCTTACCAATAAGACTATCGAATGTTTCAGTCGACTTGATCAATACTTAGGGCAATGCTTGAGTATAATGAAGCAAATGGGGCACTTAGATCTAGAATCGCGCAAAGGAAAGGCGCCAGGAGGGTATAATTACCCATTGTCAGAAATTGGAGTTCCGTTTATATTCATGAACGCCACCTCGACCTTACGAGATATGGTTACGATTTTGCATGAGGGTGGTCATGCAGTACACTCTTTCTTAACCAGAGATCTTGAACTTACAGACTTCAAGCATACTCCATCAGAAGTAGCCGAGTTAGCTTCTATGAGTATGGAGCTTATTTCCATGGATCATTGGGATATCTTTTTTCCCAATTTGGAAGACCTAAAACGAGCTAAAAAGGAACACTTAGAACAGATTATAGAAACCTTACCTTGGGTAGCCACCATCGATAAATTCCAGCATTGGTTGTACGAATACCCAAAGCATAGTCAGACTGAACGGGTAGAAGAATGGAATAAGATTTTTAACGAGTTCTCTGATTCGGTTACCTTCTGGAAAGGGCTTGAGGATAACAAAAATTATTTGTGGCATAAGCAACTCCACTTGTATGAGGTTCCTTTCTATTATATTGAATACGGAATGGCCCAACTAGGTGCTATAGCTGTTTGGAAAAACTACAAAGAAAATCCTCAAACTGGACTTAAAGGATACATAGATGCCTTGAAACTGGGCTATACTAAAAGTATACCTCAGGTTTACGAAGCAGCAAATATTGAATTTAACTTTAGTAGAAGCTATATTAAAGACCTGATCAATTTTGTAAAAAATGAGCTAGATCAGCTTTAAGACTTCCTTATTTTATCCAGTAGAGTATTTAGAGCTCTGGCGTCTTCAGTACTTAGCTGACCGAGAGATTGGTCAAGTATGTTCATATGCCCATCCATAGCTTCCAATAGTTCAAGTCCTCTACCAGAAATTTGAACATCTACTAATCTTCTGTCACTCAATCGAACTTTCTTCTCGGCCCAGTCCTTTACCGTAATACGGTCCACAATCCTTGAAACGTCAGAATTCTTATCAAGCATTCTTGATTTTATGTCAGAAGTAGACAAGCTCTTTGGAAAACTTCCTCTTAAGATCCTTAATACATTGTATTGCTGGGGAGTTATCCCAAAAGGTTTAAAGAAATCTTTATGCTTATTGATGAGCCAACTTGAAGTAAAGATTAAATTTAAGCTGGCTTTTTGAAATTCACTTTTAAAACTTTTTTGACTGATTTCCTTTTCTAACTCCATATTATCTTCTTTCTACACTTATAAGAACAAACAGCTTACATTATAGTAATGTTTAAACATTGATTAAGTGAAGGCACAAAAAAACGGGACAAGCCCGTTATTGGTTCGGTCATAGATATTGTTACCGTTCTTCTCTGGGATTTGCTTTTTTCACTACGATAGTACGGCCGTCGAATTCGGAGTCGTTAAGCTCATTGATAGCTGACATTGCTGCTTCGTCGTCGGGCATTTCTACAAACCCAAATCCTTTAGAGCGTTGAGTGGCCCTATCGAAAATGACTTTGGCGGAAGATACTTCACCGTACTCTTCAAATTTTCTCTGAAGTTCTTCGTCAGTTGTTCTGTAATTAAGTTTTGCTACAAAAATGTTCATGGTAAAGAGATAAATAAATAAATAAAATATTGTTGAGTATTGATGTAGCTAGTAATATCAGAATAACTGCTGCTCCAATGGCCCAATTATATATGGTAAAGATAAATTATCAATATGATTTTTACTAACTAAGCAATTCATTGTCACGACAATACATCATGGATCTCCTGCCGCTTATCGAAAACGCTTTTAGCAAATGGACAAAGAGGAAGAATTTTTAATTCATTCTCTCTAGCATATTCTACGGCACTCATCACCATCTTTAAACCTACACCTTGACCATTAAATTGTTCATCCACTTCTGTGTGATCAATTATAAATCGTTTTTCACCTGCAAAAACGTAGGTCATTTCACCAACTTGATTTCCATCTTTAATTGCCTTAAAACTACCTTTATTGTCTGTTTGAATATGTTTTATTTCCATGGGTTCTTAGAGAATGAGCCAGTTATCCTTTTAATAGTGTCGTTAAAACAAAAACCAAAGGATTAGGTTTCAAACCTATCTATTATTGGAAAAACGAATCAATTATGAAATTCCTCATTTGTTCAATTTCAGTAATCACACTCACCTGTACTCTTTATTCCCAATCCGTACCACCTGCTCAAGATTTACGACATTATGAAATTGTTAAATCGGTTTCTTCAAGTCGCCTAGAAGTAGATATTACCACACTTGCCAATTTTGGAACACGTCATACGCTATCCGACACAGTTTCCGAGACCCGAGGCATTGGTGCGGCAAGACGCTGGATAAAATCGGAGTTTGAGAAAATTTCGAAAGATTGTAATAACTGCCTAGAAGTATCATACCTAAGAAATATCGTTAAAGGTAGCACCAGGACCAGGATCCCTAAGGATACTGAAATTGTAAGTGTAATGGCCATACAGCGTGGTATGGTATATCCGAACCGCTATATTATCATGTCAGGTGACATCGACAGCCGAGTCTCGGATCCGCTGAACAGTAGTGATGATAGTCCCGGGGCAAATGACAATGCCACCGGTATGGCTGGTACTATGGAAGCGGCTCGCATATTGACAAAATATTCATTTCCTACGAGTATCATCTACGTTGGGCTTTCCGGTGAGGAGCAAGGCCTGTTTGGTGGCAGGTATATGGCTCAAGTGGCGAAGGAGCAAAATTGGGATGTTATTGGTGTTTTGAATAATGACATGATCGGAAACATTGAAGGAGTTGATGGAGTAATTGATAATCGATCTTTTAGGATTTTTTCAGAACCTACGCCGGCCACAGAGGAAGAAAGAGCACGGAGGCTAAGGCGGTTTTATGGAGGTGAAGTAGATGGTATATCCAGGCAATTGGCTCGATATGTACATAAACAAACCACTACCTATATGCCTGATATGGACCCCAAGTTAATTTACAGGCTTGATAGATTCGGCAGAGGAGGTCATCATAGACCATTCAATGATGTAGGGTTTGCAGGAATCCGTATCATGGAAACACACGAGAATTATACTCGTCAGCATCAGGACTTAAGAACGGAAGATGGTATTATATATGGAGATGTCTTAGAAGGTGTGAACTTTGAATATACCAAGAAATTGACCGCAGTGAATGCTATATCGTTGGCGGGTATTGCATGGGCACCTCAAGAGCCACAAAACGTTTTAATCGGAGGAGCGGTCCAACCTTCAACTACGCTTAGATGGGATAAATCAGAAGATCCAAATCTAGCTGGTTATCGAATCTATTGGCGCGAAACCACGTCACCTCAATGGGATTATTCAAGGTATGTGGGTAACTTAGATGAGTTCACTTTGGAAGGAATAGTTATTGATAATTACTTATTTGGTGTAGCCGCGGTTGGTAGAGACGGAAATGAAAGTGTTGTTGTATTCCCTGGGGGTTTGATTCGTAGGTAGGCTAGAGATTTACATAGAAATCTCTGGTAAGCGCTTTATATTCTTTTGTCCAATTCCCTGCGCTATCGTAGTGAACCAGCTCCGTTTCATTGTCTGTTTCAGGTCTAATTTTTAATAATTGTAATAAAACGCGTTCTGCTGGGTTTTCCTTTTTGGATTTAAAGATCATTTTACGCCATAAATAGAGGCCATTATGGTTTGCTACAATTCTAAATGAATTTTCTAATAATGCAGGAATAACTACTGCAAGTGAACCGAAAGAACTAAGGATTCTGCAGCTTACTGTGATCAGTTGTTCGTGAGATAGTGAAAGTGTATGTCGCGCCTTTGATCGATTAGGCTCGGGGCTAGAGTTCCCGACATCGAAAAAAGGTGGGTTAGACACTACCAGGTCAAATTTGTGGCATGGTTCAAAAGCATCAAGCGACGTTTGCACCGCCTTTAGACGTTGTTTCCAGGAGCTATCGTAAAAGTTCTTTTCAGCTTCTATAACCGACTCTTTATGGATATCAATTCCGGTTATTCTCAAGTCTGGAAACCGTTGCGCCAGCATCAATGCAACTACTCCGGAGCCTGTTCCTACATCCAAGGCTGATTTGGTGTTTCTAGCTTCCACCCATGCGCCGAGTAAAACGGCATCGGTACCTACTTTCATGCTGCTTCTTGTATGAGAAACTTCGAACTGCTTAAAACGAAATGGTGTTTTATTACGAGACATTTATGGTTAAATAGATCATGCCAAATTAGTAGAATATCTCTATTTTCGAACACAACCCTTATGCCATTATTATGTCCCGTCACAAGTCAGATTTAGAAATAGCTCAGTCAGCTGAACCCTTCCACATTAGAGACATTGCAAGTAACCTGGGAATAGAAGAAGATCTATTAGAAATGTACGGAAACCATAAAGCAAAACTTCCGCTAAATCTTGTTGACGAAAGTACGGTTAAAAACAGTAACCTAATCCTAGTTACGGCGATGACTCCTACTCCTGCTGGTGAAGGAAAAACCACTACCTCAATCGGTCTCACAGAAGGATTAAATAGAATCGGTAAAAGGGCGATTGTTGTATTGCGAGAGCCTTCCTTAGGACCTGTATTTGGTATTAAAGGTGGTGCAGCGGGGGGTGGCTACTCCCAGGTTATCCCTATGGAGGATATTAACCTTCATTTCACCGGGGATTTCGCGGCTATAGAAAAGGCCAATAACTTATTGGCTGCGCTGATCGATAATAACATCCAAAAGAAAAATGGACTAAACATTGACCCAAGAACTGTGGAATGGAAACGGGTCATGGATATGAATGATAGAGCGCTCCGCAATATTGTTTCGGGGATGGGTGGTAAACCTGGGGGTATGATGCGTGAAACGGGTTTTAATATAACAGCGGCTTCCGAGATCATGGCAATCCTCTGTTTGGCGACTGGTATTGAAGACCTGAAAGAAAAGATTGGTAACATTTACGTTGGCGACACCTTTGAAGGTCAAGCCGTTTTTGCCAGAGATTTAAAGGCTGAAGGTTCTATGGCCGCATTGCTCAAGGATGCAATTAAACCCAATTTGGTACAGACTTTAGAAGGAAATCCAGCGATAATTCACGGAGGCCCTTTTGCTAACATCGCTCAGGGAACTAATTCCGTAATCGCCACTAAAATGGGTATGTCCCTGGCGGAATTTACAGTAACGGAAGCTGGGTTTGGAGCGGACCTAGGAGCTGAAAAATTCTTAAATATCAAATGTGGGTATTCTGGTTTGAACCCCAGGGCTATCGTGTTAGTGGCTACTATTAGAGCACTTAAATACCACGGTGGTCAGCAACTGTCTGACCTTGGTAAACCCAATACAGTAGCTTTGGTGAAGGGTCTTGCGAATCTTGAAAGGCATATTGAGAATACAAAAACATACGGTCTCCCTGCTGTAGTGTCGGTTAACCGATTTACAACGGATACCGATGAAGAAGTAAAATTGGTACTTGATCGATGCTATGAACTAGGTGTTAAAGCGGCGCTCTGTGAAGGCTGGGAAAAAGGCGGTAACGGCACCATGGAACTAGCACAACAAGTGGTAAAAGCTGTTGGGGACAGTCCTACTCACTATAAAGCCACTTACAATTGGGACTGGTCGGTTAAAGAAAAAATTGAGGCTGTAGCCCGAAAAATATATGGGGCAAAAAATGTAGAATTTCTACCTAAGGCTAAACAGAACCTAAGGAAGTTGGAACGTATCGGTCTTAGCGATAAGCCTATCTGCATTGCTAAAACACAGAATTCATTGAGCGACGATCCAAAGTGGTTAGGAAGACCTCAGAACTTTACTTTAACGGTACGTGAGATCGAGATTGCGGCCGGTGCCGGTTTTTCGATTCCGATAACCGGCAACATGCTGCGCATGCCTGGCCTTCCGGCCACACCGGCCGCTGAGGGAATGGACATTGATAGTGAGGGTCGAATTAATGGTCTTTCGTAAATTGTAATCAAGGTGCGAGAACAGGTCAAGCCAATTTCCATTCAAAAACTCAAGGAGGGAACGCTTTCCAACGATGAAGCGGATCTTCTGGCGGTTGAAGAGCCACTGGAGATTCGAATTGGATATGGCCCGGAAAAGGAAAGGATACAGAAGAGTATTTCTGTAACCATGAGAACACCAGGCCATGACCACGAACTTGCAGTTGGTTTCCTTTTCACAGAAGGAATCATTTCCTCTTTTAGTGATGTGGCTGGTATTCGGCATTGTGAGGATGTAGGGAAGGACGAGACCGGTAACATAATTAGAATAGAGCTTAAACCATCGGTTCACGTGGACATGGTAAAACTTCAACGGCATTTTTATACGACATCCAGTTGTGGTGTTTGTGGCAAAAGTTCACTGGAAGCGATCTCAAATGAGTGTCAACCCATCCAATCAGAATTAAAGGTTTCTAACGAGTTGATTTCCGCAGCTCCCGAAAAGTTGCGTTCAGCGCAGACCGTCTTTGCTCATACCGGGGGCATTCATGCCACAGGCACTTTTGATTCCAAAGGCGAATTGATCATGTTGCGCGAAGATGTTGGCCGTCATAATGCTTTTGACAAGGTGGTGGGTGCATGTCTAATGAAAGGAATTTTACCATTGAGTCACCATTTCATTTTGGTAAGTGGCAGAGTAAGTTTTGAATTGGTTCAAAAGGCTTTAATGTCTGGTGTGCCGGTGATGGTGGCTGTAGGAGCGCCTTCAAGTTTAGCGGTAAAATTGGCGCAAGAATTTAATCTGACCCTGCTAGGCTTTGTTAAACCTGATCAATTTAATGTATACTGCCATGCTGGAAGAGTAGGAGTTTGAAAGGATATGAAAATTAGAATAAAAGGAAATACGCTAAGGTTAAGATTAACTCAGACGGAAGTAAGTCTAATGTTATCTAAAGGATACGTTCAGGATATCATCGAATTAGCCTCTTCAAAATTGGCATATGAACTCGTGAGAACAAATGGGACAGATGTGCATGCAGACTTTCGTGATAATGTAATAACGGTAAGGGTACCGGTTGATGTCATTCATAATTGGGGAAATACGGAGCTAGTGGGGTTTGAAGCCAATCAGGAAGTATCAGATGGTAAAACACTTAGTATTTTAGTGGAGAAGGATTTTAAGTGCAGAATAGATCGGGGGGAAGATGAAAGTGATTTGTACGACCCCCCGACTAATTGATTAGTCAGAAATAATCACTCTTTGAGCATATGAGTTGTCACTCAACTGTAGTTCCACGATATAAAGGCCTACCTTATGCTGAGCCAGATTTACATTAAATTCATTTAATCCAACTTTACCTTCCACTTGTTGAGTGTAGACCAATTTGCCTTGAACATTCGTGATATTTAGAGTAACCGATTCTGTATTTTCCAACCTGAATACACCCTTTAACTCTTTATTGATTACAGGATTAGGATAAACAGATAAACCAAAACGCTCAATATCCTCTTCAACGCCGGTTATCGAACTGTTAGAATTATCACTTTGAATTTGGAGATTATCAATACCCCATCCCCAAAACTCGGTATTGAAATCTGAGAATATTCGGAAACGGATGAATATAAGCTCACCTGTTTCAAAGGTATTTGCGAGCCTGAAACTTGTTTCTTCAAAATCTGATTGTATACCAGGGCCGTCGTTCGTCTCTTTCTGTTGCCAACTACTATTTTCAGAGGCATTGTAGCTATCTAATAGAAATTCCCAATTTATTCCATCTAATGAGCCTTCAACTACTACAAAATCTCCTGAACCAGAACCTGATTCTACAATTGCGACATTATCAAAGAGTACAGCTGATTCAGTCAATTCACCTACGCGGATAGTAGTGGTCAGCTGTGCCGTAGCCTCGGTAAATGACTGATATGGGTTTCTAGTGGATAAGATTCCATCATCAAAACCTGCTTCTTGACCTATATCAAAACCTGAAAGAATAAAGTCTTCCGCAATTGAAGCGTTAAAGTCATTTGAATATTCGTCAACGATTACGGTTTGAAATACATCCAACATAAATGGAGTGGATTCTACTGAATTACCAGCTACATTTCCTTGAAGCAGTAGGCTTACCGAGTTTGCCTGTTCTGAAGAAACATTTGACTCGAGTGTAAAAATAAAGCTGCCTACACTTGCTGGTGTTTGTAGTGAAATAGGTTCACCACCATCAATTGTAAGTTCAAGTTCGTCGTAAACCTCTGACAATTGAGCGATGAACGCCAGGCCTCCGGTAGGCGTCTGTGCGGCATTGACGATATTGGGAATGAATACCGATGGTGAGACATCATCAAGGGTAGTTGTCCATATACCGCGTCCATGTGAAGCTAGTACAACCTGATCTTCTGCTGCTTGCATTTGCCAGACCGGAACGTTAGGCAAATCAGAATCTAATAAATGCCAAGAGGCTCCATTGTCGTTAGACTCTACAATACCAATTTCGGTACCTACCCAAATTGTATTTAGATCGTTTGGCAGAACTAATAAACAATACACCGCTACATCCGGGAAGCCATTATCACTTGTTCCTGAACCATTTTCAAAACCGCTCAGATCTTCCCAAGTGACCCCCAAATCCTGGCTACGCAACACCTTGGGCCTATCGGCAAATGAAAATAATGTGTATGCCGTATTTTCGTCTTCAGGATGTGTAAAAACACCACTAGTTACACCAAGGGGAACGGTGTTATAAATCGTTGTAGGCTCGAATGAATCCCCGGCATCTCTTGAAACGAATATTCTTCCATTGTCATCCATGCGTCCTCCGGCCCATATTATGGAAGGATTAGCCAGTGATACTTCTACGTCGGTTATATTATTAAATGCCCACTGATTGTTAATAGGGGTCAGGTTCCATTTGTCAATTCCAAAATTTGTATTCTTCCAAACTCCAGAAAACCCGACGGCATAAACTACTCCCGGATTTTGATTCGAACTACTGATCCGGGAAACAAATGGTCCTAAACCAGATCCATTATCCGTAAGTCCGAAGTCAGCGGCGAAGGTTTGACTAAAATCACCTTGTCCGGCGTTTCTAGACCCTAAAAAATTATTAAACTGTGATGAAACGATAAGAAGGTCGGGGTCGGAAGCATTCCATACCGTCTCAAATCCGTCCCCAAATCCTGATCTGACATAATTTGATGTTTCATCTGCCGATTCGCTGATTTGTGAAGTCCAGGAGCCATTATCCTGCAACCCACCGGTATAGACATCGGCACCTGGCTGTTTCACAGCCCCATAAAACTGCCCCGTGTTGTAACCTTGACCGGAGAATATCCAGGTTCCATTAGCTTCCCCCGGGTTTGTTGAGGCTAACGTAAGGTATACACCACCATCATTTCCATTTAATATTTGAAAAGCATCTGTCGTCGCATTAAGGTTAATGGCTTTTAGAAAATGATGATCGGGGTGTAAACCACCATCCTGCGATGTTGTACCAAACTGCCCTCCCTGATCAAAACCGTTTACCGGATTGTTGCCAAACGTATTTCTGGCGTTAGATAGATTTATGGTTGACCGTTCTAGAACTTCAGATACTGAAGGAGTAAAAACTAATTTGGATTCTGGGAAATCGCTAACCTCTTCAGACGAATTTGAGATGGGCCAAATGAAATACATTTGCTCAAATTCGTGTCCTCCATTTACGGTAACACTAACATTCGGATTGGCCGCATCATAATCCAAATTATGAATAAAAATATATTCCCTTCCTGAGACAGGATCATTTTGAGGTGTAAGGTTAAATTCACCGTTCCTTTCCTGGTCGCGAAATGAAATCATTAATTGCCTTTCTGGGGAAACAGAAATATCCCAGGCTTCAAAAGGTACATTGACATAATCCTGATATTCATAATCTGAAGCAGGTACCCCTGAGGTTCCGTTTCCATTACTCCCTGAATTTGCTGGTACGATAAACCTATGGGCATTTTGGCTTGCTCCATTGCCAAACCGGATCTCTACTTCTTTAAATTCGTTGGCCGAACCTGTAGTAGCACCACCTCCAAGAAAAGATCCTCCGAAATTCACAAAACTCAAGAAAGAGGCTGTCCCTACCTCTTGGGAAGCTACGTTAATTGACGATTCGCCTGTAGTATTGGCACTCACAATGGCTTTAAAAAGATCCACTCCACCCATGTAAACCGTGTTTTCGTCAAAGGGATGGGCCATCACTACATTATCATAATTGCCTTGAAGTAAATTGTCAATGTTTGTCTGTCCATTTTCCTCCCTGGTTAAGTTCCAGGTGTTTCCTTGGTCTCGGGAGATATACAAGTCTGCATCTGTTCCATTTGATCCTCCTTGTGCGTAAGCAAATACATGGTTCGTGTTGACAGGTGAAACGTCCAGTTCTATCCTTCCCGAAGAAGTAAGTGCGGCACTGGAAAAATCCCATGTTAATCCGGCATCAGTTGATTTATAAATTCCATTGGCATTTAGCGAGGCAAATTGAATATTAAAATCGTCCGGTGAGGCAATTATTTGTTGTATTTCACTTTCCGAACGGAATACTTCCGTCCAACTATCCCCACCATTTGTTGACCGCAAAATAAACGAGGTCGGATCATCTGGTTGTCCCACGGAAATAAATCCAATACTGCAAACCAGGACTAAATCAGGATCGGAAGGACTTACAATAATGCGGTTGATATTCGAGAACCTAGTATCTGTTGCGGTGCTCGCTACTTGTTCAAAACTAATTCCTCCATCCGTAGATTTAAAAATGCCATTGCCATTACTGCCGCTGGTAACACCCGGGCTGGCAAAACTTTCTCCGGTCCCTACGTAAAAAACATTGAGATCACTTGAGCTTCGCACAATAGAGGTTGTAATTAGATTAGGTAGGTTTGGTGTACGATTCACCCACGACTGACCTGCATCATCAGTGAACCATAGACCACCACTAACTGCTCCAGCAAGCCAGCTGTTTTGGGAAGCGTCTTCCTCAAATACTACAATTGATCGAGTTCTTCCCGGAACATTGGCAGGCCCCCTGCTTGTCCATGTTACACTTGCTGTTCTTGCCGATTTTCTACTTTTTTCTTGGCGGTTTAATTCAGTCAATTGATAGTTATTCGGGTAATCAGGCTCGGAAAGGTCAGAAGGTGTTTTCCTCAACTTATCTATTTGAAAATACAACCCGGGATTATCGGGGTTTTTATTTTTTAAATAACTTCTATATTCCAATGGATTATCAAAAGATAACGTTTTGGGCTCGTAGGAGTAAGGTCTGTATTGAAGCCCATTGCTTTCTTTCTTACAGCAATTGAGAAACATAATGGATAAACCAAGGATTGAAATTTTTATAATGTGTTTTATTTTCATTTTTCGTTCAATGTCGGTTGGGATAATTTTTTTGTTCTTACATCTAATAGCATGTAATTATCTTTCAATTCAGCTTGATCAATGCTACCCTGGTAATCGTAAATTTTTACAATAAATTCATCGTGCCACGATACAGTGCCATCCTGGATTTTTCGCTCGTAAATCCAATCGCTTTCATCGAGCTTGAATACTACAAATTGAATGGGTTTTGGTAACCCCGGAGTTCTTTCTTTTTCAGATTCCCGTTCAACTCCGATGACATATGACTTACTTAGATTCCATATTGTTTCAAAGTTGTTATCTCCAAAGTACTCGATTAAACGAACATCGATTTCGCTGGAATTATCCTGAACATTTAACGTTTTGCAGGATAGGCTGAAAACGAAGAAAAACACGAACGGCACGAGCAAGTAAGAATTTCGCATATTCCGTGAAAATGCAAAAAATATTGCTGTTTTTCTCCAAGTGGATAGACAACATTGGTGGAGGTCGTGAATGAGACAGCTACTTTTTTCATGTTCATATAAGGTTTTAAACCTAAACCACCCATTAGTTTCAGCTAGGTCTCATACAAACATGTATTTATTGCAGGTCGGTAAAATGCTAACCGAAAGCAAACGTAATAAGCTTTATAACGAATTCACGGAGCGGAGTCCTGGGGTGAAAAAATAACGGCTATATTTCCCGTACCAACTAGTCCAGGAGCTATCCTCAACAATTACCTTCTTCAAATAGTATTTACTCAGTTGGAATACTATTTTTGCAGCCATGGCAGAACAGATCCTGATCCTCGACTTCGGCTCGCAGTATACTCAGCTTATTGCCAGACGTGTCAGAGAGTTGAATGTTTATTGCGAAATCCATCCTTACAATAATATCCCTAAACTAACTGATGATGTAAAGGGCGTGATCCTTTCCGGAAGCCCATGTTCCGTGCGTCAAGAGGATGCCCCGGATGTCGATCTCGACATGTACAGAACGAAGCTTCCTATACTTGGAGTATGCTATGGAGCCCAATTAATGGCGCAAAAAGATGGGGGAAATGTGCTTCCTTCGGAAATTCGAGAATTTGGCAGGGCTAAGCTCTCGCATGTGGACCATCACAACGAATTAATGAAAGAGATTAACATTGATTCGCAGGTGTGGATGTCTCATGGGGACACCATCTCAGAATTACCTGTAAATTTTGAAGTGATAGCTAGCACGTCTTCTGTAAGGGTGGCTGCCTATAAAGTACAAGGTGAGCAGACTTATGGGATCCAGTTTCATCCTGAGGTTACACATTCGACTGATGGAAAGCGGTTGCTACGAAATTTTGTAGTACATATTTGTGGTTGCGTTCAAGAATGGACGCCTGATATTTTTGTGGAGTCAACGGTGGCTGAGCTGAAATCAAGATTAGGTGATGACCAGGTAGTAATGGGACTTTCCGGTGGTGTGGATTCTTCAGTGGCCGCAACATTAATTCATCACGCTATAGGTGATCGACTTCATTGTATTTTCGTTGATAATGGACTCTTGCGAAAAAACGAGTTTGAGGAAGTGCTTGATTCCTACAAACATATGGGCCTCAATATAACAGGTGTCGACGCCAAGGATAAATTCTACAAAGCTCTTGAGGGTCTTACTGATCCTGAAGCAAAAAGAAAAGCCATTGGCAGGGTATTTATTGAAGTCTTTGACGAAGAGGCGCATAAGATTCAAAATGTGAGCTGGCTCGGTCAGGGTACGATTTACCCTGATGTAATAGAATCGGTTTCTGTAAAGGGACCATCAGCTACCATTAAATCCCATCACAACGTAGGCGGCTTACCTGATTTTATGAAGCTTCAGGTAGTTGAGCCTTTAAATACGTTGTTTAAAGATGAAGTTCGTTTAGTGGGTAAAACCTTGGAAATTGACCATACCATTTTAGGTAGGCATCCGTTTCCTGGTCCTGGTTTAGGTATTAGAATACTGGGGGATATTACACCTGAAAAAGTTAATATTTTGCAGGAAGTGGATCACATTTTTATTAAGGGACTGAAGCAAAAAGGACTCTATGACAATGTTTGGCAGGCGGGTGCTATGCTATTGCCGATCCAATCCGTAGGAGTAATGGGAGATGAAAGAACTTATGAACGTGTCGTAAGTTTAAGAGCAGTAACCAGCGTCGATGGAATGACCGCCGACTGGTGTCACCTGCCTTATGAATTTTTGGCAGATGTCTCCAATGAAATCATAAACTCTGTCAAAGGTGTGAATAGAGTGGTTTATGACATTAGCTCTAAACCACCGGCCACAATCGAATGGGAATAATTATATAGGTTAATTTAATGGTAAAGAAAAGTGTTTTTCTTTTTGTCTGGCTATTTTTTTTCGTTCTGGAAGGGTATGCTCAAAATTACCAACAGAGTTATCTTTCTGCTAAGGCACTATTTAACGAAGGCAAATACGGGCTAGCAAGAGAAGCATTCAAGCCCCTCATCGCTAAAGATGAATTAAATGATTTCTCGGCTTATGCTAGTTTTTATTATGCGGTCTCTTCATACAGAGAAGGTTATCCTGCATTAGCCAAGGACATGTTTCTGCAATTGAAACAGTTATATCCGAAATGGAGTCTAATAGACGAAGTAAATTACTGGTTAGGGCAGGTATACCTGGAAAGTGGCAGCTATGACTTAGCGATTAGTGTGCTTCGGGACATCAAAGACGATACAATAAAGGAAGATGTCAATAATTTAAAGCTTCACTTTTTCAGCCGGGTTGACGACTATAATTTATTAACGGAACTTTACAAGACTTATTCCTCTGAAAGACCATTAGCTAAGATTCTGGCGCGAAACATTGCGAGCCGGCCTTTGGTAGATCAAGATCACGAGCTGCTTAATGAGATTATTGAGCGTTTTGAACTTGATCCTAATGATTTCAATATGGTCAGTACCAGTGAGTCCATATATAAGGATGAATATAGAATAGCGGTTCTCTATCCTTTCATGGTGAGTGACTTGCAGCCGAATAATCGTAGAAAGTTTAATCAGTTTATACTTGACATATATCAGGGTATTCGTTTAGCAGCTGACAGTTTAAGGAATAAAGGGCTCGCGATTAAACTACTTACCTATGATACCAAGCGAAGTGCCAGTACCTTAAAAACAATTCTAGAAAAAGAAGAAATGCAAGGTGTTGATGTGATTATTGGTCCTTTTTCGTCGAAGCTCACCGAAATTGTAAACGAATTCTCGTTTAAAAATAAGATCAATATGATCAATCCTCTTCGAACGGACTCCGATGTGATTGGTAATAACCCATATTCATTTCTTTATCACCCTAGTAATGAGACCATAGGTCGAAAGATGGGGGAATATGTTTTGCAAAATAATGATGACAGGCCGGGTGTTGTTATCCACGGACTGGCAAAGAGTGATTCGATATTAGCGTACTCCTTCAAAGAGCGAATGGAGAAAGATAGTTTTGACATCATCATTACCAAAGGCATACACAAGGATTCTACTCGTCAAATTTTAGATCTTCTTTTAGTAAAAGACACCAAACTGGGGGATGCTGATTCAAATGAGGCCAGGGAAAGGTATCAACTGGCGCCTGACAGTATAAGTCACATTTTCGTGGCTTCCAGTGATGGATTAGTGGCATCAAAAGTGATCAGTGCGGTCGATACCCGGGGTGATTCTATCCATGTTATCGGCCCAGCTAGCTGGTTGGAGTTACCGGTTATCAATTATGAGGCTTACAACAGATTGGGTGTGTCATTATATGCTCCGGTTTATCAAAATAAATCCACCGTTCAATATGCTAGGTTTCGCGAGTTATACATTCAAAAGCACCGCGTTGTACCTTCAAAATATGCTAATATAGGCTTTGACCTTATGATGCTCTTGGGAGAAGGATTAGACAAGTATGGACAGTATTTTCAGATAGGTTGGAGCAATGAGAAGCTCCTGCAAGGTTGTCTAACAGTGGGGCATAGATACGTGTTTACCAATGATAACAATATAGTTCCTATTTTAACATTTGAGGACAACGGGCTTAAAGTTTCGTATGAGATAGAGGAAGATAGGTATGCAGTTAAAGAGTAGTAAGGATTTATTTATAGAAGCACAGAACTTTATACCTGGTGGGGTGAACTCTCCGGTTAGGGCATTCAAGGCAGTAGGTGGAGATCCAGTATTTATTAAATCGGCCAAAGGCGCACATATTTATGATGAAGATGGAAATGCCTACATAGAGATGATTAACTCTTGGGGGCCAATGATACTTGGTCACGCCAACGAACTGATAGAAAAAGCGGTTTTGGAAGCCATTCAAGGATCCCTTTCATTTGGAGCTCCTACTCGCAAAGAAGTAGAAATCGCTGAGTTGATTACGGAAATGGTGCCTTCAATCGAAAAAGTGAGAATGGTAAACAGTGGTACTGAAGCCACGATGTCCGCTATCCGCTTAGCCAGAGGTTACACAGGGAGAGATAAGATCATAAAATTTGAGGGGTGCTATCATGGACATGGTGATTCATTTTTAATTGCTGCAGGTAGCGGTGCTGTAACTTTGGGTGTTCCAGATAGTCCCGGGGTTACCAAGGGCACAGCAAGTGATACACTCACTGCCCCCTTTAACAGTCTCGAAGCCATTCAAAACCTGGCGGATGCCAATAAGGATCAAATAGCCGCCGTTATTATCGAGCCTGTAGCAGGAAATATGGGTTGTGTATTGCCAAATCCTGGATATCTGGAAGGGTTACGGTCTATCTGCGATAAGGAGGGGATCATTTTAATTTTTGATGAGGTAATGACAGGTTTCAGGCTCTCCAGAGGAGGTGCACAAGAAGTCTTGGGTGTAACTCCTGACATGACCACTTTGGGAAAGATAATCGGTGGAGGGATGCCGGTTGGAGCTTATGGAGGAAAAAAGGAGATTATGGATTATGTGAGCCCGGAAGGTCCGGTATATCAGGCGGGAACGCTTTCTGGTAATCCCATAGCCATGGCTGCTGGCATGGCCATGCTCAACTATTTGAATGATCACCCTGAAGTGTACGAAGAGCTTAAAGAAAATACAGGAGCAATTGTAAATGGTTTACAAAGCAATTTGAATAAGCTGGATTTACCGTATACTATGAATCATATTGGTTCAATGTTTAGCTTATTCTTTACAAATGAGAAGGTTACTAATTTTGAATTGGCAAAAACTTCTGACACCAATGCCTTTGGGAAATACTTTAAGGGAATGCTGGATATGGGCATATATTTAGCCCCTTCTCAATATGAGGCCTTATTTGTTTCCAGATCTATAAAGACTACTGAAATAGATGCTATTGTAGATGCCAACTACAAGGTGCTTTCGGAACTTAAAAAAGCAGGAACGATATAAGTATTTCGGCCAAAAAGAAAATAAAGATACATGTTACGTAAACCGCGCCGGTCAGATTAAACTTAATCAGGGTTTTAAACCAATGTTGTCTGTAAACCTTGAGAAATGAAACGAAAGCATAGGTCGAAACAATCAAGAAGGCAGCTACTCCTATATAAGAGTTAGTATCCTCGTTGTCTATATTAAGCATAAATATCAAGCTAGTTCCGTATAAGAAATAAGCAAATGTATGGAGGTGTAAAGCATGTATAAGGTGTTTAATATACAGTAGTTTCCTGCGAACATACAGTAGCTTCAACACCAGAGCGAAAATGGGGATGAGTAGCAACATCATAAGAGGCAGATTTTTAGTGATAAATTCAGCAAACAGGGTTTCATCCGTCCTGTTGACCCGAATTATTTGCCTTACAATATGCTCCTGGAAGGAACTTAAGTTTTCAAGTTTTAAAGAATCATAGATTTGTTGGTCCGAGATAGTAAGGTCGTTCTTAAGTTCCTCTAACCTTTCATAATCTATTTCTCCCAGAACTTCAAAAAAACCGGATTCTTCGACATTTATATTTATTTCACCGTCTTCAGATTCAGTCTTAGTACTATCAATTTTGCTGTTGACTGTATCGGCAAGCGTAACAAGATCGTTTGAAGCCATCGTGGAATCACCAACCTCCTTTTCTATAAAATTCAAAGCTTTGAGCGCTCCGCTGTCTAACACAACAAAAAGTTCCTCACGCTCACCTTCGGTTAAATTTCTCTCGAGTGCTTTTTGTAGGTTTATCAACTTTCCTCCCTTCATATCTCGCTCAATAGTTTTGATCTTATCCTCGTCCAGAATACGTTTTAGTTTGATAAGCTCATCTTTATCCATACCGTCAATATTGTTAAGCGAATAACTGGTTCTCACAATACCACCTTGTCTATCTTCATCGTCTTCGATAGATTTTTTCGTGGCTAGGGTGAACACAAAAAAGAAAAACAGACTTACGATCAAGTAAAAGCGCAGCGGATGGGCGAAGGTTGCTCTTTTACCCTTTAAATATTGATTGGTTAAAAAGCCAGGCTGAAAAAGAAATGGTTTGACAGATTTGGCAAATTTGGAGTCTAAGGCAAAAAAAGTATTAAAAAAGTCTGCCACTAACATGTTAAAAGATACCGTATTATTTGTGTTTTCTTGACCACAAATAGGACAGTAGTTATATACCTCATTCAGCAAAGACTTGCAGTTGCTACACTCTCTTGTTTTCCGTCTGATTTTCATTTCTTATGTACCCTCAAATTATAAAATAGTTGGTAAATGCACCATTAAATTATCGAGTCCTAGTTACCTCATCGCTTTGTGACTTATTTAGAAGAAGTGAAGCTGAATGTTACATTTATCGGGCATCTATGCTAAATTTTATTATTTTTATGTTTTTGAGAGGTGTTTATTATTTCAAACCATCTATTTTTTAAGTGTAAAGTCGTGAAATTTCACATTTTTTTAGCTCCCTTATTAGCCCTTTTATGTACACAGAGTTTTGCTCAAAGCAGAAAAGACAAAGTTCCTGTTACTTATGAAGAGCTCTATGATGAGCCTTATGCCATCAATAAGCTATTCGTTCAATTTCAGCCCATGTACGGTGAGCTTTTTGTGTCAAATATAAATGCGGGATTTGGACTTGAAGCCACTTATTTTTTGAAAGATAAGTTTACGTTTCGTGCGCACGGTCGACTAGCTTATTACAAGAGATTTGACGCTATGCGAAATCAATCCCTCGAAAATAGCGATGTAGATAATACGACAGAAACTTTTAACTATTACGAAGCGGGTGCCACCTATCATATTAAAGATTTTGAAGAAAGTTCTTCAACCAAAATGATCTTGTATAAAAAGAGTTATCGTGGTAATAGGTGGGCTGCGCGTGTTCCTTTGACTGCTGAGATACCCAGTAAAGTAAGAAAGATATACGGTGCAAGGCTGGGTGGTCTTATTTTTGATACCGAAGTGGATATCAATAGAAGCTTGGAAGCCCAGGATCTTACGTCTGCAGTTTTGGTGAATTCTAACGGTGAGTCGATTCCAGCTACTGTTCCAGGGCCTAATGGAGAAGATCAGGAGTTAGGTTTATTTAGCAGCCAGAGAACAGGTGCGATTTACGCCGGTGCTTCAATGACCTGGATCAGAAATGTAGCCGTTGACTTCGATAATAAATATACTGAGGGCGTGGATGATCTGATTTTTACAGCTTTTGTTGATCTTATTGTTGCGCCTTCTGTTCGTGTCGATGATATTTTATATAACGGTTCTACGTACTCTGTTGACGGGCTTGATACTAGTATGTTTGGATTTAGGGCAGGTATTGACGGAAAGTTCAATCGTACGTGGGGCTGGGCCTACGGAGGTGAAGTGGGTGTGCGTCCAGGTTTACAGGGTAGAGGCTTTTACGCGTTGTTAAAGATCAGCTTCCCGGTATTCAGTACCAACCTCGACTATTCTGTCGAGGCCTTCGGTAAATAATTGTTTAATAGTCCCATCACCTTATGATCATTCTCATACAGAATATCAAGGGCTTGGTTCAGGTAAGAGAGAAGCCCATCAGTTGGGTTGCCGGTGAAGATATGTCTTTTTTACCCGTTATAGAAGACGCCTATCTGATCATTAAGAATGACTTTATAGACAGTTATGGGGTCATGCATCAATTGAATGACTCCAGACACTTTGATCATACTATTGACGCTTTTGGTAGATTTGTTTTTCCCACGTTCGTGGATTCACATACTCATCTTGTATTTGCGGCAAGTAGAGAAAGTGAGTTTGTGAATAAGATCAAGGGACTAACCTATGCTGAGATAGCGGCTAATGGAGGAGGAATATTAAACTCCGCAAAAAGGCTCCAAAATACATCCGAGGAGGAGTTGCTGGAGAGGAGTTTGATTCGTGCCGAGGAGATCATGGCTATGGGAACAGGAGCTGTAGAAATTAAAAGTGGCTATGGCCTAACCCTAAAGGATGAACTTAAAATGCTAAGGGTCGCCAGGGAAATTGGTAACCAGACACCACTTACGGTTAGAACTACTTTCTTAGGCGCTCATGCTGTTCCGAGAACGCACACTAAATTGTCTTACTTGAATCTTGTTATTAATGAGATGATCCCTGCTGTTACGGAAGAGGGCCTTGCCGACTACATTGATGTATTTTGCGAGCATGGTTTTTTTAACCCTGAAGAAACTTATAGGGTTTTAGAAGCCGGAAAGAAACATGGCCTAACTCCTAAAATACACGCCAATCAGCTTGCTATTTCCGGAGGTGTTGAAGTAGGTGTTAGAACGGGAGCAATCAGCGTCGATCATCTCGAATGTATTAGGAAAGAGCAAATTGATGCTTTGATAGGGAGTGAGGTTATGCCCACGGCTTTACCAGGAGCGGCTTTTTATCTTAACAGCTCCTACGCGCCTGCACGAGATATTATCGCGGCGGGGCTGCCATTGGCGATTGCTACGGATTATAATCCGGGAAGCTCCCCATCAGGGAATATGTCGTTGATGGTCGCATTAGCCTGTATTAAAATGAGAATGACTCCTGAAGAGGCTATTAATGCTGCTACAATAAACACAGCCTATGCCATGGGGATAAATGAGACTCACGGCTCTATCCAGATAGGTTCTGCTGCTAACATTTTCATTACTAAACCAATGCCTTCAGTAGCTTATTTGCCTTATTCATTTGGTACCAATTTGGTAGATCAAGTGATTTTAGCTGGTGGGTAGCGAGTAGAGCTTCTCTGGAAAGAAATACTTAAAAATGTCGTTACTACGACGTTTAAAAGCTCAACATAGAATTAAATCACTCGTTCAGATGTATGTTGAATGCGATTTAAATTCCTGTTATATCGGCTAAGTCGTAAAAACAGCTTCTTACTTGTTGTTTTTTCGGCAATCGCATTTATATGGATGTACCAGCTGGGGTCGTCTTATTTTCTCGCGTTGAAGGCTGGAAAAAAGGCAGTTTTACAACGTTTGGAAATACTGGCTAATTCGGCATCAATACAACTGAATGGAGATGCTCACGAGGCCTTGACAGAGAAGTACGGTGACCGGGATGATATCATTTATAATACTCAAGACTGCACTTATCACGCACTTCATTCTGTTTTGAAATTACTGGTTCAAAAGAATAAGATTTCTACGCCTATTTATACTATGGTGTATAATGGTCGCATGGATAACTATGAATTCATAGTTTCCAGTTCTGACCAACCTTATTTCCGACACACATTTACTAAGTACCCAAAGGAGCTTAGAATGGATTATCTTACTGGTGGCATAGTAGATGTGTACAAAAGTGAAAATGGCACCTGGCTATCTGCCTTCCAACCAATTAAAAATAGCAAGGGTGATGTAGTAGCAGTGGTTCAGTGTGATGAAAAATTTGATGATTTCATTGAAGAGGCCAGGATGGCGCTTTTTATCAAGATTGGTATCGCACTGGTTATGTTTCTGCCTTTTAGTTTTTTTCTCTATCGATATATTAGGCGAAACCTAGAGCGTCAGGATTTTCAAAAGCATCTCTTAAGAGAGAAGAATCAGGAGATTCAGGCTCAGAGCGAAGTAATTAAGCGTTCACACGATCGACTCGAGGAGGCGAATCGTAGTATACAGAAGCGGAATGAAAGCCTGGATCAGTTGGTTAACGAAAGAACTAAAGAGTTGATTAATGCCAATAAAGATCTCCAAACATTTCTGTACCGGTCGTCACATGATATTCAAGGGCCCATTGCCACGCTGAAAGGCCTTTTTAAGCTGGCTGAAGTAGATAGTGAAAATACTCAAGTCTACGTTCAGAAAATAGCACATGCCGTGAATCAACTTGACCTGAGGATCAGAGGAATAAACTCTGTTTTTGAAATTCGTGACAGTAGCGTAACCAAAGAGAATATTGAGCTTGAGAATTTTGTGTCATCCATAGCCAGTACAGAAGCGGAGTACCTGGACTGTCAAGGGTATACTTGTCAGTTTGATTTGGACGATAATGTTAACGTGACCTCAGATAAAGAAATGCTGACGGTCATTTTCAGGGAGCTGATTAATAATTCGCTGGTTTACAACAATGATAATCACGTTGAAATTAAAATAACTGCACGAAAAAAGGGTTTACAACACTTGGACGTTGTCTTCGAAGATAACGGAGTAGGTATTAAAGAGGAGATTCAAAGTAGTATTTTCACCATGTTCAAAAGAGGAAATGAAAGCTCTCAAGGCTCGGGCTTGGGATTGTATGCCGTGAACATGGCTCTAAAGAAACTTCATGGTCTTATACGGCTTCTTCCGAGAAAACAGGGTGCGGCCTTTCAAATTATATTGCCTAGCATTTGATAAGATCACTTCTTATTTCTGAATTGCGCGCTTCTTGAGATAATAATAAGGGCACAACCCATAATGATGGGGCCAATACCGCCCATAATTCCAGGATTCATCCCCCTAGCTAGTCGTCCCTTAAAATCGGCATAAGTACTTAGTTATCAACAGGTTTTGGGTGTAAATATGTGGATAAATTCTGCAAGTAAATGCTTATCTTGGGTAAGAAACCTTGCAGAAATGTTACAGGAAAATTCGACCGAT
>JBCCOE010000051.1:0-31153 GCA_039025475.1 Bacteroidota bacterium | reverse complement strand
ATGTGATAATCCTTGGAAGCTAGAGGGGAAGTCACCCTTTGAGAGTAGCGACATTTCTACCCCTTTACCTATTGTAATAGAATTTCTCCCTAACTATTTTTCCATCCTCCCATTCCTGAACAGATACTTGTGAATAGTTGCGAACCCCCCATTCCAGGTGTGTAAAATCGTAGTACCATTCTACCATGGTAGTATTTTTACCGATCGCTACTTTAAGAAGTTTGGCATATCTAAATTCAGCAAGATTCTTCAGGAATTCTTCCTCTCTTTTTCTGTTAGCATCTTTGCCAATGGTAGGTTCTTCTTCATTTTCTTGCATAACTACCTCATCAGCGTAGTACTTCTCAAAGGCGTCCATAGTTTTTCCTTGTAGTACCAGATCATTGAGGTCAGCGATTTTTTCGAATAGATTTGACATAAGCTTTGTATTTAAAAGTTGTAATTACAAAGCTCCGTAGCAGAGGGATCGGAAAAATTCAACTAGACGTAAAAAATAAGTTCAACTAGATTAACGAAATCTAGCCTTCTCCGGAAGCTCTGCCCTGATTTTGCTGAGAAACTGCTTGGTAATGCCTAAATAAGAGGCGATCAGGTATTGAGGAACGCGTTGTTCTATATCGGGATAGTCCTCACGAAAAATAAGATACCGATCTTTGGCCGGTAGGCTTAAGTTTCTAACTATACGCTTTTGCGAAGCAACAAATGCCTTTTGAGTGATAATTCTGAAAAACCGTTCCATTTGGGGGATATGCTGATATAAGTAGACGAGGCTATCATAGGTGAATTGGACAGTGGTTGTGGGTTCAAGGCATTGTACATTGTAATCTGCAGGTTCCCGTGCTATGAAACTGCCCAGATCTGCCGCCCACCAATTTTCTATCGCGAACATGACTACATGTTCATTACCTTCCGAATCAATGAAAAAAGTCTTGGTACAGCCAGATACGATAAAGGATTCATACCGGCAGACATCCCCATGCTGCACGATAAATTGTCCCTTGAGATAGTTGTGAATTTTCACTTGCTCCGATATGAGCGTAACGTCATCACGGGTTAAGTCGACGTACCGTGATATATAGTTGGCTAATGCTTCAATTTCCATACCTTACAGAATATGCCGTCAGGATCAATTTGAGACCCTTTTAAACTTCCCAAAATCCGGCTTGCGCTTCTCTAGGAAGGCATCTCGGCCTTCTTTGGCTTCTTCGGTCATGTAAGCCAGGCGTGTGGCCTCGCCGGCAAATACTTGTTGCCCCACCATACCGTCGTCGGTAAGGTTCATAGCGAACTTTAGCATTCGAATGGAGGTGGGGGATTTCTCTAGGATCTCTTGCGCCCATTGATAGGCGGTATCTTCCAATTCATCGTGAGGAATTACCGCATTTACCATACCCATTTCATAGGCCTCCTGCGCGGAATAATTTCTACCTAAAAAGAAGATCTCCCTCGCTTTTTTCTGCCCCACCATTTTTGCCAGATAGGCGGATCCATACCCTCCATCGAAGCTGGTGACATCGGCATCCGTTTGTTTGAAGATCGCATGTTCTTTGCTCGCCAGGGTAAGGTCACATACTACGTGCAAGCTGTGGCCACCTCCAACTGCCCAGCCAGGTACCACGGCAATCACGGCTTTGGGCATAAAGCGGATCAAGCGCTGTACCTCCAAAATATTCAACCGTGCAACTCCGCCTTCATCCACATAGCCTTGCTCTCCACGGGCTTTCTGATCACCTCCTGAGCAGAAGGAATAAACCCCATCTTTTGGTGATGGCCCTTCAGCAGATAGCAAGACTACACCGATTTCTGCATCCTCTCGTGCATCAAGGAAAGCATCAAAAAGTTCGGATGTGGTGTTCGGCCTAAAGGCATTCCTTACCTCCGGTCGGTTAAAGGCTATTCTGGCCACAGCTCCTGATTTTTTATACGTGATGTCTTTGTAATCTTTGGCCGTTTTCCAATGCGGGATTTTCATATTTGTAAGATTCTTTTGCGGTTCAAATATAGCTTAATGAGCCATCCCGAGGTTAGAAAAAGTTAATTTCGCTAAAATGAAAAACAAAGAATGTCCTTCCTGCGCCATGGAAATTGAGGCCAAAAGCAAGGAGTGTCCAATTTGTGGCTATGAATTTCCATATACCCCTACTTGGCTAAAGGTTGCAGCTGTCCTATTAGTCATTTTGATTCTATATTTCTTCATTTTCTGACATTAGGGTTAATTTTCTACATGTTTCTATCAAAAAAGAAGTAGAAATCCCTCGAAGCGGAGTCTAGTTTTGATTTGTTTTTCGTTTAAAATATTTAAGCCGAAGGACAAAAAACCATTTAACCTAAACAAAACAAGTTATGAAGAGACTATCGGCTTGTGCATAATGTTCATCTCATATGCGTAAGAACCGACGTTTAGCTACAGGATCGATCCGATGAAATGGAGATAGGTACTTTGGAAAACGAAGGAAATCACTGAGATGGAGAGGATCTTTACAGAAAGAGCCGTACGGAATTAGTGTTTGTTTGTTATAATCCTAAAGGCTGCCCTTATTGAGGGTAGCCTTTTTTATATTCTTGACATTGATAATTTATACCCCTGCGTATTCTACCTATAACGTTGGAGTAAATTTTCATTTAAAACTTATTTAAAGCTCCTAACGCTTTCTATGACCACAGTGGCCAAGATGAGCGCGCCTCCGAATGCTGTACTTAATCCTGGAACTTCATTAAGAAAAACTATGCCGAGTAAGATCCCATAAATGGGTTGTATGCTACTCATAATGCTGGCCGTGCTAATTGAGAAGTGCTTAAAGCTGATGACAAAAAGTGTATGACCTACAGCTGTAGTAATTAATGCCAAAGTAATCAAGGCAGGCCACTGATAGTCAACCTCATGATCATTACAGCTTATCCATACTGGCGTTAACGCTAGTACTACGATTAGCATTTGATAAAACATCAAAGTTGAGCCGTGGTAATTTTTGGCCCGATCCTTCAGGAGTAGGTTACGTAAGGAGTAAAGAAAGGCCGATAATAACCCTAAAACTATTCCTTTAGTATAGTTATTTTCGAGGCTCAGGTTAGGAGCCAATAGGTAAATACCTACGATTACAATAATAGCCGATAATATATGAGACATCTTGAATCTTGTTTTCAATATTATCGGTTCTAAAAAAGCCGTGATAGCAGGATAAGTGAATAAGGAAAGCATCCCAATGGCCACCGAAGAGTATTGTAGTGCAAAAAAGTAGGTAACCCAATGTCCCCCTAGAAACAGTCCCCCAACCAGTACGATTGTCAGGTCTTTTTTATGCCTGATGCTAAGGTCAATTTTCTGGTTCCAACAAAATAATCCTAGAAAAACAGCAGCTAATAGGCATCTCCACCAAATAGTAAGTGGAGGAGGCATCTCAATAAATCTCCCTAGGACGCCGGAGGTACTCATAAATAGCATAGCGATATTCAGCTCTATAATTCGGCTAACATTTGAATTACTTTTCATGAGGTCTGCAAAATAACAAATGGCCACGGTAATCATCATAGGTACTTAACAACCGATTAACAATTGTTACAAACTCATTAACACTAATTATTTAGTTGGTTAATTACCTTGGCCAAAATCAAAGAAAATGAAAATGAAAAGAACCATAATAGTAATCACTTATCTGGTTAACTCCATCTTGTTACAAGCTCAGTCTCTGGAAGTCAAGACGAATGGAAGCGAAAAGCTTTTAGGTCAATGGCCTACTTCTAAGTTAAGAACAGCTCCTTACAATCTTTGGTTTAACGAGAATTATGGCGAATATCAACCCGATGAAAAGGACCTGAAAAATTTGTCCAAAAGGATGAATACTTTTGATTCTGTAACCGTTTTCTTGGGAACATGGTGTGGAGATAGCAGGCGGGAAGTTCCCCGATTAATAAAGAGTCTCGAACAAATAGGATTTGACTTCGACAGACTTAAATTAATTTTCGTGGACCGTACTTTTCAAAACTACAAACAAAGCCCTGGCAGGGAGGAGTCTGGGCAAAATATTCATCGTGTACCGACTATCATACTTCACAACGGTGAAAGAGAAGTAGGGCGAATAGTAGAGTCACCAAAGGAGACACTTGAACAAGATATCATCCATATCACTAAGGGGAAGGATTATTTTGAGAAATATAGCGCCGTGACCTTACTGAATAACATGTTCAACAAACAAGGCCTTCAATATATAAAAGATCATCAGACTCAGATTATTAATGAACTTAAGGGGAAGGTTATGAATAAGTATGAGCTTAATACTTATGGACTTGTATTATTTTCTTCTTTTCAACTAGCTGAGGCTAATATCGTGTATGAACTAAATAAAGAGCTTTTTCCAAATGAACCTTTGACGCATTTCAGTTTAGGTAAATTCGAAGCGATGTCGGGCGAGTACGAACTAGCTGCTGCTGATCTTGAACGAGCTTCTGAACTTGCCCCGGATGATGAGAATATTCTAACTTATCTGGAAAATGTAAGACAGAAATAGTTCCGAATAAAGATAATTTACTTATGATTTGTTTATAATTTCAGAGCATGAGACAGGCAACAAGATGTTGTTGATAAAAGAAAAATGATCAAGACCGTCTGAAATTAGAGAACTTTTAGCCTTTGGGAAGCCTGGAAAGAAATAGTAACATTTGTTTTTGGGACTACCTTTGATCCCGAATATTATCTATTAGCCGCAGGAGACGACACAAGCGAATAGGTTTGGTGGAACCTGGAGGCACTTCTCCAGCCCAGTTTTTGATTACGAAATGATAATACATACTTGTTTGAAGAGGTTGATTTAACCCGTTAAATACTTGAGAAACGTCAAGCCTACCAGGCACAGTAGTCCAAATATGAGTAGGACAAGAAGACGCATCTTGATTCGTTTTTCAATTCTCTTTATTCTCCATTTCTTGAGTTGTTCATACTGAGACTGACGTCTTGAAGCATAGCGATAATTGAGCAGCAACTTTTTTAGGCTGGTTCTGCTGCCAAGCATCGCCATATTGTTTTTAATAGATGTTCTCGCCAGTTCTACAAATCCCATATATATAGCAAACGAAAAAAGGCGATCATTTGATCGCCTTTTTTCGTTTATCTTAATTAACAACTATGCCAACTGAGCATCCAATTTCTGAGAAAGAACTCCTTTAGGCACTGCACCTACCTGTTTGTCTACAATTTCTCCACCTTTGAAAACCAGTAAAGTAGGAATGCTTCTGATCCCAAATTTGGCAGAAATGTTAGGGTTTTCATCTACGTTTACTTTGCCAATGACCGCTTTGCCGTCATAATCACCGGCTAATTCTTCCACGACGGGCCCTATCATTTTACAAGGGCCGCACCACTCCGCCCAGAAATCCACTAATACGGGCTTATCGCTGCTTAAATGCTGCTCGAAATTGGCATCTGTCAATTCAATTGTCTTACTCATTTTTTTATGATCTACTTACGTAATTATTTTCTAAGTTGGAACACAAATATAATAGAATTTCGTTCCAGGCAATTCTTAAATTCATCATAATAAATTACGATGGTCTGATAGAGGACAGTTATCTACCTAAGTTACTTATTGGCAGGTAGTTGGATGCAATCTTAAAACACAAAATCTGATCCAACTATTTTTAGTAAATTGGAAGAAATACTAATCGACATGTCTTTAGAACTTTCTTTCTTAGTTGGCGTCACCCTGGCATTGAACCTCGCTACATTAAAAGCTCAGGATAGTGCAGTTGAGCTTGTAGATGTCGTTCTCGATAAGGCTAAAAAAAAAAGAAATAATTTCATGATGCTATCTCTAGTCCACAGGATACGGTATAAACACGAACCTTGTGAATTCGTCATCTACTACAAAAAGACAGCAAAATTCATCTGGGTCCTTGTAACTGGCTATAAACTCTTCGAGCTTATCCTCGCTTATAATTTCTCGTTGTATGAATTCGTCCAGATAAGAGGCGTTGTAGTTCCAATTGGTAGCTAACTCAAGTTTTCCTATTAGAAGCTGCCCAATAGGTAGATCAATTTTTGAAACCGGGAATATTGGGTATTCGGAAAAACCTCTCTTTTTAATTTGATAGGCTGCTTCTTTTAAGGTATCTGCTACAATTACAAAGTCTTGAGATATTGAACCAAGATATTTGCCATTTAATTCAGGATCGTTGTTCATCGAAAGATCAAATTTGCCTTCTACACAAAACTACAAACTTTCATTCATGGTGAAGTTTGCCCGTGGGAGGTTAATACTTATTTTTAAACCAAATGTTCAATATTATGTATCGACTTACACTGCCTTTTATTATCTGCTTAACCTGCTGCACTTCTTTTGCTCAAACCCCTGGTGAGTTGTTACTGCAAGGCTATGAAGCAAGAAATAAGATGTCTGCAGAGTCATTATTAGCGAATTATCCGGCTAGAAATATTGGTCCTACGGTTCAGGGTGGTAGAGTTGTTGATATTGATGTAAACGCTAATAACGTAAATGAATATTACGTGGCTTTTGCTTCGGGAGGTCTATTTAAGACTACAAATAGTGGTATTACTTTTGAATCTATTTTTGACGGTAACGGAGCTTTGGGCATTGGTGACATAGCGCTTGCACCATCTAATAACGCGATTATTTATGTCGGGACAGGTGAAAAAAATAGTAGTCGTTCGAGCTACGCAGGAACCGGCATTTACAAGTCCGAAGATGGTGGTAATTCTTGGGTATATATTGGACTGCACGATTCTCAGCATATTTCTCGAGTGATTGTCCATCCCGACGATCCGGAAACCGTATGGGTGGCTTCTTTAGGAGCACTTTATTCCAAAAACGATACACGCGGGGTTTTTAAGTCAACTGATGGGGGTAAAACCTGGGATAAGACTTTATACATAAACGATAGTACGGGTATTGTGGACCTTGTAGTTAATCCCAGAAATCCCAGGCAACTCTGGGCAGCTTCTTGGGAAAGGTCCAGGTCAGCTTCCAAATTTAAAGGAAATGGTACTGGTTCAGGTATTTACAGGTCTAATGATGGTGGTGAGAATTGGTTTAAGTCCATGGACGGTTTCCCGGATGGACCTCAGGTGGGTCGTATTGGATTAGCAGTTAGTCCGACTTCTCCAAGTATAATTTATGCTTTTTTGGATAATCAGGCCGAAGAAAAGGAAGCTCAGGAAGAAGATGAGGATGATAAATTGAAGATTAACGATTTCTCTGAAATGACCATTGAAGCATTAATGAAATTGGAAACTGACGAGTTTAATGACTTTTTAAAAAGTAATGGCTACCCAGAAAAGTATGATGCGAACCGGGTGAAGAAAGAAGTGAAAGAGGGGAAATATAAACCGGAAGACATAGCGAATTATTTTGGAGATGCCAACGCCAATTTGTTTAACACTTCGGTAATTGGAGCGGAGCTTTACCGGTCGGATGATAGTGGTTCTACTTGGAAAAAGATGAATAGCTATGATCTTGATGGCGTTTACTTCACTTATGGGTACTATTTTGGAGAGGTTCGGGTTTCAACTCAAAACCCTGATCAGATCTATGTTTTTGGTGTACCTCTCTTAAAATCTAATGATAGTGGCATCACGTATTCTAGAATCGATTCGTTAGGAGATGTTCATGTTGATCACCAGGCACTTTGGATAAATCCTAAAAATGAAAATCACTTGCGTCTAGGTAACGACGGTGGACTTTATGAAAGCTATGACGGTGGTGCTTACTGGGCGCATATCAATAATATGCCGGTTGGTCAGTTTTATACGGTTAATGTTGATATGGAGAAATCATACAATGTATACGGAGGATTGCAGGATAATGGCTCTCTGGTAGGCTCTTCAAATTCGATACCCAATCGCACGAAAAAATGGGAACGTGTATTTGGAGGGGACGGTATGTTCATAGCACCGGATCCGAGAAACAGCGATTTAGTCTATACTGGCTTTCAGTTTGGGAATTATTATAAAAAAAACAGACGAACGAATAAGACTGATAAAATTACTCCGCAACATGATATAGGAGAAGATAAGTTGCGATTTAACTGGCGTACACCTCTGGTATTAAGCTCTCACAACCCTGATATTGTATACCTGGGTAGCCAAAAGCTCTACAGGAGTTTTAATAAAGGTGATGATTGGGAGCCCATCAGTCCTGATCTTACAAAGAACTTACCACAAGGAAATGTACCTTTTTCAACTATCACTGAGGTTTCAGAATCAATACTACAGTTCGGGCTTATATATGTGGGTACGGATGACGGAAATGTACAGATGACAAAGAGCGCGGGTGATTCCTGGGTAAATGTAAGTTCCGGATTACCGAATGATAAATGGGTTAGTAGCGTTTCCACTTCACCACATGAGAAAGGACATGTTTTTGTTGCACTAAACGGGTATCGCAATGATGATTTTAGAACCTATGTCTTCAAGAGTGAAAATTATGGAAAGTCCTGGACTTCGATCAAAAGTAATCTGCCTGAAATGGTTGTCAACGATTTGATACAGGATCCGGTTAATCCAAATCTTCTCTATTTAGGTAGCGACAATGGAACCTACGTAAGCATGGATAGGGGTGAATCCTGGCAGTTATTGTCATCCATTCCAAATGTGGCTTCTTACGACTTAATCGTCCATCCCCGAGATAACGAGCTCGTAGTCGCCACACATGGTCGCAGTATTTACGTGGTCGACGTAAAACCCTTACAAGCTGTAGCCGGTACAGATGCCGAAATAAAAGCCTTTGCCAAGTCAAACATAAGACACTCTGAGCGCTGGGGTGAAAGGAGATATGAGTACTTAAAACCCTTTGATCCTAAGGTTGATTTGGATTATTTTATTAGATCCTCCGGGAATGTAACCGTTCAGATTTTGGACAAAAATGATAATGTTATTCGTTCTTTTTCAAGGTTAGCTCAATCGGGCTTTAACCGGACGTATTGGGATTTAAGGGTAAATAAACCTGTAAAAAAGAAGAATAAGGGACAAACTCAAGAATTAGTATATGCTGATAAGGGAAAATATAAAATCAGGTTTACTAAAGACACTGTTTCAGAGGTCTTGAATTTTGAAGTGAGATAGGTCAAACGTGGTTTTCTATCCATCCTTCCGAGAAGCGAATGACATCGGGCATAAACCGAGTAAACTCGAGCTCAAAACCTTGATATTGATCCCTTAGATCTCCAATAGCTTCTTCCATTTTAGAGTCAAAGGTGGTTCTTCTGGACATTCCTGACAAAGCTCGGTGTATCCCTTCGAGTTCAGCATATTGAAGAAGCCAGTTGTCGCGCTTCATATATGTATACATTGGTCTAAAACTGTCGGGTAACAAGTGGCTGTATTGATCTACAGTATGATATAATTGTTTGGTGAAGGCGAAAAGGTCCAGGTTATGATATTGATCCCAATTAGCTGCTAATAGATGGTCGTAAGCCATATCCACTATAACCCCCGAGTAGTGGCGATACTTGTGTCTGAGGCGATTCTTGCTTTGTGATACTATGGGATGGGTATCGGTATATTCGTCTATTGCCCGATGCATCAAGACCCCATTTTGTATTTCTTTTGAATACTTTTCGTATTGTTTACCCTTGATAAAATCACCGATAAAGTTCCCTATCATTAACTCTTTATTTTCACCGGAAAGAAAAGCATGGGCTAGGAAATTCATTGTTTATAAAGCTACGCCAATCCAAATAAATACGAATTGACAAAAAGAAACCTTTTATTTGTACAAGCAATAATCTTAATCAAAATGAAGGATAATCCACATTTGAACATTCTGGTTCAACTGGCAAAAATCGATGGGGAGGCCGATGGCTCTGAATTAGAACTGATCAGGGAAATTGGTGCTTCACAAAATGTATCCGATGAGGATGTGGAAAGAGCTATTGAAATGACTGAAGCGGAAGATACGCTTCCATCTTTGACTGAGCTAAGCCAAGAGGACAAGTTGGAGCTCATGACTAACTTGGTCATGGTAATGAAAATTGACGGCAGAATTGACAAAGAGGAGATGAAATTTTGCCTAAAAGTGCTTAAGAAATTGGGTTACGATGAAGATGCCCTTTTTGATCTTGTGTCTACTACGTATGTCAGCAATGATAAAGAATTAGACAGAGATGAAATCAAAGGTCGTGCAGCCACTTATTTGAAATAATTGCTCACCACGGATGTTTTTGGGACAGCTCTAAAAGACTATCTCATAGGTAATGAGGAAGCGTATTTAGTTCTCCACAATTCTTATGGTGATCCTGAAAAAATGCCGGTCGCTGTATTCTTTAGAGAGGAAGAGGACCTTACGGATTTGGAAAAGTTGGCATTGTCTTCGTGCTTGGGTAAAACACTGGATATTGGCGCAGGTGCTGGGGCTATCTCACTCATAGCTCAAAATAATCTTGATATTACTGCGATAGAGGTTTCTGCAGACGCCTGCGAAGTAGCCGAACTGCTTGGTGTAAAAGACATAATTCAAGGTGATATCTGGAGCTATGATGATATAAAATATGATACCCTCTTGTTGCTGATGAATGGTATTGGTATTGTTGGGAAGTTCAATAAACTCATTCCATTTTTATCCCATTTAAAGCACTTGTTAAACGATGGTGGACAGATACTGTTTGATTCAAGTGATCTAAGCTATTTACACCCAGGCTTCAAGTCGGATCCTAAATTGGGCGAAATATCATATCAATATGAATATGATGGGTTGAAGGGCAATTGGTTCAATTGGCTCTACGTTGACCAAAGCAGATTGATAGAAAGTGCAAGTAAGGTGGGCTTCACTACCGATATTCTACACGTGAATAAAGAAGATCAGTTTTTAGCTCGATTGACCCAGGCGTGCTAATTTGGATTGATAAAATGTTTTTGCTTATACTTATAACTCAAGTAGGACAATATACTACCGTACAATTCAGCATGTTGCAGTATATCTTCAGAAACCGGTTTCCCGTTTAATCTTAGGAGCAAAAGACCATATATACCATTTAGGCAAACCTGAATTTCGTTAGCTCCACTTTCTGCTGAATATTTCTGAATTATACTTTCACCAGACTTCCATATTTTTATGAATTCCTGATCTTGGGAGTTTAATTCGTTTTTCAATTCAAGAAGTTCAGAAACAATTTCTTGTGTTGACTTTAGATGACCTGATTGCCGGATGTTTTCATCTGTCATGCGCGTGATAACATCTGCATACCACAGTATTAATTCTTTCCTTTCTGTTTCATTTGGAATATGCTTAATTACATATTCGGTGATCTTATTCAAATCAAATTCAAATGCCCTGATCAAGTCTTCCGTCTGGTACATATGAATGAGATATTCTGATATATTTTCTCGTCTTTTTCTTTCAGCAATGGTCATTGAATTACATGTTCGATGCTTACTCTTCTTTATTTCCTTGTAGGGAATATTTAGCTACTTTTGCGCTTCAAAATTCGAAGATAGCGGATTTTTTATATCGAGATAGGATAGATGGAGAACATAAGAAATTTTTGTATAATCGCTCATATTGACCATGGCAAAAGCACCCTGGCCGATCGGTTATTGCAAGCTACGGGGACGGTTTCTGACCGGGAAATGCAAGAGCAACTCTTGGATGATATGGATCTTGAACGTGAAAGGGGTATTACTATCAAGAGTCATGCGATTCAGATGGATTACAAGCAGGACGGTACAGCTTATGTTCTCAACTTAATAGATACTCCCGGCCACGTAGATTTTTCATATGAGGTTTCAAGATCAATAGCCGCCTGTGAGGGCGCTTTGTTAATAGTGGATGCCGCGCAAGGGATAGAAGCTCAGACAATCTCAAATCTCTACTTGGCGCTTGAACATGATCTGGAAATAATACCCGTTCTGAATAAAATCGATCTTCCCAGTGCAATGCCAGAAGAGGTCACCGATCAGATCGTCGAATTAATCGGCTGCGATCCGGAGGATATTATTCATGCCAGTGCAAAAGAGGGTATCGGAATTGCTGAAATTCTTGAGGCCATAATCTCCAGGATACCGGCACCGGAGGGGGATCCTGACGCACCGCTACAGGCGATGATCTTTGACTCCGTTTTTAATTCTTTCCGTGGCATTGAAGTCTATTTTCGTGTTTTTAACGGCGAAATCAAGAAAGGAGATAAAGTCAAGTTCGTCAATACAGGCAAGACCTACGACGCTGATGAAATCGGTGTGCTAAAACTGAAGCAAGAACCTAAGGATTCAATACGCACCGGCAATGTGGGGTATATAATTTCCGGGATTAAGGTGGCCAAGGAGGTGGCTGTGGGGGATACCATAACTCATTTAGATCGGCCGTGTGCCGCGGTCAAAGGTTTCGAGAATGTGAAGCCTATGGTTTTTGCCGGTATTTATCCTGTGGAAACTAGCGAGTACGAAGAATTGCGTGCTTCCATGGAAAAACTGCAACTTAACGACGCCTCGTTGGTCTGGGAGCCGGAAACATCCGCAGCACTTGGTTTTGGGTTTAGGTGTGGCTTCCTGGGAATGCTTCATATGGAAATCGTACAGGAAAGGCTTGAGCGCGAATTTAATATGACAGTAATTACTACTGTGCCCTCAGTTCAGTTCCACGCTATTCATACTGATGGAGGTGAGACGAATATTAATGCACCATCCGAAATGCCTGAACCAAATACTATTTCACATATTGAAGAGCCTTTCATCAGGGCGCAGATAATCACTAAGGCTGATTACATTGGTAGTATAATAAGCCTTTGTATGGATAAGCGTGGCGTTATCCAAAACCAGGTTTATCTTACCTCTGATCGGGTGGAGCTCTCATTTGAACTACCTCTCTCTGAAATAGTATTTGACTTTTTTGATAAGCTGAAGACCATTTCCAGAGGCTATGCTTCTCTTGATTATGAACTTATAGGATTCAGACAGTCCAATATGATCAAGCTCGACATAATGCTCAATGGTGAGAAAGTAGATGCGCTATCAGCCATTGTGCATCGTGATAAAGCTTACGAGTGGGGTAAAAGATTATGCGAAAAGCTAAGAGAACTACTTCCACGACAAATGTTTGAGATTGCAATACAAGCTTCTATTGGAACTAAGATCATTGCCCGGGAAACTGTAAAAGCGATGAGGAAAAACGTACTGGCCAAATGTTATGGTGGTGACATCACCAGGAAGAGAAAATTGCTGGAAAAGCAGAAAAAAGGTAAGAAACGAATGCGTCAGGTGGGTAATGTAGAAATTCCGCAAGAAGCGTTTATGGCTGTCTTAAAACTAGATTAAATTATGGAACCTACCATTTTGGATGGCAGAAAAGTGGCCAACGAGATACAGGAAGAGATTATAGTAGAGGTAGAGGAGTTAAAAAAACAAGACTTTAAAGTTCCTCACTTGGCGGCTATATTGGTTGGTGATGATGGCGCTAGTCAAACATACGTTAAGAACAAGATCAAAGCTTGCAAAAAGGTGGGTTTTGAGTACAGCTTATTGCAGTATCCTGAGTCAATAAGTGAGACTAAGTTATTGGCTGCTGTAGATCGCATAAATGAAGACGAAGATGTTGATGGGTTAATCGTTCAGCTACCGTTACCGGATCATATATCTGGGGTTAAAGTGATTGAGCATATCTCTTCTTCTAAAGATGTGGACGGCTTTAGTAATGAAAATTACGGAGCTATTACGTCCAAAAGGCCTGGGGTAATGCCTGCGACACCTTTTGGAATTCAGGAGCTTTTAAAAAGGTACAAGATCCCAATTCAAGGCAAGCATTGTGTGATGGTCGGCAATAGTAGAACTGTGGGAGCGCCTATGAGTTCAATAATGTCCTTCCATGAAAACGCAACAGTTACTATTTGTCACATCTACACAGAAGACCTACCTTCATTTACAAGGCAGGCAGATATTTTAATAGTGGCTACCGGTAAACCAGGATTAATTACTTCGGATATGGTAAAGGAAGGTGTAGTGGTTGTAGATGTAGGAATCTCTAGAATACCTTCAGATAATGAAAGAGGTTACGTTCTGAAAGGGGATGTAGAATTCGATGACGTTAGATCTAAGGCTTCCTATATTACACCGGTACCCGGAGGAGTGGGCCCTATGACTATTGCCTCCTTATTACTCAATACTTTAAAGGCCTGCAAGGCCCGGCACTAACACTTACAATTGATATTGGGAAAAGTCGTTTTTGATGCATATGTTTAATCATGCATCAAATTATGCGATTGACTCTTTGTTATATTGTATTTGGCTTATGCATTTCTTTCGACAGCTCTGCTCAACGGCAGTTAAGTACTAAATCAAAGAAGGCGGCAGAGTACTACTATGAAGCGGATAACTACCGGGTAAGAGGTCAATATCTGAGGGCGCTGGAGCTTTTACAACAAGCGGTTCGAAAAGATAAAAATTTTCACGAGGCGCATTTTAGAATTGCTGTTATACTGAAGGCCAAAGGAGAGCTAGATGAAGCTGAAAAATCATTTCAACAAGTTATGCTGTTAAACAGTGGTAACAACGCGCCTAGCTACTTCGAACTGTCAGAATTATATCTCCAAAGGAACGAGTATAGCAAAGCACTGGAATTTGCAGATAAGTTTTTACAGTCGGGATCTCGTAATGGTAAACGAATAAAGGAGGCAGAACAGTTTAAGAAGAATGCAGAGTTCGGGATGAATAACGCCGAGGTTGCCTCTAAATATAACCCGAGACCATTGAGTGATACGGTAAATGCCTTTCCTATGCAGTACTTTCCAATTTTAAGCGTTGATCAAAGCTCATTGATCTTCACCAGACGTCTGGGTACAACCACGCAGTATGATGAAGACCTGGTCGTGTCAAATAAATTACCAAGTGGCAAGTGGGGTGCACCAGAATCCATATCAGACAATATTAACTCGGAATTTAATGAAGGTACTTGCACAATTTCGGGTGACGGAAGAACATTAATTTTTACCTCATGCTACGGTAGGCAAGGTTTTGGAAGTTGCGACCTGTACATAAGTGTCAAAATTGGTGACGATTGGTCTGTGCCTACTAACCTTGGGCCTAATATTAATACTTCAGCGTGGGAGTCACAGCCGTCGCTTTCCTCGGATGGTCGTACTCTCTATTATATTTCAAACCGTAAGGACGGTATTGGCAAACGTGATATTTGGGTGAGTAAAATGGATGACCATGGTAATTGGCAGAAACCAGAAAACTTAGGTCGAAATGTAAATACAGTGAACGATGAGGTTTCACCTTTTATTCATCCCAATAACAAGGTGCTCTATTTCAGTTCAAATGGGTTAACCGGTTTTGGGGGGTTTGATATTTATTTTTCAGATTGGAAAAAATCTTCATGGGACACACCAAAGAACATTGGTTTTCCTATTAATACTGGTGAAGACCAAGTTTCTCTATTTATTTCATCCGATGGTAGTAAAGGATACTATTCGCATGAAGACAATAAAGATATAGGCCGGAAAGGAAGACTCTATGAGTTTGATCTTCCGGAGTCGGCTAAATTGAAATATAAGTCGAGCTATGTTTATGGGTTTGTTACAGATGCAGACACTAAAAAACCGCTTAGTGCTTTCGTTGAATTATATGATTTAAAAGAGAATAGGAGAGTGGGTTTGGTGAAGTCCGATTCTATTCACGGTGATTATCTCATTGTATTAACAGAAGGTTCAGAGTACGCCTTATATATAGACAAAAAAGGTTACCTATTCAACAGTCTCAGATTTGATTATTCTAAAGTTGACGATTTGCAACCAATGAAGCAGGATATTGCCCTTAACCCTATTAAGGCTGGAGCTTCTACCGTACTCAAGAATATTTTCTTTGATACGAACAGCTATGAGTTGAGATCGGAATCTACAACTGAACTGGATAAGGTGATTAAATTCTTGGACTTAAACTCTGATGTTAAAATTGAGATTAGCGGACATACGGATAATGTAGGTGGGGATGACTACAACCTCAAACTATCTCGAAACCGAGCGAAAGCCGTTTTTGAGTACCTAGTTCAAGCAGGAATTGAAAAAAGTAAGCTCACATACTCCGGTTATGGTCCGAATAGACCTATCGATGATAATAATACCTCCCAAGGTCGTCAAAATAACCGCAGGATAGAATTCAATATTTTGTAGTATACCCCATTTTGGGGTATAAAATTTATCATTAAAATCGTTTTAAAATATTTTTTACTCCATTTAGGGTTAATTTTAATCATTTATTTTTCACGTCTAATGTTTTTCTCATTACATTTGATACATTAGTAAAATTCATTTTTAACCTAAACAAAACAATATGAAGAAGTTTTTACTACTTAGTTTCATGTTGATGTCCACATTTGCCTCCGGCAACCTGTGGGCTCAAGAACGTACCGTTTCGGGTAAGGTGACGTCTGTGGAAGACGGATCATCCTTGCCAGGTGTAAACGTGATACTCAAAGGAACTACCTCAGGCGCTGTTACCGACATTGATGGTAACTATAATTTGACTGTTCCATCAGAAGGGGGAACGCTTGTTTTTTCATTTATCGGCTTGGCGAGTGAAGAGGTGGACATAGGGGCACGATCTGTAATTGATCTTTCCATGTCGCCTGACGTACAGCAATTAAGCGAGGTAATAGTTACTGGGTATTCCAATGAACTCAAGCGAAAATTAACAGGTTCGGCTGCTTCGGTAAAAGCTGAAGAGATTGAATACTTGCCTATGCAATCGCTTGACCGCGCAATACAAGGGCGAGCCGCTGGTACTCAAATCTCCGCAGCGACGGGTCAACCCGGTGGTGCAGTTAATATTCGAATTAGAGGAATCGGGTCAATTAATTCTGGTAACGACCCTCTTATTATAATAGATGGTGTGCAAGTAGCCTCACTAGGAGGAACAACCCAGGCTTCTCAAAATCCTCTAAATTCTATTAATCCGAATGACATAGAATCAATTGATATTTTGAAAGATGCGGCGGCTTCAGCTATTTATGGTGCACAGGCGGCCAATGGAGTAATCGTTGTGACTACAAAGTCAGGCAACAAAGGCGGTCAGACCAAAATTGATATTACGTATCAAGAGGGAATAAATGAACCATTTAATCTATATGACGTATTGAATGCACAACAATATGCTGATGTAAGGGCTCAACAAGAAATAAACTCTGGCTTGGATCCTGCAAGGGCTGGTGGGTCTTTTGAGTTATTCGGTGATCCAAGCGATCCATCTACTTTCGATAATCAGGACTGGGTAGACTTAATGTTTCAGGATGCTAGGTTTAGAACCATTGATCTATCGATGAATGGAGGTAATGACAAAACGACCTTCTTTTTTGGGGCTTCATATAATCTCAACGAAGGCCAGATTATTGAATCTGAGTTTGAGAGATTTACGGGAAGATTGAACTTGTCACATAGGGCGACGGATAATCTTTCGTTAAATGCTAAGTTATCCATTACACATCTTAAGCAGTTTGGTACAATTTCAAACGGTAATTTTGTGAATGGGCCATTTATTGGAGCCTTCTCATCTATTCCTTCCAGTTTAGCAGTTAATCCTGAGACTGGAGAATTTAACCCTTACCCCACCAATGGAATTAATCACTTATTCGGATACAATATTTTTCACGGTGTAAATGAAGAAATCAGAGAAGGTAGGACTTTCCAGACGGTTTCAAGTGTGGGCGCGACGTATCAAATTATACCATCCCTGTCAATTTCAGGATTAGTTGGAATTGATCTAAGTATGAACCGTGACGATAATAATAGACCCAGATCTATTCCTGTATTTGCTGGGGAAGGCGGTTCAGTTTTCATTAATAACCGGCGTACATTGAATGTAAATGGTAATGTTAACTTGAATTACAATAAGACCTGGAATGAAGTTCATAACTTTAAAGCATTAATAGGTTATGAATATAAGTTTGAGGAGCGCGAAGGAGCAAATCTAAGAGCCAATCAATTTTCTAATGCTTTCTTTAGACTTCCTGGAGATGGCCTACCTGATGATGTTGGAGGGTTTTTTCAAGAATACAAACGACTCGGGTTCTTTGGCAAGGTTGACTATGATTACAACGACAGATATTTGGCATCATTTACCTTACGAAGAGACGGACACTCCAGATTTGGTAGTAAAAATCAATACGGTACGTTTTACGCTGGTTCTGTGGGTTGGAGAATTTCAGAGGAATCTTTCATGTCTGGTTTAGACTTTGTTAATGATCTTAAAATCAGAGCGAGTTATGGTGTTTTAGGTAATGCTGAGATAGGCAATTTTGAGACCTTAACCAGTTTCAGTAATGCCACTGGTCAATACGCCGCACAGACAACATTAACGATCGATCAATTGGGTAATGACGAGATTACGTGGGAAGAAGAGGAAGCCATTAACCTCGGGATTGATTTTTCAGTGCTTAACGACCGAGTGTACGGTACCATAGATGTTTGGAGAACAAACAACAATGAACTCTTATTTGATGTGCCATTTTTACAAAGTGGAGGTGTAAATAGTGGTACAGCAGGAGATCCAGAAGCCAGTATTGTCCAAAACGTTGGCTCCGTTAGGAACCAGGGTATTGATATCGAAGTTGGAGGCGTCGTTATGGATAAGGGTGACTTCAAATGGAACTCCAGTTTTAACTTATCTTTTCTGGAAAACGAGGTTACTGACTTAACCGGTGAAAGTGATACTATTTTCGATGGTTCTATCCCAACTTTAATTGTAGGGCAACCTGTGAGTTTTTTCTATTTATTAGATTACGCAGGTGTAAATCCTGCGAACGGTCGAGCGATGACCCGAACAGCTGATGGTGGTTTGACCTATAATCCGGGTTTTGAAGATGGACGTGTCGTGGGTGATCCTATTCCCAATCAGTTCGGAGGATGGACTAATACGTTTACCTATAAAGGAATTACGCTGGACATCTTTTTTCAATTCCAGTTGGGTAATGAATCTTTCCTAGGTGATTTGTATAATATCCTTGATAATGGGGGTAATGATAACCGAAGAACAGATATCTTGAATAGTTGGGATGAACCCGGAGATTTGACCAATTATCCACAATTGACGACCAATGGTAATATATTGGGTGTGGATCAGGAATTCGGTTTTATCGGATCCACTAGATTTTTGTCAGATGCTTCTTATGTGAGACTTAAAACTTTGACATTGTCTTATGATTTCCCAAAATCTATCCTTGAAAAGGTAGGTTTACGCAACTTTCGTGTGTTCGCCCAAGGAGTCAATTTAATTACCTGGACTGAATTCGATGGCATTGATCCGGAAGTAGTTGCAAATAATAACGGTACGGGTACTTCTTCGTTTGGAACATTTCCTTTAGGACGTATGTACTCAATTGGAGTTAATCTAGGACTTTAAACAAGATATCATGAAATCTATAAAATTAATTATAATCCTGATTTCGAGCGCATTTATTTTTGGTTGCGACGACCTAGATGTTGTCGATAAATCGGCGTTACCCACAGATGTAGCTCTCCAAGATGTTCAGGGATACCAAACTGTTCTGAATAGCGCTTATGAAAGCGTTAATGATTTTGGCTACTATGGACAAACCATGATGATAGGCCCTGAAATTTTGGCTGACAATATGGAGTTAATCCAGCTTACTGGGCGCTACGAATTAGAATATGTAAATGCCGTTAATTCGGGAATCAATATTTGGTTTAATCGATACATAGCCATAAATGAATGTAATATCATTATTGAAACCATCGATGATGAAAGTGTCGCAGGGTCTGTTGACGAGAAAGCCCGACTTAGAGGTGAAGCTTTATTTCTAAGAGCTTTGTTCTATCATGATTTGGCGAGAGTTTACGGTTATGAACCAGGAAGAGAGGTAGACAATTTCAATTTGGCGGTGCCTTTGGTTGTAACTCCTACTTTAGGATTGACTGATATAGAGGATCTGCCAAGAGCTTCGAATGTTGAAGTATACACTCAAATTAAGGCAGATTTAAATGCGGCTATTGGTTTGTTGCAGGATGTAACACCAGGTACAACGGAAACAAGATTTGCTTCAAGAAATGCGGCAAGATTACTTTTGGCACGTGTACATCTTTACGAAGGAGATGATACGCAAGCTGCGGCTTTTGCCCAGCAAGTTATAATCGGTGATGGTAGCGATTTAGTTCAAGATAGTCTCAACCTTAACCTTTACTTTGATTCTTTCAATGATGCGTCATTACCTTTTCATCCAGAGTCATTATTTGAATCAGAACTTCAGGGGCCAGACTGGAGTGGAGTTGATGGTGCAAATAACAGTTTGCATTCGCTGCTTATGAACGATGGAGGTGGATCTCAATTTATAATATCTCCTTCGGCTGAGTTAATAGCTGAAATTGAAACCGAGTCAGAAGATGTGAGACGGGATCTATTCAATGTGGAGACACTCGGGTTGGAATATAATAAATGGCGAGGGGCAAGCAGTGTTCCATTTCAGGAGAATATACCGATTTTGCGACTTTCTGAGGCATATCTAATAGCGGCAGAGGCCTTAGGGCCAGGCCCTGGAGATGCTTTTTTAAATGCTCTTCGATTGGAAAGAGGTATAACTACGGAGGTTCCTGCTACACTTGATAACGTACTCCGAGAGAAAAGGATCGAGTTTATGGCAGAAGGCCATAGGTGGTTTGACTTGAAAAGGAATGGATTTGATATTCCTAAACCGGCGGCCTCCGGGGAAACTAGTCTATTATACACGGATTTCAGGATATTGCCTAGAATACCACAATCTGAGATCAATCTGAGTGATCAGTTGGTAAATAATCCTGGTTATAACTAATAATTTGATATACGTTATGAAAAAAATATATTATTTAATAGTCACATTAATTGGTCTTATCTCATTGACTGGTTGTTTCGATGATCCGGGAACTGAGATATTACTTTCTGAGGAGTTTGTATCGTTTAGCGTGGAAAGCCAACAAACCTCTGAAACTGATGGTGAGGGTGCGATATTGGTTGAAGTCAGTTTTGCACAGCAAACGGACTTAACAGTTAATTTTGAAGTGGAGACTAACAATGCGATCGAGGGAATTGATTTTACACTGACTGGTGGAGCATCGGTTGTAATCCCTGCTGGTGATTTCAGTGCTTCAATACCTTACACTATAACCGATAACGACGTTTTCGAGCCCTCAGCACGTTCTTTTACCGTAAGAATCACCGGAGTAACAGGTGTTGATGGAATTGGTGTAGAAGGTGTGGGAGAAATTACTGTAGCCATTTTGAATGATGATTGTCCTGCGAATACTTCGGTGTGGTTTGGGGCTATTACGGTCGTCGATGTAGGATTTTCATCTGAGGAAGGCTTGGGTGCTGCTAACGATAACGGCGATTGCGATATACTGGTCGTGACCGGAAATTATGTTGGAGCAACTTCCCCCATTATATGGGACTTTACTCCTGAGAGTCCTGGTGCCACCAATGGTACTGTAATTGCTGATCGCCAACGTTATTTCTGCTGTTCCCCTGAAGAATATGAATATGAAGCGACGGGAACTTATGACGAGGTCACAGGTGTTATTGAAGCAGATTACAATTTTTATAGAACTGATGGTAGTTTATGGTTCACTGGAACGACCCAGATTACCACACTTTAGAGTATAATTTATTAAATTGATATACGACAAGGTTATCAATTGATGACCTTGTCGTTTTGGTAGTGAATATGTAGATATGAGAAGGATCATTTTGATAGTATTGATTGTCACTAATTGTGTGATAGTCTACGGACAATCAGTGAATAAATCTGGCCTGATAAAGACGCTAAATGAATATAATGATTTTCGGACTCAGATGAACCAAGAGACGCAAGAATATTTAATTCAAGGCAATACAATAATTAGCGCAGATCACATTTATTTCCAATACGTCAAGGATGGTTTACCATACTATTCGGGTCTGCACAATATTCAAGCAAGAAAAACGACAGGAGTTCATACGGTACAAGAAAGGTACTCTGATATGGATCTGACAGGTAATGGCATTAAGGTGGGCGTATGGGACGGTGGTTTAGTGCTGACAGACCATGTTGAATTTCAAAACCGGGTAACAAATAAAGTTGGCACTTCATTTAGTAACCACGCAACACATGTTACAGGAACGATTGCTGCTTCAGGAGTTAATGCCGATGCTATGGGAATGGTTCCTGAAGTGTCTGTAGATAGCTACTTTGCTTTTGACGATGATATATCCACTATTACGAGTGCGGCAGGTGAAGGACTTATTTTAAGTAATCATTCTTATGGGTTGTTGTTAGGTTGGGAATTTGATGATGGGGAATGGAGATGGTTTGGCGGTGCTGATGATGTAGATTTAAGGTTTGGAACTTATACGAATAGCAGCCGCGTATTGGATGAAATAGCTTTTAATGCTCCGTACTATACTATGGTCAGATCTGCGGGTAATGATAGATCCGATGTAGGTGACGGTTCCAGACCTCCCGATGGTCCGTTTGATACCATAGGTCCGGCGGCAGGTGCCAAGAATGTTATAACGGTTGGGGCTATAACTGGTTTCGACGAGTATACGGGAGTAGATGATGCCGTAATTAGTTCTTTTAGCAGTTACGGTCCGACAAATGACGGGCGAATTAAACCCGATCTTGTTGGAGATGGTGTTGGTGTGCTTTCTACCAGTTCGCAGGGAGCAAACGCTTATACTACCTTGCAGGGTACATCGATGTCTGCACCGAATGTGACAGGATCTTTAGCCGTTATTCAGAATTATGTGCAAAACAATGCAGACTCAGTTTTACTTTCTTCAACACTAAAAGCCTTGGCTATTCACACTGCTCATGAAGCAGGTTCTGCTGATGGGCCAGATTATGTATTTGGATGGGGAGTTCTAAATACTTTAGGTGCAATAGAATTGCTTGAGCATGTAAATAATAATGATACCTTAATATTGGTTAACTCGCTAAATAATGGGGGGACTTTTAATCTTAAGTTTTTATCAAATGGGAACTCACCTATCAAATTTACGCTAGCTTGGACAGACCCAGCGGGTGTAGCCCATTCTGCTGGTGGTATGGAAAAAAGTTTAGTTAATGATCTTGATATTAGATTAACTGATGATGAAGGAAACATTTACTATCCTTTTACCTTAAATCCTGCCCAACCCTCACAGGGTGCTCAAAGGGGGGATAATAATACCGATAATGTTGAACAGTTATTTGTTGTTAACGCAGATCCCGGGGAGTATACTTTAGAAATAAATCATAAAGGTACTTTGACCAACGATAGACAAAAGTTTAGTTTAATAGGTACGTTTGGTTCATTATCATCAGAACAAGTTTATTATAATCGACTTGGTGAAGGTATTTTTGATGAGGCAGACCGATGGTCATTGACTTCTGGAGGAGTTCCTGAAATTGATCCTCAATTAGATAGTTCTACGCTTGTATTGAACGATCTTTCTGAACTTTCGAATCTTGATACCATTAGCCTGAATGGGAATTTAACTTTAGAGAATTTAATCGTTAAAACTGAAAAGTCGATTGTTCTCGATATGAACCAGGATACTTTGAAGGTGTATGGTCAAGTATTTTTTGAGAATGACGTTAGCATTGTCAACGGTGCAATACAGTTAATTGATCAGCAAAATATTAATTTGGCTAATGTTACTGGGAAGGCTACTCTTTTAGTATCTGGTGATTTGGTTACCTCCTCATATGCTATAAAGTTTGATGAAATTATTTTGGAAAATGGACTATTTATATTCGAAGAGTTAGAAATTGAGTCTTCCCGATTAATTATAAATGACGGTACAACAGCAAATTTCAATTCGTGCAATTTCACACTAGCGGATTTCTCTAATTTGTCCAATAACGTTTCTATTTCTGGTGGTAGCTTTACTTTTTCGGGCGGACAATTGAATGGTGGCGATGTTATCACTACTATTGACAATGGAGAGATAAATTTTCAAGGAACCTATTCCGTATTAGGTTCATTTAGTTTTCCTAGTGTGACCATTAATGACCATATATCAATTGACGGAGATATTACAGTTACCAGTTTAGGTTTGTTAGGTAATTCAGTTATCGAATTAGTTGACAATAGTGTTTTGACCATTGACAGTTCACTGAATATATTCAGTAGTGTGGATAACCCGGTTTCGTTAACCGGTACTTCTGAAAATAATTTAGGAATAATTAACATTGGTTTCAGAGAGCTTCTGTGTTATGATCATATCAACGTCACTAACGTTAATGTTCAAAGTGAATCGGTTTTTAACATAAGTGATAGTGGCATATTAGTTAACTCACAGAATGTAAGTCAAGGTGCTTGTGGAGAAATTCTTTTTCCGGATTTCACGGCATTATCTGAATGTACAAATCAACTGGTTATTATTAAAAATGAGTCTCTAGGATCGTACCAAAATGTTAATTGGAATATTGAATCCGCAGATGGCTATGAGGTTATTTTTTCAAGTCCTGACTCTATAGGTGTACGGATATCTGAGGTAGGAAATACTACGGTTCGAGTAACTATTGATAATGAAGTAAGTAGTAGTTTTTTTGAAGATAATTTAAATCTAATAGAAAATGGACTAAGCAATATTGAAATAGTAGAGGTTTCTGATGGTTTGGCTTCTTCAATTGTGGCTAACAACTATAGATGGTACTTCGACGGCGTTTTGTTATTAAACGAGACTGAAAGGATTGTTGTCCCTGATCAAAGTGGGATCTATCATTTGGAGTATTTCTCTTCAGAAAATGAGACATGTAATAGTCGACTAAGTCAGGGATATTCCGTTAATGTAATTACCAGTATTGATGATATTGCATCTTCTCAAATGGATAATTTTACTATTTACCCAAATCCAACAGATAATAAATTAAACATTTCTGGAGATAAACCGGTTCTATCGATGATACTAGTTGATGCTAATGGAAAACAACATAAAACGAAAATGGTAATTAACGCCGATGGAGGTTATTCATTTGATTTGTCTAACCTAAATAAGGGCTTGTATCAGTTAATTATTTTGACAAGGGAAAAAAATATTTACAAAAAAATAATAAAGAAGTGAGTTTAAAGCAGATGTTATTAACGCTGATTATGATAGTTGTAGTTTCAGCAAGTCAGGCGCAGTTATCTAACTGGAATGGTTATAATGGTATGCCAGTGCGGGTTTCAGGTTACGACAACATAGTAGGCAGCCCTTATTTGCATGATGAATGGACCGATGCTGAGGTGTTACTTGCAAATGGAAAGAAGAAATTCACTTTCGTGAAGTATAACGTCTTTGAAAATCGCATGGTATTAAAAGCTAATGATCTAGAACTTGTTTTTGAGCCAAAAGACATTTTGGAGGTTAAATATAATAAACCTCTAGGGCCAGATGACAATCTAGGTTTCATTTTTAAAAATGGATTTCGTGTAATGGACTTTAGTAAAGACGATTACTTTAGAGTTTATTATTCCTCAAAAAGTATTGAGATTTTAGGTAAATCAAAGGTCATTAAACAACGTGTTACACCTCCTGCGTATGGTGAGGAACCCTACGAACAGTTTGTTACTAAAGAAGAGTTTTATATAAAAAGGGATGCTGTATGGAAAGAATTCAAACTAAATTCTAAAAGTTTTCAAAAAGTCTTTCCGGGATATAAGAGTGAGATTAAAAAATTTCTAAAAAGTAATGAACTAGATCTTCGACGACCTAAAGATATTCAAAAGCTAATGCAACATATTTTAGCACCAGCTTAAAGATAAAATTTATTTATTTGTTTAAATTCGATATATACTGTTCCACACCTTGTTCTAAGGTGTGGAATTTCTTTTCATAACCAATTGACCTAAGCTTGCCCATATCAGCTTCTGTAAAATATTGATACTTATCTCGAATGTCCTCGGGAGTATCAATGAAAGATATGTCTTCAGGTATACCCATGGATTTAAAAACGGCCTTTGCAAGATCCAAAAATGTTCTGGCCGTCCCGCTACCCAGGTTGTAAATACCGGAGTTCTGGCGGTGGTGCATTAACCAATAACACACATCAACTACGTCTTCCACGTAAATAAAATCCCGCATTTGTTCACCGTCTTTAAAATCGGGGTGGTGTGAACGGAATAATTTCATTTTACCCGTCTCCTTTATTTGCCTGTAAGCATGCCAAACTACTGAAGCCATACGCCCTTTGTGATATTCATTTGGGCCATAAACATTAAAAAATTTGAGACCAGTCCAGAAGAAAGGTTTCTTTTCTTGTTCTAGCGCCCAAACATCGAAATCTTGTTTTGATTGACCATAGGGATTAAGAGGTTTAAGGTTTGGTATAGCAGATTCGTCGTCCTTATAGCCGTTTTCCCCAAGTCCGTAGGTGGCGGCACTTGATGCGTAAACTAGCGGAATTTGATATTTAACGCAACGGTGCCATAGCTCTTTGGTATAAGATGTATTTAGACGAGTTAATAGTTCTATATCAAAAAGTGTAGTATCTGTTTTTGCACCGATGTGGAAGATGAATTCTATTTCTTCATAATTTGTATCTAGCCAATTTATGAATTCATCTCGATCGATTTTCTTAAGAATTGTGAGGCCTGCGAGATTTTTGTTCTTCTGCACATTATCAAACTTGTCAACCGCAATAATATAGTTGAAATTCTCTTGGTTCAGCTTGTTTATAAGCTTACTTCCAATAAACCCTGCTGCTCCTGTAACTACGATCATATCTATACTTTAATAGCAAAGTTCCTGAATGATTGGTGAAATATGAAGTCAAGTTTTAAAATGTTCATATTGCTATCTTTGTAAAAACCTTAATTAATGATCTACGTAAGTCGGCACGAGCATTTTAATGCGGCTCACAAATTATACAACCCCGCTTGGTCTAAAGAAAAAAACGAAGAAGTTTTTGGTCCTTGCGCCAATGAGAATTGGCATGGTCATAACTTCGAACTTATAGTAACTGTAAAAGGGGAACCGGAGAAAGAAACTGGCTTTGTGGTGGATTTAAAGAAATTAAGTACGTTAATTCGTTCAGAAGTCATCGAGGTTTTTGATCACAAGAATCTGAATTTGGATGTAGAGTTGATGCGGGGTAAGATGGCGAGTACGGAGAATCTTGCTATTGAAATATGGAAGATCTTAGAACGGACTTTACCGGACATTTCATCCAATGCAAAATTGCATTCTGTCAAACTCTATGAAACACCTCGAAACTTTGTTGAGTACTTTGGATAAATGAAGTATTACTTAATTGCAGGAGAGAGGTCGGGAGATCTTCATGGAGGTAATCTGATTAAACATTTGAAACGGAAAGATAATAATTCACAATTCAGGGGTTTTGGTGGTAATGGAATGCAATCTTCAGGAATGGAATTGGTTCAGCACTATGAACAAATGGCTTTTATGGGTTTTCTGGAAGTTATCAAAAATCTGAAAGCCATAAAGCATTTACTAGCTAAGTGTAAAAGTGATATAGTAAGCTACCAACCTGATGTGGTGATCTTAATCGACTATGGAGGCTTTAATATGAAGATCGCTGGATTTTGTAAGAAAACCGGCATCCGAACCTTTTACTATATTTCACCTAAGGTCTGGGCCTGGAATACAAAAAGGGCTCTGAGGCTTAAGGCGACTGTGGATCGCATGTTTGTCATTCTTCCGTTCGAAGTGGGCTTTTTTCGAAGATTTAATTGGGAGGTTGACTACGTGGGTAATCCCGTTTTAGATGCTATTAAAGCTCATAAGCCGAAGCCGTTAAAAGAAGATGGGTATGTGGCGCTTTTACCGGGTAGTAGACCACAAGAACTCTCCAACAGTTTACCTATATTCAGGAAAGTGGTTGAGGGGCTACCAAAAATTCAGTTTTTATTGGCTGCCGTTGATAGTGTAGACGCGACAATGTATTCTGATATTCTGAATTTGCACAACCTTAAATTGATAAAAGGAAATACCTATGATATATTGGCAAATGCTCAAGCCGCTGTAGTAACTTCAGGAACGGCGACGTTAGAAACGGCTTTGCTCAAGGTACCGCAGGTGGTAACTTATGCTACAAGCTCAATAAGCTATTTAATAGCCAAAAGTTTGATAAAAGTAGATTATATTTCACTTGTTAATTTAATTGTAGGGAGGCCAGTTGTTAAAGAACTTATTCAAGGTCAGTTTACAGCAAACAATGTGATCGAAGAGTTGAAAGAGCTTATTAACAACTCCACCTATCGCCGTGATATTGGTAAGCGTTATGATGAGCTTTATGCTACCCTGGATATTGGTTCGGCCAGTGAGAATACAGCTGAGCTTATGACCCGATATTTGAATGAATCTAAAATCTGATTCTCGACTGTATTTTTATAGTCGTTCTCTTACTATCGTCAATTTCCTCTAATCCACTTCCGATAGTTTTTCTATCTGAAAATGCAGATCGAGCATATTTAAACCAGAAATCAAGCTTTTGGCTAGCTTTAAACCTCATCACCAGGTAACTCCGAACCCCTCGGCCGCTTAGCGCGGGTATGGAGAAGGCGTAAAGAACGTCTCGCTCATAAATGTATTGTCGATTATCAAAATTTTCCGTGTCGAAAAATGCTATTCTACCACTGAATTGCCACCTTTTATAGTTAAAGTTAAGGTCTTGAACCAAAGCAAAACCCTCTGAGAATTCGTCATTGAAAACTTGTACACTTCCCTGAACTCTCGATTTCAGACTAACATTATCTGATATATCATAATCCAGGTTTATTAAATAGTTGCTTCTGACCTGGTCATCGGCTTGTCGGATACTTCCGTCAAGCTCGCTGGTTGTAATATTTTCCGCTTTAGATTGTTGTCTAAATTGAGCATAAAAAAGAGTCTTTTTATTTGGAGTAAAAGTCAGACGAGAAAGATATTCGTATCCCACACTCGGTCGACTAATGTTGGATCTGATATCAGTGAATTTAAATCCATCAAAGTAAACACTCAAGAATAAATTCTGATTAAAAAAATGTTTGATGCCAAAATAAATTCCTCGTTCACCTCTGTTTGAAGAAGATTCGCCCAGGCCTGAGGCATAAAAAGAATGAAAGTCGTTCTCATAATTTCGGCCTACAACAGAAATTTCTAAATTTTTGCTGAGACTGCTGGTAAAACCCACAAGACTTCCTGTTCCGTGGTTCGACCTTGCTACTTCAGAGAAGATTATGTAGTTAAACTTTCGATACTGGGCGTAAATACTTACTACCCTATTTTCACTTCCGGAGAAGCGATTAGAATTTGCCAGATTATCACCCCTCAGTATGGGCACGGAATAATCTGTGTTTAGAATGTTTACACCAGCCTCAAGGCCTTTGTCTACATATTGGAAATTCACTCCATAATTATTCTCTGTGAAGCTGTTGCGCGCAGCACGCTCGCTTGGGGTTCGATGGAGTCCTGAGGTTTGAATTGAGCGAATAAAGGTAGAACTACCATCTACGCTATCATTGACTAATATTGCATCTTGATCTAGCGACGAGTAGAGTGTTGTAAGAGTCATTTTTTTATCAAGCCGAACCGTGGTCAAAACTCCCCGAAAAAAGTCTGTTTCTGTGACGGATGTATAGGGTAAGCCTCCTAAATTAATTCTTCTAGTGGTAGTTATAGTCTCCGCTCCTTTACCAAAGTTAAAACCAGCTCCAAATACTAACCCCTGACCATATTGAACTTGGAAGTCACCGAGGATAATATTTTCAAGTATCCCCTTATTTTGGATTTGTAGATGGTAGCTGTTATAGTCGAAGCCAGCTTGGTTGGTATTGACTGAAAAAGTCTCGCCTGCATCTTTTTCTAGGGTAAAGCCTAAACTAAAATCCTTAGCGCGACTGGTTCTAAACCTTGCATATAGCTTGTCGGCGTTACCTATGTACCTTTGGGATTGATCATTTTGTGCTGATCTAAACCCTTTTTTGGTTTCCAAAATCCTCTCATATCGAAGTAGGAGATAGTTATTTTGTTCAGTCCAAATACGTTGTTGTATTCCTTTAAAAGATTCTCTTACGTTTCTTTCATCGAAATTTACGAAGGGTACCAAACGTTTTATTGTTATTAAGTCAAATTCAGGAATAGCTTGCAATTCGTATTTTGAGATCAACGGACCTCGTTTGTCTATGTAATCAACTAAGGCACGAATTTGCTTCTGATTTAGAATGTATAATGATTCTAATTCGTTGATAGTGGCTTGATTTATGTTTATTGGAGTGGTTAAGTAAAGGAGAAGTACCTCATACAGTTCTTCATAATTTACATCCTGGTCTTGATTTTGAAATATCTCTTCTATAATTCTTTCGACTTGCGCTGTCGGTAAATTTACTTGCGACACACACGGATCACATAATAAGACAAAAGTGTAAAAGGCTATGATTTTAACTAAATTGATAACTTATAGGTTAATGATAGTTGATGAGTCAATCCCAGCACATAGTCTAAATTGGCAGCATAGTCAATTATAACTCGCCACGACTTAAACCCAAGCCCGAAAAAGTTATTGAACGGGGAAGTGTTGATACCTGATCTAACTGCGAATTTTTTCAATGCTTGATATTCGATACCTAATTTGACTCTCGGATCGAATTCAATATCCTTGTCAATATCAATGTTTACTATAAGTTTATCAAGGGTGCGATAAGATATACCCAGATTCAGAACAGTAGGAATACGTTCGTCCTCGAAATCAGATAGTCGGGTACGTCCAATATTTCTTATGTAAGCCCCGATAAACAGATATTCGCTAAGGTTTACTATTCCCCCAAAATCAAAAGTTATCTTTGTTTTATTCCCGAAACCCTCTATGAAAGTCTCAAAGTAGTTGACCCGAAACCCTAACCTACCAATACCAAACTGGTTGCCATATGTCAAGCTAACGTACTGTCGATGAAACAGGTCATCTCCAAACCTGAATGCTGATATTGACGCGACTCCGGTTTTAAGGGGTACAATTAATCCTGCTCCTATAGATGTCAGCGCAGATAGGCCGTATTGATTACGGACGCTGAATACTGATGCAGGTTGATTTTGATTCGATATTCCAGATGGATTGTTGAAAGCTGACCATATGTCCTCCAAGGTGGAATTGGTATTTCCCATACCCATTGACCGAGAGCCTAGTTCAATACCGTTTTGAGCTTTACTTTTACTCAGGGAAAAGAGGCTAATGACTAAAATTATGAACCTGAAAAAAAGAATCAACTACATTAATTATTATTTTAATTTAATTATTTT
>JBCCOE010000050.1:0-31319 GCA_039025475.1 Bacteroidota bacterium | reverse complement strand
GTTTTCATCCCTAAAACAATTTCTTTTATTGCATTAGCGACTTTATTGATCTGATTTCTATAAAGCAGTTTCCTGGTGCCCTTATTTAGGTCATCATCTACGGGTCTTAATGGCCTGTTAACGCCTGATTCTGTATAGACAAAGTCAATTGAACGCAATGCTCCTGATAATTCTTTTTCAAGTAGCCTTATATCTGCATGGTCGATTTCATGAATTTTAACGGGTAAAATTCGACTCGCCACGTTACCATTTGCCAGCGTAACATTCATCCCGATACTATCATTCAAGGACTCTTTCTTGAATACTAAGAACTCCTGTTGCCAGGCAAATGATTTGGTATCGCAATAGGTTTGAGAAACAATGGGGATGAATATAACGGATTTAATTTTTCTTTGAATGCTCTCACCTACATCATGAGTTTCCAGTAAACCATCTTCGTAGTTTTGGTCAAAATAGACGGTGAGTTTGTCTTTGAATGTAGCGTTTAATTCCTGTCTTAATTTTTCAACAAACTCACTTACCCATCCATCATATCGATTATCGTTATGCCGGTAGCTAACAAATATATCATATTCGAAACCTGGGAAACTCGATTGCATAGCCGTATTAGAAGGGGATTATGATTACTATGCATAATAATAAATTTATACTAAAAGGCAATGAGAGAATTGAATCTTACCCTATCTTACATTGATTGTTGGAGCGATAGAACTTGAAAAGCTATTTCGTTCACGTATCTATAACTTAACGAAAGCACCAACTGAAATAGAGGGACTGGCTAAGATATTTCTACCACTGAAGGCACCAAAAATAGCCCCTGTCATGCCAAACTTTTCATTGAGATTGTAGCTGATTTCTGGTCCGATCGATAAAAACTCTAAATTATTTGAAAATAGTCCGGTCTGACTTTCTGAAGTGTCGCCATTTCGGAACGAAGTCAAGTTGTACAGTTTAATAGCTAGGTTTAGTTTTTGGCTAAATGTATAACCGGCTTCAAAGCTAAGGTGAAATTCGTCAGAAAAACCTTGCGTTCTATTGTTAAAACCAAAACCAAGTGCCAAATAGGCAGGCTTTGGATAGAAAGAATAGCCTCCGTGGAATCGCAACAATTGATTAAACTCACCATCCCCACTTTGTAGGAGTTGGGTGCTACCACCCATATCCTCACCTAATGGGATTCCAAACACCAAACTGGAACTCAGTGAGAAACTTCCTTTTTTGAGTAATTGATATTGCAAACCAATAGTTGCATCTCCTATACTATTTAACTCATCTCCCGGTTCTGAAACACCAGACTGAGAAAATTCCTGCTCATTGAGTGTACTCCTGAAAAAGAAAGGGAAATACACTACTCCTGTTATTTTGTCGCTGAACCCAAATTCGCCGTATATACTAGTAATATAAACCCCTGTTGTAGTAATATCACTTATATCCTTATTAGGGGTGTAAAAGTCATCCGAAATGATGAAGGTTTGATCCAGTTTGAAGAAACCTTCATTTTTATTCTTGTTCCATGGGTTTTGAGACCATAATGAATTTGACAGAATGCATGCCAGTAAAAGGAATGATAGTTTTCTCATTATCGAATATTTTACCTAGTTGTCTAAGAGTGCAGTTCCAAATCCTGCTCCAAAAGGTTTGCAATAGATGATGACATAATCGAAGTCGTCAATGTTAATTCCGGTAGGTGCCGTATATGAACTTGCACCCGAAGTGGTACTTAGTTTTCCTAACTCCACGCCACCACTTACCATAGTACGATTGTTGGATAGATATACATAAAGGCCTGGGCCTTGAGAAGTCCTAAAGTCGTCAGCAATGCGTACTTGAAGATCTACTCCATTTATTTCGACTGAAACACGACCTGAAGTATTGTAGCCATTTAAACCTTCAAAGAACCCTTGTCTTGGTTCTATGTCGCCAACCGTTATCTCGAAGGTTGCACTTATCCCATCGGAACTCGCTTGAATGTCAACTACACCAGCGCCTACACCGGTTAAAAGGCCTTCAGAATCTACCGTGGCGATATCCTCGTCTGAGCTTTGCCACATAATTTCAGCTCCTGCTATTTCATTTTCTGCTACATTTAGCGCTCGGGCATTTAATTGTAGTTGGCCGCCAACTCCCACTATAGCTGAGTCGGCTGTAATCTCAATTAATGCTATCGATACGTTATCAGTGACTACGTTAAAACGTATAGGTTCACTTTCCAAACCAAAGGCTGAAGCCATTAATGTCGTATTTCCTGATCCTAGGGCTACAGCTTTTCCTGATTCGTCCACTCGAACAATACTTTCGTCTGCCGAGAACCATGACCCTGGCGTGGTAAACACATGATTCTTATCATTGAGCGCATTAATACTTAGATTCAACTCCTGTCCTGCAATTTTAGATACGGTGTTATTAACGAATGGCACATCTTCAGGTACACCTACAGATATTTGAACGATTTGATCTTCTACTTCATCCGTGCCGATACAAGATGCGAGTATCACTAAAACACCTAGAGAAAATAATTTAAGTGTTTTCATATTGGGGTAGTTGAAATGAGAATGTTGTACCATTGTTGATTTTGCTCGAAAGTTCAATAGTCACATTATGGATTTCTAGAATTTTTTTAACAATAGCCAAGCCGAGTCCGGTGTTGTTATTATCAAGACTGATGCGTTTATCTCCGATATGGTATCGATCAAAAATAAATGGGATCTGTTCTTTAGGTATTCCAGGACCAGTATCAGAAACTTTTATTTCTACAAACTGATCAGTACTGTCCAGATCAATGCTTATTTGCCCATTAGCAGGGGTGAACTTTAATGCATTATCAATTAAGTTTTGTAAAACTCGTTCGATGAGGGAAACATCAGCATTTACCAATGCTTTATTTGGGCTTTTGGTAGTTTTTAGCGTAATACTTTTTTCTTGAGCAAGAATTTCAAACTTCTGGATCAGATCATGGATCAATTCCTGAATAAAGAAAGGCTCTTTTTTTGGAGTTACCTGTTTGGCTTCCAGTTTGGATAGCTCGAAGAGTTCTTCCACCAACTTTTTTAGCTTTTGCGTACTTTCCAGAATGATTCGCAAATACTTTTCTCTGTCTTCTTCAGAAAGAGAGTTGCGCTTGATCATCAGGGTCTCTATATATCCATGGATTACGGCTAGAGGAGTCCGCAGATCATGTGATACATTACCTACAAGCTCTCTTCTTAGGTTTTCCATGGATTTGAGATTCTCAATGTTACCCACTATGGTATCTGCCATTTCGTTGAAGGCAATCGCCAAGTCATTAACGCCACCATTTTCTTTCACCTCAATGCGGGCACTCATCTCACCATTTTGAAAGCGCTTCACGGTGGCGATAATCCTGCTCAGATTTTTCATGATCAGCCAAATGGCAAGTGATCCGAAAACAAGGGCTGAGATCAGTGTTATCAGCATCGACCTGCCTCCCAACTTTAAGATGTAACTGTTCAGTACATACTCAGAGACTGATTCATACTCCTCGCTGGCCAGAACAACATATATATAGGCAATGGCAGTATCGTTTTGCTTTATAGGCGCAGCTGAAAATACTTTCTGCTTTCCAGGATTTCTTGGATCATCACCCACGACATATTCAAGACCCTTCGTGGCTATAAATTCCTTAATTGGCCCTAACTGCACCTTTTTGAGTTTGACCTTTTTGTAGGGTGCTACGTAGTTGAGAATTTTACCGGCTGCATCTAAAATGTATACTTCAATACTTGGGTTGATAGCCATCATATGATGCATAATTTCATCTGTTGCCGAGGTATCCAACTCCCCTTCGACGTACGGCTTCACTTCACTTATAATGTGCTCCGCAATTGATGCATTTAACCTTTGATTTCTTTCTTGAGCATATTTTTCGGCGAGATTAATAGTTATAAATACATAGGTAAATCCCACGACTATTAACAAACCCGTTAAAGTGATCACTATTTTCCAAAAAAGCCCATTTGATGTATAGCTCTTGTTCATTAAATCAGTGTTTAGTAGGTATTTCATCATTAAACCTGTAGCCCACGCCCCAGGTTGTTAGAATAAATGCTGGATTTGAAATATCTATTTCAACTTTAGCCCTGAGCCTGTTTATGTGAGAGTTCACGGTATGCTCATAACCCTCGAACTCGTATCCCCAGACTTTAGATAATAGCTGATCCCTGGAGTAGCTCTTTCCAGGATTTGAAGCGAGAAGATATAACAGGTCAAACTCTTTTGGCGTAAGATCCACTCTTTCATTGTTAAGGGTCACTTTGCGCTTGTTTTGATCAACTACTAACCCATTGTGTTTAACCACAGTGTTATTTATTTCCCGCTGCTGGAGCATTTCAACGCGTCTAAAGATAGCTTTTACTCTCGCTATAAATTCCCGAACACTAAAGGGCTTAGTTAGGTAGTCATCTGCACCGGTTTCAAGGCCCATTATTTTATCTATTTCTTCACTGCGTGCGGTTAACATCAGGATTGGAGTTGTGATCTTATTGGCCCTTAAATCCCGACAAATTTCGAGGCCATCTTTTTCTGGCAACATGATATCCAAAATAATGAGATCGAAGCGTTCAGATAAGCCTGCATTAAATCCTGATTGGCCGTTAGAAAAGGACATTAGATGGCATCCGAGGTCTTTTAAATGAATCTCTAAAAGTTCCTTAATGTGAACATCGTCTTCGATCAATAAGACCTTTTTCATACCTTACAAATGTATTTGCTAAGTATCACGAAAGTATCACAGGTTGAGTGCTAGATGCTTAAAAGTCGCTCGACTGACTTTTTGCAAGAGGAAGAACTAATAATTCTTATTTAAGGTTATTTCGTAAATTTGATACATGTTAGTTTCGTTCGATGATATGTCACCTCAATCCCGGGTTTGGGTCTATCAGTGCAACCGGCAATTGACCCGTGATGAGCAGCTAAGGATTACCGAAATGGCCCGGCCGTTTATGGACCAATGGGCAGCCCATAATCAGGCATTGAAATGTTCTTTCAGTCTTTTTTATGACTATTTTCTGATAATATCTGTAGATGAGAGTTTTAACCAGGCCAGTGGATGTTCGATTGATTCTTCTGTGCATCTGTTAAAGCAAATTGAACATCAATTCCAGGTAGACTTTTTCGATAGGACCAAGGTGGCGTTTCGAAATAATGGAAAGGTATTTCTAGAATCTATCAGCAACTTAAAAACAAGAATAATTGAAGGCAGTGTTACGGATCATACCATTACCTTCAATAATCTTGTAAAGGACAAAGAAGATTTGGCAACAAAATGGAAGGTACCCGCCTCAGAAAGCTGGATTAAGCGATACTTTCCTCAGGTTAAACAACATTAATTCACTATGCACCGTTGTTTGTATCAGCCGAATTCTTCTACTTTAATGAAAGGAGAAAAATGAGAATGATTTCTAGAGCTATTCTTGCGTTAACTATAGTTGTGCTGGCTTCATGTGGTGTTGAGAAAAAAGCCTCAAAAGCTTTTGAATTGGCCCAATTCCAGGCTTCAATTGACGCTTATAGCACTATTTTATCTAAGGATCCGAATAACGGTGAAGCTAATTTTTTCGTAGCGGAGTCTTATCGTCAATCGAATCGAATCCGTGAGTCGTTGCCGTACTACGAGAAAGCTATTGTTAATGGAATCAAGAATGATTCGCTTTCTCTGCACTACGCGCTAGCCCTTATGGCCAATAATAAGTACGATTTAGCCAAGAAGGAGCTTGAAAAGGCAATGGCCGTTGAGGATGAGCAATATCTTAAAAGAGCGGAGTATGAATACACCAATCTGGATGAGATTGAACAGATCAAGAAAAAGAAAAATTACTATAGAGTTAAAAACCTGGAGGCGGTCAACTCTGAATCAGCGGAATATTCTCCGGTATATAATGATGGAGAGTTGTATTTTGCCTCCTCAAGAGGCAATGGTAAAATCTATCTAGGTACAGGGACCCCATTTACCGATATATACAAAGCAAAAACGAAGGCGGCAAGAGTTGATGCTGAAACCATCGCACCATTAAACGATATCATAAATGGCCCCATTACTAACGAAGGCTCCGTCACATTTAGTCCTGATGGTAAAACAATGGTTTTTGCTAAAGGGAATTCTGGTAAGCGAAAGGGGACTGCAGAAGTAAACTTATACATTAGTCGTAATCGGAATGGGGTTTGGACTCAGCCAAGAATGCTAAATATTAATAATCCAGGATACTGGGACTCATCTCCGGCATTTAGTCGTGATGGTAAAAGATTATATTTTGCTTCTAATAGACCAGGAGGCGAAGGTGGTGTTGATATTTATCAGGCAAGACGTAATTCAAGGGGTCGTTTTTTCAAAGTTCAAAATCTTGGCCCTGAAATAAATACTCCTGGCAACGATCTATTCCCCTACGTTTCTGATGATGGACATTTGTATTTTTCGAGCGACGGGCGCCCTGGTTTTGGTGGCCTTGATCTTTTTGTGGCAAGAAGGGTTAACGGACAAACTGAAATTGAAAACCTTGGACAACCCATAAATTCTGGTGCTGATGATTTCGGCATTCATCTTTTTAAAGCCGACCGGGGGTTTTTTACTTCAAACCGCGACGGAGGCCAAGGGGACGACGACATTTATACGTTTGTAAATGAGGATCCTGATCTAAAAATTGTGAATTACTTTTTGGAAGGTGTCACTATGACCCATGACGAGAATGAGAAGCTGAGAATTCTTCCAAATGTCGATGTTAAATTGCTTGACTATGAAGGCGAAATAATTGATGAAACCACTACCCGTGAGGATGGAAAGTTCGTTTTCAGAGTGTATGAGCATGAACACTACAATTTGGTAGGAGAGCATTTGGGTGGAGGAGAAGCACAGTATTTGATCACAAGGGAAGAGTTTACCACCGTAGGTAAGGCTGCAGATCGTGATACACTTAAACAGCTGGTGACAGAAGTTCGCTTTGACACAGTCCTTGTACTTGAAAGAATAGAAAAGGACAAGGTCTTTGTATTGGACAACATCTACTACGATTTAGATAAGTGGGATATCCGAGAAGATGCCGCACTTGAGCTAGATAAATTGGTTACTATTTTGGCGGATAATCCCGAGCTTAAAATTGAACTAAGCTCACATACTGACGATCGCCAGACGGACGCTTACAATTTACGGCTTTCAGATCGCAGGGCCAGGTCTGCAGTCAACTATATTATTAGCCAAGGGATTAGCGGAGACCGCCTTGTGGCCAAAGGTTATGGTGAGTCAAAATTACTAATAGCCAATGCAAAGACAGAGGAGGAGCATCAGGTAAATCGTAGAACAGAATTCAAAATATTAGCCCTGGGCGAAAAGAAAGTACCGTCGTCGGATGAGTTCGATGAGGACAAGTATTTTGATGACGAAGAAGAAGACAGCGGGCAAAGGTAAGGAGATCAAACCCTTCATACCCTTCTCTTTTTAGTGTATCTTCACCTATGACCTATGCAATCCTGTATGTCAGTGAGGCAATTAAGGATTTATCTGACGAGACCGTTGCTGACATAAGTAGAGTTTCTTCTATCAACAATGCAAGAGACAAAATTTCCGGAGCGTTACTTTACATGAAAGGAGAATTTCTACAGGTCTTAGAGGGTGAAGAGAAAATACTGATGAGTACATACCAAAGGATTGACGCGGATCCCAGACATAGTGCTGCTAATCTACTTTTTTATGGACCCATTAAATCCCGATCGTTTAAAAACTGGGATATGAAATATAGCAGCGTCGACATTGAGAAGTTTCAGCAACGGACTGGTCTGCAAAGCTTCACACAATTTTTTGAACGTTGTACCGAAGATAAGTACCTCGAAAGGGGCTTAATGCTTTTTAACGAGTTTTCAACTGCTACCGTATAGAATCATGGATAACGAAAGATATGCCGCCAGAGGCGTTTCTGCTTCTAAAGAAGATGTTCATAATGCCATTCAGAACATTGATAAAGGTCTTTATCCAAAAGCCTTCTGTAAAATAGTAGAAGACTACATCGGTGGTAACCCCGATTACTGTAATATCATGCACGCGGATGGAGCGGGGACCAAATCATCTTTGGCTTATATGTACTGGAAAGAAACCGGAGATATGTCGGTTTGGAAAGGTATAGCACAAGACGCCGTGGTCATGAATATTGACGATTTGCTTTGCGTAGGAGCCATTGACAACATTTTGATCTCGTCAACAATCGGGAGGAATAAGACGCTAATACCTGGAGAAGTGATTGCAGCAATTATCAATGGCACGGAGGAAGTACTTGAAATGCTGCGGGATAATGGTCTTAATATTATAAGTACCGGTGGAGAGACGGCAGATTTGGGAGACCTTGTAAGAACGATTGTTGTAGACAGCACCGTGACCTGCCGGATGGAAAGGAAAAACGTGGTGGACAATGCGAATATCAAGGCAGGTGATGTGATCATTGGGCTCGCATCTTTTGGGCAGGCTTCTTATGAAAATGATTATAATGGGGGAATGGGAAGCAACGGACTTACCTCAGCTCGTCATGACATTTTCGATAAAGAATATCGCACCAAATATCCTGAATCATACGACGCGTCCGTTCCAGAACATCTTGTTTATTCTGGAAAATATAAACTTACCGATCGTATGGAAGGTGTTTCGCTAGATATGGGTAAACTGGTTCTCTCTCCTACCAGAACCTATGCGCCTGTGGTAGTTGAAATACTTCGGGATCTTAAACCCCAAATTCACGGGATGGTGCACTGCAGCGGCGGAGCCCAAACCAAAGTTCTCCACTTTGTAGATAATCTTCACGTCATTAAGGATAATATGCTCCCAGTACCATATCTGTTCAAAGCTATTCAGGAACAAAGTGGGACGGATTGGAAAGAAATGTACAAGGTTTTCAATATGGGGCATCGTTTGGAGGTTTATGTGGATAGTAATTATGCTCGGGAGGTGGTTGATATATCCAAGAGTTTTGAGATTGATGCCCAGGTAATAGGACGTGTAGAAAAATCAAGTAGAAAAGAAGTAACAATTAAGAGTGATTACGGGGAGTTTTTATACCGCTGATAAGCCCATTTTTAAGGAACTTCGGTTATCACTCAGCTCAATTCTGGCAATAAAACCTCGAAAGTGCTCCCTATACCTACATCACTTCTTAAGGTAATTTTCCCACCTAGCTTATCGACAAGGGTTTTGACTAATGATAAGCCAAGTCCGTTAGAGGTTTCCCCAGCCGTAGGTTTAGCTGACAATGTTTTAAATTTCTGAAACAGGTTTTTTTTATCTTCTGCGGTAAAGCCAGGCCCGTTATCTTTGACTAATATGACTAGTTGATTCCTTTCTTTAGAGGCTTTAATCTTTACTTCTGAGTCTTTGTCTGAGTACTTTATCGCATTGGAGATTAAGTTATCGACAATTCTTTCCAGGTATAATCTATTGGTTGAAAAATTATTTTCAATATTTATTTCACTCTTGATGGCAATCTGTTTTGCCAAAGCGTCGGCCTGGTGATTCTTTATTTTTTCCCTTAAGAAACCCTGTACATCAACTGAGCTTATAGCCTCATTTAGTTTGTCTGATTCTAATTTGCTTACTTCTAATATATTCTTAATTAAACTTATTCCGGATTTGCTCATGTCTTGTACCATGGCTGCGTACTCAGGCTGATTGTCTTTATCCGCTTTCATCAGATCCACCAAGCCCACAATTCTGTTAAAAGGTGCCCTCAAGTCATGCGCCATAATATTAAGAAGCGTATCCTTTTGAAGGTTGAGTTCAGCTAATTCATTTTTCTTGTGAGTAAGCTTTGCATTAGCTTTTTTTCCTTTGATGGAAAAGGTCAGAAATAGTACCGCCAGCAAAAACATTAGTGTCACTAGCCCTATTAAAGCCAGGCTTATAAGCTCCTGCTTAGCGATAAGCACTTCGTTTTTTTGTTTTTCAATTTTGAGTATCTCATTTTCTTTAGCTCGTGTTTCTAGTGCTATACGTGTATCATGCTGCTGAACTAATCGCGCCTTTTCGGTATCTAAAAACTTGATTTCTATTTCATTGTACTTTTTAAAATTCTCATAAGCCTCTTTTATTTTACCAAGTGCGTCGTAATTGCGTGATAACTCGAAATAAGCATTTTTAAGTTCTGCCCAGAATGCGGATTTTTCGGCGGCGTTAACTACTTTTTCATGATAGTATATGGTTTGATTATATCTTTTTAGTTCATGGTTTAGCTTGCCATATTCGTTATACACTTTCATGAAAAGATTTTGGTTTGATATCTCTTCTGCAGTCTTCTGTGCTATTGACATTAGTACTAATGCCTCTTTATATTTACCAATTCTTCTATATTGACGGGCTATTTCAGTATTAATTTCTGTTTTCAGCACTAAATTTTCCTGAACACTATCGCTAAAAGCTAACGCCTCTTTTAATGTAGAAAGTGCGAGGTTGTGTTTTTCGGCGTCTTCGTAAATCTTTGAACGTTCCAAATAGCTAAAGGCCACACCTGCCCAGAGCTTTTTCTCTTTCCTCAGGGCTAATGCTCTTCTTGACATTTCTTCTGCCTTGTCGAACGATTTTTGGCTTTGATAAAATGTGGCTAAACTGGAATATATATAGGCTAGACCAATGGTATCTTTGAGACTTGTAAAGGCGGATAAAGCCTGATTATAGTGGTCGATGGCCTTGTCATAGGCAGCGGTACCTTCATATAATCGCCCTAAACTATTGAGAGCATGTGCATATTGCAGACTATCTTGATTTGTGAGAGCAGAATCTCTGGCTTTTTGGTGATAGTCATATGAATTCAGGTAATCCCCTTTATAAAGATAAGCCACGCCCAAAAAGTTAAGACACTCTGGTTCCCGTGCTTTGTTATCCACGGTAGCCAATAAGGCTAAAGATTGGTTTAAAAAATATAGAGAGCTATCTGGGTATACTTTACGATATTGCCATCCAAGCTGATTTAGGGAAGCGATTTTTTCTTGAACTTCTCCTTGTGTCGCTCTAATTTTTAATTGTCGGATAATCCTTTCTTCCTGAGCAGAACTAATAGTGTTAATGAGCAGGAAGATAAAAGCGAATACGAGATTAACTTTCATTGGCATCACAACCGAAAATAGTCTTTTTTAAGCAGAATGGATATTACCAATGCAAATTATCGAAAAAAGTCGACGCGTAGAATTGATCAAATAACAACCAGGTAAAGAAATAGCGATGAATTTTCATAAAAAGCACGGTCTGCGCCATCTCGCAGCAACAAATACACTTGATGAGATGTTAGGCATTCATATAAACTAACTAGAAAAACAATGGCTCAAGTTACATTAGGAGGTACTCCTGTGAACACAGTGAGTAACTTACCAGAAAAAGGCACACAATTAGATTTTAAACTCACCAAGAATGACCTTTCTGAAATAAGCTCAGATTCTTATCTCGGGAAAAAGGTAATACTCAATATTTTCCCTAGCGTTGATACAGGGGTGTGTGCGACTTCAATTCGTACATTTAATTCAAAGGCAAGTTCTTTAGCAAATACGGTAGTATTATGTATTTCAAAAGACCTGCCGTTTGCACAAGCCCGTTTTTGTGGCGCTGAAGGCATTGAAAATGTGGAGACTCTTTCAGACTTTCGACATCCGGAATTTTCTGATGCCTCGGGCACAAGGTTTATAGATGGCGGTTTTGAAGGACTACATGCTCGAGCCATAATACTATTGAATGAAGAAGGAAAAGTTACGTATACAGAACTAGTGCCCGAAGTAGGTCAAGAACCGGATTACGCCGCCGCAATTGCAGCTTTATAAACTAAGGTGTAAAAAAAAAGAGCCTCGGCTTTAGAGTCGGGGCCGATTGATGCTAATTTCCAACGATAAAAACAGCGTTGCTAAATAAGAGCTTTCCATTTTCCCAAAACGCTCTGAACAGTGGGTTATCCACCATGTAAACAACTTGACCCCTGCCTTTTCTCTGAACACCAAATACCAGGCTGTTTTCCAGTTTATCAAGCGCTTTAAATCCAGCAAAACCACTCACAGCTTCGGCACTTCCCTTAAGTACACCAACATTCTGGCCGCCATCAAGATAGGCGAAACGCTGACTACTGGTTTTCAAGGAGTAATATTCCCGGCCGTAACCATAGGCAAGTGGATTAGAATTATCGAGTGACACTTTGAATATCGCTCCAAATATGGAGTTGGACAAACCATCTCTTTCCGATGATTCATACGATCTTAGGACGTCATTCTCTTGGTTCCTTTTGTTCTTTTTCTTTTCCTCATCCGTAAAATTCTTAAGAAGGAAACCGTTTTGCCCCTCAAAAGACCTTAGGGCGTTGCCTATTAATACAAGTTTACCGCCGTCACTTACCCAACTACTTAATTGAGATAAAGCTTTCTCATTAAAGATTCGATAATAGCCATGGGGCACAATAAGAACGTCGTATTCATCTAAGTCTACTCGATTGAAATAATCTGCCCGGATCGCGGTGACGGGATAATCGATTTGTCGTTCAAAGAAGTGCCAGACCTCACCAAAGTTTAGCGATGAAGTTTGTTCGCCTGACAACACTGCTATTTTCGGTGCTTTCAGCTTAGCTACTTCACCGGATCCCAAATCCACTCCTGAGTCGGCAAATCCAGTGTAAATTGCATCAATGGAACGTTCAAAAGTTTTGGCAGCATCTTGGATGATCTCGTCAAATTGGCTTCCGAACTTTTCGTTTGTTCTCCGAGTGAGTACTATACTGCCTCGTTGGTAATTTTTACCGCTGATGGTGATTGGTTTGTGCGCAATACGCAGGTTTAACCCTGCTTTCATCAACTGCGTAAGCCACTTGACGTCCTCCAGGCTATTATATTTGGCAATATAAGCGTAAGGCTTCTTGCCCTGCTCCAAGCCTTTTGCAGCCGGAATACGGTATTCATCCGATACATCCAATTTATCGGTAAGTGCATAGGCGTCCAATCCGTAAGCATAGGGCAAAGACCACGCTGTAATATCATAGGTTAATGTATCGGAGAGTTTTGCGACAGGCTCAAAAAGAGCGGTTACTAATTTTGACTTGGGTTGGTAGGTACTTATAACCAAATCCCTGGCATCAACCGAAGTGGATGCATTATTGTTTTTGACATAGCTAAACCCATTTACCGTTTTGCGACTACTTCCGGAGCCATATTTAATTTTTTGTTTATCTAAGAAGTGGGTGAGTGCGGCGACTTTGTCAGGATTAGAAGAGCTTTTAACCAGATATGTTTTGTACTTGCCATCAGGATTGGTCATACTTTTTTCGAAATATTTTTCAAATTCAGATGTAACCCTGGCCGCATTCTGCGAAGAGACTTCAACGGTTGAAATACCCGTAGTGTAGTGATGATCAATTCTGTCTTTTAATGTTAATGTATCGCCAAACTCTGTGGTAATACCTAAACCGGCAAAGCCATGGCCGGCTTGCTCGTAAGTCATACCAATGGCGCCGTTATAGGTAGGATAGGTATCTCCGTAACTAGGATAAAGCAGGTCAAAACGTTCTTTTGTAAAATAGAGCCAATTCTCACGATCAAAATACTTAGCGTGATTCTTGCCGATAACTACCTGAAACTCACGTTGCCACGGTGTGATCACTTCATGATAGGGTTCGGCCGCTGGTGCAAAGTAGTAGGGACTATTGTAACCCTGTTCGTGGAAATCGACGTGAATGTGTGGCATCACTTCATTATACAGCCGCATACGGCTCACGGATTCCTGTTGAGTCTGCCATGCCCAATCTCGATTCAGATCGAATAGATAATGATTTGGCCGTCCTCCTGGCCATGGCTCGCGGTGCTCCATAGCATCGCCATGGGGATTAAAGCTCTTGTTTCCATATTGATTGTAGAAGTTTACATACCGATCCCGCCCATCCGGGTTAATACAGGGGTCAATAATAACCACAGTGTTTCTTAACCATTCCTGGGCACGATCTGCCTGAACTAATTCATAAATTGTTTTCAAAGCAGACTCTGTCGCAGATGCTTCATTACCATGAATGTTATAGCTCAGCCATACTATAACTATATCATCGTTACTGGCGCTTCCATCGGTTAATTTTGCTCTTTTAAGATTGTTTTGTCTGATATTATTCCAATTATTGATATTCTCCTCGGATGAGATAAGTGCTGCCATAAGTGGCCTGTTCTCATAAGTCTCCCCATACTGATGTAACTTTACTTTAGAGGAGTTTTCAGCCAAATGCTTAAAGTAATCTACGACTTTGTGATGACGGGTAAACCGCTCACCCAATTCATAGCCCAGAAATTCTGCGGGAGACTTCGACTGAGCACAAAGTGCGGACGAAATGGATAAGCATATAAGAGTAAACAAACTTCTCATGACAATGATCATAGTTTTAAAAAGCCCGAATTTAATGAATCTGGATATGGCGACAATATTGCATTGTAACTTTTGTTCGAATGGTAATCTTTAAGATATTGTCATTTTTCTAAACTTGTATTTTTGATTATGTCTAAATCTGTAGCACTTGTGTTGTCTAGCGGAGGCGCTCGTGGTGTGGCTCATATTGGTGTGATAGAAGCACTGGAACGACAGGGCTATACTATTTCTGCCATTGCCGGAAGCTCTATGGGAGCCGTAGTCGGAGGCGTATATGCAGCTGGAAGGCTGTCTGAATACAAAAAATGGATGTGCGAGCTTGACAAGCTTGATGTTTTCAAGTTGTTAGATTTCACCCTGAGCACTCAAGGGTTCGTACGTGGTGAACGAGTATTCAACGAAATGAAAAAGTTTATAGATGATTGTGATATCGAAAACTTAAACATTCCTTTCAAAGCGGTGGCCACGGATATCGTTAATAAGAAAGAAGTCATTTTTGAAAAGGGGAGTCTATACACTGCCCTACGTGCTTCTGCTGCCATTCCATCGGTCTTAAAGCCATCGATTATTGATAATGTTGAGTTAGTGGACGGAGGTGTACTCAACCCTTTACCTGTAAAGCATGTCAAACGACAAGATCATGATCTACTTGTAGTTTCGGATGTGAACGCTGACGTACCAAATACTTTTCCAAGTCAGAAAAAAGAGGAGACGACCAAGCTGTCGCCGTTACTTGAGCGGTGGAGCAGTATTTTTCCTACGAATAGTACATCAAAAGTAAAACGGCTAAGCCTTTTCGAAATCTTCGCTCGCTCGATAGACTTGATGCAGGACAAGATATCTGACTATATTATTGAATCACATAGACCTGATATTGTCATAAAAATATCAAGGGATATTTGTTCAACTTTTGAATTTTATAGGTCTAAGGAGCTAATTGAACATGGCTTTAACGAAACGGAAAAAGTGTTAGAAAATGAACTACAAGGGAATCAACAAACAGGTTGGTAATCTTGACCTGTACTTATTGGATCAGATATTGAAAGGTAATTTTGATGACCGGAATTGCATTTTAGACGCCGGATGCGGTGAGGGCAGAAACCTTCCTTATTTCATAAACAATTCATACCAGGTTTTTGGAATGGATCTAAACCCTCAGGCCTTGCTCATGGCCATGATGTCATACAAGTCCGTGCCAAAGGAGCATTGGGCAGCAGGTGATTTGGAAGAAATTCCACACCCGGATGACCATTTTGACGGCATCATATGCAGTGCTGTACTGCATTTCGCACGAGATTATCAGCATTTTGATGCGATAATGACAGAGTTGGTTCGCGTTTTGAAGGTAGGGGGAATACTTTTTATTCGAACTGCAACGGAAATAGGTCTCGCGGAAAATGAGAAGAACTCTGAATTTACTTATCTGCTGCAAGCTGAACAATTGTATAATTTCAATCAACTTTACTCTCTTGATTTTTTGGAGCTTCCTAAGTCGGTTGTGGTAAATGGTCAAAGGTCCATGGGCGTTTTGGTAATGCAGAAAAACTAGTGTTTTGATGGTTTCCTAGAAATTAATACCTTACACTATTAACCAAACTTTAAAAAACACATGGAAACGGTTTCTACTGGACCTTCAAAAGACTATGCTGGCTTTTGGCTGAGATTTATCGCCCTAATAATTGATAGTATAGTCATTAGCATAGTTTATTTATTTATTGTCACCCCTATTTTTGCCGCTCTCGGATTTGGATTTGCCACCGCGGCAGAAGATCTACAATCTGGTTCTATGTCGGAAGAGGAGGCTTTAGGTCTAATAGGAGTGATTACGGGGGTTTTTGCCACAGTGGGTTTAATTATTCAGATCATTTACATCCTATATTTTGCGTTGATGGAATCCAGTAAATTTCAAGGAACAGTTGGTAAAATGGCACTGGGAATTAAGGTAACAGATGCAAATGGAGAACGTGTTTCTTTTGGTACGGCATTCCTAAGAAATTTGGGAAAGATACTGAGCCAGATTATTATTTACATTGGCTTTCTTATGGCTGCTTTTACTGAAAAAAAACAGGGTCTGCACGATATGATTGCAAATACATTAGTAGTTAGAAAATAACATTTGAAACTGCCTCAATCACATAAGGACAGAGGGGAATCTTATTTTTTTATTTCAAGCTTTAAAATAATTTGAAGCCCTCTTTTTTGGGGAGGTTATGGTCATTAGAAATCCGATGATTGGGTTGAATAGTGAAAAAAGAAAAGATTGAAAAAAACCTAAATGCCTGTTTTTAGCGAAATATGCGGCGATGATATAGGCTAACACTAGTTGGAATAAAATTAACGACAAAAGAAAGGACATATTGACAATTTAATTATGATATCACGATAAATATATTGAAATAATTATAATGTTCAATAAAATTTTAAAAAGATGATTGATTCGATGATTAATAAATGTAAGGAATAACTAAAACCTGATAAAGACTCCTGAATCCCTTTAGACTTTGGAGTCTTTATCTCATTACACCCAAGCTGTAAGGATGGCGCCCATCAATGTGAAGCTTATCACAAAGTAAAACGAATCTATAAACCATAAGCGAATAGAATTTCTGGAGAATAAATAGTTAACTCCCATAGCCATGGCCACCCAACCGAACCCGGTAAAAAAACCATAGAGCAGGCCATCTTGAACAGACAAACCCTTAAGAAATAGAGCGAGGTTTATGGCCATAACGAGTTCCAGAATAAATGCCGTGCCATAAATTTTGGCCATATTGGCTTCCTTCAGGTCTTCTTCGGTAAAGCCATTTTCTTGCATCCATACCTTACCGAAAATAGGCCCGTACCAGACGGCTCCAATGACAAATGTTGAGATAGTGGCGACCGCAATTGCCAGCCAGTTTAATGTTGAAAAATCCATAGTAATTCGTTTTGGTTGATAAAGTTTATGCTTGATACTTTCTCCATAGCCCCAAGATTACACCGGTAATTTCGTACTTAATGAGTACGACAGATTCATCGATTAGTGTAAGTTCAAAAGGCCGGAGGCTAAACATGTTTTGAGTGGTGATTTCCAGGAATATGAAGCCTACCCAAAAGAGCAGGGCATATTGTAAACCTTTCAAACCACTATTCACATGGAGTTTTGTAAATAGAAAGGCCATGGTATATGCAGCAGCTACACAAGCGATGAAATTTACGCCTAAACCTAGTGCCAGATTATAGTCGGCAAAGTCTGCTTCTGTAAGCTTATTAAGCTCAGACCAGCGGATTCCAAAAAAGACGGCATCGTACCACAGTGGAGGTACAAATTGAACTACAAAAGCGGATACCCATACCGCGCCATGGTTTATTCTAAGTTTATTCATTAGCTGGTAGTTTGGATTCTAAAGTAAATACACCCTTGCTCGTATACCAAGGCCTGATTTCAGTAAGCAGTCGACCGGCTTTTACAGCCGGATCGTTGGCTGCCAGGGCTTTTGCTTCCTCAAAGCTGGCTACATTCAGAATGAATATGCCCCCACCATTTTCAAAGGGCCCGGCTAACAAAAGTTTCCTATTTTCAATCATAGAGCCAATATTGGCCATGTGCGCTGTTTGAATACTGTCCGTTTCATTTTTTGGTATTTTCGGTTTATCCGGATTTGATATTAATTCCACGAAGTAATATTTCACGATTTGTTCAGCTGGATTTCCTGTCGTATTCTGACCCATGGAAGGCGAAATAATGAATAGTAGTGTTGTTATTAGACAAGTAGTTTTCATATTGTTGATTGTATAATTACCATTGAATTGTTATCAGGATCGTATATTCCTACTCTCTTGGTACCATCTTTTTCCTGGACCTCGCCCATGAGTTTTCCGCCGTATTGGGTGCATAGGGAAATAATAGCATCAAAATCACTTACCCAGAGATCGAATTGATGACGGTTTTGCAGAGCCGTGTTACTGGCCAGCTCAGCAGGGCAAAGTAATAAGTGGATTCCTGCCCAAATACCCTCGTACAAAGTGGAATCATTGATTTGTTGCTTCTTAAAACTTACTCCAAATACATTCGTGTAGAATGACAACATTTTATCCATTTCACGAACCGCCAGCGTTATTCCTTTAACTGAATATTCCATAGAGCTTGTTTTTAAGATTCACTTGGGAATTTACTATTTTTAGAAAGATGGTGTTTGACCTGAAATACCGAACCGGAAAGATCACAGTCCTAAAAGGAAGTATTTTTGACTAAAGCCATAGGGCAGTCATGCAAGTAAGTGATAAAATAGATATCAACGACAGACTAGTAAGAATAATTGGCATCCAGTTCTTTGGTATTGTTATTCCTAATGCAACCGGACTTATCAGTAACAATGATCGCTCCGTATATTATTTGATTGGGGCCTATGCCTATTTCACCCTTATTGCTTTTTTGATCTGGCAGGGTAATCGTATTATACTTTTTAAGTTAGAAGAAAAATATAACTGGTTTATTAATCCTGCCCAAAAGGTGATTATGATTTTAGGAGGGAATGTATTTTATACAGCTCCTTTAGTGATAGTTATGTTATTGTGCTGGTATCGGGTCTCTGGTTCTCCTATTGATTGGACGGTGATCCAGGTGACGGCGATTGTTTGTGTGATTTGCGTCATTTTTATAACCCACGCTTACGAAACAGTCATCCTCATAAAGCAACGTGAATCGGATAAAGTTAAAAGTGAAAAGCTAGAGCGGGCGAAGATACAGGCAGAGCTGGAGGCCCTTAAAAACCAGATTGACCCTCATTTTATGTTCAATTCGCTGAACAATCTTGCCCATCTTATTGACCAGAATCCTGAAAAAGCAAAAGCGTTCACAGAAAATCTGGCAGAAGTATACCGCTATATATTGTCCAATAAAGAGAGTAAACTCGTAATTCTTGAAGACGAACTGCTTTTCTTAAATAAGTACATTGCTTTACTACACTTAAGGTTTGAAGATTGCTTAAAGATTGATTTTAACTTAGAAGATCAGGACAAGGCAGGGTTCCTTATCCCACCAATTTCTATATTTTTCGCCTTGGAGAATGTGGTAAAACACAATGAGATCTCAAATCGATTTCCTATGGCCGTTGAGATTGGAAAGAAGGGTGATGTCTTATATATAGCTAACCCGATTAAGAAAAAGAAAAAGAAACAACATTCGACCCAGGTGGGTTTGGTTAATCTGGATGAGCGTTTCAGGATCATCCTAGGCACCGGTATCCAAACCGACATGGAGAATAATCAATTTAAATTACAGCTACCAATGTTGCCATTGGCCGGATAGTATGAAAGTGTTCATAGTTGAGGATGAACCAGCAGCCAGGCGGAGGTTGTTTGGTATGTTGGTTAAAACTTATCCTGAAATAGAGTTAGTGGGTGCAGCCGAAAGCGTGGTGGAGGCGGTGAAGTGGATCGCAAATAATCCGCCACCTGATTTAGCTTTTTTTGATGTTCAACTGGCAGATGATTTTTCATTTCAAATTTTTGAAATTGTTGAAGTAAACTTTCCGATTGTTTTTACTACGGCCTATGATAAATACGTATTAGAAGCCCTGGAGCATAATTCGGTAGATTATATGTTGAAACCAATCACTGAAGAGCGATTATCCAAAGCATTGAGCAAGGTCAAAAAACTGGAATCTCATTTCATTTTTCAAAATCTTAAAACCAACCTAAGCACCAAAGAGCCTAAGCGCCGCTTTTTGGTAAAAAAAGGGATAGATTATGTCTCTGTAGAAGTCGAAAACGTGGCTTACTTCTTTACCGAACATAAACTTTCTTTCTTACGAGATACTTCCGGCACCACTTATATTATCGATTCCAACATCACTGATCTCCTGACTCAAGTAGATACAAAAAGATTCTTTAGAGTAAATAGAAAGTACCTGGTTCATATTAATGCCATTGAACGTTTTAAGTCAGATATTGGTAAAATTGAACTCTATCTCAAGCCCGTCACAAAGGAAAAAGTTACCGTCAGCAAAGAAAATGCTCCCAATTTCCGCAAATGGATAGAAGGTTGAATTTAGTTTAACACTTCATAGGTCAGAATATCGAAGGCTTTATCGAAAGACTCCCGTTCTATAAGTTCCATTTTGGCAGATGACGTTGAGTTCCCGAAGATTCGTATACCATCTCCAAGCACAATAGGATTTAATTTTAGCTTAACAATATCAATGAATCCTTTTTCTAGCATCCAACCGGCCAATTGTCCACCACCACATAAGTATACATCAGTCTGAGATTCCTGTTTTATTTGTTTGATGGTTTCAACATTGAGACTTTTGCAATACACTTCGCTGTTTGACCTATCAAAGCTTAAATTCTCCGAGAAAACATAGTGTTTCATATGTGGATAGGCTCGTTGTCCTGGTTTTAGACCGTAACGGTATCCAAATTCATAGGTGTGCCTGCCCATAATAACGGTTTGGAAACTTTGAAGATCACTAAGGTATTTATCCACAGCGGATCCTTCAAATAGAAACTTGCTGATATCTCCATCAGGTCCCGCAATAAAACCATCGATAGAAGATGCGACATAATAAACTATCTTTTGCATATGTGTCGGGGTTAAGAGTTAGTATAAATAAGAAGAAGCGAATGGCGACTAGCACCTGGCACATGGGATTACATACCTCTATGTGCTCGGTGCCATGCCTTTGGTCATACCTGAACAGTTTTCCATTTACCTTTTTTGAAAATGAAAATGCTGACTATGGCGTAAAGTACCACAGCAATAGCAATGGCAAGGAAAATGCCGAAAGGACCAAAATCAAACGTCCTGGAAAGTATCCATGCCAATGGTACTTCGAACATCCAAAAACAGAAGAAGTTAATTACGGTCGGCGTTTTAGTATCGCCGGCACCGTTAAAGGATTGGCCAATTACCATACCATAAGCGAAAAACACGTAACCAAAACAGATCACCCGTAACGCTAGAGCTCCATATTTGACAACATCGTTTTCAGTCGAGAACATGCCGACAAATTCCTCGGCCCAAATTCCAAAAACTAGAGATACAACTGCCAGGAAGATCATATTATAAAAAGCACACTTCCAAACAGATTCTTCCGCTCTTTCAGGTTGCTGAGCTCCTAAATTTTGCCCTACCAAAGTAGCAGCAGCATTAGCTAACCCCCATGAAGGTAAAATGGTAAACATGATAATTCTGAAGGCGATAGCGTATCCAGCTAAAACTTCACTACCAAATACAGCACTAATCCTCACCAGAAAAAGCCAGCTTAGTGTACCGATCATGTATTGGCCAATTCCACCAAGAGAAATTTTAACCAGGTTCATGATCACTTCCCACTGCAATTTGACATGCCGCCAGGCCAACTGAATTACCGATTTCGCCCCGGTAAGTACGAATAGTTGTATAAGTACACCTACACCCCTTCCAGTGTTGGTGGCAATTGCCGCCCCATCTACTCCAAACGCCGGAATTGGACCAAGCCCAAAAATGAAAATTGGATCTAGAACAATATTTAATCCATTGGCAATCCAAAGCACTCGCATGGCCACGCTGGCGTCGCCTGCTCCGCGGAAAATAGCGTTGATAAGGAATAGTAACATCACAGTGATATTACCCCCAAGCATGATCTTGGTATAGCCATAACCTTCGTCAATCAGAGAAGCTTCACCTCCCATTAGGCGCAGAATATCCTTTGCGAATAAAATACCTGCAGCACTAAAAAATATGGAAACAAAGCAAGCAATAAATATGGCTTGCATTCCTGCTTCAGCAGCTTTATCTTCTTGTTTCTCGCCGATTCTTCGTGCTACGACGGCTGTTGCGGCCATACTCAAACCAATGGCAATGGCATAAATGATCATGACAACGGATTCAGTTAGTGCCACAGTAGCTACGGCATTAACACTGACCTTACCTACAAAGAAAATATCCACAACTGCAAAAAGTGATTCCATCACCATTTCCAGAATCATGGGTATGGAGAGCATAAATATGGCTCTCTTAATACTGCCATTGATGAAATCTTTTTCTTCACCTTTAACAGCTTTAATAAAGTTTTTGAATAAAGTATTTAAACGCATTACATCGATTTTAAGAATAAAAGACTAGTGTTTGAGGGAACCAACAGAAGCTAGCCTTCTTAAGGCCTGCTTCCTAGGCGGGAACCGATGTTAGGATATTCATAGCGCGTTTAGTGTTTAATGCTATATTAATAGATTGCTTAAAAACTTTGACAAAGCAAAGTAAAATATTGATACGGGCAAAATTTATTTTGGTTGACCTTCTTCCAAATTTTTTGATTTTCTATAGAATTCAACAGATCGGATGATGATAATACAGGTCATTAACCAAAACAATCCTATAACGAATCCCGCTAAAACATCAGAGGCGTAATGAACTCCTAAATAGATCCTACTAGTACCAATCATTATGATCAATAGGCTCAAAAAGAAGACACCAGAGGCTCTTAAGACTCCAAATGGAAGGTATTTATAGCAGAGGTAAATTAGAAATCCATACAGTGCCGTCGCACTCATGGCATGCCCGCTTGGGAAGCTATAAGAACTGGCTTCCACCAGACGAAGGGCATTAACAGGGCGAGGACGCGCGACAAAATGTTTGAGAGCTACATTCAGAAGAAATGAAGAAATGAGAACAATGGAAGATTGTATTGAGGTGCTCCATCTGAAGCCCCGGTAGTAAAGAATTAATCCGATAAAAGGGATTAGTGTGAAGTAGGCCGGTGCGCTGCCAAGGTTGGTGATAATGGTAAAGAATGAAGTTAATGTCGGTGATCGGAGGCTATGCAGTATATCGAAAGCGCTTTTATCGAAAACCTGGAATCTCGGGCCATACAGATCTTCTGCTATGCTTATGAAGAAGCTCAAAGAAATAATTGCTACAGATCCGGCCAGTAGTAATGAACCTATGAAGAGAACATACTCTCGCTTATTTTGATATATTTCAGAGGCGAGCCTTGGCCACGAAGGCAGATTTCGAAAAAACGAACTCATATGGGCATGAAGCTAAGAAAAATATGAGTTATTTAAATGCTAATGAATTAGTGGTAACGTCTTAGTTAATTTTCATTTGTTCAAATAGCTCTGTGACATCTGTTGCTTTCGGGAAATATTCAAGAATTTTTAACATAACCTCATCTACCAATGTGTCCGGACAAGAAGCTCCGCTGGTAAGAATTATTTTGGGCGTTTCGGGCAGCCAGTTTTCAGTTTGTACGCGCGTCTTTTTATGATAATTGAAATGATTGATAAGGTTGGGCGATTCAATCTCTTCTGCGCTATTTATAAAGTACGTAGGAAATTTCTGCTCGCAGAGTTCAACGATATGTGAGGTGTTGGAGCTGTTATATCCTCCTACCACAATGGCAATATCCACGGGCTCTTCTAAAAGTCCGTAGGTAGCATCTTGATTATCATTGGTTGCATAGCAAAGAGTATCCCGAGTGTCGGCAAAATGTGCTTTATAATTGTCACCATGAATCTCGATCATGACCTGTTTTATATGATCGGCAATGGCCTGAGTTTCGGTGGCCAACATAGTAGTTTGGTTTACAACGCCGACTTTATCAAAGTGTATTGATGGGTCAAATCCAGATGTAAATTTTCCGGCAAACTCGGAGTAGAAATGTTCTTTGGAAAGTTTTCCGGATATCACTTTGCCCAATATCTCTGCTTCTTCTATGTTTTTAATAATTACGCTGGATGCGTTATGAGCACTATGCGAGAACGTAGCCCTTGTTTCTTCGTGATTATATTTACCATGAATAATAATGGTATGACCCTGCTGTCCTAATTTATCGCTTCGTTTCCATACTTTTTCTACAAAAGGGCATGTAGTGTTGTACTGCTGTACCTGAATTCCAATGGTCTTAAGCTTTTGTTCAATTTCAAGGGTGGTTCCAAAGGCTGGTATAATCACTATATCTTCAGATGTAAGCTCCTCCCATGGAATGAACTGAGTACCATCCGTGTCCATGATGAGCTGAATTCCTTTGTTTGTTAGGTCATTGTTTACTTCCTGATTATGGATCATTTGACTCAATAGGAATACGCGCTTATCTGGATTTTCCTCTAATGCTTTGTAGCTAATTTCGATAGCGTTTTCTACTCCATAGCAGAAACCAAAGTGACGGGCTATGTAGAATTTTATAGGCCCAAAGTCCAGCTCTGTAGGTGTAAAATCCTTTTTACGAGGGTCTAGGATTTTGCGTGCCTCTTTGATCTTTCCCGTAATGGAAGATTTGTAATATTCCGGAATATCGAATTTTTTGATAGCAGTATAATTTTAACCGTTTCAAAAGTAGCAATCAGTCCCTTAAGAAACGCGACTTGCAGAATAAACAAGAAGTAGTGGTTGTTGGTTTTGTTTATTTTGCTTACTGCACTGAGGAGTAAAAACAAAAATGGGGTTTCTTCTTGTGGAAAAAACCCCATTTCATGAAGCTGAACTCTCGCTCAACTCATGCCAAGTTACCGTTATCGCCGCTTTGCCCGCAGGCTTGAGCCGAAACTCAAGTTCGAACGCTGACGTTTCTAAAAGTTCTCAAACAAAACTCAGAAAACTCACGTCACCCGAATGCTCTTTGAGCTTACCATCTGCAACGCTAGTTATTTCAGACCGTTGGCCGAAGCTTCGATCCCTTTTGGTTACTCTCTCAGAATTCGAACCATCTACAACGAATTCTAGATGATCCAAACTGTTCTATGAAGTGCTCATGATTGCAACTTTAGTCATTTCAAACCATCAGCTTTGACACCTTGGTTCCTACATTTACACTTTGCGAACTTTCAGTACTTACCTAACACTCTTTTGTGTTTGCTGCGAATATCTCTCGCTCGGTGAATCTAAGGTCGCAAGAATATCTTTGCGTGCAAACTTTTGATCGGCTCACTTTCCCACAAGTTTCCCACTATTTTTAAATGTTAAAAGCAGGTTGTTATAAACAACTTTGACGTAATAATCACATAGTTATCCACAAATAGCGCAAAAGAGGTATTTAGAGTTAGGTATTAATCCACTATATTTGTAAGTGATTACTCACTTATATGACGGAAAAGCAGGAAAAGATTCTCGGAGCGGCATTATCACTTTTTGCTAAAGATGGTTTTTCATCTACCTCAACAAGCAAAGTGGCGCGTGAAGCGGGTGTTTCCGAAGGTTTGATCTTTCGACACTTTGAAAATAAAGAGGGCTTGCTCAACGCTATCCTTCAGAATGGGCGTGAGAAATTGACCGATATTTTTAATACGCTTCATCAACTAGAAGATCCCAAAGAAATTTTGCGTAGGGTAATCACGCTGCCATTAACCATAGAGGAGGATCAGCGACCATTTTGGAAATTGTTATACGCACTCAAGTGGCAGGCCGATGTTTATGATAACAGCATGTCTAATCCGATGAAGGATATTCTTGTTCCGGTATTTGAGGCATTAAATTACCGTCAGCCTGAATTAGAAGCTGAACTTATCATGGTTTTGATGGATGGTATGGCCAGCCACATCTTGTTGAAAAGGTCAGGAAATGTGGGAGGCATTAAAGAGCTGATTTTTAAGAAATATGATTTATAAAAAATTTATTCAGACACTGAGTGATTACTCACTTATAAATGAAAATTATGGAAAAGAAAAAAATAGCATTGATCACCGGAGCCTCAGCGGGCATAGGTAAAGAGTTTGCTCATGTTCACGCTGAGCTAGGTGGTGACCTGGTAATCGTAGCACGAAGAGAGGACAAACTGTTGGCACTAAAGGAAGAATTGCAGAACAAGTTCGAGGCGAAAGTTAATCTCCTTGTCAAGGATCTGTCGGATCCAAAAACACCTAAAGAGATTTATGAAGAACTTAACCGGGAGGGTATTCAAATTGACTATTTAATTAATAATGCCGGTTTTGGAGGTTTAGGAAAGTTTGCCGAACGAGATCTTGCCAAAGAATTAAACATGATCAATTTGAATATTTCGGCGCTGACTTCTCTTACCCACTTTTTCTTACAAGATGCTGTGAAAAGGAATTCAGGTAGAATTCTAAATGTATCATCTACGGCTAGTCTGCTACCGGGTCCGCTGCAGGCGGTTTATTATGCCACCAAGGCTTTTGTGACCTCTTTTAGTAATGCTTTGGCAGAGGAGCTACATGATACAGATATTAGTGTAACTAATCTTATGCCCGGCGCCACAGCGACAGAATTTGGAAGTGTTTCAGGAATGGATAAGACGACATTGTTCGATAAAACGGTCAGCGCTAGAAAAGTGGCTGAAGATGGCTACAATGGCATGTTGAACGGTAAGCTTGATGTAATTTCCGGACTTACTGTCTCACAAAAAATTATGATATCGATGGTGCCTCTTACTCCGAAGAAAGTGCTTTTATCTCAGATAAGAAAAATGCAGGTAGTGAAGGGTCAATAATGAAAACGATATTTAAAATTTTAAGATACATGGTATTTATACTTCTAGGAGCATTAGGGGCACTCGCTTTAGGTGTTATAATATTTGTAAATACAGCTCCACAAATGGGTCAAAAGCCTCATGGAGAGCACCTGGGCCTAATTAAGACCTCTCCAAATTACGGTGAGAAAGAATTTGTCAATCTTATTGAAACCAAAATGGGTTCATTTTCAGAAATGATGCGCACTATTCCGGATTTTATCTGGACTAAGAACGGAGAACCTTCTCAACAGGTTCCTGTTAAATTCGGTGAAAAGTTGGAGGTTTCCCCCGACACCGCAGCCTACGTTACCTGGTATGGGCATTCCGCCTTCTTATTTGAGATGGAAGATAAGCGCATACTTATTGATCCCATGTTAGGTCCAACAGCGTCACCGGTCTTTTTTGGTTCACAGCGTTTCAATTATCAACGACCTATTCCTCTTGAAGAATTAACGAATATAGACGCGGTTATTCTATCACATGATCACTATGACCATTTGGATTATCATAGCATTAAAACACTCAAGGATAAAGTAGGCCATTTTTTTACTGCACTAGGTGTTGGGTCACATTTAAAGTTCTGGGGAATCCCGGAGGATAAAATAACGGAGTTGGACTGGTGGGAAGATGTCGATTTTATGGGATTAAAGCTGGTTGCATGCCCTGCACGTCACTTCTCGGGAAGAGGGTTGACTGATCGTAATTCAACACAATGGGCCAGTTGGGTCATCAGAGGTAATTACCAAAACATTTATTTTAGTGGTGATGGCGGCTACGGCCCTCATTTTAAAGAAATTGGTGATAAATACGGGCCTTTTGATCTAGCCATGTTAGAATGCGGCCAGTATAACGAGGCATGGGAGGCCATTCATATGATGCCTGAACAAAGCGTTCAGGCCGGGATTGATGTTCAAGGCAAACTGATTATGCCTATTCATTGGGGGGCTTTTAAGCTTTCGGTTCACGAGTGGACGGATCCAATTGTGAGGTTTAAGGCAGCAAGTGATAAGAAGGGCATACCTATGGTTCATCCTTACATAGGAGAACGGTTTTTACTGGGGTACGAGCACCCTCTAGAAGAATGGTGGAATTTAATGGAATAGCCATGAATATAATTGTAACGGGAGCATCCGGAATGGTGGGCAGGGGAGTCCTATTGGAATGCCTTGATCACCCAAAAATTGACAAAGTTCTAAGTATTGGTCGAACTAATATCAACCTTGACCATCCAAAGCTTGAGCAATTAGAACAGAAAGACTTTTCAGACTTCTCCAATCAGACATCAAGTATTAAGGGTTTTGATGCTTGTTACATGTGTATGGGGGTAAGCGCTGCTGGATTAAATGAGGTACGCTATACAAAGATCACTTATGACTATACGTTGGCTTTGGCGAAGGAATTAATCAAATTGAACGATGAGATGACGATTACCTATGTGTCCGGAGAAGGAACGGATTCATCGGAAAGGGGGAGAACCATGTGGGCTCGCGTGAAGGGCAAAACAGAAAACGATTTACTTTCCATGGGATTTAAGAAGGCGTTTATGTTTCGCCCGGGTGCCATTATCCCTTTAAGAGGGATTAAGTCGAGGACTAAGCTGTACCAGTTTGTTTACGACTATTTTATGTGGCTCGTTAGGCTTATGAAATGGTTAGCTCCAAACTCTGTTGTAAATACCACTCAAATTGGTTTGGCGATGATCAATGCTTCCTGCAATGGATATGGACAAGAGATTGTTAGGCCGAAAGATATTATCAAGCTTGCTAAATTCTGATCATGGCTTTTTACCAATTGAGCTTCCAGTCCCGTTGGAGGTGTATTTAACCAATCTTTAATTTTATGTCATGTATGTAAATAAGAATTTTTCACTATCAAGTGTACTAAGGTTTTCAGGCGTCCATATAATATGGCTCACCGCTTGGGCTGCTTTTATGACCGCCATATATGAATATACCCCATTCTTCTGGTCTATTCCCTGGCTACCATTATCAGTTATCGGCACAGCAGTGGCTTTTTATGTAGGTTTCAAAAATAATAGTGCCTACGATCGGTTATGGGAAGCACGAAAAATTTGGGGAGCAATAGTGAATAGTAGTCGTTCCTGGGCTACAAACATTCGTGCTTACATTTCTTCTGTTTTCTCGGAATCCACAGAAAAAGAGAAAAATGAATGGAAGAAACGACTGATATATCGTCATATTGCCTGGCTTTATACCCTACGAAATCAACTGCTCATCCCGACGCAATGGGAACATATTAACATAGGTAAACACGTAAGCCGTGTCACCAAGCAGCGTATGAAAAGATGGGGAGTAGGCCTACATGCGGACGGTGGTTTTACTTCAGATGAGCTAAAAAAGTTTCTGCCTGCCAATGAGTACAACCGACTTATTAATTATCAAAATACGGCAACACAAATTATTGATAAACAGAGTCAAGATCTTCTGATTCTTCGCAAGAAAAATTTAATTGATGATTTCAGACACATGGAACTTCAGAAAATCCTCAATGATTTTTATACTTTTCAAGGTCAGTGTGAACGGATTAAAAAATTCCCTTTACCACGACAATATGCGAGCATGAGTTTTATTTTCATCGGCGTATTTATCTTTTTATTGCCTTTTGGCATGATATCCGAGTTTGCTAAACTAGGTGAATTTGGATCATGGTTATCCGTACCTTTTACGGTTTTAATTGGATGGGTGTATCTGATGATGGAACTGGTCGGGGATTATTCCGAAAATCCGTTTGAAGGCCTTGGCAATGATATTCCAATGCTTTCTCTATGTCGAACTATTGAAATTGATTTACTCGAAATGTTAGGAGAACAAGATATCCCGGCCACTATCGAGGTGAAAAATGGAGTTTTAATGTAATTAGAATTTCTTGAGGTGCCGCTCGGTCAACAGAAACAAAAGCAGGCAAGCAATTACCAGTAAGCCCGTAGAAATCAGACCGGCGTTCGGCGCTTCGATGAACATAAATAATGGGAGTTCGATAAACGATAGGCCTATGAATAACCAAAGTGAAATTCGGCCTGAAAAGCGCTGCGCCTCATCCCAGCTCTTCTGGTCACGTTTCGATCTTGCGGTACGATATCCGTATACATCGTTAATCTGTTTGGGAGGAAAAATATTTACCAGCGTCACGATAAGGACTAACAAGGGCCCCAATAAAAAGTATAATATCCAGTCTTGTGAAGTCATTTTAGAAAACAATTTTAAATGTAGTACCAATACCCAATTCAGTCCTAACTACGAGCTCACCGCCGTGAAGTTTTATAATCTGCTTGGCAAAACTCAAACCTACACCGGTTCCACTCTTTTTGGTGGTGTAAAAAGGAATAAAAATTCTTTCCAGGACTTCATCAGTAATGCCTGGGCCATTATCCGTAATTTTTATCTCACACTTCTTCGCTCCCTTTTTATTCGCAGACACTTCAATTCTGCCATTTCTTTTTCCGTTTAGAGCCTCAATGGCATTTTTCACTAGGTTAATAAGCACTTGTTCCAGAAGTTCATTATCAGCTTTGACCTCTAACGATTTAGGCGTCATCACGTTTAACTCGATGAGTGAATGACCCAGGTCAGGTTGCAGTAAATGTACAATTCGTTCTACCAGTTTGACTATATCCACTTTCTCAATGCTTAATTCAGGAATTCGAGAAAAGTTTTTATAGGCGCCTACAAAATGAATCAATCCTTTGCTTCTATCCTCGATAGTTTTCAAGCTGGTGATTATATCTTTTTTATCCTCAATGGACATGGTATCCATAGCTTCAGGGTTGGATATAAGTTGATTGACGGCAGTGCTTAATGAGGCAATTGGTGTAACCGAATTCATAATTTCGTGGGTAAGCACTCTCGTAAGCTTCTGCCATGCCTCGATTTCCTTCTGATCGAGTTCAGCGTTGATATCTTGGAATAAGGCTAGGCGAAAACCTTTTTCCTGGATCACAAAATCTTTTACCTGTACGGAAAGCTGTTGCATTTCCTGATCGATGAAAGATTTAATGACCCGCTTTTCCCCGGATTCCATTTCGGTAGTAGCCTTGTAGAGGGTTTTATCGACTACAGTTAAACCACTTATATTTTTCAGATAGGGTTTTTTCAATAGCGCCTTGGCCGCGGGGTTCATCAACTCAATATTCCCGTTTTCATCAAAGCTGATGATCGACACCCCTATGTTTTCGTTGAGCGTTTGTAAGTACAAATATTGTGTTTCCTTCTCAATGCTTATTTTCTGAAACTCATGGATCACATCATTGAAAGCCTTGCTTAAGCCTTTTTGCGACCCGCCCCGTTTTTGGTTCTTGAAAGAACTGGTAAACCCACCCTGCTTTATAGATAGTAAGAACTGGGTCAAATCCTTGTTGGTGCGCTCTGTATAATAAACGAGGTTTCCCGCCACGATAAGGATAGTGGCACTTACTACGAGTGGCGTAAAAAACCAGTTGGTTTCAACCAATACCCAAGCCAAAGTGATCGATAGCGCCACGATGGCGGTCACTCGAATGAGAATATTCCAGCGGAAGTTTT
>JBCCOE010000049.1:0-31841 GCA_039025475.1 Bacteroidota bacterium | reverse complement strand
GTTGTAAACAGTAAGTATGTTCGTTTGAAGGAAAATGTTCTTCTTCGAACCATTGGAGCCTTAAAAAAACAAATTCAACAAATGACGGTCTTGGAATATATCTATCTTGGTTTTTTTGCCGGTCTAACAGGTATTGCACTGTCTTTGATATCGGGTTGGGCTTTAGCCATTTGGTTTTTTGAGATTATCTTCTTTCCTGATATTTTGAGTTTGGGTGCAATCTGGATCTCTATTATCTTCCTTACCGTTCTCGTAGGTTGGCTGAATACAAGAGATGTTGTTAACAGTTCCCCGCTAGAAGTACTGCGCAAAGAATCTTAGAATGACTATCTTTAATTTGATTATAATGATAACCTGTGAGAAAGCTTTTTCCGTTTTGTGTAGTCTATTTGATTGGTTTATGCCAGGTTTTTGGTGAACCTCCCACACTTCATTTTATTGAGAATAAGGGGCAATGGCCACAGGAATTCAGATTCAAGAAGTCATTGGGCAATGGCCAAGTTTTTTTTGGCAAAAATAAGCTTCAGTTCCACCTCACCGACCTTGGCAGGCTCTCGCACCCTCCTCATGGTAATACCGAAGATCATGAAAGCGAACACAATGATCTCAGTGGGTTGGTAAGCCATGACAGTTATTCGCTTACATTTATGGCATCATTGGAGCCAGAATGTATTGAAGGTAAAGGGAAGCGCAGGACGAAGGTCAATTACTTAAAGGGAAGGGATCCCAACGACTGGTTTAGCAATATTGCCACTTTCGAATCAGTTCTATATGGTAACGTATACGATGGAATAGATGCAGTATTTACTCAATATGACCGCTATTTAAAATACGATTTTTACATTGCTCCCAATGCCTGTCCCGAACATATCCGCTTACGTTATGATGAGACAGAAGACCTGGCGTTAAAAGAGGGGAAATTAATTGTAAGTACGGAGATCGGCTACGTACAGGAATTAAAGCCCTACGCTTATCAAATTATTGAAGGGGTTTTGGTGCCGGTAGCTTGCAACTATATTCTTAATGGGAATGAAATCACTTTTGGTTTTCCAGAAGGCTATGAGTCTCAGTATGCCTTGGTCATTGATCCGATTTTAATCTTCTCTACATATTCTGGTAGTACTTATGATAACTGGGGCAATACCGCCACTTTTGATGCGTTGGGCAATCTTTACTCCGGGGGAATGGTCACAACCGCTAATGGCGGAAGTAGCTTTCCTATAACCAATAATGCTTATCAAAATTCATTTGGAGGAGGTGATTGGGATGCGGCTATCTTAAAGTATGATTCTGCGGGAAGAAGTTTACTATATGCCACTTATCTTGGTGGGTTGGGTAATGAAATTCCTCAGAGTTTGGTAGTGGATCAGAATGGGGATCTACTCATATTGGGGGTAACAAGCTCTTCCAATTTTCCGGTAACAAATGGTTCAATTTTCCAAGGTGGAACTAATATACAACCTCTTGGGGGAGTTGACTTTTTTTCCGGGACAGATATTTTTATTTCCAAGCTCAGCGCTGACGGGAGTACACTCTTGGCATCTACCTATTTAGGTGGATCACAAAATGATGGGGTGAACTTCATTTCAGGTCGACTTAATGCAGCCTCATCAAGTAAACAAGAAAGCCCACTGGCAAGAAATTATGGAGATCAGTTACGAGGTGATATTTTTACTGATTCCGAAAACAACCTATATATTGCATCCAACAGCCTATCTTCTGATTTCCTGAGTTCCCATACCTTAAATCCATTTCAGGGAGGTGTGTTGGACGCTGTGATGGTCAAGCTCACAACTGATTTCACCGTACAGTGGTCTAGGTTCATTGGAGGTACAGGTTACGATGCTGCGTATTCCATAAAATTGAATTCTGTTGATGAGGTAGTTATAGCGGGTGGTACGACAAGCAGTGACCTCGACATAACTTCCGGATGGCAAACCACTAACGCTGGTGGCATAGACGGTTGGATCCAAAAGTTTGACTCAGACGGAACCCCCTTGTCGCAAGGGACATATTTGGGAACGGCTAACTACGACCAATCTTATTTCATTGATATCGATAGCGAAGACAACATTTTTACTTTTGGTCAAACACAAGGGGTGTTTCCAATTGTTGGAGACGTCTACATAGAAACTAATGGAGGTCAATTTCTTCAAAAATACAGCTCTGATCTTTCACAATTATTGTTATCGACAACTTTTGGAAGTGGTGGGAACAGCCCGGATATTTCGCCTACAGCTTTTCTTGTCAACGAATGCAATAATATTTATTTCGCGGGATGGGGGGGTAGAACCAATCAGGCTGAAATACGAATTGGTAATGAAACGTTTACAAGAAATTTCGTGGGTGGAAATACTTTTGGGTTGATCACTTCTAGCGATGCGATTGATCCTATTACCTCAGGCAGCGATTTCTATCTGCTGGTACTTTCAGGCGATGCCAAGGAATTTCTGTATGGTACTTTTTTCGGAGGCGAGCAGTCCGCTACACATGTAGATGGCGGTACTAGTAGATTTGATAAAAATGGGATAGTTTATCATGCAGTATGTGCCGGATGTGGAGATTTTGAAGAGGATTTTCCAGCCACCCCAGGCGCATTTTCTGAGACAAGCAATAGTGATAACTGCAATAATGCTGCATTCAAATTTGATCTGGCGTCATTGAGAGCTGATTTCGTAACTAATTCCATAACCTTTGATGATCCGGGTGTATCTGTTATTTGCCTTGGAAGCCTTCTAGTTGTTGAGAATAAGAGTATCGGGGGTGAGCTTTTTGAGTGGGATTTTGGTGATGGTAGTCCGTTAGTTTCACGAACTGATACCTCCTTTCTCACTCATACTTATCTAAGCGTTGGAAGTTATACTATTGAATTGAGAGCATCAGATCCCAATACATGTATTTCAGAAGATTTTGCCTTTAAAACAGTACAAGTCATCGACCCTCCGTTTTTCTTAATGGAAGATGTCACGATTTGTGAAGGAGATCAACTTACATTGATTGCGTCGGGTGCGGCTAACTATCAATGGGTAAGCGAAGACAGTACGTTTACGTCAGATTTATCCGCGCCAATGGTAAGCCCTGATATGTCCACGAGGTATTTCGTCCGGTTGGATTTTGCCAGCTGCTCAAGGTTAGATACTGTAGATGTTACCGTAATACCTCAGTTAATTGCTGATTTCAATACAAATACAATAGAGTTAGATAATCCCGGAATTTCACTATTGTGCTTAGGAGATTCATTTGTTTTCGAAAATTTCAGCATAGAGGGAATAGAATTCGAGTGGGATTTCGGAGATGGTTCACCAACAGTGACTAGAGCAGACACTTTATCAGTTATACACGAATACCAAAGTGTAGGTTCTTATACAGTTCGCTTACGTGCATTTGACCCAAATACTTGTGCTAACGAAGACTTTGCTTTTAAGATCGTTCAGATTGTTGATCCGATTTTATTTGTTATGGATGACGAGACTATTTGCTTCGGCGAAGAATTGCGTTTACAGGCCAATGGAGCATTATCTTATTTATGGGTAAGCGAAGACAGTACCTTTTCCTCCGGCGAATCTTCTCCTTTAGTTCAACCCGAAATGGATACCAGATACTTTGTTCTACTTAATGCGAATAGCTGTCCAAAGATAGATACAGTAGATATCCGTGTAATTCCGGAAGTTCTTGTCGACTTTACTGTAGAGAAACAATATGACTGCTGGACGATGCCTCAAATTGTTTTGACTAATTTAGAACCTGATCAAGAAGCTGAATTTAGGTGGTCTTTAGGGGATGGTACGATAAGTCAAGAGAGTCGTTTTACCCACCGTTATGAAACAGACGGGGATTACACCATTACGTTATCAGGCCAAAATGAATTCTGTGTTTTTGAAAAGACCCTTGAGGCAAATATTACCACGATCAAAGTACCTAACGTAATCACACCTTCATCTCAAGGCAGTAATGATACTTTTATCATTCAGGCACCAGAGCGTGTCGGACTTAAGATCTATAATGAATGGGGTAGGATCGTTTTCGAAGATGACAATTATCAAAACAATTGGTCGGCCCAAGGGACAGCGGCCGGCATTTATTACTACGAGGCACAAATAGCAAATGAAGCTACATGCAAAGGGTGGGTTCAGGTTTTAAAGTAAATTTATCGACTATTCCGTTTTATTTTTCTTGTGAGCTTTTCCGACGTGTCTACTAGCTTTCTAAGAATGTCGTAGTACAATGTCACACATAAGATTAACGTCATAATCCAAATTACTAATAGATTGAAATGCAGGGTATTCATAATATATCCAAAGATGTGCTTTTTAGGTGCGTAAAATGGCTCTCTATAGTCCAGGATATGGTCTGGTTCAGGGTTTTTATAAATGGGAAAAATAAGCTGAACTAATTCGTTTTCTGCTTCCACAATACGATGTTGCTCGTTTTTATTGGTAACAATTTCAGCTATGGCTTCATTTCTATATCGAGCTTTGAATTTCTCAAATTCTTTTTTCTTTTCGGGGTCGTTGGTCATTTCGATTACCATTTTTTCTTTTGCCCGATCTGCTTTATTGTATCTGTTTGAATAGTATCCGCGAAGCATTTCTAAAAATGCGAAAGTCTTATTGTAAAGTGCTGAGTCAAACTTGTCTATGGTTAGCTGATCAACTTCAGGAAACTTATCGGCTCCTATTTTTTCTAACTCTTCCCTTATTTCATTACAAACTAAGGTCAGCCCATCAGCAATTTCCCTTTGCACAGATTCATCTTTATTATTTAAATTATTCAATGCGAATTGAAGCTTAGACTCTACGGTCGGTAGATAATATATTTTTTTGTAATCGGCTTCAGCCATTACCTGCTCGTAAGTGTAAAAGGTTTCCTCATATTCGTTGTCCCTAAATTGAGAAACCATTGCCGCTTCTAATGCCCACCTCGAGGCCATTAAATCACCCACCACAGGTACTTTACCCGTCTTACTTAAGTCAGGATTGAGCTTATCAAATTTGACAACTACACCGCTTAAAACTAATTGTGGTATCAAAAGTATGGGTATCAAAATGTATATTGTAACAGCAGAATTGAAGGCTGATGAAATATTCAGCCCCATCGCATTTGCCATACAAGATGTTGTAAAAAGTATCATCCAGTGCTCGAAAAGCATGTCATGAATCTGTAGGATGCTATTCCCAACAACCACAAAAGAAATGGTCTGGATTGCTGAAAGGCTAAATAGGATAAATATTTTTGATAGTATGTAGCTACTTCTACTTAGATGCAGAAATGCCTCTCTTTTTAATATTTTTCGATCTCGGATTATTTCCTCTGCACTTACGGTTAATCCCATAAATAGAGCGACGATAATGCTCATAAGGAAGTAAGCAGGTATATTGATGTTCTGGCTAAATGAGTAGCCCGAGTCTACGGTACTGTGGGTATTGTAATACCTTACTATGTAGCTCAAAATAAAGGCGAGCACCGGAGCCTCAAGTAGGTTGATCAGTAGATACTGTTTATTGCTAAGTTTTGATAAAACATCCCGGGCGGCAAACAATTTCAGCTGCTTCAGCTTATTTGGGATATTAAGAGTAGAATGGGGTGGATCGGTACTGGTCTTGATTGATACTACATCAATCTTATTCTTATAGAATTGATTCCAGTCCTCCGGTGATATTTTTCGTTCATTCGTAAAGTTTCCGTACTCATTGACCACACGAGTTTCAATGATATTGAAGATTTGCTCCGGGTTGACATTGCCGCATTCATGACATTCGCCCTCATCGCTGTTAATTAGATTTATGGTTTCTTTAAAATAAACCACTGCCTCAACAGGGTTGCCATAGTAGATCTGGTAGCCACCGGTATCCAGAATAACCAACTTATCAAACATTTTGAAAATATCCGAGGAGGGCTGGTGAATGACCACAAAGATAAGTTTTCCCTTTAGAGATAGCTCTTTAAGAAGATCCATGATGTTTTCTGAATCCCGGGACGATAGGCCTGAAGTAGGTTCGTCTACAAATAGTACACTTGGTTCTCTTAATAACTCAAGACCAATATTTAGTCTTTTCCGTTGTCCTCCACTGATTGTCTTTTCTAGTGGTGATCCTACTTTTAAATCCCGAGTTTCTGAAAGACCCAGATTATCTAAAGTCTTGACCACTAAAGTTTCTACTTCATCTTTACTTAGTTGATCAAAACACAATCTTGCTGCATAATAAAGGTTTTGATAAACCGTCAGTTCTTCAATCAAAAGGTCATCTTGTGGCACAAAACCAATTACGCCTTCTACTTTATCTGGATTTTTATGAATATCGATTCCATTGATCAGAACGCTGCCCCCAGTCGGTGTTTCCGTGCCGTTTAACACGTTTAATAGGGTCGATTTTCCGGCTCCTGAAGCCCCCATCAAGCCGATTAGCTTGCCTGATTCCTCAACGATACTTACATCTCGTAGACCAAGTTTCCCATTCTTGAAGCGAAATGATATGTTATTTGCTTCGAATGTGCCTGATTGATTATCTGATCTTGTTATAAATTGCGCTACGACATCACCAAAATAGATGGGATTGATCTTATCCACTCTGATAGTGGAACCAGTGGCGAAGACCGCAATTTTCTCCTTTTTTAGAGCAACTCCATTCAGATAAACGTTTTCACTACCAAAGTACTTTAGAAAATAGGCGTCAGCTTTTACTAGATGCAGTAAGGCAATAAAGCCAGACATCCCCTCCCGGGTTAGATGCTTGACTGACTTCAATTTTTTTTCAGAACCGTCTATAATCAGCACTTCGGGATGATCGAACTCGTTTGGCTCCCTACCCGTAACAAATGTTTCTATCAGTTCAATTTCGTTTTCAGAAATATTGAAAGACTGTCCGATGGATTTTACTAACTCTTGCTCTCGATCTGAAATGTGACCATCAGCCAGAATTATGCCCACTAGCTCTAAAATGATAACAATCTTTTGCTTCTGGGTTAGTTCTCTGTTGATCTCACTACAGAGGTCGCCTATGCGCTTGCGCTCTTCTTCTAGATCATTGACGTTGATAATCGTTTCACAATACGAATCAAATTCGTTCAGATATTTTTCAACTGATTTTTTATTGAGGTGGTCATTTAGAAAAGCCTCGATCTGATTTCTTTCCTGTTCAGTAACAGCATCTTCCTTCGCAACAATAGCGAATAATTTTACGATGGCTTTTAATAGTGGTTCGCTCATTTAGTGTGATTTTGACGCTATAAGATACACCATTATCAAATAAAAAAGGAGCGGAAATAACCGCCCCTCTACAATTCCCTGTGCTTCTAGAGCTATTCTGTGATCCTACCTCTTATTTCTGCGATTTTAGCGGTTATATCTGTTAGAGTTTCGTCGGATAGAATTAAGTCAGCCCTATTATTTTTTATTTGCTCATCAATGTTGAGCACTTCATACTTAGAACTCAAATCCTTCAAATCACTCACTAATCCACTCACAGGACCTGTTTGCTCAATATTCTCAAGCATTGTCGTTAGGTCTTTGACCGACTTTTCCTGTTCCAGAACCACTCTGATCAATGGTGTCAATACTAGGTTCCTGCTGTCTTCAGGCAAAATATCTTTGGGATAAGTTTCAATAAGTTCTGTGGAAATATACAAACCTTCGATAAAGCTTCCTGAAATAATTAATGAAGCAAGTTTGCTTCGGTTATCATCTTTTAGATACTTGTCTGTCTTATTAATTGTCTCATTAAGTAAATAAGCTAATGAATCCTTAGCTGATAGATTGGCTTCAAACCGTTTGATCAATTCTGTATCGAAAGATCCTGTTACACCTAAATTGTCAGCTAGCTTTTTAGCCGAACTCATGTAGGTAAGTGCTTCCTGAACCTTATCATATGATACTAGGTACCCTACGTCAGTGGCAAATACACCTAAATTCAAGGCGGCAACATCATTTCTAGATGAATACCCTTCAGCCTTGTTGTTATCATTAATTAGTGTTTCATTGAATTCAGCACCTGTGGCTTCTAACAAAAAAGGGATCTCAGAGGGAGATGGAATTTCATAAACCACTTCCTGAATACTTTCCTTTAATTGCTCATCTGCCTGGGAGAACTCATCTGAAGAACTAGACTCTTCTGTATTTTTCGGACCGCATGAATAAATCCCTAAAGTAAGTGTAAGGGCAAAAGACAACAATCCTCTCAGTCTAAGCTTCATAGTTTTTTAAGGTTAGTTTTAGAATTTCCAATTTTAATATATTTTTTTCGGGCATGAAAATAATGCCACATTATTTTCCTGTTAAAAGAGGTCGACTAGATTAACATTTATTGTTTGACCAGCTCAATGTTTAAGATGATATCCACCATTTCACCCACAACGAAGCCACCACTGTCCAATACATCGTCCCATTTAAGGCCATAATCAAATCGATTGATTTTTCCTTTAGCCGTGAAACCGGCCTTTTGTTTGCCATTAATTGATACGAGGCCACCATAATTCGCAGATAACGAAATGGGTTTAGTGACACTACGAATGGTAAGGTCACCTTGAATGGTATAGGATCCGTCGTTGTTCCTTTTAAAAACTGAACTTACAAAGGTGATATTGGGGTAAGCACTAGCGTTGAAAAAGTCATCTTCTTTGAGATGTTTATCTCGCTCTAAGTTATTAGTATTAACAGTATTGACATCTACGGTAGCATTTATTTTAGCGTTATCAAAGTCTTTACTAGAGTCTATTACGCTTCCTGTAAAACCTGTAAATATGCCTGTCACTGAAGAAACAGTCAAATGCGAGACTTCAAATTGCACGGAACTATGTATGGGGTCAACTACCCATGTCGTTTGCGCCAATGCGGGTAAGCTGAGCGTACCGAAAATTACGTGAAATAGATACTTTTTCATTTGGATTTCTATTTAAATTATTCTGATTGTATTAATAATTTAAACAAAAATCCCTCGAAAACCTAGGTGTGCGGTACTTTAAAACTGTCCTTGACTATCGCTTCCGCCACGCTCGACATCATCATTTCGGATCTTACTTCTTCTTTGTCTTTGCTTGAAGTCAAGCTTACCAAATTTATAGCTGAAATTGATTCCAAATGATCGGAACGGTATGAGTACCTCACTCTCTTGAAAGAATGTATCTCCTGATAACTCGCTACCAAAAGACTTGTTTGGAAAGAAAGGTTCGACTATCCTTATACCTATACTTCCGCGTTTTTCCCAGATTTGCTTTCTTATCCCCATACTGAATATTGAGAATGACGGATTTACACCTTGTAGGGTTTGACGCGGGGCCCGGTAAAAACCAAACATATCAATCACCCAGTCCTTCTTTAATTTGATATTGGAATTCAGATTCCCATTCCATAATAATGCCTGATTGGAAACACGTTGCCCGTCTATAGTACCTGTTCCATCATACGTAAAGAGGTTTATCCCGCCTCTTAATGTCCATATTTTAAATAAAGTGGCCGAAGTAAATATGTTAGTGCCTATAGAGTTAGCGGTACCAACGTTTTGGAATGTAGTTCGCCCTACACCATCATCATCTACCAAAAGAACACTCTCGATGATGTCTGTTGTTCTTCTGTAAAAGAGAGCTATATTAATAGACACCTTTTTTACATAGGTATTGTAGCTAAATTCATATTGATCGGTAAGTTCAGGTTCTAGAGCAGGATTGCCGGCTCGTACATCGCGATTATTCAATCTATCCTCAAAGGGATTGATCACCCTTAAGCTGGGTCTCTGTATTCTTCTTGAGTAGCTTACTTTAGCACTTGTGGTACGACCAAACTTTCTGTTAAAAATAATACTCGGAAGAATGTTCTCATAATCATTTTTAAACGGATTGTTGTCATCATCCCTAAACTGACCCGCTATTTCAGTGAACTCATAACGCGCCCCGGCAATTAAGCCGTAATTCTTTCCAATCTTGATATTCGTGCTGGCATAAGCCGCATAAACATTCTGATCGTAATCCAAGAAGTCGGTTCTTTCTTCATCTATTATGTTAAATTCTTCATTACGAAAATCACTTGTCACATTTCTGAGAATCATTTTGGCACCTGTTTCGACTTTAAAATTATCATTCACAGGATGAGTATAGTCGGCTTGATAGGTAATTTCAGTATTATTTCCATCGTTTAAACTTCTTTCGTTGCGAAGTAAATCGGGGTCTTCACCCACAAGGTCTTCCTGCCCAATTCGAAAGTCCTGATCTTGGACGTTACCATCAATTTTGTAGGAAATAGCAACTTCTCGGCCTTTTTGTTCCGGCACCTTAAATGTGTAGTCCAGTGACCACTCATATCCGCTGAAAAGATTTTCAGTATCGGTAACCCGGCGGTAATTCTGGTCTACCATATTGATCGGGTCGGAAAATTCCCCTACAATATCGTTCTCTCGATCGCTTGTGAAGCCACGAAGCCTAAACGAACTTGAAATGCTATGAAAGGCATTGAAATCATAGAAAGCACCTGCCGTAGCGAAAAAGCCCAGGCGATCCGATACGTTGTCGCCATCTTCAGTAAGCAAACGTGTTTCCGTACCTAGGTCGTCCCGTCGTAAAAAAGTTGTGGATCCATCTCTGGGTACACTATAAAAGGCGCTACCATTGGCATTGAATCCGAATCTACCTTTACCAGCGGTAATTCCAACCACTCCTCGATTGGAGAGGTTCCCTGCAGATAAATTTATATTGCCAGTAAATCCTTCTACGTTACTTTTCTTTGTAATAATATTAATTATCCCTGCAGTTCCTTCACCATCATATTTTGCTGAAGGTGATGTGATTACCTCAACACTTTTGATTTGGTCTGCTGGAATGGCTCTTAATGCGTCTCCCGGGCTTCCGGCGAACATACTTGAGGGTTTACCATTTACCAATATTTGAACATTTTGACTTCCCCTGAGAGATACATTTCCTTCCAGATCAACACTTAATAATGGGGCTCTTCTAAGTACGTCTGAGGCATCTCCACCAGCGTTAGCAACATCTCGTTCTGCATTGTAAACAATTTTGTCTATCTTGTTTTCGACCAATTCCCGCTCACCTTCAATCACTACTTCATCTAGTTCTTTGAGATTTGCGACCATCGATATTTCTGCCAGATTGACATCCGGTTTTTTATTTGAGAGTATCACCGATATAGATTTCGATTCATACCCGACAAATGAGATCCTGAGCTCATACTCACCAATGGGTACATTGGAAAGCTTAAAACGACCGTCCTCATCTGTTATCGTACCGTTGATAGTTCTCCTTTTTACCGTGTCAACAAGGGCTACGGAGGCAAAGCCCAAACCTTCTTTTGAGTTATTATCAATGAGCTTGCCCGTTACTTTACCTTTAATGCTGGATGCGGCACCTCTTCCTCCACCATAGCTACTCGCTGGCCGCTGGGAGTATGTGGTTAATCCAAAGCTTAATAGAATAAAAATGAGAAAATGGTACTTCATGTTTTGATTGTTCACGAAAAGAACATCAATGCCCACTTTTGGTTATGATTATTTATTTCAATGGATATGTGAAGACACTAGCGAAAAACCATCGGGATGAATGGTTCTTTTTTACTAAAAGACAAAGCCTAACCCCTGGATCAGATTAGCATGCAAATGGATACCTCATGACCAGTCAGTTTTTTTTAAATCGTAAAGGTCATGTCACAACTGTTCGGTTCATTCTTTTCGATCGAATTCAGCGTTGCGCGTTGAAGTACTCTTCAACACCTAGAGCGACTTTTTGCGCCATTTCTTTTTGTACCAGGAGGTCTATTTCGACCAAGCTTTTATTATTTCTTTTGACCTGGAATAACTTCAAAAAATCCTCACGTGCTTTTCCTGATTTATAGATTAAATCATTTTCAGCCGGGTAGAGTGTTAAGTAATTACCCTCGTATTCCGCATGGCGAATAATGTCTTCATATTCATTATGGATGATATCGGAGAACAATATCCGGCTCGTTTCAGAGTCTACTAAAAGTAGTTGGAGCGAGGTGATTAAAGAATTGACCTGTACGTATTCTTTATAATTTACGGCTTTATATTCTGTGAGTCCGTTCCACTTGAAACCCTTGTAAGCGACTTTGTCGAAAGCCTGCAACCCACCTTTTTTAAAGTCGTAGGTCATCAATTTCGTGAATAGCACGGCCTCCGCACCAAGCAGGTTTCCTACCTCTGCAACTTTGGATTCGTCAACGAGACCGGATACACCAAGTCGCTGTTCTTCCAGGATTGCAGATAAATTAACACGATCCACCATCTGGATATGGGGATTATTCAATTGACTTAAAGCCGCTACAATGGCATCCCGTAGTTTGTACTCTTGAATATGAAAATTCGATACCGAGGGCAGTACACTGACCGTCGAGCTATGGTGTTTTTTAATAAGACGCATGTATTCCTGAGCTGCGCTAAAATTCGGATCATTGTACTGGATTTGACTGAAAAGTCTCCAAGCTTTGGAAATGTGTTGTTGTTCATAAGATTCCTTGGCTTCTTTGAAAACAGGCGCCGTTGTTACTATCTGTTTTTGTTTTACCACATCGCGGTACAGCGCATCTACCTCAATGATCCGGTTAAGGTGAAATGCAGCTCTTTGATAATCACCGGCCTTTTTTTGAAGGATGGCTTTGTTGTACCAGCTGTCCAGAATGCTATCCCTATCTGCTTTGAAACCCTTTTGGACACGTGCCGACAGTGTCGTTTCTAAGCCAAAGTATTTCAATTGCTGCTGATGTTTTTCAATTTTAGCAGCTAATGCCATCATCTCGTCAGTAGCTTGGCTTCGCCGGAATGTCCCGTACTCATTGAGCCATCGAGCCATTAATTGTTCTGAAGTTCTAACTAATGCCTCTTGAGTCGCGGTTCTTGTATTGTTATGATGAAGGGCATCAACATACCGGTCAAAAGCACTGGCATAACGCCCCTGCTCCTCAAGTTTGGCTGCTTCCTTCAGTAATTTCTTTTGGCCAGATGCATGGAGTGAAGCCCATAACAAGTACATGGTCAATAAAACCAAGAATCTCATGAATGGAGTGGTCTTATTGGTTTTCGAGGAATTCGTTCAATGCTTCGACGGACTCTGAATAAGTGAGTGCATCGTTGAGTTCATAGTAGTTCTCTCGATTAGTACAGTTGGTATAAGCTAGTTTAGCTACTCCAAGCTTACCCTCCTCGTAGGTAAACAACTCCATAAATCTTTTGATCTGACTTACTGACATGCAGTGTGACCTGGCGATTTGCTTAAACACGGTCATTTTCTCGTCTGAAAAGGATTTGTTTTTTATTGATGACGAAGCTCGGTTAAAACCGTCTGATGACATTTTGGTGCAGTCTGGCTCTGATGTTTGTGCCGGTTGGGAGGTAGGAGAACCACTTTGATGGGTTTCAATAGGTTGTGCTTCAGTTTCTGTGAATTGATCATTTACATTTACATTCAAATTTAATCCCGTATTGTTGGCTGATACATTTACTCCAATACTTGCGGAATTTGAATTGGTCGAAGTGGTGGTTTGAACCGTAGAGGAGCTAGTTTGAGAAGGAGTACTACTAGTAGTTTCCCTTATTTCAGCTACCCTGATAGTTTGAGTATTGTTTTCAACCGGCACAGAACTCACTCCACGAAAAACATAACGGCCTTTTTTGTTCTTTTTAATGATGGCAGTTATTACCATATTGGCATCTATCATCATATTCTGCTTGAGTTCTGGTGCACCTTCAACATCGAATTTCACCTTGATCTGTGCAAAGTCACTGGTAATACCGGTGGCAGTTACCCTTGATTGTGGAGTATCATTGATTTGACTTCCACTCACGTACAACGTGAAGTTTTCCCCTTCCTCGGTAAAGAATACCAAGTTAGATTGAGATAAAAGTTGTTGTGTTGCAAGAGTAAGCAATGCTGTATAAATAATCTTCTTCATGGCATATTTAGTTTTCACAGGACTAAATACCATAGAATGGCTTGAAGAAGGAATTTTTACACCCCTACAATATCTCTACAAAATCAAAATGAGATGATTTCTCAGAGATTTTGCAAAATCTCATTTAAATTCTCTTCACTGGTCAGCCCCATTTTCTTGCGTAGTCGATAGCGGTTCATATCCACGCTTTTAGGGGAGATGTTGACCACGGAGGCGATATCTTTGGAAGTAAGATTGATCCTGATCAAGGCAGCCAGACGCTTTTCTGACATGGAAAGGCCCGGATATTTGCTTTCTAATCGTTGGAAAAAGGCATCATATACATTTTCCACGTGCTGGTGAAACTCTTCACGCTGTTCTGTAATGCTAAAATGCGCTTTCACCAATTCCACAATTTGTTTTAGTTCTTCGGGAAGTTCTTTGGCCCGACCGTTAAGTTTTTTGACTTGTATATTTAACTTTTCCAGAAACTCGTTTTTTTCCGTGATCTGTACGGCAAAATTTACGATCTCCTGATTTTTGTAAGCTAACTCCTCTTCCACACGATTCGCTTGCTCCCGGCTCATTTGTGCTTCAATTTCCGCCAGGCGTTTTTTATTGCCCTGAGTTTTAATAAGTAAATAGGCTACAATAATGACCAAAAGAGCACCTATAACAGCAGCAGCGATTAATAACCGCTGGTTCTCAATCGTTCGTTCCCGGATCTCCGCATTTTTCTGTAGCACCAGATTGTCCTTTTCCCGTTCAGCGAGTTTCTGGGAAGCTTCCATACTTCCGGCGATGCTTGCTTTACTTTCGTTGTAAGTACTGTCTTGATATATTTTTGCAAGGCTTAGATAGTCGTAGGCCGCTTTGAAATCACTGTTAGCCAGATAGGCCTTATGCAGTTTTTCTAATGATCTAATAACCAGTGAGTTGCTTTGTTCGCGCTTGGCTATTCGATAAGCATCTTGTGCATATGAAATTGACTTTTTGAAATTGCCCAATGCAAAGTAACTATCTGACAAGTATAGCATAGATTCAGCCATCACTACAATATGGTTGTAACTTTTAAATGTATTCAGCGATTTTAGAAATAGAGGGATTGCTTTATCAGGTTGTCCGGATTTTAAGTAAACCCTTGCAATATGGCGCTCTACTTTTGCCGAATCATAATCATCTATTGCAAGGGCGGCAAATTCATCAATGTTCAGTTTGGCTGAGTCCAGATTATTAGAATGTAAATAGTCGTTAAGCAGCATGTCGTAAGCATGATACTGTAGATCTATCTCATCACTATCTAAAGCAATTTTAAGTAGTTTCTTAGTGGTATTTAGGGCTTGTTGAGGTCGGTTGGTGGAATGGTAGAGTTCATTGATATTGAAAAAAGCAGGATAAGTTTTGTTGGCGAGTTTGAGGTCGAGTCGAATATTAATGGATTTATTGTAGTACTCTATAGCCTTATCATAATTATTAAAGACCTTGTAAATAATGCCGATGTTATTGTATGATTTACCCAGTTTTGGCTTGTTCCCGGCTTTCTCGAAAATGGTCATGGCATCTAGGTAGTATTGTAATGCATTGACCATATCACCCTGTGAATAATAGGTTACGCCAATAGCATTTAGTGCATCTCCTTCTAACATGGGTTGCTTTATCTCACGGGCAAAACCAAGGGCTTTAACATAATATTCTCTCGCTTGCGGTACCTTCCCAGACCTTCTGCTATACACCCCGGATTGAAAAATAGACTCAAACTGCAAGCTATCCAACCCCAGATTTTTATAGCTCAAAGTTGCATAGTCAAGATATTTGATTGCTGAGTCTAACTTGCCCGTAAAAAAGAAGCCATCTGCAAGTTTGAAGGCAAAGTCACTTTTTTGTTTAGTAGTACGCCCTGGATCAGCTAATCGATCCTTCAAATATGATATGGCTTGTTGCTGGTCATTTTCCCAAAGACTGTCGTAACTATCAATGACATGGGTGTTTTTGTGCTGTCCAAATCCGGAAAAGCACAGGACAATGAGAATTGGAAAAGCGATGAATGTACCGAATTTCAAAACGTTTTAGTCTAAACCATACTAAAGGTACTGATTCGCGTAGTATCATTCCTATTTAAATAAAAGCGAATCGATTCGCCACATCTTTTTTCGTACCCTAATACTTTCTTATGAAATCATAATTCATATCAACGATCTAAAAGCAAAATTTGGATAGATACTACGTTACAAATAGAATCATATTTACTATTAATTAACATTAAAAATATGGCTTATAATATTTTAAAAACAATACATTTAATTTTATTAATGAAAATGTTGAAATCGAATCCACCGGAGTTTTAGCGATGCATGTCGATTACCGGCACTGGTGGTCAAATTCATTGCGATCTACATTCATGTACAGTTTTATGGATCTGGATTCACCTGAATTAGCTGATCCATTTTCTTATTCAGATGGCGAACGCTACACTGCGAACCTATTTTGGAACCCCGTACCGTCGGCTTCATTCGGATGGGAACCTAACTACCAGACTATAGAGACTGCTGATGGCTCAGAAGGAGATGGTCTAAGACTAGAGATGGTGGGTCGTTTTTTCTTCTGACTCTTTAGACAAATAATTACTAGCAACTGGTGAATTACAATTCATATACCCATTTATAAAAACCACAACAAAACTGAATTAAGATATGGAAGAATTTTTAAGCGTTTTAAGTGATAAGGATCGAGAAAAACTAAAAAAGTTTGATATCCGCGGGGTTCAAACCCTCTGTCGAAATGTATCCCGAAATCATTATAATTTGTTGAAGATGGTGGATAATAAAGCGAGTATTATTCTGACCATCAATTCAATTATGATCTCGCTGGTCATGGGGATAATTTACGTCGCGCCGGAATCCGAGCGCGCATTTTTCATTGTAGCGACCCAAATCTTCCTGGTCTTTTGTATGGCCTCTATGATTATAGCACTATTTAGTATGCTGCCCTATCGCTACCAAGGGAAATCGTATAAAGACGCCTCCTATACGGGCCTGTTGTACGCTGAAAGTTTTGCCACAATCTCCCAGAAGCAATTCAAGGAAGGTATACAAAAGGTCATGATGAACGGTGAGAACCTATATAATGAAATATTTGATGATATATACTACATGGGTAAAGCGCTCACCAGGAAACAAAAACTGGTACATTTTGCTACGCTGTCTTTTATTATCGGACTTCTAACTATGGCTTTTTATATAATCATCAGCGAGTTGACCATGTAGTGGCAAAAGTTATCATTCAACTCCTATAGTCAGGTTTAGAAGCTTAACATTCACTTATTACCTATTAAACTTATTCCAATGCCTATTTTATATCAACTCAGAGTACCTGTCGTCCGCTTTTTTTTATTTACCGGTGTTTTATTATTTGTTTGTAAATGCGCCAGTTATAAACCTTATTCCAAAGATAAGGTCGTTTTGAACAACGCTAAAGCCAATGATCCTGAATTATCGATTTTCCTGCTTAGTGGAGATAATGAAAAGGGAAAGCGTTCCGATGCCCTAAACTTACTTGTATCACAAGCACAAGTGGCCGGGAGTAGAGCTACATTATTTCTGTTGGGTAATAATGGGGCAAAAGAGGGTTTGCCAGATTCAGCTTTTCTAAGAAAAAGAAAAGAAGCAGAAGCCATACTTTATAGTAAATTCCGCGAACTGGAAGATTTTGAAGGTAGAATGTTTATGACTGCAGGCTTCCGTGATTGGGCCTCTGGAGGCAAGAGAGGGTATAGGAATGTGACTAATCTTGAGAAATATGCTGAAGCGGTTTTATCCGATAGAGGAGACGTGTTCCTTCCTGACGATGGGTGTCCGGGGCCGAAAGAGGTAGAGCTTAACGAGGGATTAGTTGCTATTTTCATCGATACACAGTGGTGGCTACATGAATGGGATAAACCAGGTGTAGATTCAGGTTGTGAGTCCATAGATGAAGGCTCCTTTCTTATCCAACTAAAAGATGCTTTGCTTCGGAATAAGCATAAAAAAGTAATTGTGGTTGGCAATCATCCAATTTACAGTAATGGCCCTCACGGTGGGTATTTTCCCTTATCAACTCATCTCATTCCACCAATACTAGGGACTTTATATGCTACTTATAGAAAAAATATTGGCAGCCTTCAGGATTTGAAATCCTCACGATATAAAACACTCCGAATAGGTTTGCAAGATGCCTTTAAAATGCATAATGATCTTATCTACGTATCAGGACATGAAAAGTCACTTCAGTATCATAACGTCGAAAATCAGCATCATATCATTAGCGGAGCTATTAATGGTGCTCGTCCCGTTGTTAAAGGTAAAACTGCAAGTTTCGCTTATGCATCAACAGGTTTCGGTAGACTCGATTTTTACAAGGATGGTGATGTTAAATTAGAATTTTGGGTGCCTGATGGTGAGCAAGGAAAATTAGTTTACAGTAAGAATCTCTTCAACCAGACCTACAGAGAGCCGTTTGAAGAGAGTTACGATGATTTGGATTATACAGGTCTCACGGCAACCGCATCTGGTGACCTGGCTCTAGTGGCCAAGAACAGTACTAAGCCCGGGTTTTTAGGGAGCAATTACAGGGCGGAATGGGCAGCCGAACTGGAGGTGCCTGTTTTCGATATTTCTAAAGAACATGGTGGGCTAAAAATACTAAAACGTGGGGGCGGAATGCAGACTCGCTCACTAAGGATGGAAGACGAAAGCGGCAAACAGTATGTGTTGAGATCTGTGGAAAAATTCCCGGAAGCTGCACTGCCTTCGGTGCTAAAGAACACTTTTGCCAGTGACCTGGTCAAGGATCAAATATCCGCTAGCCATCCATATGCGGCGTTGGTTATTGCACCCATGGCCGAGGCAGCAGGGGTATACCATACTAATCCCAAATTGGTTTATGTCAAGGATGATCCACGATTCGGAAAGTACAGGGAAGATTTTAAGAATTCGTTATATATCTATGAAGAGAGACCAGCTAAGGATCGCAGGGATATCGACAGTTTCGGGAATTCGAAGGACATCGTCAACACATTGGAGGTTATCGAAAAAACACAAAAAAATCACAAGCATTACGTGGATCAGGAACATGTTTTGCGCTCAAGGCTATTTGATATATTTCTCGGGGATTGGGACCGACACGACGATCAATGGCGGTGGGCTTCCTTTAAGGATGACGAAGACAGAAAGTACTACCAGCCGATTCCAAGAGATAGAGATCAAGCTTTTTTTTACAGTGATGGCACCCTAATTGAATTTGCTTCGCATAAATGGGGCCTTCCCAAATATCAAGGCTTTCATGATGAAATAAGGGATGTCGATGGGCTGGAATTTAATGCACGTTATTTTGATCGCTCATTTTTGACCGATATGGATGAAAGCGACTGGATCACTATGGCGGATGAGCTAAAACAACGACTTACCGATGAAGTCCTTGAAAATGCGATTAAGTTATTTCCAAAACCTATTTACGAATTAAACGGCCCCGTCATTATCTCTAAGCTTAAAAGTAGACGTGATAAATTAGAACTCTATGCCAAGGAGTATTACGACTTTATTTCCAAGACCGTCAATGTAGTAGGCACAAAGAAAAGGGAGTCATTTGAGATTACAAGGCTCAATGAAAATGAAACTCAAGTAAAAGTATTTGCATTAAGTAAAAAAGGAAAGAAAAGGAACCTGTTGTATGATCGAGTCTTAAATGCTGAAGAAACCAAAGAGGTGCGTCTTTATGGCCTTAAGGGTGACGATGAGTTCAATATTTCCGGAACCACTAGAAAAGGAATAAAAATTAGAATTATTGGTGGTGTCGGAGAAGATATCGTTGAAAATGAAATCTCAGGTAAAGGCGGTAAGAATAAGATTCTATTTTATGACACTAAGGAGGGTAACGTGGTAAGTGGGAATAAATTGAGGGATAAAACCACCAAGGATCCTGACGTCAATTATTATGACAGAAAGGAGTTTAAGTATGACGTCTTATCTCCATTAGCTAAAATGAGTTATAATCCGGATGATGGATTCATACTAGGAGCGGGCTTCTCACTTACTAAACATGGTTTCAGAAAATCGCCCTTTAGTAGTAAAAATGAGCTAATGGCAGATTTTGCGATACGAACCACCGCCTTAAACCTCAACTACACGGGAGCTTTTACGGATGTATTAGGAAAATGGGATAATGTCATTGAGTTGGAGTTGAACCGCCCAAGTTTTATAGATGCATTTTATGGTTTTGGAAATAAATCTAGAAGAGATGAAGATTTCATTGACGAAGATCCTCAGTTTTATATAGCCAGATACGCCCAATTCAAATTTAATAACTCGTTCGTTTTGGATATGGCAGAGGGCAAGCAAAGGTTAGCCATCGGGGCATTCTTTAACTCTGTAAGCGTGGAGCGAAATGACAATTTGGACGATGATGATTCGAACCGCTTCATAACATTATACCCAAGTGTCAGCGGTCTTGATGAAAGCAGGGAACTATCGTTACTGGACGAACGAAGAAATTATACAGGTATTAAGTTGGATTACGCTATTGATAATACTGACAGTAAATTTATTCCAACCCGAGGGTTAAGATACAATCTTCAGTTCCTAGCTTCAGAACAGATAAGTGATGAGTCAAACGCCTACCAACAAATTGCTTCTGACCTGTCCATATATCTCAGCTCCGGAGGTACTTTTAAAACTACCTTGGCCGCTAGGGTAGGCGGCGCTGTAAACTTCGGTGACTTCGAATTCTATCAGGCCGTCAAGGTAGGTGGAACGACTAATAACCGCGGATATAGAAAATTCAGGTTTGCGGGTGACGAAAGTGTTTATCAGAATACAGAGTTGAGAACGAAGCTTTTCAATTTCAAAAGTAAAGTCTTAGGGTCTTTAGGTTTGCTAGCGTTCCATGATATTGCCCGGGTGTGGAGTGATAATGAAGATCAAGAATTTGTCGACACATCGTTAGAGGACTGGCATGTCGGTTACGGAGGTGGATTATGGCTGTCCCCATTAAATCAGTTAGTGCTATCTTTTGAAGCAGCTACCTCACAAGATCAAGGTGACTTTTTACTTTTTGCCAGGTTGGGTTTTATGTTTTAATGGTGATGATATTAATTTTTCATGAACTGAATATTAAGATCCGTTTAATTCGGTTTTGGATTAAATTAATTCAAGTTCACTCGCCGTAAGAAGGTATATCTTAATGCTAAATATCTAACAAAATTATGAGTGAGAAAATAGAAAAATTAAAACTAAAATTGTCCGAAAAATTAGACGAGGCCAAGGGCAAAGTTGATTATGTGAGGGAGACGATTAACTCCTCCAAAGAGAAGCTCCGGAAATCATTCAATGGTCATGAATCAAGTAGTGATGAGCTCGGGGATTCGACAAACGAAAAGCTTGGAAAAGTCAGAAAGAAAATAAAAAAGTATCGAGCTAACCTTGAACAGACGCTGAAGGAATATGAAGAGCAGCAGACTGTGGAGTTAGCAGAGCAGAGAGCTAAGTATTCGGAGAAGTACGCCAGAGCTTGCATTCAAATGGTACTTAAGTCTGTAGACCGAGCTGAAAAGGCTGTGGCTGAGTCTATCGTGGCAGCTGAAGTTGTGGAAGAGCTAAGAGACTGATAATATGGAAATTATATAATCCGACCAATAGGGGGGACTCTTTCTTACTGAACTAGTTCCTTTTATAAATCCCAAAGCATTTATCATGGGTAAACGGCTTTATTTTTTAGTGCACTAAGGGTTTCCGGTGTGATCCCAAGGTAGGAAGCAATCATTTTTTGTGGTATTCGACAGGCAATATCCGGGTAGGTGTTAATGAAGTACTCATATCTTTCGATAGCAGAAGAACTCATCATCATTAACACTCGGTTTTGCAGGGTTTGAAGTCGATTAAAGATCTTCTTCATGTCTTCTATTTTGCCGTCTTTCTCCTTTTGTATAACTATTGAATCTTCAATAGCTTCTATAAATAGGGAGCAAGGTTGAGCAGGGGGAATACTCTCTGCCATTATCCAACCCTGGGAAGCAAATATGAACGTATGTTCGCGACCATTCCGGTCTACTAAAAAACTTCTTAGCAGGCCTGATTCGACGACGAATAGCTTGCTATTTTTTTCTCCTTTATGCTGCAGTATATGTCCCTTGTTTACGTGTATTTTTTCCATTTTTCGGAATTAGTCAACGAGAGAAAATTATTTATCAAACCATTATTTTCAACATGGTTATGTTACTTTGATAACCACCTATATTGTATTTATGTGTTTTTGAAATATTTCGACATGCTTATTAAATTCCATTTCCAGGACATTATCCATTATTCTGTTATCCCTGAAATTTTGATAGAACGAATGCAAATAGAAGGTGGTAATAATATTGGCACCAAAATGAGGGAACAATTCTTTAGATATTTTAACCACGTTATTTTCACGTCTTGAGCTTGGACTGGCTGAAAGCAACAGTATGGGTTTGTTTTGCCATACATTAAACTTCTTTTCCATGGGTATTCTTGACATCCAATCCCAAAGATTTTTGAAGGCGCTTGTATATAAGCCATTATGTTCTGCAAACGACGCTACAATACCGTCTGCTTTTTTTATCAGATCAAAGAACTTCGTGGCATTTTCAGGAATACCTGATTCATTTTCGAGATCAACGGAGTAGATGGGTAGTTCAAAATCATTGAGTCGAACTATATTTAACTTTACTTGGCTGAGCTTTTTTGCGGTGAATTGAGCAAAGCGACTATTAATTGACTCCTGGCTATTTGAGGCCCCAAACACTAAGATTTCCTGATCCATATGAATTATTTTCTTTTCAATAGGGGTGTATTTCAAATTGTCGCGATTGCCTTTTACTTAATAAGTCATGTAACGGAGTGAATACATCTTTGCCCTTTGGAAAATCCGGCGGTTACTTTCTGAATGGCAAAGATTCCTCCATTTCATTCCGGAATGACTTAAAAAGAATGTTTTGCGCCCAATCTACAATTCTTGTTTTGACATATAATGTAAATTGAGTTAAATATCCCATCTGATTGGAACCGCGACAATTTGAAATGCACCCTTACAATAGTCGAATAAAGAAACCATATTTGGATTATGAATTCATAAGAAAGGTTTTTTTGATGAGTCTTATTTCTTTTTCTTCAGCCGCTCAAATTGTTGTTTTTTGGCTGCACTTAAAGTTTCAGGATTAATTCCCAGGTACGAAGCGATCATTTTTTGTGGCACCCTTTGTAAAAGATCAGGATGGGTCTTAACAAAATGTTCATAGCGCTCGATTGCGCTTGTGGAAAGAAGTCTGATAATTCGATCTTGTAATACTGGTAGCCTCTTTAATAATTTATCTACATTTTTCTTTTCCTCTTCTACGTTTTTCATGTAGGCAATGACCGTTGAGTCTTCTATGGCATCAATGAATATGGTGGACGGTTTATCCTCTGGATGGGTATCAGCAATGACCCAGCCTTCCGGCGCAAACATAAAGATGTTTTCCTTTCCATTTGAGTCCACAGAATAGCTGCGAAGCAACCCGGACTTCACAAGGTATACGTAGGTGTTCCTGCCGCCTATACGCTGTATTACCTCGCCTTTACGGACTTTAATCTTCTTCATAGATATAAAAAACTATAATTGCCGGTCTTTTATTCGTGGTATCACTTCCTCACCTATAAGCTTAATGCAATTCAAAAAGTCTTTATGGCTTAACATAGGGTTATCCATGTTAAACGTGAACCGGTCAATACCTCCCAAAGCCTTACTGTGGCGTAAGATTTTGTCGGCCACACTCGTGGGATCCCCCACAACCAATGCTCCTGAATCACTTGTTTGGGCATCATATCCCGCACGTGTCACTTTAGGCCAGCCGCGTTGTTCACCTACATGATCAAACATTTGTGCGTAACCAGGGAAATAAGCATCTTTTGCCTCTTGATCATTTGCGCTTACAAAACCCAGGGAATGTAGTACGATTTTCATTTTCTCCTTAGCATGTCCTGCATCTTCATAAGCTTGCTTGTAGAGATCTACCAGTGGTCTAAATCGTTCGGTTTCACCACCAATTACAGCAACCACTAATGGTAGCCCTTGTACTCCTGCTTTTATAAATGAAGATGTGGTTCCTCCAACTCCGCGATAGATGGGAAGCTCTTTTTGAACGGGTCTGGGGTAAACCGGTTGGTTATTTAAAGGAGAGCGAAATTTACCACTCCAGTTTACAAATTCACTTTCACGAATTTTAAGCAAAAGTTCAAGTTTTTCCTCGAATAGGTCGCCGTAGTCCCGTAAATCAAAGCCAAAAAGAGGGAAAGAATCCGTGAATGAACCACGTCCTGCTACAATTTCAGCCCGTCCTCCTGATATTAGGTCAAGGGTTGCAAAATTCTGAAAAACTCTAACGGGATCTGAGGAACTTAATACGGTTACACCACTGCCCAGTCTAATATTCTTCGTTATTGCTGCAGCAGCGCCTAGTATCACGGCATGAGCTGAGTCGAGAAACTCCTTTTGATAATGCTCCCCGATAAAAAAGCTATCTAATTTCATTTCATCCGCAAAGGCTATTCTTTCCAATAGCTGATTCATATCCTTTGCCGGGTCAATATACTCGCGAGTATTTTTATCTAACCTCGCTCCTGCGAAGCTGTCTATTCCTATTTCCATGGTAATAACTTAAAAGACCAACTACTACTTAGTTCCGTATTCTTCATATTTGGAGTGGGACTCATTGTATATTATTGGTTACCCAATACAAGTAATCAAATTGTTTCATTTTACTCAGGAAAGCATTTTTGATTTTAGTTTGGAGTACCACTCTGGTGTAATACCAATAAATTGAGCAATCCGATTTTCCGGAATTCTTTCAAATATTTTCGGATAGTACTGTTTTAAATAGGTGAGGAACTCGGGTGGCGTATGACTAACCATATGATTTCTGATCTCATTGAGTTTAATGAAGGCTGAAACTACATCCTCCCTGTAAAACGTATTGAAGGAAGCGTACTTAAGAAGCCAAGAATCTATTGCTTCTTTTTTGATTTTGTAAACGACAGAATTCTCAAGCGCTGAAATTTCGTATTTGGTTCTTTCATCCAAAAAGAAACTGTCCATACTCACAACTACTTCAAATAAATCTTCCATATGAAACCACACGGTTTTAGACTCACCATCTGAGGTGATAAGGGCGGTTTCGAAGCTGCCGGATGTAACTATATACAAGTGATTGAAATTACTGTTTAACGGAATTAAGACCTCCTTTTTCTTAACTATTATTTGTTCAGCTGTTTTCACCAGTTCGCTCCAGAAGACGTCATCTACAGTAATATGTCTTTCGAGGTATGCCCTAAGCTTTTCAATCATTAAATAACCTTTTTAAGTCTAACTCTTAATTTATAGGTTTTTTAAAATTAGCGACTTAAGAAATCATAAGACTTAAATTAATTCAAGATCGTTGTTCGGTAGTCCTTGGAACCTATTTGTAGCGGTATTTTTTACCAGAAGATTCTAAGGAATCTGACAGGTAAATTATAATAAGAGCTAGTGAATTATGAAATACTTGAAACCAATTGAGAATAAATTGTGGTGAAGCTTTGCTTTACTTTTTTTATAAAATCTGGGATTTTATTTTTTATCGTTCGAAGAATATCTGTGTCGTTAGAATAAGAAACGTTAATCACCTTGTCGTTGACCACTTGACTTTTGCTAAAATCAGTAATACATGCGTCTGGTGAAATTTATGTTATCCCAAAAAAGTATTCAGATTTGATTTCTCAAGTCACCTTAGTTTCCGACTAACAGAAAATTTTCTTTCTTAACTAAGGAGATAGTTTCGTCACAGGGAAACGTGATGTTTTAAGTGTGATCTCAAATGGTTCCTTGTTTGGTAGCTTTATTTAATTTTTCGGGTAAAACTTTAGATGTTTTCTTTAAAAAGATAATTCCAGTGATTATCTCAAAAAGGATTAGAAATACGATAGGTATGATTTTTCCACCCCAGTAGGATATAAGAACCGGCGTAAATGCATGACTATAAAACATCTGGTTCTTGTCTATGATCGTACCGTTCCAGGTTAAGCGAAATAGCGTTTTAGGATGCATAGGTCGCTGTTCTTCTGGCCAACCCACGTGGCGACCAATGTGCCATCCTAGCGGACCAATTACCTCTCTTGCAAATTCCACACTTTCTTCATCTGTTACCACCGCGGTAATCTGCATGTAGTTAGACAACCAAGCCGTTACCACCGCTACACCCAAAAGGTGATGGATTTCTGTTTCCGAGTAGTGTTCTCTCAGCGCCTGAATATGTTTTGGGGTCACTTTACTGGGTAATTGTAACGCATGTTTCATGAACTCGAAACCGGCTAGTTCCTTGTCGGTAAAAACGGAATCTTCATTAAACAAGTACACTTGTTGAATACGTTTACGGTCGTTTCCAAGATAATGCATACCTAAAGCGCCATGCGCCTGGCAGTGTTTGCAATCGGAGGCCACCTGTCCAATAGTGAAGAACTCCCAGCTTTCACGGACTGAAAATTTATGCTCATTAAAAACTACCCAGTCCATACCAAGAAAAGGTTTCGTAAGACCCGCTGCTAAAATCGGGGATTCAAAAAACTGTCGGCGTTCAAAACGACTGGAATTTTCTTGCTTAATCTGACTTAATGAAAAGAGTTGGGGCTCAATCCCGACCACGGTTTTTTTAGGATTTAGCTCCGATTCATTTACAAAACCTGTTCCAAATAACATATTAAAGGTTGCGGCATAAGAGGTAAGTAGCATAATGTTGACAATTTCCCTTTCGTCGTAATGCTGTCTCAGCAGCCAGATGTCATTAGCATTTATTTTAACGGGTAATACCCCTCCACGCTGCGCAAAAATGAAAGCAGCTAGTTCAGCCTCCGTGAGTTCACGGGGATCCAGTCTGTAAAGCACCTGAATTTCTTCTTTGGACAGCCCTAATTCCAATAAATGTTTCTGCACAAGAGCCTCAAAAGGCTCGCTTTCACTGGCCAATGCTGTTTGTAACCATAAGCTCCATACAAAGTGCTTTGGAAATAAAGATTTTTCCTCGAGAACAACTTCCAGTTCGTCGGCAAAAACCAGGAAGTCCTCCCAACTGCTTATCGTGGAATAATAAATTTGTCTGGCTGGTTCAAAAGAATTGGCAAAAGTGCCATAAGTTCCTAAGAAAATAAAAAGTACAATGAAACGAGAACGTCTGAGTATCCCTGATGATTTAGATAATATTCCCATAACGCTATTTCTTCAGATATTTATACGATTTTGCTCTTAACCCTGAGTTTCAACCTTTGTAGTCTCTTTATTTTTCTCCTTTAAGCGTAAGATATAAAACCAGATAAAAAGAGCCTGAATAATAAAGCTAGGTAATGCCTTTACAATAGAGTCACCAGCTAAAATGTGAGAGGCTGAAGCACCTATAAGATTTACAGCTATAGCTCCGATGGCCCACTCTTGTAAGAACGGATATCGTTGTTGATAAATGGAAACGACTCCTAAAAGGTAAGCTGGACCCAGAATGAAAGAAAAATACTTAGGATATCCAAGCCTTTCCAATTCAGGTGTCATTCCACCAGATAGACAGGCTAGCGCTGCCATAACAAATATAAAAGCTATAGCTCCTTGCAGCACGATTCGCATCCTTTGTTCAGAAATCATCTCTTTTTTGTTCTATCAATATTCTTTACTACTAAGTATGTAGAAGTAGGATAAAGATTCATTAATCTGGATTAAGAAATAATCTTTAGTTGAGATCGAATATGATCTTAGGGGAACCAGAGGTGTGTTTTTTTGGACAGTTTCGATACAGTTAGTACAGTCTACACGGAAATTACAGACTGATCGCTGAAGCCCAGCGCCACAAAAACTTAATTCTTTGAAAAATGAAATAAGTGTTTTGAATAGCGCTAAATTATTTCTTTCTGCATAGTCGAAGGCTGATCAGACCGATCAAAAATTTAAAACTCATACTAAAAATGGAAAGCAGTGTTACACCATATTATTCCTCTCTGAATGATACTTCTTAAGAACTATTAATGACAATCAAAAAGTAGATACTGAACTTAAGGATTAAATTATACAAATTCTATGTGCTTCTATCCGATTAGACATAAACTATTCAAAGGTTCTTTAATCATACTATTTGGCTTAATCAGTTCATGCGTTTCCTACAAACCTTACGAAGTAAAGGTCACCTCCGATGATGAGTCCGATGTAGATTACTCAATACTGTTTTACAGTGGTTCACATCATAAAACAAATACTACGAAGGGGTTTAAAGAGCTTAATCGTCAACTTTCTAACGCAGATGCTTTGTTAATTTTAGGTAACATATCTCCAAACAAAGGGGTACCTGATAGCACAGCGGGTAAAGAATGGCGGCAGGCCCAAAAGACGCTGGAGGCTGATGTTAATCTTATCAACAATTTTCAGGGAGAAACTTATATTCTTCCCGGACTGAACGAATGGGCGGGTGGAAGGGCATCTGGCTACAGCAGCATACTGAATTTCCAGTCATACCTACAAGGTGCACTGACTGATTCGGTCAACGTATTTCCTGCTAATGGTTGTGCAGGGCCTGTTGAAGTAGAAATAAGTCCGGGAATTGTCGCTCTATTCATAGATACGCAATGGTTTCTACACCCTTATGAAAAACCGGATCCTACTGATTGTGGAATGGAGGATAATTTGAGCTACATTATTGCGCTGGAAGACGCTATACGACGAAATGAGCGTAAAAAGGTGATTGTAGTAGGCTACCATCCTATTTTTAGTAATGGTAAAAGAGGTGGGTACCTACATCCAAAATATCATTTTTTCCCACCGGTTTTAGGCTCCATATATGCTTGGTATAAATCGAAAGTTGGAGGACCTCAGGACCTCAATGACTTTAATTACCGGGCCATCAGAAGTTATCTAAAAAAATTATTTTCCACTCACTCGAATTTAATCTACTTGTCGAGTCATGAATCGGCTTCACAACACTTCGAGTATGAGAATGTGAATTATCTTACCTCAGGGGCTTTGCATGATCGCGTGAAGGTAGCCAAAGATCAGGGAGAATCTTTTGCACAGGGTACTGAAGGTTTTGGTAGTCTTAAATTTTATAAAAACGGAGATGTATATGTTGAATTCTGGGATAGCTCTTTAAAAAACCCTACCCGTGTGTATCGTAAAAAGTTATTTAACCATATATACAGTCCTGCGGTCGAAGATTTAGATAAGTTTTATGCAGATATCAACTACGAAGGACAATATAAAAATGCTGTGGCCACCACCAAACTGGAGAAGAAACAGAAAAAACCGGGAATGCTTGGTAATAATTATCGAAAGGAATGGGGCACGGAAATGAGGGATGTTAGGGTTTTTGATATCCGTAAAGAAAAAGGAGGATTAAAAATTTTAAAGAAAGGCGGTGGGTTGCAAACAAAATCACTACGCCTTGAAGACAGCACAGGAAAACAATATGGATTAAGATCTATTGAAAAATTTCCCGATAAAGCCGTTCCAGAAGCGCTAAGGGGTACGGTAGTCGGTGGCCTGGTTTCGGATCAGGTTTCAGCTTCTCATCCTTATGGTGCTTTCGTCATTCCCGACATGGCTGAGGCAGCCGGAGTGTATCATACGAACCCTGAGTTGGTGTATTTACCGAATGACCCTCGTCTCGGAAAGTACCGGGAGGATTTTGGTGACGGCTTGTATTTATTTGAAGAACGACCGGCGGGCGATGAATGGAAGGATAGCGACTTCTTTGGAAATCCGGACGATATTATAAGTACGTTCGATCTTATCGAAAAGCTTCAAAAAAATGATAAGCACATTATTGATGAGGATCATGTGCTCAGATCGCGATTGTTCGACATCTTCATTGGAGACTGGGATCGTCATGAAGATCAATGGCGATGGGCGAAATATGACATAGAGGACGATAAGAAATTATACCGGCCCATACCCCGCGACAGGGACCAGGCCTTTTTCTGGTCCGACGGGAACTTAATAAAGTTTGCAAGCCATAAGTGGGGGATTCCCAAGTTCCAGGGTTTTCATGATGAAATTAGAGATGTCGAGGGCTTAGAATTTAATGCCAGATTCTTTGATAGAACATTTCTGATTCAAAAAACCAAAGAGGAATGGGTCAAAATGGCCAAAGAAATTCAAACCGCTGTAACAGACGAAGTAATTGAAAAAGCTATACGAAAATGGCCGGAAGAGATTTACAGTATAAATGGTCTTGTGATCGAGGAGAAACTCAAAAGGAGAAGGGATGACTTAGTCAAATATGCCAACCATTACTATGCCTTTTTAGCTGAAAAGGTGGACATTGTAGGTAGTGACAAGGCCGAACTTTTTGAAGTTAAAAGGTTAAATGATGAGCAAACTGAGGTAACTGTATTTCGCATAAAAGAAAAATCGGGAGATATAAAATTTAAATCTTATACCAGGGTGTTTAATTCTTCTGAGACGCGCGAGATAAGGCTATTTGGCCTTGGGGATGATGATCGCTTTAACCTTTCAGGAGAAGTAAATAAGGGTATAAAAATTAGAATAATAGGAGGGAAGGGAAAGGATAAAATATCGGATGTTTCAAAAGTAAAGGGTATTAGAAAACGCAATGTTCTTTACGATACGGAACATGGAACCGTAGTTGACAGCGGTAAAGAATTAAAAATCAGAACTTCCGACACCGAAGAAAACATCAATCAGTATAATCGTAAGGCTTTTAAATACGACGTGCTTTCACCTGCTCTTGCCTTCGGCTTTAACCCCGATGACGGCATTTATTTTGGAGGGGGCTTTACGATTATGAATCATGGCTTTAGAAAAACACCTTTTGCCATGAAACATACCGCTACCATTTCGTTAGCGCCAAGGTCGGGTTCATATGAGTTCCGGTACAGAGGTACCTTTGCTCAGGTCTTGGGCAAATGGAATGCCCAGATAAACCTGGACGTTTTAGAACCTAGTTATGGTGATTTCTTCTATGGGTTTGGCAACAAATCAAGGGAAATTGATGACCTCATTGATAATGACCGACAGTTCTACAACGCCCGATATACACAGTGGGTTTTTGGACCAAGTATTGTCAGGGAAATAAACAAAATTCACCGATTTGAGATCGGCGGCTTCTTCAGAAGAGTTGATTTGACTACTGGCCTTAATGATGAGGAACCTAACCGATTTATTACACAGTATGAAGATGAAATAGGTCTCTCCGACGATGAGTTATCTTTATTTGATAACGCCAGATGGTACGTTGGGCCGAGTATTAGCTACTCGTTGGACAATACGAATTTAAAAGGCTACCCGAGTAGGGGGTTAAGATGGAATGTTTCTGCAAAAGCCATAAATCAGCTCGGCGATGAGGAAAATAACTATCAAGCTATAGAAAGTGATATCTCCACGTTTATTACACTTGCTAAATCGGGGCAGTTTAAAGTAGTTCTGGCCCAGAGGCTGGGAGGAGGCGTTAACTTTGGTGATTTTGAATTTTTCCAAGCACAACGGCTGGGCGGTGTTAATTTTGTCAGGGGCTTTGCGAAGGCGAGGTTCACCGGAGATGAAAAAGTGTTTTCTAATACAGAACTTCGGGTAAAACTTGCAGATTTAAGAACACCTGTATTTCCAGTAGCGATGGGTATTCATGGTCTTTTTGACCTTGGGAGGGTATGGACGGATCAGGAAGATATAGAATTCAGGGACGACTCTATCAGTACATGGCACAGAGGTTATGGTGGTGGATTGTGGATATCACCATTTTTAGGACAAATCGTCCTGTCAACAGAAATTGCTTTTAATGACGAGGAGGACTCTGCTTTCTACGTAAGAGTTGGGTTTATATTTTAATTCAATCTTTTTAATAACCACACTTGACCATAGCAAAAATGAAAAAGACGATAGGTTTATACTGTGCTATTTTTTTATTTTCAAG
>JBCCOE010000048.1:0-31871 GCA_039025475.1 Bacteroidota bacterium | reverse complement strand
TTGTTGTCCGATAAGTCGAAATAGTTTTTAGCATAATCATTGATTAATTCAATATGCCGCTTTCCTATTTGTTTTCTTTGCTCCTCATATTCTTCATAAAGTGGCCAAAAAATTATAAAGCTTGAAAAACCACAAGCTGATATTTTTTGGCCACTTTATGAAGAATATGAGGAGCAAAGAAAACAAATAGGAAAGCGGCATATTGAATTAATCAATGATTATGCTAAAAACTATTTCGACTTATCGGACAACAAAGTAGATGAAATGTTTAACCGTTATATTAAAATTGACAAGGATTTCAATAAACTAGTCATAAAGTATTTTTCGAAGCTCAAGAAATCGGTAAATATTAAAATAGCAGCGCAGTTTTTTCAACTTGAAAACTATTTTGCAGATTTAATTAAAGTACAGATAGCTGCACAGATACCTAGTATCGGTGAATTAAAATAAGTCGACTGTTAGCTATCTTTACATAGGCTATTTTCACTCGTTTTGTAGACGGTTAATTATCCCTACGTCCTTTTAGTTTTCCTTGGCCCATAGTAGACTCAGATTAAAATAACTATCGAAAATAGCGTCATATACACCTTGAGCTCCGGAAAAAGAGCTTAGGATTTAAAAATAGAACTGAAATACCCTTCCAATTCGGGAGCTTAAAACAATAAACAAATTTATATGCAGTGATATAAATAGATTTCCATGTGGTTTGAGTACTTTATACTGGTTTTTACATAAACCTTTACCATGCGCCATCTATTTATTGTTCTGATCACCGTTTCTACGTTCACCGCTTTCGCACAGATGAAAGAGCTCGACAGTCTAAGACTAGAGCTAAAAAAGGATATTTCCGACACCTTAAGGGCAAAAATCTTACGCAGACTTAGTTTCAAGCACCTCGGCATATCAACAGATACAGGTGTTATGTATGGTAATCAGGCATTGGAACTAGCAAAAACCCTGAATTTGGTTGAAGTCCAAATTATGGCCTATAACGCAATAGGATCAAATTATTGGGTAAAAGGTGATTATTTTCAAGCGCTACAGAAATATGAACAAGGGTTGGCCATGGCTAAAGACCATAATTCATTATCCGACGAAGCCGCTTTTTACAATAATATCGGAAATATTTACTATTCACTAGGCGACTATTCGAAGGCTCTCGAATATCATGAAAATTCCCTTTCGGTTGAAAAAGAAAGAGGGCGTGCCAAACAAACGGCACAGTCCTACGGTAATATAGGTCTAATTTATTTTAAACTCAGTGATTATGAAAAAGCCATTACCTATCATAAAAAGTCTTTTCATATTTCAGACTCCATCGGAGATAAGCCGGATTTGGCAAACGCCTATGGAAATTTAGGGTTGGTATATAAAGCTCAAGGTGATTACGCTATAGCTTTAGAATATCACTTAAAATCTATATCTCTTCATCAAGATTTAGACGATGTAATGGGCTTAGCAAGCTCTAATTTGGATATTGGCGACTTATATTTAAGTAAGAAGCGATATGATTCTGCAAGACTTTTTCATGAGCGTGCATTGCTAATATCAGAAAACCTGGGCAGTAAGGCAATTGAATGCCACGCCCTACTTGGACTTTCAGACATAAATTTTGAAGATGGTCAATATACCAGGTCATTAAATTACGCCAAAACCTCTTTAGCCATAGCCCAGGAGATTAGTAATCTTGAACTTATTTTCTCCGCCTCTGAAATCTTGCATAAGGCTGCTGATCAGTTGGGAGATTATAAAACAGCCTATGAAGCCCATTTAATACATAAAGAAGCGTCTGATTCTATTTTTAATGAAGAACAAACGAGGAAGATCGTAATGTTGGAAGCTAATCGCACCTTTGAAATAGAAAAAGATTCAATACAATTTTCAAATGAAAAAGAGAGACTAATGCTTGATCAGAGGATACAGACGCAGAGAAATACTCAAATCGGTTTTATAGTCGGAATAATACTTTTATTGATTATTCTATTCGTACTCTACAAATTTTATAAAAGTAAATCAAAGTCCAACCAGAAGTTGCAGCTACAAAAGGAAGAGATCCAGCACAAAAACTATGAATTGGAACTTATGGATCAAGCTAAAACCCGATTTTTTGCCAATATTTCACACGAGCTACGAACTCCGCTTACACTAATAAAAGGTCCCTTGAAAAACTACTACGAAAGAAATGTCGGACGTTTATCTTCAACGGATCAGCGAGACTTGCGCGCAAGCCTGAAAAATACGGAAAAATTAAGGTTGTTGGTGAACGACATATTAGATTTATCTAAACTGGATTCTGATAAAATCGATGTTCAGAATGAACAGGTTGAAATTCATAGCCTCTTGATGAAAATATTTAAAGGATTTCATTCTTTGGCAGATCAGCTTCAGATAGATTATGCAATAAATTTAACAGAGCTTCCGAATGTAGTTCTTTCCTTAGACCGAAATAAACTTGAAAGGATAGTCAATAATCTTATCTCAAATGCACTGAAATATACACCTTCCAAAGGTCAGGTGAGGTTAATTGGTTGTAGGCAGAACGGTTTACTATCCCTGACGGTAACGGATACCGGTGCGGGAATCTCGAAAGATGACCTACCGTTTATTTTTGATCGTTATTTTCAGAGTAAACAACCCGACGCCCCTATTCAGGGCGGAACCGGTATTGGACTAGCCGTGGCAAAAGAGTATGCCCGCTTAATGAACGGTATGCTTGAGGTGACTAGCGGAGTACGTAAAGGTTCTAATTTTGAACTTTCAATACCTTTTGTGGAGGTACAAAAAACAGATACCGTCTTTTACAATGATGAGCCAATAGAAGATCCGGAAATAGAAATAGAAAACGACCTGTCTGGTAAAAAAGAGGCTCACGTTCTAATTGTGGAGGATCAATTTGAAATGTCACAGTTTATCCAGGGAATATTGGAACCCTCTTTTAATATTTCTATTGCGAGCAACGGAAAGCAAGCTTTGGATCATTTAAGTAAGTATTCTGTTGATTTGGTAATTTCAGATGTTATGATGCCTGAAATGGACGGATTTACATTATTAAAAAGGGTAAGGGAACATAAACAACTTTCACACCTTCCCTTCATCATACTTACTGCCCTGGCAGATGAAACAAATAAGCTACATGCGTTAAACGAGGGGGTTGATGATTATTTATTAAAACCTTTTTCATCCAGCGAGCTCATCACAAGAATCAAAAACATCTTATCGAGAAATGCTTTGAAGCTCCAAATGATTCGAGAAGATAAACAATTGAATCCGGAGATAATGGCGGATGGGTTCCCCTTTAAATTAACGGATAAAGGAAAAGAATTTGTAAGTGAATTAACACAAATTATTACCGGAGAATTAGAAAATGAGGATTTCTCCTTGGAGATACTTGCGGATAGGTTTTTCTTGAGTTATTCCCAGTTTAGTAGAAAGGTAAAAGCTCTTACCGGCCTTTCACCCAAACAGTTTCAACAGGAAATTGTGATGCAAAAAGCCCGAGATTTACTTGAAAATGGTCGTTATGGAAATTTGACTGCGGTAGCCTACAGCGTCGGGATTAGAAATGTCACGAAGTTTCGCGCGTTCTACGAACGACGATTTGGCAGAAATCCGTCTGAGTACTTTAACGATTTAGAAACTTAACCGTCATTTGAGTTATTCAGATCATACTATAGGTACCGTTACAGTGAATTTCAAGCCCTAAAATTATAAGTCTTTATATACACTGGTTAAGTATCTTTTGGCAAGATTTTTCGGTAATCAAATACCTCTAATATTAAAAAAGTGTTCAAAAGACACTACTAAAGTTACTCTCGTTACACCTTAACTTCCGTTACCACCTAACTCGTAAAGGATTAGTTTGTAAACTAAATGACGATTTTGGAAAGTCGGTATTCAGTACTTGTTGATCATCTTAGACTTCAAAGAGGAAATAGAAGGATAGGGTATGTATGAATAAGCAAAAATTGAGTGCGGATTTCCGATTAATCACATTACTCAAGAAATAATGGGATGATATGAAATGATGAAGAGTATACTACATAACAGGGATCATGATTTAACTGCGACACTTGGTAATAACAGTGTCGTTGTTAATAGTAAGCGCTTATTAAAAAAAAATGCTGGCTTGAAAGATGAAACATCACGTCAAAAGGAAAGCGGGGGGAGAAAAAATAGAAGCGTCAATAATTTTTTTGTTGGCAGTAGTAAACAGATGTTAATCCTTAAGGAGCAAATCAAAACAGTCGCCCAAATAGATACGACAACGCTCATTCTGGGAGAAACAGGAACAGGTAAAGAACTCGTTGCTGAAGCGATTTATAGGTATTATGGCAGTCCTGATAGCCCCATGATCAGAGTGAATTGTACCACCCTTTCACCACAATTATTTGAGTCAGAATTATTCGGTCACGAAAAAGGGAGCTTTACGGGTGCTGACAGAAGAGTCATCGGTAAATTCGAATTAGCAAATAATGGGATTATTTTTCTTGATGAAATTGGAGACCTTCCATTTGACTTGCAGTCTAAGTTGCTGAGGGTAATCCAAGAAAAAGAACTTACAAGACTCGGTAGTAGTGAGATTATCAAACTTAATGTTAAAATAGTCGCAGCAACTAATAGAAATTTACCTCAAGAAGTGGCAGAAGGAAGGTTTCGAGAGGATCTATATTATAGATTAAGTGTAATCTCCCTGGTGTTACCGCCATTGCGGGAAAGGAGTGAAGATATTCCGATTCTTTCGGAGTATTTTCTTAGGATGTATGAAAAAAAGCTAGGTAGGCAAGATATGTCCCTGTCAGCACGAAGCATGAAAAAGTTAATTTCACATGATTGGCCCGGAAATGTCCGACAACTTCAGCACGTCATTGAAAAAGAAATGATCTTATCAAAAGACAATGTAATCGACATTTCGCTGAACCCCAAAGGCGATTTCACTAAAGAAAAAAAGATGGAAAATGCTGAGTTAAAGACTTTAGTGGAGATGGAAAAGTTTTATATCAAAAAGGCGCTTAGAAAAACTAAGGGACGGATCAGAGGTAAAGACGGTGCTGCAGAAATTCTTGCCATTAATCCTTCTACCTTGGAGTCTAGGATCAGAAAGCTTGGAATAAATAAAAAAGATATTTCTATATAGGTTCGCAACACACATTTTTTAAAGCGGAAAGTCATCGGTCACATTATGTTTGTTTTAGTCTTTCAAACTAATAACTCCTCAATATGTGTGTCATCCACTTCCACCTGAATTTTTTGTATTTTTCCTTTGCTAATATACAGGCCACTTAAGTCAAAGTAGTCTCCAAAACCGGCATTATACAAGTGTTTTGCTCCTTCTTCGGGAGTTCTGAAAAATAAATTTCTTATCGGTTTTAACCAAAGAGGCATGCCCTCACCCGCGGTCATTTTGGTTTTAATGGCCCCCGGATCAACGTGCACAAAACGAACATTTTGCCATTGAGTGCTTAAATGATTCATTAGAAGCACTAACATTAATTTCGAGGTTAGATATGAGCCAAAAAGCTTAGTGAATTTCTGTGGCCTCTTTAAAGTCGGAATATCAATAGATTTTTCCTGGTTTAATCCTGCGGTAGCTGTATTCACCACAAACGGTTTTTCAGCTTTGTCTAATAGAGGTTTGAGCTCTTTGGTAAGCAGGTAAGGACTTATGGCATTAACTTCCAGTTGCATTTCGTTTCCATAGTCCGAGAAGTACAACTTATCTAATAAAACACCAGCATTATTAAATATGCCATCTATGCTGCTCCATTTTTTTATAATCTTGTCGGCAACGGATTTAATTTGGCCTCGATCACTGAGGTCGCCAATGAAAATATCAGGGTATTGTCCCGGGAATTGTTTTTCGGCATCGGATTTCCTGGCTTCACTTCTAACAATAAGTCCTACTTGATGTCCTTTTTCCAGAATTTTTTTAGTCAACTCAAGACCTATTCCTGAATGTCCACCTGTAATCAAAATATTCATAATGCTCTTCTTTTTTTGGTTATTCAATGACCGCCGTATTTTTGGCAACTCGTTTTCTTTTTTGAATTGCGGGATAAAAATCCTGATTCTTTTCCCGGTATTTATTTAAGCTTTTTAAAATATAGTCTAACAGGTTAACCGCCTGAATAATATAGGGACCTTTATTTAACATTACACATTCGGCATTTAAGGAAGTGGCAACATCTGTAATTTCTGATCTCGAAGGAATCCCCTTCTTGGCTAAGGTTTCTAATACTTGTGTAGCCCAGACTACCGGAACGTGCGCGGCGTGGCATATCCTTAAGATCTCATGTTGAATTCTCGCGATATTTCCCCAGCCTGTTTCAATGGCCAGGTCCCCACGGGCAACCATTACGCCAATGGGGTAGTGTTTCATAGCTTCCAGCAAAATGGAGCTTAAATCATCAAAAGCTTTTTGTGTTTCAATTTTAAGGATGACTCCAATCTTCAATGGGATCTGTACTTTTTTTAACTCACTTAGTAGTTGTCGAACATCTTGGCTTGAATTTACAAATGAGAAATTGATCACATCCGCATGGTTGACAATAAATGGTAGATTATCAATATCTGCTTGAGTTAGACCGCTTATTTGATGATCGGTGTCAGGTAAGTTAATTCCTTTGTCAGATTTTAGAGAGGTATTAATTGATTTGGTATGAACTACCTTTACTTTAAAAAAGTCACGATGGACTTCTATGATATGGCCCGTAATTTTGCCATCGTCGAACATAATTTTTTCTCCGACACGGACATACTGGAATATCTCGGAGGATGTACATGATATATAGGCGTCCTCTACTAGCTTTCCATTTTCATTGTACTTAGCAGGGCGCCCGGCACCTGTTGATTTAGTTATTTTTAAAAGGTCACCAGTATTTAGTAATATGGGTTGCTCAATCCATGGAACATATTTTACACTGGTCATCTCACCATTTTTCTTGCATTTTAGTTTGGTACCTTTTTGTATATAGCATGTTTCAAGGGATTGAGTGACCACTTTCAATGGACTTATTTCGATTACGTTTAGAAATCTTTTCTTACCACGCGCATCTTTCAAAACGATTATATCATCTATTTCGAGCGTTTTCAAAAATGTTTCATCAACGCTTATTCCTTCGAAGAGCGTGGGGTAATCGTGCGGAATGAAAACAATTTGAACTGGTTTTGAAATGTGGCCAAACTTGGTTTTATCAGGTCTAAACCTTTGGACTTGTGGTCCGGGTTCAATGGGACCGGTACGAATTTTAGGGCCTGCAAGATCCATAGAGATCTTACATTCTTTTCTTAATTTTTGCTTAGCTCTTTGCACGTTGTCAATCATCTTTCCCCATACTTCTTGATTGTCATGTGCACAATTAATACGGGCGTTGTTCATACCTGCCGAAACCAAATTAGCCACCAGCTGGTAATTCTCGGCTGCTTCACTAGGGAGAGTTACCATTATTCTTACCCTACGTCCTTTTGAACGGTACCCTAAGAGCTTCAGGGTAATGCTGTTCAGCGTTTTTCGTGATCTTTTAATAGATATACGTTGATGAGCAGCATCCTTGGAAACATCTTGTATTAACGCCTTAAGAATATCACGGCTACTCTGAAGACTTGCCACAAGGTGGGCCTCGGATTGTGCAAGACGATTAAGGCCTAAGTCTCCCAGTTTTTTTTGAAGTCCGCTCAGGTCTAGCTGTCTTAACCTTTCATAATGTATTAAGTTCGCTGAGCTTCTTCTGAAAAGTGGATGAACCTGTTCTATTTGCACATGACGCATGGCTTCCTCCTTGTAAAGTTGTGCTAGTAGATTTCGGATATCTTCAATATTCTTTTTGATTTGATCCTTATTCATTTTCATAATCCCAGAGCCAAACTACTTCTAATTGTCAAAGTAATTTCTCAAGAAAATACGGCGAATGCATTAAGATAGATTAACAAACTATTAATAAGAGGCCATAGAGTTAAACTTTACAAAGAACTAGTGGGCAAGATCCGCTGAATATAGCCCCGTTTCTTTTTCTTTGCCTCGAAGCTGGATCGATCCGAGAGATTGATATAGAACTCCCCTAATATCCACCCTATTTTTTAACCGTTCAGAGACGATGAAGTCGGTATTCAGGTTATTGCATTGACCTTGAATACGTGCCGCAGTATTAATCGTATCCCCGTGATACGCGATTTCTTTTTTGAACCTGCCTACTTCTGTTACCATCACCAGACCAATGTGCATACCGGCCTTAAATGTCGGTGACGTTTCGTACTTGTTTAGGTAATAATCACGCTTTTCCTTGAGTAGATCGCGGAAGGAAAAGAAAGCATGCAGACAATTCTGATCTTTTAATCCGGGTTCTGTTTTCCAGGTCAAAACGGCCTCGTCACCTACATATTGATAAATTTCGGCTTCATAGTCCATGACCACACTCAAATCGCTAAGGCAATCTTGAATGAAGAAGCTATACTTCTCAAACCCAAGTTGCTCAGCAATCGTTGTAGATCCCTTGAGATCCAGGAACATAAAAATACGTTCTTCTTTTCTTGGACGATAGTATTTACCCCTCATCAGGTTGTTTAAGGTATTTGCCCCAAGCATTTGATCAACTTTTCTTATGAAGCTTAAAAAAATATCACCGATAAGCAAAAAGAGAATAATTGATAAAGCCGTAGGGCTGGTTAGAACTTCTACCAGGGGTAGGTCACGGTTAAGTACGCTTTTAAAGTACAAAAAAGAACAAATTAGTGTGACAATGCTTAGTGTTAAAATTGAAAGTGATTTAAATAAGATGATCTGTGTAAAACGCAGATTACGGTCTAATTTTTCTTCCAGGAATATTTGTGCTAAACCGGACAATACTCCTACTAATCCTCCGAACAAAAAAGTCAAAAGTATTTTATCACTGGCCAGGAGTTCAACGGCACCATTTTCAACGGTACCGAGACCTCTAATGATTCCAAAAATTACAAATAAAATGATCCAGTTAAGTAGAAAATTTAATAAGATCTTGGTACGTTGTCTTTTTTGGTAGCCCATCCCAACGACATTACGCAGACCTGAGCTGCCGGTAATACTTTCCCTTTACATTACTCAATGCTTCGGGAGTAATGCCAAGGTAAGAAGCTATCATCCATTGTGGTATTCTATTGGCTATATCGGGATATTTCTGGAGAAAGAATTCGTAACGTTCGTAAGTCGAAGCGCTCATCATTTTGATTACCCGGTTTTGTAATTCACACAGGCTGGTATTGAGCATTGAAATAATGACATCCTTCGATTTTGACGAGATGGAAGAAGTGTCCAATAATTTCAGATTTATCGTCTCAATTAAACTATCTTCAATTACATCCAGGAAAAGTTCTGAAGGCTTGTTTGTATTTAAAGAATTTGGATCATAAATGCTTTGACCGGAAATGGCAAACATAAAGGTGTGCACTTTTCCATTTTTATCGATATCATAACTCCTCACTAATCCTTTTTTAACAAAGAAAAGTCTTGAATTACGATCTCCTTTGGATTGCAGGATTTGCCCTTTCTTATAGGCCCTGATACCGGTCTTTTTTTGTTTGAATAGTGTGCCGGCTACCATATTTATCTCGTCCAACATATCTGATTTTCGCTATTTATATAGTTAACCTGTTTGCAAGAGAGGTGCCAATATTAATTAAGTAACCCGACTAAATTTAAATAATTGATTATTAGATAGTTAAAATTAATACAGGCTAGGGAATAAAATATAAAAACAACGAAATATCGTGTTTATATGAAAAATAAATCTTAAATATCGTAGATTCTAAAAACTTTAATTGATTTTTAGCTATGGCTCCTAAAGAAAATAATGAGTTCAAAATATTGGTGCTGGAGGATGAGTTCTTACTCGCTCAAGACCTGAAAAAGAAACTGGCATCTATTGGATATTCCAACGTACATATCAGTCTGACTTTCAAGGATGCGACCAATGAAATTGAATTTAATCAATTTGATTTTGGCATAATCGATATTTCGATCCAAGGTGAAAGGAGTGGTATAAAAATAGGTGAGCTTATGAATCACCATGAAATCCCCTATATTTTTCTAACATCTTTTAGTGATGATTCACTGGTAAAAGAGGCTCGAAAATGTAAACCCTACGGCTACTTAATTAAACCGGTTAATGAGCTAGAGTTAAAATCTACCATCGAGATTGCCAAATACAGGGCCACCTATGGAAATCTTACTAGAGTAGAAAAAGAACGACAATTCCTATTAGAAATCAACAACTCGATGGTTCGGTTCAAGGAGAAATACGAATTTTTTGCCGGGATCAATAAATCTCTACGCAGGCTCTTTGACCTTGACCGATCACCTCACATTGCTTTACTTAACGATGAGGAAACCCATTTAACTTTGATGTTTGATTTGGATTCTCCTGAACTCGACGATCATTTTATCAGTTTAGTGGATTCGTTCAATAATTTTCCTGTTACGGAGAAGATCAGAGAGTTAATGGATCTGAACGAACCCATCATTTTAAGTTTAGATGATATGTGGTCAGGACTACCCCTTGATTCCGCAAGGGAAACATTAACTTATATACCTACGAAAAGCGCTCTTTTCATTCCTTTAAAAAGTCAAAGAAAACAACTCGGTTATTTTATAATGATGTCCGGCCAAGAGGATTTCTTTGGCGCTGCCCACTTTAAAATATTCGAAGCCGTGGCGAATCATATTTCTATCGCCGTTGAGAATATTTTGAATTTTGAAAAATTGTATTTCTTAAAGAACGAAGCTGAGCAAGAAAAAAAATATTTGCACGATGAAATAAACTCACGTCATAATGTGGATGGGTTCATAGGTAACAGTCCTGCCATTGAGTCGATAAGGGAAAAAATCAAAGTAGTATCAAAAACGGACACCTCGGTATTGATTTCTGGTGAGACGGGCACGGGTAAAGAGTTGGTAGCCAGGTCAATCCATAGTAAATCCGGAAACAACAAACCGATGGTCAAAATTAATTGTGCAGCCCTGCCCAGTCAACTCATTGAATCCGAACTCTTTGGTCATGAAAAAGGAAGTTTTACAGGGGCGTTAAAAAAGGTGGTCGGTAAATTTGAAATGGCCAACAACGGTATTATTTTTTTAGATGAAATCGGTGAACTACCCGTTGACCTGCAACCAAAATTACTACGGGTTATACAAGAAAAGGAGATTCTGCGAATAGGTGGTTCCACTCCCATAAAGCTAAACGCTAAGATCATAGCTGCAACTAATCGAGATTTAGAGAAGGAAGTGCGGCTGGGAAATTTCAGAGCGGACCTTTATTATCGGTTGAATGTATTTCCGATAAATATCCCTCCATTACGGCACAGGAAAGATGAAATTCCGGAATTAGCGGAGCTATTTTTAAAAAGGTTTTCACGTAAGATAGGCAAAGCGGATTTAAAGTTTTCGAAGAGCTCAATACCTGCCATGCAGAAGTACGAATGGCCAGGGAATATAAGAGAGCTTCAACATGTTATCGAACGAGAGGTAATACTATCAAAGAATAAATTAATCGATATAACACCAACATTACTTATGACTAGAAATTCCCCTTCCAGATTGGACTCAACTAAGAGCTACCCTTCTGAAGGCATGAAAACCTATAAAAAAGCTGAAAAAGAATTGATTCTGAACACACTTAAATTTACTAACGGCAAAGTGAGAGGAGCGGGCGGGGCCGCCGAAATCCTAGATATTAATCCTTCAACGCTGGATTCTAAGATGCGCAAATTGGGCATTAAAAAGAAAAGAGTCTTTGAGTCTTGATAATTGCTGAGGAACTGTTAAGAACCAATATTGTTGTATTTAGTCTTAACTTTAACTACCATGTTAATTTTAAAGGGCTATTATTTCAAGGGGATTCTACTCTTCCTTTTTTTTACATGTAATTACTTACACGGCCAAATCGTTGCTGTTACGGATTCTTTAAAAGAGGCCTTGCTCGTCGCAAATAATGACAGCATGAGGATCACTTTATTTCTGGAGCTGGCTAGTCAATATCAGGATTCAGATTCTTTGCTAACCATACAATATAGCGCTAAAGCGAGAGCTTTGGCTTTAGCACTGAATGATCCGGAGTCTTCAGTAAAATCACTTCTTCCAATCGCCAATATGCAGCGGAATCTTGGCAATTATGATGAAGCAAAGAAAATTGCGCAGCAAATAATCTTGGATTCCGAAGAAATTGGATTCTCACATGGTAAGGGCTACGGCTACAAAATTTTGTCAAATGTAGCAAGACTGCAGGGAGCTATTGAGGATGCTATTTTTTACGGGAACAAATCGTTATCTGAATTTGAACTTTCTGAAGACCAATTCTCGATTGCATCGATGTTGAATAACTTGGGATTAATACATGGACATTTGGGGAAATACACGAAGGCACTGGAGTTATACTTTCAATCGCTTAAAATCTTTGAAGAGTTTTCAAATCGTCAGTATGTTGGTAAAGTACTGAATAGCATTGGCATGGTTTATAAGAAACAAGGCGATTATGACAATGCCCTGACTTATTATAATAAAGCGCTTACCATTCAAAGTGGACTTAATAACCTAAATAGCGTAGGTAATGCTTTGAAAAATATAGGTGACGTTTATCTTTCTCTTCATGAATATGAGAAAAGCATTGAATACTATGATAAAGCGGCCGGGATTTTCGAGGAATTAGGTATAAAAAAAAATATAGGTAATGCCCACTTAAACCGAGGACAAGCTCTTACCGGTCTCAATAAAAATCTTCAAGCTATAAGCGAATACGAACTGGCATTAAGTTTTTATAGCGAAATAGGCGACGAGGAGGGCAAGAGTTATGCTTTCCTTGATAAAGGTTTATCATATTCAACTTTAGGTGATCTGACAAAGGCCAAGTTTAATTTAGAACGAGCGGTTCGCATATCAGAGAAAATAAAGTTCCCAACAACACTCACAAGAGCGTTGGGTGTTTTAGCTGATGTAGAAAATAAGCTTGGCAACTCTAGTAGGGCATACCAACTTTTTGTAAGGCAAAAAACCTTATCAGATAGTTTGACCAATGAAAACTCACTAAGAAAAATTGCGCAGTTAGAGGCTCAACATGAATATGCAAAAAGAGAACAGCAGCTGGTTGCAGAAAAAAAAGAATCCGAATTTAAATTCCAACAAACTATAGCCGCCGAAAAATCTTTCCAAACGATGTTGCTTTTGATTGTCAGTTTTACTCTGGTTCTTTCTTTTGTCATTGTCTTTGCTTACTTCGCCATCAAGGGTAAAAAGTGCAAGTTGGAGTCTGTCAATGAAGAATTAAATTCAAGAAATATTGAAATTGAACTTAAAAGTAATAAGCTGAAAACCGCACTCCAGGAGAAAGAAGTTTTGGTTTCAGAGATACACCATCGTACAAAGAATAATTTCTTGCTTGTGCAAAGTTTGCTGGGAACTGAGCATGATGAGACTGATAACAAACAAGTAAAATCCGTTCTTAGATCGGTAAATGCTCGTTTGGAATCAATCCGTTTGACTTATGAGATTTTAGATCAGGATAATAAATACGATGTCGCCAGTCTTAACGAATACATTGAAAAGCTCTCAAAAAGAATTTATGCGGGGTTTACCAGCAGCAGTGCAGTAGAGCTTACACTTGACTTAGAGGATACCCCTGTTGATAAAAAGGTCATAATTACCATTGGCTTAATTATCAATGAAGTGCTTACTAACTCATTTAAGCATGCTTTTGGAGAAGTTGGTAAGGGAAAAGTGGTGGTAAGGACCTTTAAGTCAGGTCAAAACTTGAATATAGACATACATGATAATGGCAAGGGGATTTTGCTGACCGAAGCTATTTATGGGTCCAGAGGAATTACGTTAATTGCCGGATTAGTTAGACAAATGGACGGAGAGTACGAAATTACTAACGACAATGGCACTTATTTTCATATGCAAATTCCATTGGCCACTTTAAGAAATGGCATTACTGCTGACAAAGACTATTTAGTGAATCAAAGAGATACTTCAGATAGCAAAGAAATTGCTTAATATGAATAACGCCAGACTTATGGTAATACCCACCATAAAAATGGTGTAAGATCTCCTTAAGTACTTGTATTTCTTAGCAAGGACCACACCTAAAAAATAAATATCATCAATTAAATTTGAGTACAAAAAGTGGCCATTTTCCATAAGTCTATTCATGCCCCAATGATAATCGTCGCGTTTCATGGCATGGAAATTTCCAAAGAATAACAGATTTGTTTTACCCGTTCGGATGTCATCTTCAGTAAATGTGCCTTTCGAGATATTAGGCCGGACAGATAGTACTGCAAAAACAATTGACGTTACGTTGACTATAGATAGAAATATGGTCGGAGGTATTAAATGAAGGTTGTTATCCAGTTTTTGCATCAATGTCCCGATTAGTACGGATATAATAATTGAATTGACGGATATTATAATATTAGCTTTGCTATCAGCGATTCCACTTAGGGAGATATGATTTTTTGAAGTTAAACGAAACATAGTTTCTATGCCTCGTTCGGGCCTCCCTTCGGCTTTAAGTAGTTTCTTTTTATACCTCTTTAGATCATCTTTCGTCATACCCATTTCAGCCATGCCTTTGTCAAAGGTCTTTTCAAGTTTGGCCAGTTTTGTGCTGAGCAGTTCAATAGCCCTCTCTTTCTTGGGCTGAAGGTAGTCTTTACCGAAGCCTGTAAGGTAGGTATGTTCTGTTAAGTAGGACACATTTAACTGATACCATTCCAAGTCTGTGTAAACTTTGTTTTGTGTGGCTTCCCATTCTTTTCTTAAAGCCTTTAGGCTTTCAAAATAGGTAGTGGTAGACATATGAAAGGCATCTGCATCCTTGATTACTTTTTCTAATTTGTTTTTTGGAACGTAGCCTTTCTTTGTGGCTGCAATACATTGACACACCTCCCGGATCAAATTTTCAGAGGCCTATAGTTCTGCCATAGTCTCATGAGCAATTTTTATGCTCTCATCCTCATGGTTTTCGAGGGCGGTAACGTAACCAACGTCATGTAGTACCGCCGCCATTTCTAAAACCACCATTTCATTTTCTTCCAGACCTTCTGCACTTCCAATGACCCGCGCTCCCATTAATACAGTTTGTGTATGTTCCATATTATGGAAGGTCAATTCAGGCGGCAACCTGTTGGTCAAAAGGTAAGAAGCCCGTTCCTGAATATTCTTAAATAAAAAGTTATCCTTCATCAATACAATAAATCAATATGAAGACTAATGTTAGTAGTATATCGCTGAGGTTTCCTTAATACATATTAAGAATAAACATCTGATTCAATAGCGACAAATTACAATGTGGACGTCAAATACGAATTATTGCCGAATTAAACATTAAGAAATATTAATGAATTGCAATTATCTTATTCAGAACCTTGACCACAAGCGTCTGAGCTTAAAACTTATAGGTCGCGCTTATATCATCTATAGATTTTCTTCATATGCATCGATACTTCATTCTATTTGGGTTTTTGTTGTTTTCGGCTATTTCTCTCGCCCAGAATTATCGTGTGGGGATGATCATTGATACTGATGGAAGTCAGGGTCGTGTCGCTGTGCTAAAAGAAGAAATCACTCAAGAAATCCAAAAAATATTAGGTGCGTCATTTCAAATAATTATTGAGGACAGAGATGTTGTTCCAATCAATTGGCAAGCACAAGTCGCTGTAGATGCCTATGGTCGTTTATCGCAAGAATGTGATTTGATTTTATTAGTTGGTGTGCTTAGCGCAAAAACTATTTTAGCTAACGGTTCTATCCCTAAACCTACAATTGCGATTGGCATTACCAATGTTGATATACAGGAAATACCATTAACAACTCAGGGTACATCCGGAGTTAAAAATTTTTCATACATACTGACTTCCAGAGATATAGACACGGAACTCTCTAATTTTTATGAGCTGGTTGAATTTAAAAAGTTAGCTATACTTACGTATGAAAAGAGTACGCTGATTGTTAATAGACAAAAGGTCGACCAAAAACTCCAGGAGCTTTCTGAAAAATTTGATTCAGAGATCAACGTAGTACCTGTGAGTGATGATATAGAAGGATCATTACAAAATATTCCCGACGGAACGGACGCCGTAGTTATTGGCTCAATTTACGAATTTGACGATGAACAAATAGGGCCAATAGCCCGGATTCTGATTGAAAAGAAAATTCCATCTTACGCCTTAAGAAAAGATTACGTGGAAAAGGGAATTATGGCTTCCGTTACTGCTGATGATGGGTACAAAACGCTGATTCGGAAATTAGCCATCATGGTTGACGAAATCAGGCAGGGATCGCCTCTGGAAGATTTGCCTGTGAATCTTGACAATAAAAATCAGTTGTTTTTCAATGTAGCTACCTCGTATGAAATCGGTTTTTCCCCCTCATTCGAAACACTCTATACTGCCAATTTATTGAATGCAGCCGCCCAAGAAGCCTCATCTACGGTCTACGGTATTCAGGAGTTAATTAATAAAGCACTTGAGGTGAATTTGGGAATTCAAATCACTAATAAAGATGTTGAACTGGCAGAACAGGATGTGAAGTTAGCGGTATCCGAATATCTTCCCACCGCTAATGTCGCTATGGATTTTACCCAAATCAATGAAAGCTCTACGAGTGAATTTATTGGCCAGTCGCAGCGAACGTTGACGCAATCGGGAAGTGTAGATCAAGTCATTTACAATGAAGAGATCTCAGCCAATATTGGAATTCAGAAATATTTAAATGAAGCTCAAAAGAACGCTACACTGCAGGAGATCAATGATGTGATTTTAGATATCTATTCGGCGTACTTTAATATCCTACTGACCAAATCTAACGTTGAGATCCAGCTTGAAAACCTTGAACTCTTAAAAAAGAACCTTGAGCTTTCCCAACTGCAAAGGGATATTGGCTCCATTAACAGCTCAGATGTTTTTCGGTGGGAGTCTGAGGTGGCTCAAACCAAGCAAGCCCTGATTGAAGCGCAGACCTCTTTAGTGGTGGCCAAGATTAATCTTAATACGCTTCTAAATAATACGTTGGATCAAAGATTTAACATAGAGGATGTATCTCTTGATGGGGGTCTTTATCGTTTTTTTGAAAGTAATCCGGTCTTGGGAGATATTAACTCACCGAATGATATACAGATCATTTCTAAATTTTTAGTCCAGGAAGCAAAGCGTTATTATCCCCTTAGAAAGGAGTTAACTTCAACTATTGACGCTACCCAGCGACAATTAAGGGGAAATAAACGGGCATACTACACACCCACACTTTCGTTGTCTGCTTTGCAAAGTGAGGTACTTAACCGTTCGGGCGCAGCCTCAACAGAGACCCCTAATAGTAATTTTTTCGACTCCAACTGGTCTTTAGGAGTTAAAGCCTCATATCCGCTTTTTGATGGCAACCGAAGGCGTTATAATATTCAAACTTCAAAGATCCAGTTACAACAACTCGAGATGGGACTTCTCGATTTTGACAATAACCTGGAATTGAGCATAAGCGATTTATTAACGGATCTAATAACCACGCGATCTAACATAAATTTTTCTTTTGTTTCCGCAGAAAGCTCGTGGAAGAATTTTCTGATCACTCAGGATTTTTATCGTAAAGGAACAGTATCTGTGGTCCAACTTTTTGATTCCCAAAATACAGCTTTAGAGACTCGATTGGCTTTCAATAATTCAGTATATAATTACCTATTGGCCTTTGTAGCACTCGAAAACAATATTGGGTTCTACAGTATGCTATCTACTGAGAATAAGCTTTCAGAATTGGGAGATCGATATGAACAATACAAAACTGAGCTGGACGACAGATAAACAAAATACCCGTTTCAAATAAAATGAAAATGAAAATATATTCATCTCAAACCTACATAAGCCTCCTTTTCATTGCACTAATGGCAAGTTGCGGTGAAAGTGTACAAGATAAAGCCAGGATTCGTCCGGTTAAGTTTGAATCGGTTACCATGACCGGTGGAATACAGAAAAGGACTTTTACGGGTACTTCACAATCAGGTTCGGAAACTAATTTAAGCTTTCGATTGAACGGACTTATTACAATGCTGGATGCCGACATTGGCGATCGAGTAAGGAAAGGAAAGCTCTTGGGTACCCTTGATATGAAGGATATTCAATTGACCTATCAAAAAGCTAAAGCCAATGTTCAAAGTTCCGAGATAACCATGCAAAACGCTCGGTCCGACCTCGAAAGAACCAAAAGGCTTTATCAGTCCGAAAGTGCTTCTTTAGATGACTATGAAGACGCTAAAACCACTTTTGCCAACGCTCAAAGCTCCTATGAAACCGCCACTCGTGAATTAGGTCTCGTGGAATCCGAGTTTGAATATTCGCGTATTAAAGCACCCCTTTCTGGAGTTATTTCTGACGTCCGGGCAGAAGTAAATGAGTTCGTCCAAGCGGGACAGTCTATTATTGTTATGGACGCAGAGGATGCCAATATAGAAGTAAGCGTAGGTATTCCTGAAAATATCATTTCTCAAATAAGTCAGGGCTTAAAAGCAGAAATAAGCATTAGTGATGCAAAAATAACGGGAACAGTTACAGAGGTAGGCTACTCATCAATCGGAAGTGGTGTCTACCCGGTAATTATTAAACTCGATGACAGTAATAACGACCTTAGACCGGGCATGCCTGCCTCCGCCACTTTTACATTTGGCTCGGTGGATACGGAGCCCACACTAACTATACCTGTTTACGCGGTGGGGGAAGACGAAACGGGGAATTACATCATTCTTTTAGAGGAATCAGAAGATAGTTCAGTTTACATCGCAAAAAAGGTTGGCGTGCAGGTCGGTGAGTTAACCAATGACGGCTTTAAAGTTATTAGCGGTGTAAGTGAGGGACAAAAGATAGCCACTGGTGGGCTTCATATATTATTGGACGGACAACGGGTAAAACTTCTGAATCAGCAATGAACTTAGCTCAGATTACAATCGAGAAAAATAGGATAACGTCGATGCTGTTAATCGTTATCCTACTCATGGGAATCATTTTGTATCTATCTCTTTCCAAAGATAGCTTCCCTCCATATACAGTGAGAAACGCGAACGTCATAAGCATATGGTCGGGTGCTGCGCCTGAACGGGTAGAGCTACTAGTCACGGAGAAAGTGGAGGAGAAGGTGCAAGAGCTACCTGAACTGAAAGAAGTAACCAGCACTTCGCGTACAGGTATGTCTATCGTAGCGGTTGAACTCAAAGAATCTGTTGGCCCCGAAGATATGCAGGAGGTTTGGGACAAGTTGAGGAGGAAGCTACAGGAGATAGATGGGCTACCCGCTAACGTGGTGCCCTTTTTGGATGACAATGAAATAGGTGATGTGTATGGCATTGTTATTGGCCTGGCAAGTGATGGGTTCTCTTACGAAGAACTCAAGTTTTATGCCGATAAAATTCAGGATGACCTTATCGCACTTGAAGATTCAAAACGAGTAATAATTGGCGGTGATCAGGATGAAAGGGTATTCATCGAATTTGACGATGCCAGATTACGGGAGTTTGGTGTAACGGTGAGTCAGTTGTCAGAGATTATTGCTAGTACAAATATTTTAAGCTCGGGCGGAGAGATCAATATATACGACGAACGATTGGTTCTTGAGCCCACGGGTAACTTCGACTCAATTGATGAGATAGAAGAGCTTTTGATCCCTGTGGGTACTGAGGGTAGTGTGGTGAGTTTACAGGATATTACTACGGTCAGTAGAGGTTACATAACGCCATCTAAGCAGATTGTGACGGTGAATGGTAGTAATGCACTTTCTCTACACATTTCCCTAAAGGAGAATGCCAATATATTGAACTTAGGTGAACAAGTTCTTGAGCTGATGGATCAATGGGAGGAAAGACTTCCTGTGGGTGTGGAAGTCACTTACCTTTCCAGGTTAGATACCTTTATTCAACGGAAGATCAACGAGTTTATGGAGAACCTGGTTCAGTCCATTTCAATAGTCGCTGTGGTGATGCTCATATTCCTTGGGTTTAGAACCGGAATGATTATTTCCAGTTTAATTCCTTTAGTCATTTTAGCCACCTTTTTTATGATGGGCGTCTTTACTATTGGAATTAACCAAGTTTCACTGGCGGCCTTAATCATGGCGCTGGGTATGATGGTGGACAACGGCATTGTAGTGGCTGAAACGATAATGGTGAAAATGGAGGAGGGGATAGCTAAAAAGCAAGCAGCTATAGAGGCGTGTTCCGAACTATTTATACCACTATTAATTTCAACATTAACCACATCCGTGGCCTTTTCGGCGTTTTATCTCGCCGAGACGATTATGGGTGATATTGTAGGGCCGCTGTTTTTAGTCATATCGATTGCCTTGATCTCCTCCTGGCTGATTTCTTTGACCATTATTACCATGTTCTGTTACCTGTTTTTGAAATTCAAATCGGGTGACGCTAAGCCTACCATAGTGGATAAAATAATTGCCTGGCTAAAAGATGGTTATCAAGGTCTCATTATGAAGGCGTTGAGATATAAGATAGCTGTGCTTATTGGAATATTTTTTATGTTCGTCTTGGCCATTTTTGGCTTTAGTAAGATTCCTTTTGTCTTTATGGAAGACAGTGATCGGAATATGATCACCGCTGATATTAACTTATTGCAAGGCACCAAGATTGAACGTACGGCAGAGGTTATTGACCAAATTGATAAGTTCATTCGTGAACAATTATGGATAAATAGCGACCAAAAACCTGATAGGGGCATAACTTCCTGGTCGTCCTACATTGGAGAGGGTCCTGAATCCTATGATCAAGGTTATCAACCTGATGAAGCTAATTCTAATTATGGACATATATTGATTAACACAACTCACGGCGATGATAATCAAGAGATTATAAATCGTTTAGATGACTATTGTTTTGAGAATTTCCCGGATGCCGATATAAAGGTGGGTGCTTTGGCAGTAGGACCTGGAAGCACACCCATAGAAATCAAAGTTTCCGGAGATGATCCTGATGAATTGGCTAAAATCTCCGAATCGATTAAGCTAAAATTATTGAGTTATGCCACTACGAAGAATGTTAAGGATGATTGGGGCCCCAAGACAAAAAAGTTTGAAATAGAAATCAATCAGATTAAGGCAAGGCAAGCAGGGGTCACCAATAGTGATATTGCGACTTCTCTTGAGACAGTGCTAAGTGGTGTAGAAGCTGGCAGGTACAGGGAAGAAGATGAATCTATTCCCATCAATATGAGGAGCAAAGAAAGCCAGCAGCTGAGCCTCGAGGATGTGGAGGCGCTTAATGTTTACATTCAGAACTCGGGACTGAGCGTGCCGCTGCTTCAGGTCGCCAATGTACAACCGGTATGGGAATATTCTAAAATTAAAAGATACAATATACATCGTACCATTACCGCGGAATCAGAGTTACTCGAAGGGGGAAATGCCAATGACATTTTAGCAGAGATTACGCCTTGGCTTGAAGAACAAAAAAAGAATTGGCCTGCGTATTACAGTTATGAGTTTGGGGGAGATCAAAAGGATTCTGCGGAGAATATGGGATCGGTAGCCAAATATCTTCCTTTAGCCGGGTTTGTGATTTTACTGTTGCTTATGCTTCAATTCAATTCATATCGTAAAATGACCATGGTTGCTCTTACTATTCCTCTGGCCTTGACTGGTGTGGCTGCCGGGTTGTTAATCTTTGGTCAGAATTTTGGGTTCATGCCATTTCTAGGTGTGATTTCTCTTGCTGGAATTATAATAAATAATGCTATTGTACTCGTTGATCGGATTGAAATGGAGCAAGGAAAGTATCAACGTGAGGATAAAGATGCCGTGGTGATGGCATGTTTACAGCGCTTTCGTCCGATAATTCTGGCCACGGCAACCACAGTTTTGGGTATGATTCCCTTGTACCTTGGCGGTGGTCCAATGTGGGAGGGTTTAGCCGTTGTGATTATGATCGGTTTACTCTTTGGGACTATAATAACGCTTTTTTTCATACCGGCATTTTACAGTGTCGTTTACAAATTGAATTATAAGGAGTATTCAATTCAGTCCATGGAATGACAATGGGTATAGTACTTATAGTACTTAATCAAACCCAGAAATATCTTCATAAGAATAGGTTTGATATATTTCTAACGACTCAGCTGATCGTGCTATTTAGCGCCCTTTTGTTTCCACCAAAACTCCATGACACCATATTACAGCCCATTTTTTTTCTGCTCAGTATAGCGGCGGGCATAAATCTTATACTGTCTAGAAGGCAACTGAAGTGGTTGTATGCTTTTCTATTCACCCTGTCCGCACTTCTGTTAGCTTCAAGCCTTCTTTTGCCATCTGAAAATGAAAAAGTGGTACTGGTAAGAATCTTAGTGAATATAGTGTTTGGTCTGAGTATTACCTACCATCTAATTCAGCAAGTATGGCGGGCAGAGTTGGTCAATAGAAATGTGATTATGGGTTTGGTGAGCGGATATATATCCTTAGGTTTCTTGGCTTTTTTTCTATTTCTTTTGATTGATTTAACGCATCCAGGGGCATTTCAAGGGATCCTCTTGGAAACCCAAAATTTTGATCTTAAGGCCGATGCGCTAATGTACTACTCGTTTATTACCTTACTTACCATAGGATATGGTGAAATAGTTCCGGTTCACGCGATAGCACAAAAGGCGGCGATTTTAACGGGTTTGGCCGGGCAGTTCTATGTGATTATCATTACTACAGTAGTTCTGGAGAAGTATATACGCCATAGTGCAAAATAGTTTATCAAAAAGCCAGGTAGCTATGATCAAGAGAAAAAAAGAGCCGGTTAAAATTGTCGCCTATGTAGATGCCATAAATAAAACTGCCTTGAGAGCGCGTGACGGACTGGATCGGGCAGTTAAAAGACTTGGTAAGGCAGCCACGATCGAATATCGGTTTTTGACAAACCCTGGCTCTGATAAGCAATATTCTATGAATGCGGCCAAAGCCCTGTTAGCCGCGTCGTATCAGAATAAGCTTATTGAAATGAGGGAATTAATTGTTCTGCACCATGGTGAATTTAGTAATACGACGTTAACGGAACTAGCCAAAAAACTAGAGCTAGATATAGATTTATTTCAGCGTGATTACAATTCAATTGAAACCGCGAAAGAGCTTGAAATTGCAGAGCAGGAGGCTGATAAGCTTGGTGTGAAAATGGCGCCTTTTATAACGCTGGACGGCAGGCTATATCAAGGGCCCTGGGATGAATATGCTTTGATGGAAGCGGTAGAAAATAGTGGGACTAAGCATATTGAAATCGCGATGGAAAGCTTTTTTTCTTGGGGTGCCTCCGCTGCTTTCGTTTTACTTTTTGCTACCCTGTCTGCTCTCATTTTTGTAAATATTGGTTTTTACGATGTTTATGAAAGCATCAAACATCTGGATTTTGGATTTCAGTTTGGTAGCTATCGTTTCTTGGAGCCTTTAGAAGTATGGATCAATGACGCTTTAATGGCTGTTTTCTTTTTTTTGATAGGTCTTGAAATTAAAAGGGAAATTATCGACGGTGAGCTATCAGATATAAACAAGGCCTTGATGCCCATTATCGGTGCTATTGGTGGAATGATAGTTCCGGCACTGATTTATACTTCCATAACCATTGGCGGGGAAGGAGCACACGGCTGGGGGGTACCCATGGCTACTGACATTGCCTTCACACTTGGTCTAATGGCGCTTTTGGGCACTAGGGTATCTACTTCTCTAAAAATATTTATTTCTGCTTTAGCGGTGGCTGATGATCTCGGCGCCATAGTCGTCATTGCAATCTTTTACGGTCACGGATTTCATCTTTTTGAGTTTGCCGTGGCATTAGGAATACTGGGGATCATGGCTGTACTAAATTACCGCCGTGTGTATACTACTTCAATTTATATTTTTCTAGGGTTATTTCTTTGGTACTTTATTTTTCAAAGTGGTTTGCACGCCACGTTAGCTGGTGTACTAACCGCAGCTTTTATTCCTTTTCGAAACAAGGGTGATATTTTAGGTGTAGCTAGCCAAACACAGATCATTTTTGAACAGGAGATTGCGAATATTCATGATAGTAAGACCACTGACTCCGTTATCCGGTCAGATTCACTGCGGCAGTTGAACAAAGCGGTAGACAGACTGAGGGAACCCGGGTATTACTTAGAGCATAGCTTGGAAAAATGGGTAAATTATTTGGTGCTCCCAATTTTCGCTTTTTTCAATACCGGCATCCTCATGACTGGCTCTGAGGAGCTTTCGACCAGTTTATTTACCACAATTAATACCGGTATTATTTTAGGACTATGTATTGGCAAACCACTGGGGATATTTCTTTTTTGTTGGCTGGCAAGCAAACTTAGAATGGCACACTTATCACCGGCAATCGATTGGAAAAGTTTACTAGGTGCCGGTTGCTTAGCAGGTGTCGGCTTTACTATGTCCATCGTGGTGGCCTCTACCGCCTTCTCAGGGCCTACTTTGGATACGGCCAAGCTCAGTGTTCTCATTGCTTCACTAATAGCCTCAGTCATTGGATTACTGATTCTGTCCGCTAAAAGACCTTAAATTTGTCGTTCTTTTCGCCTAAAAGTTATCAATTGTTAGCCAACCATGCTTAAAGTCTTAATTAATCTTAAGGCACTATTCAATGTATTTTACTTTTTTCAATAAATATTTCGAGAAAATATTCTTATGTATTTTCTGAGATTATTTGCTTCAATGACTTTTGAATGCGTGTCTAAGTAGGAGGATCGATTTATCGATTGAAGTGAATACCGATTTTCGAGGAATCTAAATGGACGAAATATTATGAAGCGTTTTTATACATGCCTTATGCTCTTTGTTCTGGGTGCCACTCAATTCAAGATTGCGGTGAGCCAGACACTTGATCATCATGTCTATCTATTGGGAAATCTGGCTGATTTACAGGAAGATGACTTATTTCTAGATGAGTTTATTAAGGTTTTACCAGAAAGTGAGCCTTTCACTGTTTTATTAACTGGTGATTTGATTAGCACGGTTGATGTACCCGCTGAAAAAGACCTGATTCAACTCACCACTTTGTTATCTGCTATTTCAAAATTTAGCAATGGTAAAGCTGTAATAATTCCAGGTGATCGGGATTGGTCAAATTCCGGTGAAAGAGGCCTCGAAAGTATACGAAAAGTGGAGAATTACGTCGATCAAATGAAACTTGAAAACGTGATTTGGTCAATCTCAGGTGGATGCCCTGGCCCCAAGAGTTTTCAGCTATCCGGTAATCTGGTATTAGTTGCTATAGACACTCAATGGTGGAATCATCCTTTTCTTAAGCCACAGGCGGCGAATGCGGATTGTAAGGTGGTGACCAAGACCGATTTTTTGAATGAGTTGACGGAAGAATTAGATGATGCGGATGGAAAAAACCTTTTAGTTGCAGGGCACCATCCCTTGATATCGGTGGGAGAATCGGGCGGGAAAAGATCTGCTAAACAACATTTACTACCTCCTGTATATGGTAGTTTTCGAGTAGCTTATCATCAGCATATTGGATCGACTTTCGACATCGTTAACCAACGTTTTGATCCGGTACGGCATAAGATAGAAAGTATGGTATCGGATAAGAGCTCTGCCATTTATGCGTCCGGTCATGATTATGACCTACAAGTCCTTCGTCAAGAGAGTAGTTTTTTCATTAATAGCGGATCAGTGGCTGAAGCAAGGTTTGTGGGTAAAGACAAAACCATAGTTGAATTCGCAGAATCAGTGCAAGGTTTTATAGAGTTAGTGTATTATGAAGATGGAAGAGTGGACTACGTTGTTCATCAAATTTTGAATAATACCGGACTTAAACCACTTCAGCAAAAGACGCTGTTATCCTCTCCTTGTGGCCGAATCCCAGAAGGTTTGCTGGCAAATACGGCCTTCGTTCCCTGTAAGATTACAGAAGAAAGAGAGGTTACTACCCTGAAAGAATCAACCGTGACCTCCGGTGGGTATTATCCTGCAAAAGGAATGAAAAAGTTCTTGTTTGGCACCCATTATCGTTCGAGTTGGAATCAATCCATTGAAGTGCCCTACCTAGACTTAAGAACTGAAAAAACCGGCTTGACGATCTATGAAAAAGGTGGGGGTAGACAAACGACTTCACTTAAAATGAAAGGTGGTGATGGGAAAGAGTACGCTTTTCGATCGGTAGATAAGGATCCTACCAAGGTGCTGGGAAAGGAATTCAGGGGTACGGTAGTTTCTGAGGCGTTCAAAGATGTCACCTCAATGCAGCATCCGTACGGGGCGTTGGTGGCGGCATCAATGCTTGATGAAACTGACATTCTACATGTAAATCCTAAATTATATGTTCTACCGGATGACGCAAGCCTTGGACCATTTCAAAAGCAATACGCAGGTCTCCTCGGGATGCTCGAAGAAAAACCAATCAACGTAAAGAAGGTGAAAGTCCCTTTTGCCAATGCGGAGGAGGTTGTCCAGACCTACAAAATGTTTCGAGCACTCTATAAAGACCATGACCATGTGATAAATAAACAGCAATATGCTGAAGCTCGAATGTTCGATATACTGGTGGGTGATTGGGGCAGACATGAAGATAACTGGAAATGGGCTGGTTACAGTAACAACAATTCTGGTTTCACTTATCGTCCTATACCACGTGATCGTGACCATATTTTTTCAAGGTGGGACGGTTTTCTTATCTGGTTGGCCGATAGAGAGTGGGCCAAACCTAGCGGTGAAAATTTTGGATATAAGATCAAGGACATAAAAAGTTTGACATGGCAATCCAGACATTTTGATAGATTTCTATTAAGTGAATTATCCTTGAAGGAATGGGAAGCTGCTGCTGAATATATTCAAACAAAAATAACTGATGAGGTTATCGAAAGATCGTTAAGGCAAATGCCTAAAGAAGTATACCCTCTTTCTGCCCCTGAGATTTCCGAAAAGCTCAAACAACGAGCGAAGGATTTAACCCTTTACGCTCGTGAATATTACCAATTATTATCAAAAGAAGTAGATGTGGTTGGATCAAATAAAAAGGAGCAATTCGATGTGATTCGCCAGTCTAACGGAGATGTTAAAGTGGTGATGAGAAAAATAAGAAAGGATGGCTCACTCGGACGAATCCTTTACGAAAGGGTTTTTGTGTCGCATGAAACGAAAGAGATTAGATTATTTGGCTTGGATGGGGCTGATGTTTTTAACGTTTCGGGTGAATCCAATAGCTCTATACCCGTACGAATAATTGGTGGTCCGGACCCTGATAAAATAGTAGATATATCTGTGGTAAAAAAGGGTGGTCGGAAAACACGAATTTATGAAAAGGACCTCGGGTCTGAAATGGATTTGGGAAGGGAAAGTAAAAATATAGATCACTGGGATAATAGCCTGTATAATTATGATAGGACGCGCTTCGCTTACCATACGTACGCCCCTATTTTTTCAATAGGTTCGAATTCAACGGCTGGTTTTGGAGGATCACTTGGAGTGAGGTTTAAAAGGCAAAAGTTTGGAAAGTCCGATTTTAGTGCGATTCATACTATAAAGGGCAGATTTACGACTGAAGATATTGTCATTTTTAATTACGAAGGACGTTACAGACATGTATTCGGAAAATGGGATGTTGAGTTAGGGGTGCTCTACGCCGATGATAACTTATTCAACAAGTATTTTGGGCCCGGAAATGGTAGTATCAACGATGATGATTTAGATGATGACGGTTTTTATGAAACACGTTACGAGACCATCAGCGGAGGAGTTGGGGTCATACATGATTTTTGGAAAAAGAGCTTCTTCAGGCTAGGAGCGTCGTTTGAAAAAAATGATCCAGTGCTGGCCGATGGAACTATTTTAGATGTAGCAAGTGCTATGGAATCTGTGCCTTTGGAAACCACTTCCTTGGATATTTTAGAGACCGGTGCTGAGCTGGATTTGGACTTCAGGGATAGATCAGATTTGCCAGAGCATGGCACGCGTTTATACGTAGGGTATCAACACGGTTTCCTGACGAATGAAGATTACGACGGTTACGGTGTAGTCAAGGGATTCATTGAAAAATATTCCACATGGCGTAAAAAGCATCCCTGGACCTTAGCCCTGAGAATGGGTGGATCGACAAGCTACGGAGAGGATTTAATCCCATTTTATAAAAGGGACTATCTTGGCCAGGAAAACAACCTTAGAGGTTATGAACAGCATCGGTTTACGGGAAAATCCAACCTTTTTCTAAATTCTGAACTGAGGATGCAACTAACCTCCTTTCAAACGGCCCTGGTACCTATTAAATTTGGTATAGAAGGTTTTTTTGATGTGGGCCGCGTATTTTCTGATATCGATACCTCAGAGCAATGGCATGAAGGTTATGGATTTGGTGTATACTTTGTTCCTATTAAAGAGAGTTTTTCGCTCAACATCTCAGTAGGTTTCTCCGAAGAAGAATCAGGATTACTGCTGATTGGTTTTGGCGGGGCTATCAACTAAATTAAAGTTATGTTAGCTAGCTGTACTTTAAGTAAATCCCTGACACTTTCATGATCATGGATATTGAACACTTTTGTATTGTTCCGATGTCCCTCCTTTAAGTTTGACAACTAATTCGACACTCTTAACGGATCATCAATTTTAAACAGAGTCTTTCCTTCAGATTAAGAGGAAATGAAAGTAAGCCATATCGGTGGTCGATTCAAAGCAGAAGAGTGTTCCAAGGTACCTTATTATTCTTGATCATATTGAGATATAATATTTTCCTGCGTTTGTTTTTTATCAAATAAAAGCAGTATGATTGGTATCAGAATACAAAATTTCCATTCACGAATAAATTGTGATCATGCATTCTAAAAGTGAAATAAAGGATCTTGATGTCATCTGCTTCGGAGAGACACTCATAGATCTGTTCCCCACTGGTCCATTACCCGGTGGTGCCCCAATGAATGTGGCTAGCCATCTTCGGAATTTCAACATGAAAACGGGCCTGATTACCCGGGTGGGTAATGATGCAAGGGGTGAGTCTATTCTTGATTTCCTAAAAGACCAACGCGTTGATACCCGTCTTGTGCAAATAGATGCTGATAAAGAAACAGGAATAGTTAAAGTAAACGTGGATAAAAATGACGACCCAGTGTACACTATTGTTGAAGACGTAGCCTGGGATTATATCGACGATTCTTTTTCAAATCAGAGTCTAAATCCAAAATATATTGTTCACGGGTCTTTAATATGCCGGTCATCCGAAAGCAGTAATTCGCTTTACAAGCTTTTACAAGACTCCAAAGCCAAAGTAGTCTTCGACCTTAACCTTAGGCCACCTTACTATAACAAGTCTGTGATTGGTGAGCTCTTAAAAAGCACTCATATTTTAAAAGTGAATAACGATGAGTTTGAAATGCTTAAGGATTGGTTTAATATGAAAGGCGCTGGGGAAAGGGATAGTTTTAATGCTCTCAAGTCAGTTTTTACGAACATTGAAATCATTATTGTCACCAAAGGAGCGCAGGGGGCTGTTGCTTGGCGGAATAATGAGATGTTAAAGGTTAAATCTGTTCCAATCAAGGTTAAAGATGCAGTAGGAAGTGGGGATGCTTTTTTGGCAGGATTCATCAGTCAAATCGACCAGGGTGTAAGTTTGGAAGAAGCATTGACATATGCCATTAAAGTTGGGGCCTATGTAGCTACCAAAAAAGGAGCTAATCCAAAGTATTCGGAGGGCGATATTATAGGTTTTGCTTAGTGATATTATATTATTTTAAGTGCGAACAACGTTTTTCAAATAAAAAAGGACTCCAACCAAAAAATGGAAGAAGTCCTATCGTGTGGGCCCACCTGGGCTCGAACCAGGGACCCCTTGATTATGAGTCAAGTGCTCTAACCAGCTGAGCTATAGGCCCTGTATCAATGAGCAATCGGCAAGCATCAATTAACGATGCTAATGTACATTTCTAATTGTTTATTGTACATTGATTTCGGGTGTGCAATATTAGATATTTGCCCCAAATTCGCCAAAAGAAATATCAAATTTGGACTTAAGTAAAATACAAGATATCATTTTCGATTTGGGAGGGGTTATCATCGGGTTAGATGTGACAAGGACGGTCACTAGTATGGCTCAATTGATGAAGGTCACGGAGTCTGAAGCTCAGTCCATTTTTGAATCACGCGAGCAGTTCAAAACCTATGAAATGGGGAGGTTAACAGATCAGGAATTTCGAGATTTTATTAGAAGCCTTTCTGCAGAACAGTTATCCGATGCTATGATCGATGCCGCCTGGAACGCTATGATTCTTGATATTCCAGGACACCATTTTACTCTCCTGTCTGGTCTGCGGAAAACACATCGGGTTCATTTACTCAGCAATACAAACAGTATCCATTTAAAACATGTAGAAAATAAGTTGAAAGAAACGGGTCAGGGCGATTTTAGTCAATACTTTCATAATGAGTTTTACTCTCATACGATGGGCATGAGAAAGCCGAATCGCGACATCTATCGAGAAGTTCTGAGCCAAGGTAAAATGGAAGCCAGTACCACTTTGTTTCTGGACGACAATTTGGATAATCTTGCAGGGGCAGAAAGTGTAGGCATCAATGTCTATCACGTAAAAAAGCTGACAGATACTGCCGATTTTTTCAATGAACGATAGGATAAAAATATACCTGACTCATTTGGGTCTTTTTATATTCACATTTATTTCTACCACATTTTCAGGTAGCTTCTATATTAATGGAAAAATGTGGGGCTGGACAGAATACGGATGGGCAGACTTCACTGAAGGCATGAAATATTCAGTTCCATTTTTATTGATTCTGACTGTTCATGAGTTTGGCCATTATTTCACGGCTCGATATAACAAGATCAAGGTCACTCTGCCCTACTACATACCATTGCCACCCATACCTTTTTTAATTGGTACGATGGGGGCCGTCATTAGAATCAAACAGCTGATTAAATCCAAAAAAATCCATTTTGACATAGGGTTAGCCGGCCCTCTCGCCGGTTTTATCGTGGCTATTGTTCTACTGTTTTACGGTTACTCCAATCTTCCCTCTATAGATTATATCTATGAAATTCATCCGGAATATGAGGCTTATGGGGAGAATTACGAAGACTACTATGCTGAAAATGATAGCTTGATGGGAGTGAAAATAGGAAAAAATCTGGCGATCCTGTTTTTTGAGAATTACGTTGCCGATCCTGAGCGCTTACCTCATCCTAATGAATTTATGCACTATCCCTACCTTCTTGCCGGTTATTTGGCGCTCTTTTTTACGGCGTTGAACCTTTTACCTATTGGACAACTCGACGGAGGACATGTTCTTTATGGTTTAGTGGGAGCTAAGTGGCATTCTCGGATAGCGGTAATGTTTTTCATGGCAATGTTATTCTATTCTGGCTTGGGTTATATCAGTCCATACCAACCCTATGAAGAGCTTATTTGGCAAGTTCCCTTATACATTGCGTTTCTACATTTCGCTATGCGTGGATTGAAAAGGAATACCCAAACGACATTGATGCTGGCTTTAATTATTTTTTCCGTACAGTTTATCTTAGGGTTATTAGACCCCGCACTAAAGGGTTTCCAGGGCTGGTTGCTATTCAGCTTGGTTATTGGACGTTTCGTAGGCGTATTTCATCCGAAATCGCCTATTGAAGAACCCCTTGACATGAAGCGGCAAGTCTTGGGCTGGCTCGCGCTGATTATATTTATTATTTCTTTTAGTCCTGTGCCGTTAAGTTTTGACTAGTGAACTTGGTATAATGCGGTTGAATCCTTACCCGTTTAGGTAGTCGTCCCTTAAAATCGACATAAGTACCTATTTATCAACATGTTTAGTGGTTAAAATTGTGGATACTTTTTGCAAGTAAATGCTTATATTGAGTTAGAAACCTTGCAGAAATGTTACAGGAAAATTTAACTGATCAGGA
>JBCCOE010000047.1:0-33465 GCA_039025475.1 Bacteroidota bacterium | reverse complement strand
ATCGCAATTGCCAGCACAAAAGGAGGGGTCGGTAAATCAACGATCGGGTTAAACCTGACATGTGAACTATCTAGTGATCATAAAGTCGTCTTATTAGACGCAGACCCTCAAGGAACGGCTATTAAATGGAGTAGCGTCCGTACTTACATGATTGAAGAAGAAAACCTCGATTTACAATCAATTTTCATAGCCAGTATGCAGGGTGAGAGCCTTTTAGAGATGGCCATTGAAAAATCAGAAACTGGCCACATCGTTTTTATTGATACCAGGGGAGCGGATAGCAAAAGTACTCGGTCAGCTTTGCTTCGCTGTGATTATATCCTAACATTCTCTGCACCTTCACCGGCGGATCTTTGGGAGGTTGAGGTTATTATTGATATGGCCAAGAGCTTAGGCAAGATCCAGAAGAAGAAAATACCAGTCTTATTGGCCTACAACCGTGTCCCGACTAATCGACGGGTTACAAGCGTTCGGGACGCAAAAGAGTATCTGGACGAAAACATGATAGCTCCTGATTACATCTTTGATGCACTTATTCATGAGCGCATTGCCTTTCAGCACTCTATTAGGGAAGGAAAGGCCGTAAGCGAGTATAAAGATTCGGCTGCACGTGTTGAGATTGCTAACTTGGCAGATGAATTTATTCAGTTTTTAGGAGTGACGAAAGATAAGAGGAAAGCATCATGAAAAAGAAAATCCCAAACCCCAAGAGGCTAGGGGGAAGCAACCTGAGTGACGCAGAGAAAGCTTTCATTAACGAGGCCGATGACATCTCTCCAGAGAAACCTAAAGAGAACCTAGCAGCCAACAAGCCCAAGCGTACAGAGAAAGAAAAAAAGAAACCCTATAACTTCTCAATGACACCCTCTTTCTATAGAGGAATATCGGATTTTGTAGAGGAGTATCCAGAAGAGGGTACAATGTCTAATGTTGTTACCAGGGCGGTTGCTTCTTATATGAAGGAAAAAAGAAATTCTTAGGTAATAATTACCTAAGAATTATATAAAAATTAGATAATTATTGGTTAAGAACAATCTCAGATTAGCACAAATACGCCCTGAGATCCTGACAGAGAATTGATTTAGTAAATAGACAAGATCTTGTTTTATGGTACTTCAATCACAGATTGCTAAGGCAGCATTTTTAAGATTGTTGCTGCCAAAACTTATAATCATCTTGTGATAAGTGATTTTTCATCCATTCGCCCATTCCAAAGTCCCGTCGTTCCAGGACATGTCTTTTGAAAGGCAGCATGTTTTGACACGCTTCAAAGCCTCGTTTTTCCATGTCGTCACGGATCCCTGAAGGGAGGCCGTCTAACCAGTCGTTAAAGTCGGATCGTGTTAGGGGTAGATCCTGTTGCCCGGCCTCCTGGTAATAACAATATGCCGCGTTACCAATCCTGAGCAGTCGCGCTTGTTCGCTGCGTTGATCTTCCGGGAGCTTGGCCAGCAGATCCGCTTGCGCTTGGTTGAATTTTTCAATCGGGTGCTTCATGAAAATAACTCTGTTTGTGTTGCTTCAATTCGGTAATTGCTTTTACGTGAATGGTCTTTTTTCAGGTGATGGCCTTTGGTATCAAGTACCCACCTCATAAAACCATCATCGTCACTTTTGAAATGCTTATGATCCTGGGTAAGAAACATTGACAAGGCAGTTTCATACATAGATTTATCTTTATCAGGCATAAGGTTACCATCTTCAAATAGTCGTGACGATAGAAAAGGATTGTTGCGGCAAAATTCTTCAAGGTTTTTGTTATCATCCTCTGAAAAATTTGATACCATATGGTCAATTTCTTTCTTTTTAGCGTCCTGATAAGCCGCCTTTAACTCTTCAATTATTTGTTCACTTCGGGCTTTTGCTTCTTTTGCGTCAATAGCCTCTTGCTTGGTCTTTTGTTCCTTGTTGTCTTTTTCCTTCTGGTGTGCGCTCTTTCCAACTTGAGCTTTGTTCTTTATGAGGTGAACAATATACCCACCAAGATTCTTCACTTCGCCCTTACTATCCTGATCTAAAGAATAGGCGATAATTTCCTCTAAATAGGCAGGATCATTCACTACAACAAATTCTTGCGCTTGCCTTCGAGAAACACCGTAATGGATAAGCTTATCTAGGATGTTAGCGTTTTCAGGGGATGTTACGTTAACATTGACTGTTTTGATTGCAATCAAGGTTAATTCAATATGAGTGACTTTGCGGCCAGTTTTTATTTCCTTAAACGAAAAGGTGATGTCGCAATTTTCCTTTAGCTCTTTTCTTACATGTTCTAAAATGCGTGTTTTAAATAAATTATAGCTTTTATATTTCCCTTGAGAACTCAGCATTTCCTTAAGCTCTTCAAGTTCATATTTTATTTTAACCGGAGTTTTACTTTTCCTTATTTTCCATTCATGAGACTTTAAAATCTCGTACATGCGAATGCTGTAGATGCTTCTTAACTTGACGGCATACTGTAACTTATATGATGTGTAATTGTCTTTTAAATCTATAAGATAAGGTTTAAGAACCGGGTCAAACCGGAGGCGAATAATGCCTTTTCCTTTTATGTGTTTTGCATAGCTAATAGGGCTGACCTTCACTAAACCATCTTTTTCAGGGATATTGATAATACGAGTTAAGATTTTATCTGTAATTTCTTCGGCACGTGCGAATAAATCTCGTGAAGAACTCCCTGAAAGTTCAACAAGATCCTTTGTAGATATTTCATATGTTTTGTAATCTTCATCATCATCGCTGATTTGACTAACCATCATAAAAAGATATTTAGCCTCTGTTGGCGTTATATCACCATACCTAGCATTAATAAGTTGATTGGATTTTCTAACAACTGGTGAAGTACTATCTTGATTCGATTCTGACATATTTGGGAAGTAAACAAGCCTAAAAATAGTAAAAGCTACAAAAAGCATTCCATGTAGCTTTTAGTTTGTACCGATAATGTAGCTTTTAAAAATTGATTTAAAAGAGAAAAGGCTCAATAATCCGAACCTCAGAAGAAAAAATTAGAGCAAACTTTAGTACCGATTTTGTAGCTTTTAAAGGGTAAAAAAGTGCAAAATGAGTGCAAAATGGGCGTAAAAAAAGTGTAAAATGAGTCATTTCCCGATACTGTAGCTTTTATAACTCCTGGTATGCTTACAAGCTTCTTTAACCTGTTCATTTGCAGGAACTTACGCAGTAAAATCCCGATTTTGTAGCCTTTCAGTCCGATTTTGTTGCTTTTAAACAGAGAAAACTGTAGCAAAAATCTACATTTTCGCCCTTTAAGCCACCAATAACCCCGATTTTCGCCCAAAACCCCGATTTTGTAGCTTTTCAGTCCGATAATGTAGCTTTTAATCCCGATTTCGTAGCCTTTTAGTCCGATAGTGTAGCTTTTCAGTCCGATAGTGTAGCTTTTGGGTAATTAACTACATATAAATCAGGTAGTTATGCCTATTCAAACAACAAACATCAAACTTTTTAAAAATTAACAACTACTTGTTTGTTAGAACTCCATAAGGCGTAATGGCCTATGCGGAGAACATTACAAATAGGAACGACACTCAGGAGGCCATTACAAGTTTCCTTATTTTTTGCTAACCAAAGGAAAAGAAACAGCCAAAGATTATTTGGCGAACATGCCAAAATGGCGGGTTGGTTAGACTAAGAAACAGCCAAGATCAGGGGTTGGCCACCAGCTCCGTCAAAGAATCAGACCGAATAAAATTTTGTTTTGCGAAAAACAAGGCTTGCGATCAAAGGCGTTTTTGTTTAAAGTTGTACGCATGAAGCCCGAGAGTTCGCACCCGTTCAAAAGCGATAACAAATGTGTTAAGTCATGAATATTGACCAGGCTAAACAGATCCCGCTAGAAGACGTACTCTCACGCCAGGGGTTTAAACCCGTTGAAACCCGTAAAGGAGGCCGAGAACTTCTTTACAAATCGCCCTTACGCGAAGAAAAAACAGCATCGTTTACAATAGATCGCGTTGAAAATGTGTGGCAGGATTTTGGTGAACCAGGCAGGGCCGGCCAACAATGTGCGGGTGGTAAGGTCATCGATTACATGATCCACTATCATAGGTTAGCTTCAACGGATGCTAAAACCGCACTGGACGAGATTAACCGACTTTTCGGGAGCATTGCCCCGGAGCCACCTAAAAGACCTTCAGAACAGTTTACGGCTAAAGAAAACCCGCTTAAACTGGTTTCGGCAAAGGCGTTGTTCTCTCCTGTGCTATTTCAATACCTTGAAGACCGCATGATCGATAAGGCCATCGCACGAAAATTTCTTAAGCAGGTCCAGTATAAAAAAGACGAATGGGACAAGCCACTTTTTGCCGCAGGGTTTTCTAACAGGAAAGGAGGGTATGAGATCCGTTCCCGGAGAGGTAACAAACCCTTTAAGGGGCTGGTTGGGGAACGAGATATTACTTACATCCAAGGTCGGCAATCCGGCATCAATGTACAGGTAATTGAAGGGTTTATGGACTTTCTTTCGCTTTTGACCATTTACGAAAAAGATCATCCGCAATCAGATGTTATCATCTTAAATGGGTCAAGTCTTGTTCAAAACGCAATTGAATTGATAAGAAAACACGGTTATCTAAATGCGCAAACCTGGTTTGATAATGACACGGGTGGCCACCACGCCAATCAAGCCCTAAAAGCGGCTCTCCACAGCAATTTGCAAATCATGCCACAGAACAAAAAGTACAAAGAGTTTAACGACGTAAACGAAATGCACCAGCACCTTACTCCAGAGCAGCTCCGTACCAGATTTAATATGCATGGACAATAAACGAAAATAGCTTTCAATAGAGTGGTATTCAACTCTGTGTGTAATTGTGAATTTGGATTTGTCAGAGATACAAAAAAATAGTTCATTTGTCCTCACAAAACCAGTGTTCACAAATTACCAAAAGATAAGATTCGCACCAGTATCACCATATTGTTCACCGTAATGATTTTTTCCTGCTTGCGTCCAGCATGTCAGGATTTTTACATCGAGCCGGAAATCAGTCATTCCCCATTGACCCCCTTCACCAAGCAAGACGTATTGGAGTTGCAACAAAAGAATATTCGAAACACCCATCGTCTACCCGGACATGATGATTACAGAAGTCAGATGATGCGGGCGGTTATCCAAAACCTCATAGAAGAAAGTATACCTTATCGTGATGGCCACTATGCCCAGGCTTATCATAAGTTGATGGCCATGAAAAGGGGGCAGCGTGAGTTTAGTGTAAAAGAAGCCGTATTTGCGGTCGAGAATGCCTATTTGAGTAATCGGTTGAGCTATGAAAACTTTGAACGCAGGATTAAAGGGTTTGTCAATTTCATTCATGAAGCGATTGATCAGTCTGGCTTAGATCCGGCAAAAGAAAGTACCAAACACTATGTGCTGTTTCAGTTTATGAGTGATACCTTAACCATCGATCACCCGCAACTGGAAAAAACCCTAACCCATTACCCTATGACCTATGATTTTGAAGATTTCAGAGGTGGGGACGATTATGCCAATGTCTTTGTCAGCAAGCTCATGTATGAGGGAAGCGGCCAGTGTCGTTCCATGCCGTTGTTGTATTTGATCTTGGCAGAAGAATTAGGCATTGATGCCCATCTCGCCTTAGCTCCTGAGCATTCGTACATCAAAATTCAGGATCAATCAGGGGAGTTTTATAACCTGGAACTCACACAAGGCACCTACGTATCGGATGGCTTTATCATGGGGTCGGGTTACATCAATTCCAATGCGCTAAAGAATAAGCTGTACATGGACACACTGAGCCAAAACCAGTTAGTGACACAGTTGCTCAATGACCTGAATACAGGTTACGTAAGGAAGTATGGTTGGGATGACTATGCCATTGCACGGACAGATGAGGTTTTAAATGAAGCTCCTGATAACCTGGTGGCCCGAATGCATAAGTCCAACAGCATACTGGATGAGATGCAGCGAGAGGCCAATAAAAACAGGTACGTGAGTGTCGAGCATTTTGCCAGGAAAAATAATTACGGGCGTTACCTCAATCATTTATGGGGTCAGCAGTATCAAAAGCTGATGGAACTGGGCTATCAGGCCATGCCAGAGGACGCGTACAAGGCATGGTTAGCTTCTTTGAATGAACAGAAGCGAAAACAAAAACGAACGGTGAAAATGGACGATAACCTCCAAAAATTCTAATGATGAGAAACGTGCTACCCTATCTCATGTTGCTGGTATTGCTTCAGTACGGATTTTGTCAGTCCCCTGCCCATCAATTGGCCTATGAAGAGGCGTTTTTTGAACTTGACCGTATGGCAAGAGGGACGGCTCCTTATCGCTTTAAAGAGGCAGTATTTGCCGTAGAAAATGCCTTTCATGGTGATTCTCTGAGTAAGGCGTGGTTTGACCGGGAAATTGAGCAGTTAACGAACCTGAGCCAGAGCCTGAACCTGCAACTGGACATAAAAGACTATCCCGATAAAGCCAGGATGGAACTGGCCGGTAAGATCTACTATGCGCTGATCAGAAAATCAGAAATGAAAATCAGTGAAGAGGAAAAGATCTATTTGGAACCCTACACCTACGACTTTGAGGACATATGGGGAGAAAAAGACTGGAATCAAATGTTTGTCTACAAACTATTGAAAACCCACAAAGGAAACTGCCATTCCCTGCCATACTTATATAAAATCATCGCGGATGAACTCGGTGTCCCGGCGTACCTTGCTTTTGCCCCCAATCACATTTATATCAAGCAGTACTTTCAGCAAAATGGTTGGTACAATACAGAGCTAACCAACCCCTCTTTTCCTACCGATGCGTGGTTAATGGTATCGGGTTACACCCATATAGACGCAATCAGAAACGGTATCTATCTGGATACATTGGGGCAGAAGGGAACTCTGGCACAGTGCTTTGTAGATCTTGCCAAAGGATACGAGCGGCAATTTCCCACACAGGTTGGTTTTCGAAAGAAATGCATTCAAAAAGCGTTGGAGCTTCACCCAAAGAACATCAATGCACTACTGATGCAGGCAGAGGCAGACTTACAGCATTTCCAGTATGCGGTGAAACTCAAAGGATATGAAATGAACGACTGGCAGGGGGACGAAGAGATACACGGGATGTTTGCCCGGATAGAGCAGCAGTACGCTTACATTCACCTTTCAGGCTATCGGCAAATGCCTAAAGACATGTACCTGGACTGGCTGGGTAAGCTGGAAACGGAAAAAAACAAATACACCAATAAAAAGGTAACGGACAACCACAAAACCAATCAAACCACACCAAAATGAAAAAGACACTTATTCTATCACTTTTTGCCCTGGCAACGACGCTTGTTCATGCGCAAAACCCATTCAGGGACATTGGGATACCGGACAGCGAAGTACCGGTGATGACCCTGAGCAATGGGGAGTTCCCGGAGTTTCACGACCAGGAGCGGTACGTACAGATAGGCCGGATCTTGTTTGATACGAAAACGATGAAGGTATCAGACCTAAACTACAAGGATACGACCCACAGTGAAGCCACGTTTGAGCCGTCTGTCAGTACGCGCTGGCTGGCTCCTGATCCCCTCCGGCAGTACCCCAGCCCTTACAAAGGCATGGGCAATAATCCGGTTAATCGAGTAGACCCCGATGGAGGATTAGATATATACACGATGGACGAGAAAGGAAATATTAGCCTTTCTAAACTAACCGCTGATAATTTTGATGAACTACACGATGTTGACGGGAACTTGATAGTAGGAGGCATAAGAAAAGGTATACTACAGGAAGGGCAAAATTTTCTAACGAAATTCAACATGATAGACCTTACATTTGATGAGGTATCTATGGACATTAGTAATTCCGGTTCAGCACAATCCTTCATTCTTCAACTTTCTAAACATCTTGATAAGGAAATAGCTGGAATTCAACTCGTAAATGATGATGCGGTATCGCTCCTAGTTGTACCTTCTGCAATGAATGATTGGAGGACTTCGAGATCAATACCATGGTTAGAAAGCAGAAGTGGAAGGATATGGACACGATACACTTCGGGGGAAGTTTTGTTTAGAGAGCGATCCTTTAAAATGATTTCTTGGTTTCATACACATCCAGGTTCTACAAATGGTGAAGGTGGTTTTGTTAAACCTTCTTTTGGTGATCAACGGTGGACGGATAATTTTAATGTACCAGGACATATATATGGGATAAGGGGAGGTTTCAATACTACATATCCAAAAAAATAATTTCAATTTTATGGCCAAAGCACTGTTAGGGGTATTGATAAACTTTCTCATTATCCTCACTTGTCATTCCCAATGGAATGAGGATTTAGAAAGTTTTGATCTAAGTCTAATGAAGGTAGAATCTGATTTTTTAGAACCTGTAGACAGCTATTTCAATCTTAGAGATCACGAATTTGATTATTATCAAAATATTAAGTCTCTTCTACTTGTTAACCTAAGTGAATCACCCTTAGCTAGAATGATAGTTTTGCCCTCATTTGAGAGAGAGTATGTTATTAGCATTGATGAGAAAGATAATGTATACTCTTTAAATTTTGTGATTGCTAGTAGTAGCATTTGGCATACCCAAAAATCAGAAACTATATCCCCCATATCAACTAGTAAGATTATTCCATGTGAACTAGCTGAGAAAATCCAACAATTATTTGAATTATCGATAAACAATGCACGGTATGTAAAGGGTGGTGGAGCTGGTGTTGATGGAACAACCTATTTTTTTTCTACCACAACTAAAGGATTTACACGAACTGCACAAAAATGGTCCCCATACGAAGGAACCAAAATATTCGAATTAATTGAGTTGGCGGAGTCTATGATCAATGCCGAAGTTGACCAAGAGAAGTTGACTAAAAGGATAGAAATTTTACGATCCAGATTTAACAGATAAAAATTTAGATACGATTTTATACCTACATGGATAGTATCATCGGGTCAATCATATTTGAAATCATTGGGGCTTTTATTAAGTGGGTTTATTTTTTGACGGTGAATTTTTTTAGGAGAAAAAAGACGCCTTCCTTCTATGAGCTTTGGATGGGGCGCAAAGAAGAAGAACATGCCAACTTATTAATGCAAGGCGTTTCTAATATCCTTCTTGGTGCATTTTTTGTAATAGGGCTTATAGTACTATTGAATAAAATATGGTAGCGTTAGCCTTTTCAAGGATTAATTAAAATGGAAGGTTTTTTAGGAGCTATATTCCTTGAGTACGTCGGTGCCTTTGTAGTTTGGATCATTAAAAACATTAGAAACAGACTCGCAGGGAGAAAAGAGGTAAAATTCATAGATATTTTGAGTCCAGATGAGGATGACCCTGCAAACGCCTTATCTAACGGTATGAAAAATCGTTTTGTAGCAATAGGTTTTTTGATGTCCATCGTTTTAATCATTCTTTTTTTTGGATGGTAAAAGAGTTCCAGTTCTCCTATGGATAGCATCATCGGATCAATCATATTTGAAATCATTGGGGCTTTTATTAAGTGGGTTTATTTTTTGGCGGTGAATTTTTTTAGGAGAAAAAAGACGCCTTCTTTCTATGAGCTTTGGATGGGGCGCAAAGAAGAAGAACATGCCAACTTATTAATGCAAGGTGTTTCCAATATTTTATTAGGCTTAGTCTTTACTATTTCTTTAATTCTCTTTTTAGATCGTATTTTATAAAAAATTAGGATGGGTGGAACTTTATTGTTCACTTTCATCCACCAACAAATAACCCCTTTTTTATCATTTGCTAAAATAATTTGCCTTTTACTTGGCAGAGAGTGGGATTTTTTGTATATCCCTGCATTTCCGTTAGTTTTAAAGTCTAATCTCAAATAACTCTATGATTTTAGGTTTATGATTTTATCAGTCGTAAGCCAGCTTTATTAACTGAACGTAACATGAAAAAAGTACTAACACTAGGCTTACTGCTGGCGGTGGTTCTTTGCTCACTGGCAGCATGCCAGGAAGAGCTACCCACACCGGAAAATGACCCTTCGGAAGAGCATCACCCTTACTTAGATGAGGAAACAATTGACCCGGGAGACAACTAAATGATAAACTGAAACAATTTTTGCCAACACATTTTTAAACCATTTGTAGAATGACGATGAGATTTTTTACAGCCATACCAAAAATATGCCTGATTTTAATAGCCATTGCTTGCAATGATTCTTTGGAGGATCCAAAGGCCAATCAGTTGCTGGATTACTGGAACCGGAAAGTAGAGCTTTCCCAGGCTGAAAGAAAAGAACTGGCACTTCAGGCCATTGAAACATCCGACGATCACTATCTAAAAGCCATATCCAATTACATCGCGGGTAACTTCACTAAAAGAGACGGAGACTACAATGCCGCTACCATGCACTACCTTAAGGCAGCGCATGAGCTTAAGAAAAGTGGTATGGTTGATCATAAGCTGCTAGGTCATATCTATCGAGTAAAAGGGTCTATTGCGGTAAAGTATAAATTGTATAATCGGGCCATCAATCTTTTTGACTCGGCTTTTACCTATTACAGTCGGTATCCGGAGGATTTTGTCGATGAACGTTTAGCCACCTTGTATAACAAGGGGTTAGCATTACTGCATCAGGACAATGACATGGCGCTAAAGCATTTTGAAATGCTCTATCGGAAGTCTGAGGTACATGATAAGCTAAACCTCCAGTTGAGATCACTCCGACACATCGGTGAAGCTCATACGTTCAATGGCCAATATGAAGAGGCTTTGATTTCCCTGCAAAAAGGACTGGCCCTATTCGAGGAACTGGAAAAGGATAACGATCCGCTAAAAATTCAATTGCTTCAAGCCATCAGTAAGGTTCATTACTACGAAAATGATTTTGAAAAACAGCAGGATTATTTGAAAAAAGCCATCGGTTTGGGGTCGCCCTACAAAGCGTTTTTACTTCAACTGGATCTTGGAGAAAGTTTACTAAAACAGGGTCAAAAGCAGGAAGCTCATGCGTTGCTGACGGATTTAGAAAAGGACTATGATAACCAGGTACTTCACCCCGACAACATCCGTATCTACGAGTTAATGGCCGAGGTGAGTACGGCAAGAGGTGCTTATCTGGCCATAGAGCGGAAAGAACGGGCAAAATACGACAAAGAAAAAGAAGCAATCATGTCACAGGGGCAGGAAGAAAAGCTCCAGCTAATGGCGCAGCAAATGGCGGATCAGATCAGACAGGATGAACTGAAAGAAGCCGTGTACAGCGAAAGGCGCGATAAGATCATCATCGCCATCCTGTTGCTTATCTCATTGTCCTTTATGATTGTTGCCTTTGTCAAGTACATGGAGAACCGGACGATTGATAAAGAGCTATTGAAAAAATGCAAGCTCATTTTTACCGCTGCTGCGCGGTATAACTTCAGCATTCCGGAACTGGAAAAGGAACTGGACGAAAAGGAAAAGAAAATAAAAGATCAGGAGCCTTGATCATTCCTCTTCTGCTGCTCAAGGAGCGCGATGTAGCGGTCTTTGAGCATCTTGTTTTCATCTTTTAGTTCGAGGTTCTCTTTGAGTAGTTCCTGTTTCACCTGTTGCTGCTTGATGTGAATGGCTCGGATCTCTTCCATGCTCAGGGTACTCAAATAGTCCTGCTGTACTTTTTCAGGCGTTTCACTGGCGATCCACCTGTCCAGTTCTTTGCTCCTCATTTCAGCCTTTTTGTCGTCATTGGAAACGGTTGCATCCTTTCCTACCGAATGCTTTGTCATGTCAAGTAGCACGAACTTACTTGCATCCAGTTCGAAATCTTCCATTATTTGGATGAACACATCCAGTTTGGGCAATGCTCCATTTTCATAGGAATTGATATTTGATTTGCTCAAACCAAACATCCGTCCGAATTGGGTTTGTGATAGTCCTCTGTTGGAGCGTAACGTCTTTAAGTTTTTACTCAAATAACTCACCTGATATTTTTTATTTCCGGGCTACTGGCTTAATATTGAGTCATTGAAAGCAATTCGATCAATTTAATGGCTCGTTTGTTTTCAGTAGCCGGTTGCGCGAAGCTAGGAGATTTTTCATATGCTCGTGGTAGTTATGGTTAATTAATGTGTATGAACGGCCTGAAAGCAGACCGTTCTTAGGGGGGGCAGGACAAAATCGTTAATGGATAACAAAGTTTGAAAAAGCACTCAATTCCATAGTGGGGTGCTTCCAGATGCCCCCCTTATTTAGATACTGAAAGTAACGAAACGATCATGAAAAGATCGTTGAACGATTTAAGAGGGATCATTGGATTAGCTGTGTACCTGGCTGTAATCAGTTTTCAGTTTATTGAAAGTGCGTCATGGGTGTGACGTACTTCATGATCCCTTTCATCAAATCAAGATAAAAAGAAAAAGAGCATGGATAAAAGCAGATCCGCTTAGCAGGAGGGCGTTGCACCGTAGTGTTAGTTAATGTTGAGATTAGGTTAACAAAGGTGTGGGGTATTGCTGGTTCATTACGCGCCCTCCTTCCTTGATTTCAAATGTTGTGGGGTTTACTTATTGTTTAGCATAGCTCTTAATTTTTTACCTAATGTCCTTATTGATAAAGGTGTGCCTGATGGGCGCACTTTTTATTCCCTTCAAAAATGGATAACGATATGAAAATGGTTCAACCGACATTGGAAAGTTTTCTCAAAGAAACAAACCGGGTGTATCTCCGCATGGAATACAATGACCAGGGCAAAGCAATTGTGGCCGGAGGATTTCGCCGCGATGGGGTATGGACGGAGTTTCACTCCCAGGTCGATAAACATTCTTCTAATGTTCAACTCATGCAACATGTAAAGGTCATGGCTTTGATTGTCGAAGAGCATAAGAAATCATGGACGTTGTACCGTGTGCTAAACAAAGGAAATCAGCGGCATACGTTTCAGGTTTCAAGGATCCGGTTGAGGAACGAAGACTTGCCGTTTACCGCGCTTAACCTGGGACTCAATTAAGAGAGGATGGCACGGGTAAAAATCAGCTTTGAAGACCTCCTGGACACGTTCGACCACATCACGGTTTGCTTGCGAAAGAATGGTAAGTCAAGAACAATTACCGCCGAAGTGCTGAACGCCGAAGGGGCAAAAGAGGAATACGTATACATCACTGACTCCGGTTTTAGCTGGATGGAGACGATTTTATACCTGGAGGTCATATTCCTGGTGGTCGAAATAGAAGCCAAACGTTGGAGCCTGGGTAAGACATTGGGTATCCGACTCAAAGGAAGGAAAAGCCCCGTTAGCCTAAAAATGTAATGACAATGCCACTTACAGGTAACCTAAACCATAACCCGATGAAAATACCCGAACCGATCACCATCTTACCAACGGAAACGGAGGACACATTTAATCATGGTAAAACGATATTGAAAGCCCTCGTTCGAAACATCGCCTTGCTTTGCCTGGTGGCATCTTGTGCGCCTTCTATTTATGTGGTAACAACCGATACAACCATAAAGCGCGTTCAGAACCAGCGAGTCAAAAAGAAAATCATCTACCTGAACGGGGACATGGGTTCCATTGCGGATCTTGATCAACTTGCCAAAAACATCAATGATAAAATATGGGGTCAGGTTGAAAAAAACATACAGTCATTTAGTGCTGCTGATCAGGCTTTTTTCAGAGGAGTGAAGTACCTGATTCAAGAGAAATACGAAACCTCATATCACCTGCTTACTTCCATCGATAAAAGCCTTTATGATTGTCAGGTTGCTGTTCTTCAGACAGATTGTCTATATGAATTAAAAGCGGATTCGGTGGACTTCAAAAAGAGGTATCAGGAGGCGATGAACTGCGCCCGTCATGAGCTGACCAGACAGCTAATCAAAACCCGCTACAGGTTCTTAAGATATGATCAATAAACGCTCCGTTTTACCAATTTTCCTTGCTTTAACGTCTAGCTCGTGCTTTGGCCCCAAAGTCCTTTACAATGGCTTAACCAGGCATAGCTATACGTTAGGCTATTTGCATGATTCTCCGCTGGATCGTGTAGCTAAATCAGACACGATACGCATTAACGTACCTGAAGTCAGTGATTCATCTTTTACCCTGTGTGGAACCCTGTTAAAAGAACCAACTCATGTGGTTCCGGCCATTATCTATACGGGTTGGAAAAGTACGTATCACTACTCAATAGGTCACAACGTGATCAATGAAGCGGTAGATGTGTTTACCAGAGCAGCACTGATCGATGAGTTCAATAGAAGCACGTCTTTATATGCGGACTCACTTCACCACTTCGGGTATCAACTAGACATAACCATTGATCGTATGGAAGCCAGTGGGCCTTATGATCATTATGGGGAATTTCTTTTTCTTATTTTCTGGCTCATGTATGACACAGAAGACCATGCCGGACCAGGTAGTGCCTATTCAAGGCTGAGTTATGTCCTGAAAAATGGTGATCAGGTTTTGAGTAAGGGAAGTGTAGAAAATGAGGCAGTGACCGCGCCACTAAAAAAGCGGATCAGGAAGCTCATGGACTATAGAAGATTATACACCTCTCAATTAACGGAGGCACTTTCTTTCACATTAAAAGCGAATATTGAAAGCATTGTGAACGAGGTGAATGCGTATGTTATACGTAACCCTGTTCGTTAAACCCGGTCTTTGATACCTGAGTGTATTAAAAACAAAGGCATCCTATTTAGTTGACCCGAACGGTAGCTTGCCCCCACTTACTTCTAACGGTCATCCTTTGTTTTTTCTCGATCCTTTGTGGGTTTGGTTGTCATGATTGGTTCCAGACCTTGTCCAGAGTGGACTTATGTTATTATGATCCCATTAAATAAGTCTGTTCTGTTTGATGACGAGGCTAAATTTCTAACGGGTATGGGCTTCGACGGTGGGGCGGTGGCCATGATCCGCGTGACCCTCCTTAGCTCAACCCGTTTCTTTGTGTGTTTTGACCCCCTAGGAGCTTGCCTTGGTTACGCCCCTGATCATGTGTTTGCTCTCGTCCACGCCCCCCACAGACGTGTCGTTTAGAGGTCTGCTTAGGAGGCGTTTTGGGGTGGTGGTTGGCAGAGACGCGACGATTTTCGTGACCTACCTCACTTTTCGTGATGCACCCTAAAGGAGCTTCTTCCTTAGCAAGCGGTTTGTTTAGCATATTTCCCGCGACCTACCCCCCCATGGACGCGTCCGTGGGGGGATGGGCAGGATCTTGGGGGGTGTGTCGCGTTATTTCGTTCGTTTTTTGTTCATGTGTCGGTGGTTTTTGCGATACGACCCCCCCAGGAGCTTGGCCTGGTTACACACCTTGTCTTGTTTGCTCTCGTCCACACCCCCCACGGATGTGTAGTGATGCGCAGAGCTTTGGGGGCAGGTTGCGATAATTAGACTGGTTCTTTCTTTGATTCCTGGGGGTTAGTTGTTGTGATGAGTTCCGGGGCCCTATCCGGTGCGGGTGCATTCATGGAATGATGCCATGAACTAATTCATGCCTTATCGGGGCAGGTTGGTACCAGACATTTTAGGTATCAGGTAAATACCGCATTGTCAGTAAGGGTCATGTAGGGGTTAAATGTACGTTGTGGATTCATTGAAAATCATTGCCGTACATTGTGTTTTAATGTGTATCGATTGAAAATGATTGATGGCATGACCCCTTCCCAAAGGGGCAGCGCTTGCCGGCCATGACCAGGCGCACAAACACTTAAGACACTTATATCTATTTCAGGTAATGTCCCTACCAAGTGAACAGTCTTTCGAAATAAAACCGCTTTCTTTTTGACTCTCTTGAGAATATGAGTTAAATACCTGAGCGAATAGATCTAAAAACATCGCCACTTCGTAGGGTTTTCATAACTTTTATTATCAACTGATGATAAAAATTCGCCACTTGGTAGGAGAATTAACAGAAAATCTTAACATCACGCCTTTTTAAAGTGGCCAATACACCGCCTGGTAAGGTTTTTACAAATTCTGTCGCCACTTGGTAGGAGAACGTATTTCTTCCCGTCTTTCTGATTTCATTGGATGTGTTGGCGATACGTAGTTAGGGCAGGGAACCTGATGGCCACGGGATGAATGAATACTCAGCGCCTGATTCGAATTATTTGTAGCCAACCCTCAAATGACATTATTCCGTCGGTTTTTTTTTACAACTCCTGAGACACTTTTATCATGGAATAGGCAAAAGTTCCGGGTCCGCTGAGGGTTTGTTTATTCTTGTATTCCCCGTCGAGGTCATAGATTTCACATTGCACGGGAACATGGTCATGATAGGGCTGCTTTCCTGGTATGGGTTGGCCTTCCTGTACTCCCTCAATTCCAGTAACTTTTGCTATGATGCGTTCCCATGAATCTCGTTCTACCCAGAATCCAAATTTTTTGTTATTGGCGTAGTACATTTGATAAATGTTCATTTGTTGCATGTCCAGGTTGGTTTTTTGCTTTTAAGATAAAGTAAAATCGCTTTCAGTCGCTTTTTGATAAGCTTCCTTATATTCTTCTTTAGTGATACGTTCTGCTACCCCGGCCTCGAAGTTGCACCAGGTACCGGTTAAGCCGAAGGGATCCCACTCAAAGTTTCTTTGAAAGTGAATGATGGGTGTTTGGTTTAAAAAATTGATTACTTCCTGATAACCGTCCTGGGTTCTGCCCGAACCACCGACAACTTTAATGTAATGATAGATCCCATCCCTTTGGAGCCTTTTGAAGTAGTCCGTTCTTTTTAGGTCACCTTTTATCTTATGCATGGAGCTTCCTTCTTGGTAAATTGTTTTCCCCCTTTTTACATATGGTTTGATAGATGCCTTTGGGGTTTTTCATTTCTTGGTTTGGGTAGCCCTTTTTTCTAATTCAAAGTTTCTTACTAGTCGATTAATGTCATCATTGATGATCATGATTATCTCTCGGGGGCTTCTATTGGTTTCAAAGAAATGCTCACGGTATCTAACGCATTGATACCCTGAACGACTGAGGCTAAAAGGGTCAGTTAGTCGGTATGTCATAAGTGAGCCACATAAGGGGCAATATGAATTGAGTTCTGCAACTTCACATTCGCTACCGTTCCAATTATAGCTCCACGTTCTTCTTGTATTATCGTATTCCTTCTCGTTAAAACGCTCAATTCTATCTTTCAAAATCATGAAATCTGATCGCCTTTTTCCTTTAGTTTTTCCTTTGATTTTGACGAGTAAGAATCCTACCCCGAATCCTATTACAATCACCCATACAGGTATTTTCGCTGCAAATAATGAAATAACTAGCGTTTTTAAATGATTTAATGTTGTCAGAAATGTCTTTCCTGATATGAAAGAATGGAGATAAATGGTTAAAACACCTCCAATCGGAGTGCACACAAGGGCAATCCCAATTGGGGATTTGAGCCAGTTCACTATTTTATTCATTTATTGTTTCAGAGATTTATCATTATTCTTTAGCTCCCATTCCAGGAGTAACGCGAAAGAGATTTCCTCCAAAAATTTTCTTCTTGGATCCCTGCGTCGGTTCAGGATCTCCGATAGGTCTTTCCTTTTGGTTTTACTGTCGCCCGGTAACATTCGGGCGAGTTCTGAAATAGAAATGTTACGCTCCTCCATTACCCCTTTGATCTTATCGATCATGTCTGTTTCCCACATGAAACAAATGTACTTAATAAAGTACAGTGTACCGAATAAAGTACACTAAAATGCACCATCCGTCTGCTAAGGTTATTCTAGGATAAATACAAGTTGGCTTGGTGGGTTTAGGGATAACTAGTCTTATGTTAAATAAAACAATAAACGAAATGTGCAATTTTAAAGCTGCCGATAAAATACACAGAACCGTTAGTCGTGGTTAGGGTGGTTGTAATAATTCTTGAAATTCAGGTAGCTTCTACTAGTTGCTTTAATGGGCTTTGGTTTCTGAAGATGGCCATTCCTTGACTGTACACGGTTGGCTACTTCAAATAATACGATACTTCAAGCCGGGTAATTGCATTATCACCTAGCGCATGTACCTTTAATTTATTGAAAAATTCGAATAGGCTGCTATAGAAGGGTTTTAGAAAAGCTTTTGAATCATTACTATTGGAAGTGTTCCAGCAACAATTTCAAAAAGTTAAATGCTTCTTGTGTATTCAATCGAAACATTAACAAAAGCGCAAGGATGAAAAGTATTACTTGCCACCAAGACCATTCTATAACAATTTCTTTGATTTTGATCATAATACAGACATTTAATTAAAAATATTGTGTCTGTATTTCTGCTTTTTATTGAAGAGCTATTTCAAAGCTAAATCGCCAATGTTACCAAAATGTTAATGATGATATTATTTTAAGGTTAAAAAAAATACCCTATTTGTTAAACATACATTGATGTTATTAACTATATGTTTCCTTCATTGTGTACACAAATAGAGGCAGAACCTTTAATTGCCCTATTCGGAAGTGATCGTTAATTTCTCCAATTTGTAAAGTATTGGGTCGTATTGTAGATATGCGATGTTTAAAATTAACCTTTTTATGTAGCCCCTAGAGTAAACTACGATCACTTCCGAATAGGGCTAGTAGAGATGCCGAGTAAGGAAGATTCGGTTATTCAAAAAAAATAGCCACCCCTCGCGGAATCGCTACCTTTGTGTTGTGTTTACATATGCGAAAATCGCACTACGTTTAATAAAACGGTTGACCAAAGTTAAAGGTTTTGACCTGCAACTGAAAATCAGCTTTAGGTTTAGAACCTAAGTGGTGCGTCCCCCTGGTTAACCGTCAGGGGGCCATATGTAAAACATGAGGTTTCAAAAAGCTCATTTACCAAAACATTACATTGAATCCATGTTAGAATATTCCAGCGTTATCATTCATAAACTCATTCCACTTGCAGGACCAGATAGGCTATTGCGTATCAGCTTTTCACTTCCATTTGAGTCTTATATGATGGAGGATACTTTGGATCAGTATTATAATGCGGTATCTTATATTATCAATGGATGTTTGCTTCAAAAGCATTCCCTCACTTCTGAAATAGATAAAGAAACCTTTTTTTCCTGGATGCATACGGATGAAGGTGATCCCTATGAAGGAATTGTACGCATCGAACTTCTTATTAGAAAGAAGCAACCCTCTGAAGTTCAATTGAATTATTATCCGGAAGAACTGGAACTGGCAAGAAAATTCTTTGAAATTGAATCATTTTATAAAATCAATACAGATATAGATCCTGAAACCTATCCAAGGGCAGTAACACTAAATGATCTTCGAGAAGGGGCGGAACAATTTAAGGATACTTTTTTGGTGAAAGTCAAAAAAACTTAGTAACGATCATCGGGTATACTCCCTTAATATCCTTTTGATTACCTCTCCTTTTTTATAAGGTAATTACTACCTACTACTATTCCGAATAGCGTGAAGTCATTTTGAGGAAAGGGATTCACGCTGGGAAACTGGCAAGACCGGTTGTCGGATCCACGCACTAATCGTGGAAGCACCTCTGGAGAAAACACAGAACACGCTGGCCACTGCATCAGGAGCAGAGATTGGAACGAGGTTATACAGAAGCAGAAAGGGCGGCAATACACTAACCGTAATCCGTCTGGTTAAACCAGGCGGCAACCATGATGTAAATGGGCCTTTTTAAAGTAACTTTCCGGTTAAAGTTCCAAACCACAATGGTCAAAGTAGTGCTCACCAGTTGCATGACCTGTTTATCCTTAATGATTCAGGCGCAAATACCCGTCGTCAAAACGCCGGAACCGTCCTCTTTTGCTATTGTTCCGGTTCCTGAGCCATTGAACACGGATGTCCCAAAACCAGAAACCAACACAGATCCCCCCGGCTCTTCACCCGGTCTTGTGACCTGGATGAATCGTTTCAATCGTTCCTCGCAGCAGGAACAACACCGGATGATCATACAGGAATCGGACGAATACCTGGCTAAACAACAAGAGCAGCGCACGAAAGTCCATGCGATGATCGATGAGGTAGCTATTGCCCGAAGGCCAAAAATTGACTATTCCCTCACGACCCGACCGGGAGAAGATAAAACAGCGTACCATGATGCTTATGAACGGTTAGCGGCCATGTTGATGGGGGATACGAGTGCGTTAAGCCTTAAAGAAGCGGTTTACCTCAGTGAAGCCCCCTATTCAAAAATTAGTTGGCAGGAATTTGACCAGGCCATTCAACGGATGGTGGCACACATAGGCCTGGCCATGAAGGATCGCGGGTTTTCGACAGAAGATAACCTGGCCAAAAACATGATGCTCTACGATTTTTTTACCGATACCATTCAGGTACAACCGTCAGGTTATGAAAAGCCGGTTGTTTCTTATCCGATGCTGTATGATTTTCAGGATTTTTGGGGAAAGGAAGACCACACCAAGCTTTTTGTTTCCAAACTGATGCAGACAGGATCCGGCCAGTGCCATTCCCTGCCCCTACTGTATATGATCCTGGCTGAGGAAATCGGAGCGGAGTCGTACCTGGCTTTTTCACCGAATCATTCTTATGTGAAATTTCAGGATGATCTTAAACGGTGGTACAACATAGAGCTCACAAACGGGATGTTCACCAGTGACCAGTTCGTTCTTTACTCCGGTTTTATCAATGCCATTGCCCTTCAGAATAAAATGTACACCGTACCGCTTACGAAAAGGGAAGTCATCGCCCAAAGCGTCAATGATCTTGCAAACGCTTATGTGGCACAATTTGGTTATGACCCGTTTGTCTTGCAATGCACGAATTTATCCCTGATGCATTCAACCAGGAGCATGACCCCGCACCAGCTTTACAATAATTATCACGCAACACTGTTAGATAAAGTCATTGCCCAATACAGGCAGTATGGGCTGACCCAGGAAGAATTTGAGCGGGACGAACACGTTCAAAAGATCGTGAATCAAATGAGCGGCGTACAAAAGCATTTAGAAAAACTGGGCTTTGCAGACATGCCGGAGGAGCAATACAAGGACTGGCTTACATCCGTTCAGGAAGAAGGGGAGAAACAAAAGCACCGGACGAAAATGCGACAACTCTTAAATCAAATCAACGATTGAAACCGACTGTTTTCACCATATGGTTGAGCTTTTTTTGCTTGGTGGTACAGGCACAAACCTTTGATGCAAAGATCTATTATGAACAGGCATTGACCGAGTTAACGGCCATGATCGAGGGGCATGGCCCCGCCAGCTTCAAACGTGCGGTATTCGTCACGGAAAATGCTTATTTCAATGGGCAGCTTTCCTATGATGAGTTTAAGGCCAAGATAGCCGAACTGGCTAAAAATGCGCGGTTCTTTGCCCATAACCTATCCTTGATTTACGAGGGAAAGGATCAGGACAGAATGGAGCTGTATGCAGCCATATTTAACGTCATGACCGGTGTTCAGGGCGTACGGCTGGATTCGTCAAAGGTGGTTCTTCCAAAACCGTATGTTTACGATTTTGATGATTTCTTTGGTGACAGGGATTGGTCAAAAATGTTTGTTACCAAATTGCTTGATACCCATACGGGCAATTGTCATTCCATGCCGTTCCTATACAAGTTAATCGCTGAAGAATTAGAGGTGGAAGCTTACCTGGCCATGGCTCCTAACCACACTTATATCAAGCTCTACTCTGAACACCTTGGGTGGTACAATACCGAACTGACAAGCGCGACTTTCCCCGTTGATGCCTGGATCATGGGGTCGGGCTATGTGCATACCGACGCAGTTATCAACCGTCTTTACATGGATACGCTTTCCCTGAAACAATCCATCGCAGTAACCCTTATCGACCTGGCTAAAGGGTACGAGCGTAAAGGAGGAAAAAATGATACAGGGTTTTTGTTAAAGTGTGCGAACCTTGCCCTTGCCCACTACCCTACCTATGTCAACGCCATGATCTTAAAGGCGGAGACGTTAAAACTTGACTTTGAGGCCATGATGAAAGAGGCAGGGGTAGCATATGCTTCAGCCCTTTTTGATGACCCTGAAGCCAAAGCGCTTTTTGATCAGATGCAAGCCTTGTACCTACAGATACACACACTTGGCTACCGGAGAATGCCAAGGGAAATGTATTTGGCCTGGCTGTCAGAATTGAATGAAGAAAAAGAGAAATACCTGAATAAAAACTTTTCTAACCTTCGCCACAACTAACTAAAACAATCAAATGAAAAACCTGATACTCACCTTTGTTACCCTCCTGGCCGGTGCTGTTAGCTATGCACAGCAGCCCTTTGAAAAATACGGTAAGGAAGTCCCCATCGCTACAATGAGCAATGGGAAGTTTGAAGAATTTTTTGACCAGGACACACTCGTACAAATCGGAACGGCGATCTTAAACCGCCTGAGCGGTGAACTATACGGCTTCGTCAAATACGATACGTTACATTCTGAAGCTACCCTGGATCCGCAAGTGATCAGCCGGTGGCTCAGTCCGGATCCGTTGGCCGATGATTTTACTTCATTATCACCATACAACTTCGTTGAGAATAATCCGATTAGGTACACTGATCCTGATGGATTAGCTCCATTTGATATGGTAAGAGAGGAAGACCCTATCTACAGTAAAAAAGGGGAATTAATTGGTGATGATGGTAAAAATAATGGGGCTATTCATGTAGTAACAAAAAATAAGCAAGCGAAGGCAGTTGCTTCAACAGGTGGTATAACTGATTTGTCGAATGTAGATCACGTAACTCTTAATGGAGGTGAAAGTACAGTAAAAGGAGTGGTGGCTTCAGTAAATGCTACAGCTTCTGATGGTTTACACGAAGAAGGTGGGCATACAGAAGCAATTTTAACCACTGAAGATGAACTGAAATCAGGTTCTATGGGTGGGGGTGTTAAAACAGTAGCATGGAAACCAGGAAAAGCCAGAACGGGTACAAATAATGCGAGTATAGTACCCTTTGACGGGACTGCTGATCCTGGTGCTGCATTATTAGACAACTGGCATACCCATACATCAGGAACTGTAACAACAACAAATGCACAAGGACAAGAAATAACTGTTAGATCAGCAACAGGGCCGTCACCAGCAGATAACAGGTTTGCCGGAAGCATGAGCAGAAGAGGTGTTACCACACTTCAAGTCGATACAAAAGGGACACCCAGAGTCAATTTCATTAACCGACAAGGTACCCAAACGTCAATCAAATTGAAGCACTTTAAGAAACTCAAAAATTGATACTATGCAGCGATTACTAGTAGTGCTAGTCTTTGGAACATCTCTTTTTGGATGCAAAGCACAAAGTAATTTGCAATCCCAAGACATTGATACACGAAGAATTTTAGAAGCAAAGGGTATCACTTTTTGGTTTGATGTGTATGACCCTATATCCTACACAATTAATCTTGAAAATGACTCTTTGACTATCGTCCTTTACACCCATCATGTAAAAAATGAAGAAGTACATTCAAAGCAGATAAAGTCAACGGATAGTCCGTCTATTGAACTGATTAAGAACTTGGATTTTGGTAAGTATAAGAAGTGTGAAGACCTATCAGCTGAATACACTTGTTTAGGCTTAGATGGTTCTGAAGTATGGGTTCAATTCCAAAAAAATGGAGAGCCTGTAACTAGAAAATACTGGTCACCAGAAGATCAATTAAGTACCCAACTAGGAATGAACCTAGTTTCACTGCAAAAGGAACTTTCGCAAAACTTAAATATTAAAAAACTGAAGGATGACTTTTTGTCAAACCTAAAAAAAGGAAAGTACTGGAACTATGGAGTTAACCAGTTGAAGAAATAATGAAATAAATGATATGTATAGAAAAATGAGAGGTACTATACGGATGTGCGTGTTTTGCTTAGTGCTACTTCCATTGTTTAGCATTGCTCAACAGCCCTTTGAGAAATACGGTAAGGAAGTTCCCATAGCGACGATGAGCAATGGGAAGTTTGAAGAATTTTTTGACCAGGACACACTCGTACAAATCGGAACGGTGATCTTAAACCGCCTGAGCGGTGAACTATACGGCTTTGTCAAATACGATACATTACATTCTGAAGCTACCCTGGATCCGCAAGTGATCAGCCGGTGGCTCAGTCCGGATCCGTTGGCAGACCATCGGGAATGGGTCAACCCTTACAACTTCGTGCAGAACAACCCAATCCTTCGTATTGATCCTGATGGAATGTTAGATGATTATTATGATTCATATGGAAATTACTTAGGTAACGATGGTCAGGGAGATGCTATTAGGCTAGTTAGAGAAGGACAAGAAACTACGGTGGCTTCTTTGCTTCAAGGTGAACAAACAACAGGAGCGAATAGAAGTGCAGCAAGGTCATCAGGCAATAGTGCTTTGATAACAATTGATCCTGGTATTCAAGATGTGGTACAAGGAGTGGCAGATAAGTCTTTAAGTTCAGGTATTGAACATCAAGCGTTAATCCTACTAGATATTTATAGTGATAACCCAACGATTACTGCTAAAGAGGGACCGTCTGGTACTAATAGTAAGACAACTATTCTATCAGTTCCTGATGGAGGCAAGAGTTTTGATAGAGCCACCGGATTTCTGATTTTAGGGCAAATTCATGGCCATCCAAAAACAAATGAAGAAGGTACAGTAAATATTCCTGGTGTTTCACCTGATTATGATATTCCTACTTCTCAAAAGTTAAAAATTCCTATCTACGCAATTGACGCTTATATTGGAAATGTTGGAGATTCTCAAAACATCCATAGGGCTAACCCCAATTCAACCAGGAGGCGAGACAATCAAACTAAAAATGTTGGAAAAACTGGCTCTTTTAACATAGCAAGAGATGCTATAGAAATTCATGGTAGAAAAAGAGACCAATGAAAAACATGAAGAAAAAACTGAGCATAGCACTAGTTTCTGTCCTATTGATTAGCTGTAAAAGCTACTCTCAGGATAACTCCAAGATTCAGTATATTTTTCCTCCTAAGATCAATGAATTTTTGGATGAAAAAATTTCTGAGTCGTCCAGCAAGAATCCTGGAATTAGTTATTACATGATCTTATATCATGTTACTTGGGTTGAAGAAAGGGATAATCATCTTATTTCAATTGGTACATTTGAGAGTAAACCAATAGATGTAATTGATAATTTGATTTCAAAGTCAATCCATTTCTACAGATTGGGTAAAATGGAAATCCCGATAATATTTGATTACGATTTTAGCTTTGTCGGTTATGGTACTGATGCCAAGGGTAGAACGGTAAGAAAGAACATTACAGGTAGTAGTAGTTTCTACGTCGAATTCGATAGGGCAGGAAAAATTGTAGATTCTAATTATTAATCTTCAGGCAACTTCTAAATGAGTTACAAGCTTCTGTGCAAGGGCAATTGAATTTGTCAATGAATGCTAATGGTAAAGTAACCTACACGCAAAGCGGAGATGGTAAACTTTCTAAGGATGCTCAACAGCTTGCAAATGCTATTGATAATAGTTCTATCGTAGTTAATGTCAATGCTGAGAATACTACTACCACAGAATCAGGTAATCTATATATCGGAGGTGCTTTCTCTGGTAATACGGTAACAACAGGAGAAGATGGTAATACAGTTGTTGCAGAGCAAGAGTTGAATCCAGGAGTATTAGGAACGATGAGTACGGCTCATGGCAAGCCTGGAGCTGACATGCTACATGAAGTTACAGAAGCCTATCAGGGTGCGCTGATCTCACAGAAGAAAGGCCGGTCATCTCCTGCGGCAGGTCAAGCAGGAACGGTGTATGATAAAGCACATCAAAAAGCAACTAATCAATCAGGACCTGTTTTTGAAAGAATCTATGATGCCTCTGGTAAAGAAATGCAAATGTTGCCAGGTAACGTATATCCGCCTGGTGTAAGGAGTGCTGATTGGTATGTTAATGACAAGAAGGGCAATAAGGTCATTATTCAAAATATGAAATAGCCATGAGAATACTGTTAAATGTATATTTAGTGCTTATGATATTTTCTTGTTCAAGTTCCAAGGGACTAACTCAGGATGAAGACTTGGAATCGAAATATTTCATCAAGAAAATAAAGACAAAGAACTCATGGCATATAATATACGCTTCAAAGCAAGACAACCTTTATAAGATAGTTGTAGGGAAAGAAGCCGTGGCAAACAGAGAATGTGAAAAAATAGCTGTCAATAAATACTATGCCCTTGCCCTAAAATCTAGGCGAGAGAATGTACCCGTGATTAATGGGGTCAAGTTAAAGCCTATAAATCATCTTGATGTTGAAAGCAATGCGTATGATAAAAAAGGTATTGAATGTTATTCATATGATGAAGACACTGAAATTTGTATTGAGCCAAAAAATGAAATATACGACCTCTATTATACAGGTGACCTGAAAGGGTTGTGTTATTCGAAAAAGTAGTAGAAATCAAAGCCTCTGAGAAATCAGGAACTTTTTTATGCGTAAGTTTTTCGGGCTTTGGCATCCCTAAGTGCAGCATCAATATTGAAAAGAACATTGATTATAGTATCACTCTTAGGGCTAACATCTTTTGGCCTGGTTCTCATGTCACGTCATAATGATTGTGACGTTGATCCGGTGTTTTCAGAGAGGTTTGCATCTTCTTTAAAGACCTTAGAAACCTTTGCTTTAGTGGATATGGGGGATGTTGAACTCGATGACGTTTTAAAAGCCGTTGGCTATGTTAGTGCCGTAAGCGAGATCAAATCACAGATCTATTTAGGGGATGCCGTTCTCTATGAACAGAAAGCTTTTAAAAAGGAACGTAAAAGATGGCTGAAATGGTACGATGAAAACAAGTGCAATATGACCACCCATAAAGCAGACAGCTTGCATCGGGTTAATCTGAACCTAAGACCAGAAGCCGCCCCCAATTAAAAAAAGAGTGACAAATTTCCACCTAAAGACTACTGTTATAATTTATGGTAGATTGGTCTGTCTGTTGGCAGAACTAAGTACATTTTTCGCTGCTTCACCTAACTGTCCCCTTATTGCCAAAATGAACGGAATGGTGGGTTTTGATACGCCTTTATTCTACCTTTAGAAATGAAGAACCAGACAAATATGCGATCAATACTATTTACTGCCCTCGCCTTGGTAACGGCTCAATCCATCGCTCAACAGCCCTTTGAGAAATATGGTAAGGAAGTTCCCATCGCTACGATGAGCAATGGGAAGTTTGAAGAATTTTTTGACCAGGACACACTGATACAAATCGGAACGGCGATCTTAAACCGCCTGAGCGGTGAACTATACGGCTTCGTCAAATACGATACGTTACATTCTGAAGCTACCCTGGATCCGCAAGTGATCAGCCGGTGGCTCAGTCCGGATCCATTGGCCGATGATTTTACCTCATTATCGCCATACAACTTCGTTGAGAATAATCCGATCAATATGATTGATCCTGATGGACGATCAGCCATTGGTGTTATTGATAAAGAAAACCATACCGTCACCATACAGGCTCATTATTATTTCTATGGTGGCAGTGCAGATAAAAATCTTGCTCAAAACCTGGCTGGCAGTATTGCAGAGGCTTGGAATGCCGCAGGTGGGAAAGTTAAAGTTGGTGGGGTTGAATATTCAGTAAACTTTGAAATTACAGCGGAAGCTGTCACCGTTGACGATGCAACCGCCCTGGCAGAGAATAACACTGATCTAAAAAACAACTTTGTACGTGTTGAGGAGAATAATGTCTTGAATACCTCCGTTTCAAGATTTGAGGGTAATGATGGTTTCTGGATTACATCTAAAGGGCTTGGTGATGGCTCCCAGACCGCAGCACACGAATTTGGTCATGGGGTGATTGCTAAATATGATCACACCCTGACAGTGAGTGGACATACTAAAGAAGAACGGCGTGGTTCACCCCCTGATATTATGTCAGCACGCGATGGAATCATTGATCCTGCATCAAGGAAGGTAAAGCAATTCAATATCAATCAGCTTTTCAGGAATGCTAAACAGTCTGGTAATCAACTTCACTTTGGAACGCTTTCAAATACGATCCATAACAGAACAGGACAAGGCACTATCAAAAAATGAAGTAAGCATGAAATGGTGTTATATCGTAGCAATTTTTCTTGTTTTATTTGGTTGTCAAGATAAAGATGCAAGTAAAGAGGAAAAACTCGTAAACCTGATTGAAATCAGAGATGGCGTTTATATAGAAAATGCCACTCCTAAACAGGAGAAGCCAAAGCTCACATTGGCCGAATGCCTTGAGATTTGGATCAATGATCCTCATGGATGTAAGGGCAAACGCTCAAAGCATCATTGGGATATTATTGCAGATAGTTTGAAACCTGAAGCGAACCAACAAAGGATTATTGAAATCTTAGGGGAACCAGGAAAAATATTACCGGATCAAAACGGGAATATTGATTTTGTTTATTTCATAGGTGGTGCTTGTGACAATGAAGGCAAGAACCCTGATGATATGGATAAATGCTTTGCGTGGCTCAGTTTTAATGAAAAGATCAAAATGGTTGAGTTTGGTAATGCGGATTATTGCTCATAAAAATACCTGCCTTTAAAAATGAAGAACCAGACAAGTATGCGGTCAATACTGTTTACTGCTCTCGATCAGGTTGATAACGGCTCAATCTATCGCTTAACAGCCCTTTGAGAAGTTGGTTAATCAGTCGGCAGACAGAAAAAGTACATTTTGCGCTGCTTCACTTAACTGTCCCACTTCGTCAGCCTTAAACGGCTGGAAATAGCGTTTTTGTTTTAGCTTCACCTAACTGTCCACCCTATAGCGTAAATGAACGTAATGATAGGTTGGTTGGTTCTGATACGGCTATATTCTGGCTTCGCCTCCAGTAATAGAGGTTGTCTTCGCACTGGACATCAAATTATGTCATTGTTTTCGTGTACAAGATGAAGGGATCTCACCGATAAAGTTAGGAAAAGGTGACAAATTCCCTCCGAAATGAAATATACACCATATCTGTCTTGCGTGTTTAATCATGTTTCCTTCATTGTGTACACAAATAGAGGTGCCAAATACAGAGAAGATTCGATTATTCAAAAAAAATAGCCACCCCTCTTGGAATCGCTATCTTTGTTTTATGCTAAACGTGGATGTGAAATCCACACTTCGTTTATTAAAACGGTTGATTAAAGTTGAAGGTTTTACCAGTCCGTATCTGGAATATTTATGGTCATTTAGGTTTGCTAGACCCCGTAAACTTCACTTGTCCCTGTCTGGAACTGTACCAAAACCCACTCTAAAGATGCTTCGTCATGATGTATTACACACTGGCCATCAAATTATGTTATTGTTTTTCGTGTATAAGATGAAGGGATCTCGCCGACAAAGTCAGAAAGAGGTGACAAATTCCCCCCCCCCAAAAAAAAATGGAATATGCATCATATACTGTCTTACGTGTTTAATCATGTTTCCTTCATTGTGTACACAAATAGACCTATTCGGAAGTGATCGTGAATTTGTAAAGTATTGGATCGTATTGTAGGTGTTCGGTGTCTTAAAACCGACCATTTTTCCTAAACGCAATAACAGTCGTCGTTCAGATCTTACTGCGCTAATCGCTGACCAGTTCACTATCCATTCCTGGTATACAATGACAGGGGTTTAATCGCACGTATCCCACACCAAACGCACTTCGTCATAATGTTGCACTTTGCTTCACCTAATTCTCCTACCAAGTGACCAGTACTTCACCTAACTCATCATACTGTAGGGGGAATTTGTCACTAATCTTTATTTGAGGGGCTGTCAAAGCAGAATATAGCCATATGAAACCCACACCAAACGCACTTCGTCATGATGTTGCACTTTGCTTCACCTAACTGTCCCCCTTATCGCCTGACTGAGTGGAACAGTGGGTTTTGATACGGCTATATTCTGGCTTCGCCTCCGGAATAGAGGTGTATGCGTACTGGCCATCGATCTATAGTCATTGTTTGGTATACAAGATGAAGGATGTGTGCGGATATTGCTTATAAGGTGACAAATTCCCCCCGAAATGAAACATGCATCATATACTGTCTTGCGTGTTTGATCATGTTTCCTTCATTGTGTACACAAATAGAGGCAGAACCTTTAATTGCCCTATTCGGAAGTGATCGTAAAATTTCCAATTTGTAAAGCATTGTCCTAAAGGAACTACCCCTTGGCCAAGGGGTAGCCTTCTAAAACGATTGTTTTCAAAAAGCCCATACACTCAATAAAAAAATCAATGCGCCTACTTTATACTAAAAAAAGTCATGCAGGATTGATAACCCCTTATTTCTTCTCCATCACATTTAAAGCTTTTTTGAAGGTAAAACCACAGATGATTCGTACAACCACAATTTGGACATTTGACTGTATATGTTTTTTTTAAATCGGTGATAGATAAAGAACCTAGTTCCTTATCATATCTTTTAATTTGGATTATCATAAAGCAAGGCTATTGTACTTAGGTGGGAATAATTAGGACGTGAATAAATCGAATCTAACGCCTGTGTATGTAACTCAAAAAATACTGCTCCATAATACTTTTTCTTGCGGTTTTAATCACCTAACTCGGTAGTAAACAGCCATAGTTAGCCTTTAAGGTCTATATGGGTGTGATATACATTAGCCTAGATACACAAAAACGCTTAATTCAAAAAAAAGCTCTTCTTTCAAATTTTAAATATTCCTAATCAATTACATTGGCATCCTTCGTATCATTGTGAAGTGAAGGTCATTTCATTCATATTATCGCTTCTGATTCTGAGCATGATTTTACTGCCATGTGCGGATGAGCATATTGAAAATGAATCCGTTTCGATAGACGCGAATGACCATCATGAGGAATCAGATCACAAAGATCTTTGCTCTCCATTTTGTACGTGTCATTGCTGCCATTCGCACGTTACCGAACCTTGTACATTTTGTCTACAAACATTCGTTTCTTTTAGTAGCATTCGTTTCAATCAATCATTTCTATTCTTATCCAGAATTTCTTTTTCGATTTGGGATCCCCCACCCTTTTATGAACTAAAACTCACAGCCTAACCTCTCCAAGTTTTATCCATAAAAAAGACGAAGAAATTCAAATTGATGAAATACATTTTTATAGGACTAATGTTCCTGACTGGAACATTGGTTCAAGCTCAAAATACATTTAAAGTCCGTGTCGTAGATGCGGATGAAAACGAACCTCTATTAGGAGCAACAGTAAAAATTAGCCAAACTAAAGGAGCAATTGCAGACCTCAATGGTTATGTTGAAATACCTGATATTGGTGCTGATACCATTGAGGTTTCGGTTTCCTATGTTGGATACAAGCCCTTTAATGAAATCTATGTTTTTCCACTAGATGGCATACAAACAATCGCTCTCAAAGAAGTCGAAGAACTAGAAGAAGTAGTCGTTATGTCTTCTCGTAGTAGCCGAACGATTGATGACATTCCCACTCGAATTGAGGCCATCGGTTCGGAAGAATTAGAAGAAAAAGCGATCATGAAGTCTTCTAACATTGCGATGGTTTTACGAGAGAGCACGGGCATCCAAATGCAACAAACCTCTGCAAGTTCCGCTAATCAAAGCATTCGTATTCAAGGTCTGGACGGACGATACACACAGATATTGAAGGACGGCTTTCCCCTATTTGGTGGATTTTCCAGTGGACTGAGCATTATGCAAATCCCACCGCTTGATTTGAGACAGGTAGAAATCATCAAAGGAAGTAACTCAACGCTATATGGCGGTGGTGCAATAGCGGGACTGATCAATTTAGTCACTTATACGCCCCAAGAAGAACGAAAGCTCCGATTGATGTTAGATCAAACACAAGCTTTGGGAACGACTTTCAATGGATTTTATGCAGAACGCTTTGGAAAGTTCGGGCTTTCGTTCTATACCTCAGCCAATCGGCAGGAAGCCTACGATCCCAACAATGATGATTTTAGTGATATACCAAGAATCAGGAGTTTAACAATCAATCCTTCTTTTTTCTACTACCCGAATGAAAAATCAAGCCTGCGTCTAACTCTTAATACAACACTCGAAAATCGCTTAGGTGGTGATATGCAAGTCATTGAAAACGAGCAAAATGGCATTTATCAATTCACGGAGGGAAACGAATCTGATCGGATGTCTTACCAACTGACCTATCAAAATCAATTGGACGACAATAGGTCATTGACCATTAAGAATAGCCTGACTTACTTCAAAAGAGATATTACCGAACCTGATTTTCAATTCATGGGTGAGCAATGGTCTTCCTTCAGCGAGGTTGCCTACAATTATGGTTCCTCCAAATCCAGCTGGATTTCAGGGCTCAACCTTTACACAGATCAGTTTAACGAAGCACCATTTGATTCACTAGAACGAGATTACAGCTACACCACGTTTGGAGCATTCACACAAACCACGATTGACCTGACGGAAAGGTTGGCTCTGGAAAGTGGATTACGATTTGACTATGACCTAGACTATGGATTCTTTACCTTGCCAAGACTATCATTTCTAGCTCAGTTTAATCAAGCATGGTCGGTACGCATCGGAGGTGGTTTTGGCTATAAACTCCCGACCATTTTCACAGAAGAGGCAGAAAACCTTACTTATCAAGACATTTTACCCATAACCACAAACACAGAAGCAGAGCGATCTATCGGCGGTAACCTTGATATCAACTATCAAACCCTTTTAGGTGACGAATGGACACTTTCTATCAATCAACTCTTTTTCTATACCCGCTTAAATGATGCATTGGTATTTCGGGAGAATAATCTAAGCCAGTTTTTCTATGAAAATGCCGATGGCCCGGTGACGAGTCAAGGGATTGAAGCTAACATCAAGCTGAGTTTCCGGGACTTCAAACTTTTTGCCAACTATGCCCTCATTAATACCAGATTGAAATACGACAATCTCAATGAACAAAAGCCACTAACTCCAAAGCATAACATTGGCTCGGTGTTGATGTATGAAGTAGAAGATAAATGGCGCATAGGATATGAAGCCTACTATACAGGCAAGCAGTTTAGGGGCGACAGAACACAAACAGATGACTACTGTATGATGGGCTTTATGGTCATGCATACGATCAACAGACTTAGCCTGTACATCAACTTTGAGAATTTCACCGATACCCGACAGCACCGTTTGGAAAACTTTCAGATGGACACCCATTTCAAGCCAGGTTTCCCTGAAATATGGGCTCCCACAGACGGCAGAATAATAAATGTAGGGCTCATTTTAGAACTCTAAAAGCTGGATTAGAAAACTATGGGACATAATCACGATCATGCACATGACCACCACTACAGTGGAGAAGGTAACATAAAATTGGCCTTCTTTCTCAATCTCAGCTTTACTAAGGGCTTTTTTAAGGTCAATTATTTGATGAGTGCAATTCATGTTGTGTGATTTGATTCCTTTGATTCTTCCGGAGGCTTGGCTCCGAAGCTCTAGCTGCAGTAATAGATAAAAATTGCATTACAGGTCATGTGAAGTGTTTTTTTAAACTCGTTCTTTCTCTCGGTTTATTCATTTGTTCGAAAAGGGTCATTTTTCATAAGATTTAATTTCTTAGTTAAGTACTATTATTCTTTTCTTGGGAAATGACAGGTTAGCACTCTTTAGCCACCAGGTTATTAGAAAAGTTTTTGAGTTGTATGTGTCTTGATTTTCTTACCTAATTTTT
>JBCCOE010000046.1:0-35054 GCA_039025475.1 Bacteroidota bacterium | reverse complement strand
GATGGTTAATTGTTGTCACTTTTTGAAAGTATTCTTCCAAAAACATTTTTAGACTCATCAGTATATATTCGTCGTCATCAACAACACATATTTCGCCTTTCCTTTTCATGTGGATTTACGTCTGATTCTTGCTGTGGTAGTGGGTTAATAATATTCGTGTGGACTAATCTAAAGATATCATAATCAAAATTTAAAAAGAGTGTCCATTTATGGGCACTAACGTGTTTTGCTCATGGACACTGAATTATTTTTAAAGTCTCTGTCCTCTCCATAAATAACTGATTATTAGTTATTTATGTTATTGGCATCTGCTTTGTAATCCGATTTCTAGTTCAAATCAATACTATACGACTGTTAATGCTTTTTAATTACCTAAAAACACTGTTTCGTCAGGCCATGAAGTATAAGATGTATTTCATGATCAATGTACTTGGGTTGAGTGTAGCCATGGTATCCGTGTTATTGGCAACAGCTTTTATCCTTGACGAATACGCTTACGATCAATTTCATTCCAAGAAGGATTACCTATTCAGGCTATACAAAAAGAACGTAAGTATAAACGATGGTACAGAGCGGCTCACCACTGAAACCTCAGGATTAATGGGGCCGACAATTGTTTCAGATTATCCGGAGGCTACTGGCTTCACGCGATTGTTGCCATGGTTCGATGAGACCGTGGTCACTTACAATGAAAAAGATGTTTTTATTGAATTTCCAGTTTTTGCGGATAGTAGTTTTTTCGAATTCTTCGATTTTGAACTATTGTACGGAGACCCAGAGCAGGTGCTAGTTCGGCCATCTACTATTGTGCTTTCAAAAACTTTGGCGAAGGACTTGTTTGGAGACAATAATCCTATTGGAGAAACTGTTATTGGTCTTCATGAAATACCCTATGAAGTAACGGGTGTAGTAGAAGATGTTCCTGTAAACTCTCACATCAAGTATGACGCTCTTATTTCCTGGACCACTACTATCCCAAATGTAGGCCCGCTGCCTTATAACTTCGTGAATAACTGGCTTGGCCAGACGATTTTAACCTATTTAGAATTAGAACCTGAGGCGGACTACAAGTTGTTGGAAAATAAACTTCCTGGTATGATGAGCACATATTTTCCGGAAAGAGCTGACAGTTACTTTCTTAAGTTACAGCCGTTGAAAGATATTTACTTAGGTAGCGACGAAATTACTAATTCAGCTAGAATAGTTGAGGGCAACTCTGTATATATAAAGGTATTTGGCTTTACCGCTATTTTTATTCTGATTATAGCTTGCGTTAATTATATAAATATTAACACGGCAAAGGCTACAAAGAGAGCAAAAGAAATTGGTATGCGAAAAGTGCTGGGGGCACGAAAGGAGCAATTGGTTCTGCAGTTTCTTGGAGAGTCTTTCTTTTCAACACTTGTAGCTGCTGGTCTCGCTTTGCTGGTCGCTGACTTATCACTTACCTCTTTCAATCAACTAGTTGGAAAAGAGTTAACCTCATATTCCCTATACCAAGCAGGGTTGCTAAGTGTTTTTGGAACTACTGTGCTAATCGTAAGCCTTATCGCGGGATTGTACCCTGCTTTCGTGCTATCATCTTTTCGCCCTTCGGAAATACTTTCTTCGACTGGCAAGAGTAAACTAACCGGGCATATACCCAGACAGGTACTAACGACTTTTCAGTTTTTAATTGCCCTTGCATTAATTATAGGTACGGTAGTGGTATTTGAGCAAACCAAATTCCTGCAAACCAAAGAGCTTGGTTTTGATAAGGATCATATTCTAGTATTGAATATCAACAACTCGATCGAAACTCAGTACGAAACATTTAAAAATCAACTTCTGGCCTACCCTGATATTTTGAACGCCTCCGTTTGTCAGGCTACCATTGGCGGCGGTACTTTTGGTACAACTATTATCCCCGAAGGACAGGAAGAGGAGCTAAGCATCAGCATCTTTAGGACAGACGCCAATTTTATTGAAACGATGGGCATAAAGATGGCTTTGGGAAGATCTTTTGACCCAAATGCATCCAGTGACTCTAGTTCTCTTATTATCAATACGACTTTTGCGAAACTACTGGCATGGGAAAACCCTATTGGGAAAACTTTGAAATTTTCGGCAGAAGGCCCTGAATACCCCATTCTTGGTGTAACGGAAGACTTTCACTTTGAGGGATTAAATGAAAGTAAAGTACGTCCAGTTGTACTGTATAATTACCCAAGGAATTTTCGTAATGTAACCTTGAGGCTTTCTGGTAAGAATATCTCAAAAACCATAGATTTCATTGGAAGTGTTTGGGGCCAGTATGAGAGTCGCTTTCCTTTTGATTACTATTTTGCAGACTCTTGGTTTAACGCAAAATATAAGAAAGAAGCTCAATTACTTGATACGATAACCGTATTCGCGTCCATTAGTATCCTTCTGGCCTGCCTGGGTCTCTATGGACTAACCGCTTTTACCATCGAGCAGCGAACTAAAGAAATTGGTATAAGAAAAGTATTAGGGGCTACGGTAAGCCAGCTTACCCTGCTGTTGAATAAAAAATTTGTCTTGCTATTACTCTTAGCGTTTCTTATGGCTGTTCCTGTTGTGTATTACGCCATGGAAGACTGGCTTTCGGGCTTCGCTTACAAAATTGAAATTGGCGTATCGCCGTTCATTCTGGCTCTTGTTATTACCGCGTTAATAACGCTGTTAACGGTTAGCGGCCAGGCTCTCAAAGCTGCGATGATGAACCCCGCCAGAACTCTAAAAAATGATTAAAGGATTTATCGAATAACAACTATGATCAAGAATTATATAAAAATCGCTTTTAGAAATCTGCTCAGGTTCAAGGTCTATTCTCTGATTAACCTTTTTGGATTGGCTCTTGGACTGACAATAAGTGTGTTGATTTTACTTTTCGTCACCGATGAGCTAGCCTTTGATAAATTCCACACAAAAGGTAATAGAATTTATAAAATAGTAACTACCAACGATCAGGATGGTGGAATGGAAACGAATGCTTGGCCGGTTGCTTATAAGTTACAGAATGAATTTCCGGAGGTAGAATTAGCCACTTACACTAGACGCGCCCCCTCCAATATGATGGTGAATCACCACGGAAAGAGATATCGGCATTCTATGTTCTATGCAGATGGAAATTTTCTGAAAATGTTCTCCTTTGATCTTCTGGAAGGTGACCCTTCAACAGCGCTTGAAGAACCTAATTCAATTGTGATTACAGAAGATATAAAGCAGCGATATTTTACGGAGGAATTTGTTCTTGGCAAAACCCTAACCATCCGTGATTCCATTGAATTTACAGTAACCGGAGTGGTAAAAAATATACCTGCACAGTCCCATATTCAATTCGACATGCTTGGTTCATTTACCACATGGATAAAGTTGGCCGGTTGGTTCAGTTACAGCGAAGGCTGGGGCAATTTCAACATGCGTAACTACCTCCTTTTAAAAGAAGGAACCAACATAAAACAAGTGCAAAGTAAGGCCAGAGGTATGTACATGGAAAATGCAGGCGATTGGCTAAAAGAGATGGGTATGGAATTTCAAGTAGATTTCATACCACTCAAGGAGGTATATCTTAATGATGAAATGGGGAACGGTTTTGGGCCTAAGGGTGCCCTTGACCGGGTTTATTTGGTGTCTGCTATAGCCGTGTTCATACTTGTCTTGGCCTGCATAAATTTCATCAACATAACCACGGCCAGATCGGTATATCGTGCTAAGGAAGTAGGACTTCGTAAAATTGTAGGTTCTTCACGCTCAGCTTTGTTTTGGCAGTTTATGTGCGAAGCTTTTCTACTGACTGCACTGGCTTTCCTGTCAGTGGCCATTATTATGGATTTCACGCTTCCGTTCTTTAACGAACTTATGAATAAGGACTATAGCCTAATCTCATTGATTCAACCTAAAATGATAATTGGGGTTTTATCCATAGTCATATTAGTTTCCTTTCTATCAGGATTTTATCCCGCGTTAATTCTTTCTGGTTACAAGCCAGTCGAGGTACTAAAGACAAAAATGGCCTCCGGTGCTAAAGGTGCTAATTTGCGTAGATCGCTAGTGGTTTTTCAATTCTTCATTTCTGGTGGTTTGGTATTGGGGACTTTATTGGTGTTAGAGCAGTTGGACTATATGCAGAATAAAGATCTTGGATTTAACAAGGACCAGGTTCTGGTATTGAATGCAACTAGAGTACCGGGAAATGCTTCTCACCAGGCTTTTAGAAATAAATTGAACTCTATTAGCGGGGTGAAGGCAGTTTCATTGTCTAATGCGGTTCCAGGGCGACCGGGCTGGCTAGGTCAGTGGGCATACCCTGAAGGTGGTGATTCAGATAGTCAGGTCGATACGGAGTACATGGCTATTGATGAACACTATTTGGATGCACTTGGACTTAAACTTCTGGCCGGCAGAAATTTTGACCCTGGCAATGGGATTGATTTACATGAGGGTTTAATTATCAATGAGACTGCTGTAAAAGAGTTTGGTTGGGAAACACCTGAAAATGCTATCGGGAAAAAAATCACTTCGCCCTCAGAACGTCCGGCCGGTAGAGTAATTGGCGTTGTAAAGGATTATCATGACCTGGGGCTTCAGGAAGAAATATGGTCTCAGGCCATGGATTATGCAAGCCAACAGTATGGTCGTTACTATTCAATTAAATACGAGACGGAAAATACTTCCGACCTTTTAAAATTGGCTCAAGAATTTTGGAAAGAGGACTTGGGTGATTACGAGTTTGAGTTTTTCTTTCTGGACGAAGATTTTGAAAGGCAATACAATTCCGAAGAAAGGCTAATGACTGTCCTTATTCTTTTCGCTACCATAACGCTTATTGTAGCCGGTATTGGGCTGTTGGGTTTAGTTTCCTTTATTGTACTTTCTCGTACCAAAGAAATTGGTATTCGCAAGGTACTGGGTGCGAATGTGCTGAGCATTGCAAGTCTTTTATCCAAGGAATTTGTGCTGCTTGTTATCATTGCGAATGTCATTGCTAGTCCGATCGTATGGTATTTCGGGGACCAATGGTTGAACGATTTTGCCTACCGTATGGAGATCGACCCAGCAATCTTCGCGATTACTCTTATAGTTTCTATTCTACTCGCCTTACTAACGGTCGGTTTACAGACCGTTAAAGCGGGCTTAATGAATCCTATTGATACACTTAGGAATGAATAAATAAATAAAGACAATCCATTAACAACATATAAATTATGGTCAAAAACTATATTATAATCGCCTTAAGAAATCTTTGGAAAAGCAAGACTATATCATTCATTAATATCTTCGGTCTAGCCGTGAGTATGTCGGTGTGTTTGATGCTAATTCTACTGGTCTCTGATCAGCTAAGCTATGATAGCTATCATTCCAAAAAAGATCAGATATACAGGGTTATCACGGATCGTATCCAACAAGATGGAGAGGTATGGTCTACCGCTTCTACGGCATTTCCTCTGGCAGATGTGCTTAAACAACACGAGTCTTTAGAAGAGTCTACGGTTTTGAAAAAAAATTTCAGCGGTGTTGCCAAATGGCAAGACCAGGAGCTGCCATTTGAGGGACTTTATACTGATAACACATTCTTGAAAATATTTGATTTTCCCTTAGCCAAAGGTGACCCAAAGACTGCCTTGTCGCTACCAAACAGTATTATTCTAAAAAAGGAATTGGCGGAAAATATATTTGGTGATACTAATCCGATTAATGAGGTGATAGAAGTAGAAGGTCAAGGGGATTTAGTGGTGACGGGCGTGTTTGATGATCTACCTGGTAAGACGCATATCTTTTTTGATGCCTTAACTACCATTGATTTCTTGTCTGCAAGAGCGAAGCAGGACAGTTCGATCTATACAGGTTTTGAGGACTGGAATTTTATCTATGACAGCTATATCTATTTCCAAGTTAAAGAAGGCAAGGGTCCTGAAGATTTGGTTGCCACTTTGAAGACAGCCAGCAAGGATCATTATGACGCTCAGGGTAACTTCAGCTACAAGTTTCTTTTACAGCCACTCACGGAGATTACACCAGGACCCTCTTTAAGTAATACACTAGGTTTTGGACTTCCGAAATTTGTCATTTTCACGATGTTAGGTATTGCGCTTATTGTTCTACTTTCTGCATGCTTTAATTATGCTAACCTAACTACGGCGAGAGCAATAAATAGAGCTAAGGAAATAGGAGTTAGAAAAACGATAGGGGCTCGAAATAAACATATTTTTTCGCAGTTTATGATAGAGGCGGTCATTATCGCCCTTATCTCATTTATTTTTGCCGATCTCATGCTCCAAATTATTCATCCAAGAATGAATAATTTTTTAACTTCTCTGGGGGCTCCGGTAACTTTTGATGAGACCAGCAATCTTTATCTTTATTTTCTTGGGTTTGCGGTATTTGCTGGAATATCTGCTGGTTTGGTTCCGGCATTTTTCTTTTCAAGAACTAATCCGTTATTGGCTTTAAAGAAGTCATTACAGGTAAATGCCCTAACAAAAAAATTGGGATTTAGTCGATTTGACTTTAGGAAAGTCCTAGTTGTGATTCAGTTCGCGTTTTCCATCTTTTTTGTGATCACAGTTATTACACTCTATCAGCAGTCTCAATTTGTGCTTACTACGGATCATGGTTTTAAAACCGAAGGAGTAATGAACATCCGTTTGCAGGGATTAGAGTATTCGAAGCTTAAATCTTCATTGCAGTCCTTAAGTTCGGTTAAGGCGGTGTCATCAGCCACACATATGCCGGCATTAGGATCAAATACTACCGCAAATGCCAAGCTTCCAGGTTCAGAGGATGAGATAGCCTTAAGTTATATCGGAGTGGACCAGAATTACATCAGCTCTATGGAACTCAGTTTATTACATGGCCGGAATTTTCCGGAAGCGATTCCTGAAACTGAGCAATTCATAATAATTAACGAAACGGCGTGTAAAAGATTTGGCTGGTCAGTTCCGACAGAGGCTGTCGGTGAGAGAATTGAAATTGGCAATATTGAACTTGAAGTCATCGGTGTGATCGAAGATATTCATTATGAGCGACTAGATGAAGCCATTGGGCCGATGGCTTTGAGATATCTTCCAAATTATGCGAGTAATGCCATTGTCATTTTTGAAGAATCCAGACAAAAAGAAGTTATTGCCGATGTCGACAAAGTCTGGAAAGAGCTGACTAACAGACCGTTTGATTATACCTTTTATAAAGACGATCTCAGGATCAGCTATGTCCATTTTGAGGCACTTATGGTCATGCTTAGTTATATCACGATTCTAGTGATTTCAATTTCCAGTTTAGGGCTTTTAGGGATGGTCATTTATCATGTTCAGAATAAAACCAAAGAGATAGGCATAAGAAAAACGCTTGGTGCAGAAGTGAAAGATGTACTGTTTCTTGTAGGTAAAGGCTTTTTGATCCTTATAACTATTGCCTATGCCATTGGCGGACCCATAGCATATTTTGTTAATGACATGTGGCTTCAGACTAATGTATATCGTATTGATTTTGGCTGGCCTACCCTGCTTACAGGGTTTCTATTTATTCTAGCTATTGTTAGCTTGACTGTTGGCTCGCAAGCTTACAGGGCGCTTAATATCAATCCAGTAGAATCGCTTAAATCCGAATAAAATGGTTAAGAACTATCTCAAAATCGCTTACCGGAATTTGGTGAGATACAAGGCCTATACGACCATTAATGTCGTCGGTCTTACTTTGGGTCTAACCTGTTCATCACTCCTATTTTTATTTCTGCAAAATGAACTCTCCTATGATTCGTTTCACTCTAAGGCTCATAACATCGCCAGGGTGGTAGAGGTTGATAATTCGGGAGAAAGGACAAGATACTTTGCAAGGACCTCCATGCTCACGGGCCCTGCAATGAGCGACTATTTTCCGGAAGTAATTAACCAGACTAGTCTTACGCAGATTTTTGGTCATATCGATATTCATTGGAACGGCGAACGTATTCAAGAACGCTCTTGGGGCATGGCAGATAGTACATTTTTTCAGATTTTTGATTTTACCTTTCTTGAAGGTAATCAGGGGTACGCCTTAACAGAGCCTAATTCCATTGTTTTATCAGAGTCTACGGCAAAGAAATTTTTTGGTGATCAATCCGCATTGAACCAATTGATGGAGTTCAGCGGGTTCACTGTCAAAGTGACAGGGGTAATTGAAGACATGCCTGTAAATTCTCAGATCCAGCTTAATATGATACTTTCAAAGAGCCCGGAGTTTGAACAGTTGCCCTTTTGGGAAAGACTTTCCACGTCGTGGGATCGGCTTTTTGCCTTTACCTATGTAGAGCTGGCTGAAGAAACGAGTATTGCAAGTGTAAATAAAAGAAGCAGAGAGTTCATTGATACACACCGTGGAGAGAATGGCGCCGATGCAGATTTTATTCTTCAACCGCTAACCGACGTTTATCTCAATTCCGAAAATGTAGAAGGGGATATTTTTGATAAGAAGGGGAGTTGGTTTACCATTTATCTTTTTAGTGCCATTTCGCTGTTCATTCTTACTATAGCGAGTATTAATTACATCAACCTGGCAACGGCCCGATCAATGGAAAGGGCTAAAGAGATTGGGATTAGGAAGGTTTCAGGAGCGTTGAGAGGTCAATTAATTTACCAGTTTCTAAGTGAGTCGATGCTCGTTTCCGTCATATCGGTAGTTTTCTCTATTGGACTTATTGATTTGATATTACCCTACTTCAATACAATTGCCGATGTGTCTTTATCGATTGATATTATCACCTTATCCTACCTCACTTCGCTCTTGGGCTTGGCGATATTGGTTGGGCTAATTTCAGGACTTTATCCTGCTTTTTACTTATCGCGTCTAAAGCCTTCTGAAAGTTTAAAGGGTGACAAGGCCACGGGAGATAGCAGCGCCCGTCTCAGAAAGGCTTTGGTTATTCTACAGTTCAGCTTGTCCATTATAATGATCATAACGACCTTGACCGTAAGTCGGCAACTCGACTACGTAAAAAAAGCTGACCTTGGTTTCGATAAAGACCAAATGCTGGTTATTGATATCAACAATCAAAGAGTTAGGGAAGGTTTTGAAGCGGTAAAAACAGAATTTTCAAAAATATCCGGAGTTAAAGCGGTAGCAAGTTCTTCGAGAGTTCCCGGTGAGTGGAAGAATATTAGGGAAGCCTATGTAAAAAAGGCTAGAGGCGGTGACTCCATTCAAAGTTATTTTATGTGCTTCGATGAGAACGTGGTCAATACCTATTCATTAAAAGTGAAAGAGGGACGTGATTTTCTTGGGAAACTGGCAGAAGATTCAACAGCAGTTCTATTAAATGAAAGTGCCGCCAGGGCCCTCGGGAATGTACGGGTAGGTGAGAATTTATCAGTAGCGAGGTCACCTTACCCTCTAAGGGTAGTTGGAATCTTGGAAGACTTCAACTTTCAATCCCTTCATTCCGAGATAGCACCTTTAATGGTGGGCTACTGGTATAACCCAATTACCGTGATTGATTATTTTTCATTAAACATTGAATCTGGGGCAAACTTAATATCAGTAGTAGAGGCGGCCAAGAATGTACATGAGACATTTGACAATTCCACCCCAATGGAGTTTCATTTTCTCAATGAACAGGTGGATGCGTTTTACAAATCAGAAGAGCAAGCGGGTGATATCTTTACCTTAGCGGCAAGTATTACCATTCTTATTGCTTGCCTGGGACTCTTTGGTTTAGCCTCTTTTGTAGTAAGAAAGCGCGCTAAAGAAGTAAGTATTAGAAAGGTACTGGGGGCAAGTTCATTTCAGCTCTTCTTATTGCTATCAAAAACATTTGCTGTTCAGGTGTTAATATCGTCTTTGGTAGCAGCTCCCATAGCCTGGTGGGTGATGGACAGGTGGTTGAGTAACTTTAGTTATAGAGTTAGTCTGCCGTTCTGGATATTTTTGATCGGAGGCGCTATTGCTTTGATTATTGCCCTAATGACCACCAGTTATCAATCGCTGAAAACTGCTTTTTCAAATCCGGCTAATACTTTGAAAAATGAGTAACATAATGCAACCTTGAACCTGGAATCCTGTCCATAATAAAGAATATCAAACTCAAATTCGATGACACGCAATTTACTTTCTATAATTATACTTTCGCTCATCAGTAGTTCCAGCTTTTCTCAAAAGGATATCTACGAATCCTTCACTGGTATTGAAAAAATATCAATCACGACTGCGTCGAGCGATTGTATTTTAAAAAAATCGTCCAATTCTTCAGTGCTTGTAGAGCTAGAGCATAACTATTCCAGCGCTTACGATCCCGAGGTTCGAAAAGAAGGAAATCGACTAGTTATAAAAGAACGCTTCGAACGTAATTCATCGAGTAGAGGATCAGGTACCTGGACGCTGACCGTACCGGATGAAATAGATATTCGGGTTAATAGTGGATCAGGTAGCCTGGAAGCCACTGATCTTAATTTTGAATTAGACATGAATACAGGTTCTGGCTATATTGAATTGACGTCGGTCAGTGGAGAGCTAGACTTCAATACAGGTTCAGGCGATATTACCTTATCAAAAGTTGATGGTGAATTTGACGCAAGTACCGGCTCTGGCAGTTTTAGAGTTACCACCGCACAAGGAGATTTAAGATTGAGTACGGGATCTGGAAATATTCGACTAAAAGACTTGAAGGCTTCTGTTAACGCCATCACAGGCAGTGGAAATGTCAGGGCTGAAAACTTAACATTGACGGAAAAAAGTTACTTCAGTACAGGATCAGGAGATGCGATTGTAGTTCTTAACTCAGCCCTTACACATGACATTGATGTAAACAGTGGCTCCGGAGATGCCGAAGTCGACTTTTCAGGTAATACTATCTCAGGTTTTGTGGAAATGAATGCCAATAAGAGAAACGGCCGCATTTCTGCCCCATTTGACTTTGATAAAGTTGAGGAAATCGAACAAGGGTCTAACCGATGGAGTCAGACGGTCATTAAAAAAACTGCTCAGCTAGGATCGGACGATGTCAGAATTCGGATATCAACAGGATCTGGAACGGCAAGAATTAGTAAATGACTAGTGTAATGGCCGTCTTTTTACATCCGTCAGACGGCTATCGCTTTTCTTTGAGCCATTATGTAACCTAAATGTAGTGCTTCATGCATGTTGTTGAAGATAAGAGCATCTTCAACAGAATTTAAAACAATACCGTAGCTGGTTTCATAAGTCTGGTAAGGCTCAAGTACGTTATTCTTATAATCTTGTTCCGTTCGGTCTAGTAGTTCGAAAATATGCTCTTTAATGTAAAGAAGTTGTTCTTGGCTGTACTTACTTTCCGGTTTGGTTCCCTTCTTGAACGAATCGATGTACGTTTGATCTACGTATCCTTTAAGGCCCGTCATTCTATACATAAGTAACTGTTGTGTCACTATAGCATGTGCAATATTCCAAAAGATATTGTTATTGAAGTTTTGAGGTATCTCGTTTAGCGCGTCTAGGGACAGTTCTTCCAAGAAATAAATGAACTTCTGCCTTGTAGCCCTAAGATTATTAAAGTGAGAACTCATCTGACTATCTTAAATAAAATGAATAATACCCTTCTCGGCCTTGATTATTTACTCCTTCAATAATAACACGCCCACGAATACGTTCAAGAATGTCAACTAATTTTTCGGGATCATCAATGGCGTTTCTGTTGATGTCAGTAATGACAAAATCCTCTCTGATTCCTATTCTTCTTATTAAGCCGGAACCGATATTAAAGACCCGAACTCCGTAATCTATCCCCAGGATTTCCCGCTCTACTTTGGGAACATTTTCAAACTGTGCGCCTAACGATTCAGAAGTAATAATTTCTCGACGAAGGATGGAGGTTGTTCCTTCACGATTAGTAAGTGTTAACTCCGTATTTCTACTTCTTCCATCGCGTTGATAACCCACAGTAACTTTATCACCCGGTGAACGATAGCTTAGCTCTTCCTCAAATTCGCTTCTTGAATTTATGGTGACCCCTCCTACATTAAGTATAATATCCCCTTCTTTCAATCCTGATTTTTCTGCGGCACCGTCATTTTGAACATAGGAGAGTAAAACGCCTTCTATGTTATCGGTAATTTTTAGATCCAGTCGTTCGGCAATTTTCTCGGTGTAGTCGGATACTTCTCCTCCAAAAAAAGCCTTTTGTACTTCACCATACTTAATGAGGTCATTCACAATTTTGTTTACTATATCCACGGGTACCGCGAAGCCGTAGCCTGCATAAGAGCCCGTTCGAGACAAAATAGCAGTGTTAATACCCACAAGTTCACCAGCTCGGTTAACCAATGCTCCGCCACTATTTCCGGGGTTAATAGCGGCATCCGTCTGGATAAAAGATTCAATCGGGAACTTGCCTTGTAAAATATTGATTTCTCGACCCTTAGCACTTACAATACCAGCCGTTACGGTGGAGGTCAAGTTAAATGGATTCCCTACGGCAATCACCCATTCACCTACCGATAAATTTTTGCTACTACCTATTTTTATTTCAGGTAAACCTTGAGTTTCAACCTTCAAAACGGCTAAGTCGGTTGAGGGATCTGTACCTATAAGTGTGGCGGGATACGTTTTTCTATTGTAGTCAACTTCTAGTCGGTCGGCATCTTCAACCACATGGTTATTGGTAACTATATAACCATCCCTTGTAAAGATTACCCCCGATCCACTGCTTACCCGGGTCTCGGTCTGAGGACCCTGGTCAAAAAACCATTGAAAGTAACTCCTTCTTGAATATTCGGAAATATTTTTAATGTAAACCACACTTTTAGTACTAGCCTCGGAAGCCAGAATGAAATCGTTATCAGGTATATCTGTAGTAGTTCTAGTCGAGTTTGAAGAAGGAATGACTTTCTCAAAAGTTGGGGCGTTACTAACAAAAGTATTAGATGAGTTCGATTCCTGATCATTTGAAAGTAAAGGTGGTGGAAACAATATTTGGAAAGTGTAAGCACCTGCTAATCCTGCCAAAAAACCGGCCACAAGAATGGTCAACACTCTCTTCATAGTATACTCAATTAACGTTTTACTTAAGACCTGAATTCAGTTACAAGTTTTGAGCCATAAGTTGTAAACTGACATAAGTTCATGAACTATTAAAACGTAGGAAGAAAGGTTGAGTTTAAGTTTTAACATAATTTCATATCTGAAAAGTAAGTGGCCCAGTACCCTATTTGTTAGCTTTGTGGCGATGGGTTTCAGATCAATTCTTAGCAAACCATTTGCATCTTATGTCGCTAGACAGACCAGAAAATGGTCTTTAAGTCCGATTGAGTTTCAGGAAACTACACTTAGAGACATAGTAAAAAAGGCAAGTGGAACAGTCTTTGGTAAGGATCACAGTTTTGATAAAATCAAAGGATATGATGATTTCAAAGCCAATGTACCCATCAGAGATTATGAAGGGCTAAAACCTTGGGTCAATCGGTTGGTAGCTGGAGAGTCTGATATTCTATGGCCAGGGTTGCCTGAATACTTCTCTAAAACTTCCGGAACCACGTCTGGTGTAAAATATATACCCGTCACCAAGGATTCTATTCCAAACCACATTAATAGCGCTCGTAACGCACTTTTAAGCTATGTTCATCAGACGGATAAAGCCTTATTTTTAGATGGAAAATTGATCTTTCTTTCCGGTAGTCCTGAGCTTACTGATACAGCCGGAATTAAAACTGGAAGACTTTCTGGCATAGTAAATCATCATGTTCCAGGCTACCTACGGACGAATCAAATGCCCAGTTATGAGACCAACTGTATTGATGATTGGGAAACCAAACTTGAGAAAATAATTGATGAGACACTGACTGAAAATATGTCTTTGATCTCTGGTATACCACCATGGGTTCAGATGTATTTTGACAGAATCCAGGAAAGGGTGAGCAAGCCGATCAAAGATGTATTCCCCAATTTTGATTTGTTCGTGTATGGAGGGGTGAATTTTGAACCCTACCGCGCAAAGCTCTATGAGAGTATTGGGAGCAAAATAGATTCGATTGAAACCTACCCAGCCTCGGAAGGTTTCATAGCCTATCAGGACTCTCAAGAGAGTAATGGTCTCCTTATGTTATTAAATAGTGGAATATTTTTTGAGTTCATTCCAGCCGACGAATTTTTTGATGAAAATCCCAGACGTTTGATGATTGGCGATGTAGAGCTGGGTATCAATTACGCCTTGATTATCAATAGCAATGCGGGACTTTGGGGATATTCTATTGGGGATACGGTAAAGTTCATATCTAAAGACCCTTATCGCCTGTTAGTAACGGGTAGGATCAAGCATTTTATTTCCGCCTTTGGTGAGCATGTCATAGGCGAAGAGGTGGAAAAGGCAATGAAAATAGCTTGTGATAAATTCCCGAAGACCGAGTTAGTGGAGTTCACGGTAGCGCCCAATGTAACCCCAGAAGAAGGGCTGCCATTACATGAGTGGTACGTTGAATTTGCCAAGGAACCCGCCGATTTGACGGCCTTTGAAAAAGAGTTAGATTTGGCGCTGCGAAAGCTGAATACGTATTATGATGATCTTATTTCCGGAAGTATCCTTCGTACATTGAGAGTTATCCCCCTTAAAAAAAACAGCTTTATTGATTACATGAGGTCCCAAGGAAAATTAGGAGGTCAAAATAAGGTTCCAAGACTTTCTAATGATAGAAAAATTGCTGAAGCGTTAAATATCAGATGATGAAGGCCCTATTTATTTGCACGCTAATATTTACTTGCCTAGTTCCTAATGCCATTCATGGTCAATTCAAAAACTACAATACTGAAAATGAACAATGGTTCCAAGGAAGGATTAAGTTACTATCTGGACGGAGTATAGATGGTGAATTGAATTATAATTTTGTTTCACAAGTTCTGCGGCTCCGAGAATCTAATAATATTGAAATATATAATGCTGAGGAAGTACTTTTTTTTCTTTTAATCACATCGAACGATGAGTCTGAATTATACTATTCGCTACCATATCTTGATCAAGATTATGGTCGTAAACGAGCTGTCTTTTTTAAAGTTCTTCATGAGACCAAAAAGCTAGCGATATTATCAAGACTAATCTTTGAATTTAAAGACCGAAATTGGCCCTTGGATTCAAACCCCAATGCAGCTAATTCATTAAGCATAGCTCCCGCAGATTATAAGGTTGAAAAAGTCCAAGAAGTAATTTATTTGGCCGACAATAAGGGAACGATTCGTCACTATATGGAAGGTAAAAAAAGTAAAAGTTTAAGTTCTACCCTTGGTTATGACGAAAGTTTTTATCGTGCTGGTGGTAAATCAGTTTTAAAATATAACGATGATAAGTTTAAAAGTAGCCAGGTAGACAGGGATGTAAGGAAGTACAAGGTTATAGATAAAGATATAGTTTTAGAATTTTTAGATGACGAGTATTATAATGTTCAGGAATACATTAAAGAGAATCAAATCAACTTAAGTACCATTAAAGGACTAATTCAGATTTTGGATTTTTATGAAGAGCTAACTTATAATGATTAAATGACTGTAAAGAACATTGCCATTCTAGGCTCCACAGGATCAATAGGAACCCAAGCACTTGATGTCGTCCGAGCGAACTCGGATCACTTCTCTATCGAGGTATTGACCGCTGGCAATAACGCTGACCTACTCGTACAACAGGCAGTTGAATTTCGCCCCAATGTGGTTGTCATAGGCAATGAAGACCTGTATGACAAAGTGTTCAATGAGTTGGATTCCTATGGTATCAAGGTCTATGCAGGAGACAACGCTATCACTTCTGTGATGGAAATGGATACGATAGACTTGGTACTTACTGCGCTGGTTGGATACTGCGGTTTACGGCCGACGATTAAGGCAGTAGAAACGGGGAAAACTATCGCACTGGCTAATAAGGAGACTTTGGTGGTGGCCGGTGAGCTGGTGACAGGGCTGGCTGAAAAAAGAGGTGTCACTATTTTACCGGTTGACAGCGAGCATTCTGCCATATTTCAGTGTCTGGTTGGTGAGTTTCACAATCCCATAGAGAAGATTATACTTACTGCTTCCGGTGGCCCGTTCCGAGGAAGATCTCGAGATGATCTTGCTCATGTGACAAAAGCCCAAGCCCTAAAACATCCGAATTGGGATATGGGGGCAAAGATTACTATTGATTCAGCTTCTCTTATGAATAAGGGTCTTGAGGTTATAGAGGCCAAGTGGCTTTTTGGCCTGACTAATGAGCAAATAGAAGTAATAGTTCACCCTCAATCCATCATTCACTCCATGGTGCAGTTTGAAGATGGCTCAATTAAAGCTCAAATGGGACTTCCTGATATGAAGCTACCCATTCAGTTTGCCATGACTTATCCACAACGTTTCAAAACTGATTTCCCCAGGTTTGACTTCACAAAATATCCGGCTCTCACATTTGAGCAACCCGATAGCAAAACTTTTCGTAACCTTGCACTAGCGTACGACGCATTATCCAAGGCTGGAAATATGCCCTGTGTATTGAACGCTGCGAACGAGGTGGCAGTGGCAGAATTTTTAAAGGACAAGATCGGTTTCCTAGAAATGTCCGACTTGGTGGAACAATGCCTTGCTAAAATTGATTTTATAAAAATACCCTCCTATGAGGATTATGTAGAGACGGACAAAGAGACTAGAATTAAAGCACAAGAGTTTATTAAATAATGGAAGGATTCGTAATGACGGCTCAGATCATCCTGAGTTTGTCAATATTAGTAGGGCTGCATGAAGCAGGACATTTATTGGCAGCCAAATTTTTTGGTATGCGGGTGGAGCAGTTTTCAATTGGTTTTCCACCCAAGATCTTCAGTTTCAAGTGGGGCGAAACAGAGTATGCCCTAAGCGCAATCCCTTTAGGAGGGTTTGTGAAAATATCTGGAATGATTGATGAATCACTGGATACTGAAGCAATGAAAGAAGAGCCTAAGGAGTATGAATTTAGAGCTAAACCAGCATGGCAGCGCCTAATTGTTATGTTGGGTGGTATTATCGTGAATGTAATTACCGGAGTGCTCATCTTTATTTGTCTGACTTATATTTTTGGAGATACCTATATTTCTAAAGACGTCGTTAACCAGAAAGGTGGGATTATTGCGTACGAATTGGCTGAGGAAATCGGATTAAAAACCGGTGACAAGATCATCAAAGTGAACGGCCAGGATTTTGACGACTTCCAAGACATTTTTGAGGGCAAGGTTTTTCTCGCTGATGATGCTTATTACACCGTCGATCGCAACGGAGAGATCATTGATATACCGATTCCAGGTAATTTTATTGAAAACCTTAACGATGAAGAGGCTATGGCCAGTTTCATCTTCCCAAGATTTGAATCTAAGATAGGGACCATAGCTGAGAACAGCTTAGCAGATCGGATTGGTTTGCAAGAAGGGGATTGGGTAGTTGAGATTTCTGGCACACCTGTAAAATATCAGGATGAGGTCAAAGAAAAGCTTAAAGGATATGAGGAAGACTCTATTCAGTTAAGAATTCAAAGAGGCGAAGAGCTTCTTGTATATAATGAAAGTTTTAAAAATGATACTATCATCGGATATATACCACTACTGGATTTTGAGCAGAGCCAGGTAAATTATGATCTGGGGACTTCTATTTCTAAAGGAACTTCACGTGCTTTTGGAATCGTATTTCTTCAGATAAAGGCTTTCGGAAAAATGTTTAGAGGAGAGCTATCCTTCACGAAAAACTTATCAGGGCCAATAGGGATTGCAAAGGCTTATGGTGGCAACTGGGACTGGCAACGTTTCTGGAGAATGACAGGATTACTTTCTATGGTGCTGGCCTTTATGAATTTGCTACCGATACCGGCCCTTGACGGTGGTCATGTGATGTTTCTGTCATATGAGATTATTTCCGGAAGAAAACCATCAGACGGATTCCTAGAAACCGCACAAAAAATAGGAATGGCCTTCTTGCTCCTTTTAATGGTCTTTATTTTCGGCAACGATATATTTAAGGTATTCTTTCAATAAAATAAAAAGGTCCCAAAGTCCTGGTAAGCCTTTGGGACCTACACTAACCTTTTTTCTCGGAAACGGATTTAGCAACAATTGAAAGCTGAAGCTCTATTCTTCTCAGCTCTCTTAAAATAGCATTCTTGTCCATTTGCATCCACTGCCACAGTTTAAGCGACATACTCATAGCGAAAAACGAGAATCCAATACCCATCCATTTGATCATCTCTGTGGTTACGCTCGTATTGAAAAATTGAATGGCACAATATATAAAACCGGTAAAAAAGGCAAACGTGAGTAACGCTATTATTATCTTAAGCCAAAGATCTTTTCCTTTATAAACGTCTACCGCCATTTCAACGATGGATTGTTCACCTAATTGGTCATAAAACTCAGCTTCCTCCTTAGTTAGTGTTTCATGGATGACCTTGTCAATTTCTTCATTTGATTTATTCATGATATACCTCCTTATATTTTTTCTTTAAGTGTTCCCTGGCATAAAAAATTCTTGATTTTATTGTTCCGACCGGAGCCCCAAGGATTTCGCCGATCTCATAAATGTTGTGTCCTTCTAAATAGAAGAGCGTCAGGATAATTCGGTCCTTGTCCTTTAGTTGCTTTAGCGCATATCTGATCCGATCTGATTTGTCTTCTATATTCGAATTATCGTATTCTTGTTCATTGACCTCATCAATTTCTACCGTTTGCCTCTGACTTCTAATCCAATCAATTGATTTGTTATGTACAATTCTGAATGCCCAGGTTTTGAATTTATGTGGGTCTTTTAAGCTTCGAATGCTATTGATCACCACAATCCAGCTGTCTTGAACAATGTCTTTCGCTACTTCCAGGTTGTTTACAAGCTTGAATGAAAAGCTGATTAGTCTTTTATGCCACCGTTTAACAAGAAGTTCAGCGGCCTTACCGTCACCCACAGCTATTTTCTGAATGAGCAGTGCATCGAAGACACTATCGTGGTTCATATTAAAGTTGCTTTCGAAGGAAAGACGTGAGCAACTTCATCAGGTTCAAAAAAAGTCACTCTTTATACAACTCGAATTCCACACGGCGGTTCAGGCTTTTGTCTTCTTCGCTGTTTTCATCTACGATTGGCCTACTACTACCGTATCCTTTAGCATCAACCCGGCTTGCTTCGATATTTCCGAAATATACCAGATATTCTTTGATGATGTCTGCCCGCTCTTGGGATAGCCTTAAGTTAAAATCTTCCCTTCCGTCTGAGTCAGTATGCCCGGCAATTCGGAGTTTAAAATCAGGATTATCTAAAAGAAAATCCGCTAATCTATCCAGGTCACCGTACATCGGTGTTGTAAGATCTGCCTTGCCCTCTTCGAATTCAAGCGATTCAAATTTAAGTTTGCTCGAAATGGGTTCGGTAAATTTATCAAGAGTCATATCCCCCTCCAGGTAAAACAGTTCTTCTATTCTGAAGAAGTCTTCGCCCTGAATGATTAACAGGTAATTATTATTATTGATCAAGTCAAATTGGAATGTGCCATCCGGTCGCAAAAATTTAGGTGCTACTTCTATACCGTTATCCAGGTCAATAATGGATACTATACCCTTGAATGGTTCGCCGGTTTCTTCATTGACCAATGATCCCGTAAGACTGGTATTAGCTCCGGGTTGGGCTTCCATAGGCAAAGGGAAGGAATATAGGTCCATATTCCGCAGATCTTCCTCGGCCGAACGGGCGTAAAAGAGGTCTTCTGATTTTGAATCTATGGTAAAGTAATATTCACTTCCCGGACCATTAACCAGTGGTCCGATATTTTTAGGTTCTCCCCAGTTTTTATTGTCATGATATGATTTGTAAATATCAAATTCACCAAAATTCAGATTTTGGCCACTCGAACTGAAGTAAAGTACATCATAGATATGATGGTAGAATGGACTGACTTCAGACATTCTGGTGTTAATAATAGGGCCTAAGTTTTTGGCTTTACTCCAGCCGCTTGATGTTCTGGTGGAATAATAAATATCCGAGAGACCGTAACCTCCAATGCGGTCCGATGCAAAGTACAACGTATCTTCGGTATGCGAAAGGCTTGGATGAGAATCCCAACCGGTACTATTGATGCTTGTACCCAGGTTTTTAACAGTCCCCCAGGTACTATCGGATTTTATTTGGGCTGAGAAAATATCACAGTCTCCGTAGGAATCAGGAGAACCACAACGCGCAAAGTACATGGTTGTTCCATCCCTGCTAAGACATGCCGAGCCTTCATTATAAACACTGTTAATTCCTTCAAATTCTTTAGCCGGTGTCCAGTATCCATCTTCAAGGCTTGCAAAAAAGAGGTCTTCGTCTTTCACAGGATCTATGCCACGACTATGGCTATTTCTTTTAGAAGTGAAAAGTAATACATCATCCCGGTCGCTTAATGTAGGGGCATAATCTGCCAGATCGGAGTTGATAGTACTGCCCATGTTGGTTAATACACTTCTTGGAGGCCTTAAGGTATCTACTTCTTTACGGTAGTCAACCAGCTCATAATAGTAATCCAAAGGAACAAAATAGTCCTGATCATTTTCGGTCAGCTTGTCATAGTATAGTTCAATACTACGAATGTCTATATCCTCACGATGATGTTTCAGAACCAATTTGTAAAGGAGTTTGGCCTCATCCAACTTCCCAAAGGTCTCTGTAAGCTTGGCCAGCTTCCATATCCAGTAGGTATCCCGATAAAAATTTATGATGCCGAAATTTTTAACATACCGCCTTAAGATTGGATAAAGCTCTTCCCATTTTTCCTGTTTATCCAGTGATTTTATGGTCTTTAGGCTTTTAGAATTCACATAATAGGGTACTTTATTAACATTTGGAAATACAAATAAGTCTGATTCGCTGTAGGTTTTAATGGTGTCCTGAAGGGTGATGATACCTGCTGATTTTCTACTTTTTTTCTTTTTCTGAGCCACTGCCGAATTCAAGCAAAAAACTGTTGTTAAACAGCCAAAGACGATGTATTTGTACAAAGTTTTCAAAGTGCTAGACCTGCAAGTAAATAAATAAAGATGTTACAAAATTGTATTTTTATCAAGGTAGCTAAAAAAAGAGTTTTTGGCATAGCGATTGACACTTTACGCGAAATCAAGGTATTACCGTTTTGGTAATCGTAATAATGTCAATTTGGCATACTTAACGCGTGAAGATATATGTTTGGTAAATATTTTTTGACCGATCTAGTGCAGGAAGATACAGAAGAATTAGTACAACTAATAAACCCTGAAGAAAACTCGGACATTAAACAGCAGGATATTCCTGAAGATTTGGGCATTCTGCCCATACGAAATACAGTATTGTTTCCCGGAGTAGTGATACCGATTACGGTAGGTAGAACCAAATCGATCAAGCTTGTTAAAAAGGCTTACAAGGGAACCAAGGTCATTGGCGTGGTGGCGCAAAAAAACGTGGCTACAGAAGATCCTGCGGTAGATGACATTTATTCTATAGGAACTATAGCCAAAATAATAAAAATGATTGTATTGCCTGATGGTAATACTACTATCATTATTCAGGGTAAAAACCGATTTAATATCGATGAAATTTTAGGGGAGGATCCCTACATGACAGCCAGGGTTAATCTTTTGGAAAGTCCATTTCCGAAGAAATCAAAAAAGGAACTTAAGGCGCTCACAGAATCACTAAAGGAGGCGGCTGGCAAAATTCTACAACTTAACCCTGAGATTCCCCAAGAGGCGCAAATGGCCCTTGACAATATCAATGACATTAGTTTTTTGACTCACTTTTTGAGTTCTAACCTAAATGCAGAAGTGAAGCAAAAGCAAGAGCTTCTGGAAACAGAAGACGGCATGGATAGGGCTACTCTTCTTCTTGAGCTAATGCTCAAGGAAATTCAGATCTTGGAGCTCAAGCAAGATATTCATAAGAAGGTTCATACGGACATCGATCAACAGCAAAGGGATTATTACCTGCGTCAGCAAATCAAGGTAATGCAAGATGAGTTAGGTTTTGATGGGCCCGATCAAGAGTTAGATGCGCTTCGTCAGCGTGGAGAAAAAATGAAATGGCCAGAGACTGTAAAGCTCCATTTCAATAAAGAACTGGACAAAATCATGCGCATGAATCCCGCTGCGGCGGAGTATCCTGTAGCCATGAATTACGTTGAACTTTTGCTTGATCTTCCGTGGGAAACCTATTCAGAGGATAATTTCGACCTAAAACGTGCTAAGAAGATTCTCGATCAGGACCATTTTGGCATGGAGAAAGTCAAAGACCGTATCATTGAATATTTGGCAGTATTGAAACTCAAAGGCGACTTAAAAGGCCCCATTCTTTGTCTGTATGGTCCTCCTGGAGTAGGTAAAACTTCGTTGGGCAAGTCCATTGCCAAGGCACTTAACAGGCAATACATAAGAATGTCGCTCGGTGGCGTTCACGATGAAGCTGAGATCAGGGGCCATCGTAAGACCTATATTGGAGCCATGCCGGGCAAAGTGATCCAAAATATAAAGAAGGCTAAAACTTCGAATCCGGTTTTTATACTCGATGAGATTGACAAGGTAAGCAGTGATTTTAGAGGTGATCCGTCTTCAGCTCTTCTTGAGGTGCTAGATCCTGAACAGAATAGTACGTTCATGGATAATTATCTTGAGCTGGAATACGATTTATCAAAAGTTCTCTTCGTAGCGACGGCTAACTCGCTGGATACAATACATCCAGCTCTGAGAGATAGAATGGAGGTCATAGAAATTAACGGTTATACGCTTGAAGAAAAGACTGAGATCGCTAAGAAGCACTTAATTCCCAAGCAGAAAAAAGAGCACGGACTTAAGGCCTTAGATGTTTCCTTTCATAAAAAGGCAATTACTAAAGTCATAGATGGATATACAAGGGAGTCTGGTGTCCGTAATCTGGAAAGGAAAATTGGTTCCATAGTAAGGAATGCTGCGAAGTCAGTGGCCATGGAGGAAGACTTCAATAGTACTATCACGGAGAATGAGGTGGTTGAAGTGTTGGGAGCAGAGATTTTTGATAAAGAATTATATCAGGGTAATGCTATTGCAGGTGTTGTTACTGGTTTGGCTTGGACACAAGTAGGTGGGGAAATCTTATTCATAGAATCCAGTCTGAATAAGGGCAAGGGCAAGCTCACACTTTCAGGGCAGCTGGGAGATGTTATGAAGGAGTCGGCTATGGCGGCTATTTCTTATCTTAAGGCAAATAGCGATAAGCTTCATATAGATAATAGAGTATTTGATCAGTATGACCTGCATGTTCATGTACCTGCGGGAGCAGTACCTAAGGACGGACCATCTGCGGGAATTACCATGCTCACCTCGCTTGCCTCTATTTATACTCAGCGAAAAGTGAAGGGCAAGTTGGCAATGACCGGTGAAATAACTTTACGTGGAAAAGTACTTCCTGTTGGCGGGATCAAGGAGAAAATTCTTGCGGCTAGAAGGGCAGGCATTAAAGAAATCATTTTGAGTGTAAGAAATAAGCGAGATATCGGGGAGATAGATGAGAAGTATATTAAAGGTCTGATCATTCATTATGTTGAGACGGTTGATCAGGTATTAGAAGTTGCTCTGATAAATCAAAAAGTTAAGAATCCGATGCAATTAAAAGTTGAAGACGATGTTAAAGTAGCATCATAACCTTTTTAATGCATCGATTTGGTTTTATTATAGCGCTTTTAGGTATTTCAGCCTGGGCTTCCGCGCAGGTGGGGGGACAACGTTCTTTTGAATTCTTAAATATCCCAAATACTGCCCGAACTGTAGGAATGGGTGGGTTGAATGTATCCTCACCTTATGAAGACGTAAACCTTGCGCTATCAAACCCAGCACTTGCATCGGATAGCTTAGTGGGCAAGGCTTCTTTCAATTACCTGGATTATTTCGCAGATGCAAGTGTATTGTCGACCGTTTACCAATTCAAGTTGGCCGGGAATCAAACCTGGTTCATAGGTATAAACCATGTCGATTACGGTGATTTTGATAGTTTCGATGCCACTGGCGCAGGGCTAGGGACTGTATCAGCCTCAGAAACTGCAGTAAGCATGGGTACAAGTTGGCAAAAAGGTAATTTCATTTTGGGTACCAGCATCAAGTTTTTGAATTCTTCTTTGGCCGGTTTTAATAGTACTGCTTTGGTTACAGACCTTGGAGGGTTATTTGTGCACCCGAATAGGTCGTTTACCGCGGGTCTTGTATTTAAGAATATCGGTATGATACTTTCTGATTATTCAGACATTGATGATAGTACATTGCCGTTCGACGTTCAAATAGGGGCAACCTTTAAGCCCAAGTATATGCCTTTTAGGTTCACTTTTACCGGTTATAACTTGTCCCAAGGAGACATTGCCTATTTCGATCCTGATAATGGACCGGCTGGTGAAGAAGAACCAGGTACATTTGACCGGATCTTTCGTCGTATGGCTATTGGAGCTGAGCTATTACTCTCTAAAAATATAAACTTGAGAGCTGGCTATAACCATCTTGTTCGGCAGGAGTTAAAATTAGAAGATACAGCGGCTGGTGCGGGCTTTTCGTTTGGGCTCATGTTCAGAATAAAAGCCTTTGAATTTGCTTACAGCCGTGGCGTTTATCATGCCGCAGGGGGGGCGAATAGTTTTACGCTAACGGCAGATACGAATTCATTTTTTAGAAAAAGAAAATTATAAAATGATAAATAACGAACAATATCTAACTCCAAGGGAGATAGTAGCAGAACTGGATAAATACATTATTGGCCAGAATGATGCCAAACGCAACGTTGCTATTGCCCTAAGGAATCGCTGGAGACGAATGAATGTGAAGTCGGAAATGCAAGGAGAAATAGTGCCGAATAATATATTGATGATCGGAGCTACTGGTGTTGGCAAGACAGAAATAGCCAGAAGATTGGCGAAAATTGCGAACGCTCCTTTTACCAAAGTGGAGGCTTCAAAGTTCACTGAGGTAGGTTACGTTGGTCGTGATGTAGAGAGTATGGTACGAGATTTAGTAGAACAATCTGTGAATCTTGTAAAATCTGAAAAGAAGGAAGAAGTAAAGGTGAAAGCCGAGCAGATTGTTGAAGATCTTATTTTAGATGCACTTATACCTCCACTGAAAAATGTTCCAGCTAGCACCACAGTAGCAACCTCAGAAGAGGCCCCTAAAACGGATCAGGAATTGAACGAGAAGACTCGTGAGCGATTCCGTGAAAAAATCAGAAATGGTGAATTGGAGGATCGAAAAATTGAGATCAGTGTAAAGCAGCCTTCTACCAATGGTATTGGTATGGTGGGTGGTGGAATGATGGACGAATCGTCTATGATCAATCTTCAGGAAATGATTGGTAATATGATGCCAAAAAAAGTCAAGAAACGTAAAGTTACAATTGCAGAGGCACGGAAAATATTATTGGATGATGAAACTTCACGCTTAATTGATATGGACGAAGTGAAGGATCTGGCGATAAAAAAGGCGGAGAATACAGGGGTTATATTTATTGATGAAATCGATAAAATCGCAGCAGGATCATCCAAAAAAGGAGGTCCGGATGTTAGCCGCGAGGGTGTTCAACGCGATTTACTGCCGATTGTAGAAGGTAGTACGGTAAACACCAAGTACGGACACATAAAAACAGATCATATTCTTTTTGTGGCCGCTGGGGCATTTCATGTGGCTAAGCCTTCTGATCTGATACCCGAACTTCAAGGCCGGTTCCCAATACGCGTCGAGCTCCAGAACCTAACCAAGGAAGACTTTTTCCATATTTTAAAAGAACCTAAAAATGCCCTTACCAAGCAGTACGAATCATTATTAGCGGCTGAGGATGTGGAGCTTACTTTTCAGGAAGAGGCGTTGGATGAGATAGCCGAAACGGCTTTCCATATCAATACTGAGGTAGAGAACATCGGCGCTAGAAGGTTACATACGGTTATGAGCCAGTTGTTAAATGAATTTTTATTTGATGTGCCGGATAAAATTGGCCCTAATGCCAAAATCACCGTAACGCGTGAAATGGTAAGAGAAAAACTTCAGAACCTGGTGAAAAATAGGGACTTGAGCGAGTATATCTTGTAATGTATGAAGGTACTGCTATCATGCGTTTCCATAATGATCACCTTTGGAGTTTTATCAGCACAACCGCCAGAAGCTCTAAATGGTCAGAAGAATCAACGCGATAGCACTTACATCCTTGAATTGAATGATAAGGTTTATATAAAACCGTTACTTACCGCACGCAGTATCAGTCTTGATATTGAAGATAAACAAGACAGGGTAAATGATATCTTATATGAGCCCACATTCAATAACTATCTGGGCTTGGGGCTTTATGCGTTTGATATTGGGGTTGAGCTTTCCTTCAGGTTAGGGAATAACAGCCAGGACCCAAACATCTATGGTGAAACGGATGCCTTTGACTTCCAGGCTAACCTCTATATGAAAAAGTGGGGTGCAGACTTTAACTATCAGCGTTATTCTGGATTTTACCTGGACAGACCTAATGATCATGATATCAGCTGGAGAAGCGGTGACGCCTTTCCCCAACGTGCTGATTTGACGCTAAATAATGTCCAGTTTAACGCTTTTTATATATTCAATCATAATAGGTTTTCTTATCGATCTGCCTATAATCAGGCTGATATTCAGCTGAAAAGTGCCGGATCATTTTTGCTGGGTTTTACTGCTTCCACATTTCGTTTTGCCGGAGATTCTACAATCGTTCCCACTCAAACGCAGTCTGAATTACCAACCGAGTTAAATGTTAACAGTGGTCGGTTCACAGCCCTAGGCATTTTGCCGGGTTATACGCATAACTTCATATATAAGCAGTTTTATTTAAACTTGAGTTTTTCTGCCGGTCCGGCACACCTTTGGTCCAGATACTCTACTGAAAGCAAAGAAACCAATGATTTAAATATCCGACCCATACTAAACATCAGGGCCGCTATGGGATATAACAGCGATTCATTTTTTGGAGGATTGAGCGTTGTTAATCAGGGAGTTAGTTACGAAATCTCCGAATTAGATGTAAATGCGGTGGCAGGTAACGTCAAACTCTTTGTAGGATATCGCTTTCAAGAGAGAGGTTTTTTGGCCAAGGAATTATTCTGAAAAGGCCATTATATCGGGCAAAAGGATCTCAATATCTTATCATTCAAGACTATTTTTATTACTTTTATTTCAGGTTTTGTTTATGAGTTGGATCGTTTAGAGGGTTTTTTCGTTGGAGTTTGTCGATTTCGAGGTATAACATAGCGTCCGTCTAAAGTCCTCCATCGTTTTATTAATCTCTGTAAAATGCGGAGCTTCATTGGAGCCTTCTTTATTACATGGATGCTGATTGGATCAAGCAATCCGGCATGGGCGCAATGTACGAATATTTCTGATGTAAAAATCAGGGTAAATAATAGTCAAGATATTTCATTGCTGACTACCCCTGGAACTATTGATATCTGTGATGTTCTGGACCCGCTGGAGGTCATCCTAGTTTTTGAAGGTGTATCTGATGTAATGGCCACTGTAGATTGGGGAGATGGGAATGTAGAGAATATTACTTCTGGCAATTCTATTGCTCATGTCTATGATGAAAACATTCCATCGAATCCGGAATACGTCATTGACATATCTTTCACAGAAGCCGGTGGTATCAGTTGCACAGACAATGTGTCTAAGGCTATTTCAATAAACCGGAGGACATTTGTTATTGGTTTGCCTCAGAATTTTGTTGGCGGGTTAGCCTGTTTACCGCCATCGGGGGATTTCATCGCCCTCATGGATTTGGATGCAGCCTCACTTTCTGAAAATTCGTCCATTGCTGTGGACTGGGGTGACGGAACCATTGATAATTTTACGGAGCAACAGATTCAGGACAACGGTGGCACTTTACCTATCTCACACACCTATACAGGTGTGGTGGTTACTGATGTTTTTAATGTGGCCGTTACGTCACAAAATGCCTTGAGTTCAGGTTGTGTATTACAAGCTCCCGTTATTAACCTTTCGTTTCAAAATGAGATAGCACCGGCATTTAGTCTATCCGGAGATATTTGTGAAAGTGGTGGTACGATATCTATATCTAAGATCACTAGTTTTCTGGAACCAACAGATGAAGGGGATTTTCGTTGGATAATCGAGAATGCTACAACGGGGACAACACTTTTGGAAACGAGCTTTGAGGGAGCATTCATTGTTTCGAATATCAATTTCTCGGGTGATCTTAATACGTTTGATCTCGAACTTCTGGATTCAGAGATTAGCGATGGAGATGATGTTCAGGTTACTCTGATAGAAAGAAATTCATGCGGTGAGGTTTCTCTTACACAGGATGCCAATATTTTATCTTTACCTAACACCTCATTTAGCACTTTTGATGGAGATGCAATCGCAGATCCACTTGCTATAATTAACACTTGTATTAAGGCTCTGGACGTGGAGTTTAATAATATCACAGGCTTTGACCATGAATGGATATTGGTCGATGGCCATGGTATTGTAGACACACCCACATCGGGTCTGACATCATTCACCCCCCCTTTGGCACTATTGGCATCGCAAGTAACTCCGGGAAATAAAACCCTTTTCGTTCGGTCCGTAAATGATGTATTAGGGGTGGCCTGCGATAACTTCATAAAACTTGAGCTATCGGTTCGCCCTGACGTAAATCCTGATTTTACGATTTCTGGAGATTTATTGGATAACTGTGGAAGTGTAACGATTGACCTTGATGGGGCAGGTTCAACAAATTTGGTAGACGGGGATCAGATCACGTTTGAGTATGCGACAAACTCGTCATTCACGGAAAATTTTGGAACAATTGGGCCTGTAGTCGCGCCCACGGTATCCATAACCGATGCGATTCTGAACCACATTACCGCCGCGGATGAAGTCACCTATTTCATCCAAATGTCTGTTGTCACACCCGAGGGATGTACATTTACATCCTCAACCCAGCAGCAAACTGTCAAAGAGCAACCCGATGGTGTTAATTTCAATGTACAGTTGGTCAACGGGGAAGCACCCACGTTGGACGAGGGCAATTTTATTTTTTGTGCCGGGGACAGGGTAAGCATCCAGTTGTCAAATACCTCCTCAAACAATTCAGTGTTTAATTGGACACCTCCCACTGATGCCACCATTGATGATCCTACACCTAATAACAGTGCTCTTGTATTTATAGTATCAGAAACCTCGGACGGAAGTAGTATAGAGGTAGAAGAGGACCTGTTCGGGTGTACGTTCACATCCACCAGTAGTCCAATTACTGTCAATCCGATCCCTGGTGATGTGGTAATTGACATTTTAGAAACCAATGGTGACGGGAGTACGACAGACGGTGCCTTTTGTGAAAATGCGGGAAGTTTTGTGACGCTTACGGCCAATGCCGATAATAGCGGTAGCTGGAGTTATGAATGGTTCAAAGACGGTGTTACAGTAAGCGGTGCTACATCTCAAACATTACAGCTTGATGAGGTATCCGATTCAGGTGATTACACTGTAACAGTCAGTGGATCCGGTGTTTGTGCTACTGAGGAAACTGACGTTACCCCGGTAACTGTGGAAATACAACCTGCTTTATCGGCTTCTCTGGCCATAACTTCAGGTTCAGACACCTTTTGTGAAGGGTCAGGTTCTGTAACACTCACAGCAACGGAATCCGCAAGTTTCCCCTTTCAATCAAACGCCGTACAATGGTTCAAATTTGATGGTTCGACATTTGTCCCGGAAATTATAACCACTAGTGTTAGCACTTTTACACTAAGCTCTCAATCGGGGCAATATAGAGTGCAGCTTTTTGGTTCGGGCATAGATAATTGCCCCTCCTCACAGTCGAACACTATTGAAATAACGATTAACGATGTACCTACTACGCCGAGCATTGGTGTAGAATCAGGTTTTAATGCTATCACTTGCTCAGATCCTAACCCAACCAACCCTGACGTTAGATTAGAACTTCTTAATGCCAGTACCTATGCACCCCTTGGTGATTTCAATTTTACCTGGAAAAATAATGGAGCTGTCGTTACGGACAGCGATGGCGATCCAACCACCCTTGAAGTAAAAGGTTCCGCTAATGATGGGGCTTATACGGTAGAAGTAACAACCGTTGCGGGTAATTGTACAAGTACTCTTTCGAATTCGATTAATGTTACAATAACCGATCCACCCGTAGCCATACCGAATATTGTGGAATCAGCAAACAATATCTGTGTCAATGATGGTGACATCACCCTTACCACGGATAATAATCCGGGGGGACTGGGACTAGAATGGTTTTCTTCTGCGACGTCTAATTTTGGTGACGCAAGCTCTATCGCAACTACATCAACGATAACTATCAGCGACGGTAGTGCTTCTGATTTGTATTATTTTGCAAGATTTATTGCAGACCCCACGGGTGCAAGGTGTGAAGGTGTGGCTTCACCAGGAATTCAGGTTATTGTTTACCCCTTACCTTCACCCCCTTCGCTGTCTACATCTTCCAGCTCTTTATGTGAAGGTAGCATTATTACACTGACAGCCACTCCCAGCGGCTCCGAAACGGAGTTTCGCTGGTATAGACTACCTGATACAGCTTCCCCCTTGGAGGATGGTTTTGGTAGTGTAATTACCGGTAATACCCTTGAAGTTTCGGAGCCAGGGATCGGACAAAATTATGTGGCCCTCTCGGTGTCTGCCCAGGGATGTTTCAGTGCCAACTCATCTTCAATCAGTTTGGATATAATACCTCTTCCTGCTATTAATACAGGTATAACTATCTCTGAAACCGCAGTTTGTGAGGGCGAATCTGTAGATGTTAGTATTCCGGGATCGGTTACGAATTACTTATATGAACTACTGGACAATAGTAACAATGTTCTAGCTTCATCTAACGGCAATAATAATTTGCTCACTTTAAGTTCAGGGCCTTTAGGAGCCAGTACAACATTGCGTGTTAGAGCGACTGTTGATGTAGCCTTGTGCAATCAGATCATTACAACGTCACCGTTTAGCGTGGTTGTATTCGAACCAGCGCCCTCTGCCGAACTCATAACCACAGATGCCAACAGTGTGGTATGTTCCGGCGACCCTGTTCCTTTACAGCTGAATGTTCCCGTAAATGCACGTCCACCATTTCAAGTATCTTATAGGCTAAATAGTGGAAGTATTATTAACGCTTCTACAGCTTCCGTTTCTCCTTTTACATTTAGCACAAACCCCATTACTAGCAATACTACCATTGAACTGGTTTCCGTGACAGATAGTGAGGGCTGTGCTGTTACCACCGTCTCTACCAATCCCAATCCGCTTATAATCACAGTGGACAATCCTAATTCGGCTACTTTAAGTGCCCCATCATCGGTCTGCACTGGGGATCAGCTTACGGTTGACCTGGCCATTTCCGGAGGTATTGGCCCATTCGACTTCGAGATCCAATATGGAGCTAACACATTTGTGGGTTCTACAACTCTGCCGCATAACACCGAAAGTGTAGTGCTCCCTGTAGCCCTGACAAGTGCGACCACCGTTTCTTTGGTTTCTGTAGTCAGTGCAAATGGATGCCCTGTAAACAATCTTAGTGACGATTTTGAGGTATCCATCAATGCCCCCCAAGGTTTGTTGGCTATAAGCGATTCTGAGATTTGTGCGACAGAGTCACCTACATTAAGCATTGCCATTACGAACGGTTCAGGACCATATACATTGGAGATAGAAGATGGGGACGGAGACGTAATTAATCTTGTATCTTATTCTAATAATTCTCCTATTACCATTCCTCCAGCCATAATACCTGGCTCCGGAGTTGAGACCTTCACAGTTAACTCGTTAATTGATAATAGCACAGGTTGTTCAGTAAATGTACCCAGTGGATCTAACCAGGTCACCTTGCTCGTCAATGAACAACCGTCGATGCCTTCTGTTACGGTCGATGGTTCGAACAGCGTTTGCTTTGGTGAGACTGTGACCCTTGAGGGACCAGTTGTAGGTCCTGATGTAGGGTATCAATGGTTTAATGCCACTGACTTGGTAACCGTTATCGCGGTAACAAAGGATCTGGTATTGTCTAATATTCAAAACGCGGATTATCGTCTGCGTCTTGTTGGGGATGTGGGGGATAGCAATTGTGAGGGTCCATTGTCAGATGCGGTTAATGTCGTCATCTCAAGCCTCCCGGCGGAGTCAGTGATTAGTGTTATAGGATCGACCACCCTTTGCGATGATGGTGGGACTACAAGCGTTACTTTAGTAGCTTCGGCAGCTGGTGCTGATAGTTTTGAATGGTTTGAAATCTCAGGCCCCATGGATGTACTTTCTACAAGTAGCACTCTTATACTTGACGAGAGTGGAGAAACTGGAAGTTACAGTGTCCGTTCTGTGAACAGTACATCGGGTTGCGTTAGCGCAACCGTTCCTTCATCAGTGGCAATAGATATCATAACTCCTCCCAATCAACCCGTAATAGAAAAGGAATCTGGTTTAGATGATCCGTTTTGCGATGAAGGTGCCAATTCGATTACTTTAAGATCTTCCATAATTGGTGATAGCTATCGTTGGTATAGGGATGGCTCAGAGATAGGAATAACAAGCCGAACTATTGAGCTGGATGATTCGTCAGAGTCGGGCTCATATAGAGTGAGTGTTGTAAGCAATTCGCCAATTATCTGTGAAGGTACGTTATCAGATCCCAGAGTTGTTACTATTATAGCACCTCCAGCAACCCCCTCGGTAGAAATAGCAGCTGGTTCAATCGACGATGACGGTATTTTTTGTGATGATGGGGGTTTAACTTCCGTTACTTTGACCTCTTCAATTCCCGGTGTTAGTTACAATTGGTATTTTGATGATGGTACAGGTGAAAATCTACTTCCTGAAAACACCAGGGAAATAACCTTGGATCAACAAAGTGAGTCGGGTGATTACAGCGTAGAGGTTATCGGCACAATCCCAACTAGCTGCGCGAGTACCAGATCGGTGTTAAGGGCCATAAGCATTAATGAAATTCCTACTTCCCCCGTTTTATCAGGTACGAATGAGCATTGCGTGGGAACAGTAGATGAATTTTATTTTGTTACTCCGATTCCCGGCGCTACTTATAATTGGATTATACCTCCGGGGGTTGTAAATGATTTTGGCGGTTCAACAGGTGATTCGTTCGTTCGTTTAAGTTTTCCCGTTGCAGGAAGCTTTAATGTACAGTTATCGGTGACTGTAAATGATTGTGAAAGTCCACTCACAACACTGACTGTTGATGTACTTGATCCTACCACTACTTCTTCTATCACTGGCGAAATGACGGTGTGTGAAAATACTGTTGATGTAGTTTATTCTGTCGTTCAAACCAGTAGTTCGACTTACCAATGGAAAGTACCGGGAGGTGCTTTCATAACAGCTGGGCAAGGAACTAATCAGATCACCGTACAATTTGGTTCTTCAGCTGCGGCCAGTGGTGATCCCATATTACAGGTGATAGAAACCAATTCTGCTGGCTGTGAAAGTGCCCCCGTTCAGGAGTTGATTTCGGTAAACCCAAATCCCTCAGCGAGTATAGGTGGTACTTTTGATATTTGCGAGGGCGAGTCTTTTGGACTTGAGATTAATTGGAGTGGCCAGTTACCTTTGGTTTTAGATTACTCTGTCGATGGAGTCAGCCAGAGCACGCCAATCACAATTCCGATGGGTGCCACCAACCCATATGCTTTTAATGTAAACCCAACCTCAACAACTATATACACATTAAATGCTGTTAATGATGGCAACGGTTGCGATGGTATTGTATCAGGGCTAACCCGATTGAATGTTTCACCTGCCCCGCAACTGGATATTGGTTCAAATCAAGCTATTCCCCAGGCAAGTAGTATTACTTTCATCCCTGCAATACTTTCCGGTACTTTTTCAACTATTGAGTGGTCAGCCGTACCAGCTGGCTCGGGGAGTTTTGATAATATTAATGCAACATCTCCAACGTTTACCCCAATGCCGGCCTTTACAGGTTCTATTACCATTACCGCTGTTGTTACCGACGCTTTAGCCATATGCGATCCTGAATCGGATGACTTGATTTTAACCGTGAATGCCGCAGGGGCCATTTTCGCAGGCAATGATATCCTATCATGTAATGGTGATGTGGTAAACTTTGTGGATGCAGCCGGGGATGTCACTGGGGATTATGATAACTATACGTGGTCCTCTAATCGAGCCGGCAACTTTTCAAACCCTTCCATAAATAATCCAGTAAATGATGATGCTTTACATACCGAATTTACCCCTTCTGGTGGTACTGGTGATTATACTATTACCCTAGAGGCTATTGATGCCGAAGCGGCGCTTCCTGTTAGCACCAGTTCTTTTACACTTACCGTCAATGAGGTTCCTGATGCTTTGCTGATTAATACCAGCGAAAAATTCATTTGTGAATTTGAGACCGCTACGTTAACCGTACAATTGACGGGTAACAATACCTCTGGCCCCTGGACAATAGAATGGGAGGATGATTTAGGGAATACCGGCACGGAATCGGGTATCACTTCCAGTCCTTATGATTTTAGTGTTCCCGGAACTACAAATGAAAGTAGGGTTTACACAATACGTAATGTGACTGAAAATGACGGAATTAGTTGCGATAATAATGTTCCGGCTTCCGGCAGCGTAACAGTGACCAAAAGGGCATTACCCACGGCGGAGATCATAAGTTCGGATATTAATGTTTGTCAAGGTACGCCTACGGAGATAACGGTAGATTTGGCTGGTGTAGGGCCATGGAATATAAGATGGTCGGATGATGGTGGGGTTACATCGACCCAAGTCAATAATATAACCGTTTCACCATTCGATTTCCCTGTAACCCCATCGGTAGGAACGACTAAATATACAATTGAGGAAGTAGTAGAGAACAACCAAGTTTCTTGTGTAGGGACAATTATTGGCGGCCCACAAATGGTTACAATTAACCCTTTACCTACGGCCACGATTTCGGGCAGTACGACGATCTGTGCTGGCCAGGCGACCGACCTCACTTTTGACCTAACGGGTTCATCACCTTGGAGTATTACATACAACGATGGCACAAGTGACCTCACCGTTCCGGCCGCCAGTTCAACCCATGTGGTTAGTGTGAGCCCTACGTCTACGACCACCTACACATTGGTTTCCATAATGGAT
>JBCCOE010000045.1:0-35543 GCA_039025475.1 Bacteroidota bacterium | reverse complement strand
GAAGAACTCAATAATGGTCAAAGCACTGTACCCACGATTAGATTTCGGCTGTGGTAACATATCCCCTGAGGCAAGGTGCTCACTAACCCCCATTTTATCCATCATTCTCCGTAAAAAGGCCAAACCTGACCATGGTGTAATCTCCTGATTACTAAAGCGTATCTCCCAATTCATACCACAAGATAACCTATTGCTAAGCATTAGAAAATCCTATTGCGTAATTTGGGCTAATATAACCGTTATTTGGAATGTTATAGCTCACGATCATCTGTGATTCATCACCATTTTTAATCAATGAGGTCTCTGCTAACTCGAAGCCGTTGATATCCTTTGGTGCTTTTTCTTTGATATTATCATAGACTGGCTGGGCGTTTAAGCTTAAGCTCAGTACGAATAGAATAGAGGATACTGAAATTATTTTCATAAACATGAATATAAAAATCATTTATGCTTTATATACTTCCTATTATACAGTCATATTTCTTTTGTAAGAGGAAGCTTGCGGTTTGTCACTGAATAGTGCTTTGGTTGGAGCCCATACACTTTTAAATAAATCAGAACTCCGGTATTCATTGAGAGCATCATCGTCTTCCCAAATGCTGTAGGTGCTAAACACGTTTTTATTATGCAGGTCTTCAAGAAGGTCTAAGTGTGTACATCCTCGAAAATGTCGGATATTTTCCTTGTTCTGATAAAAGATTTTTAGGAATTCATCTACTTTACCTTCCTCAAAAGTCATTCTTACAATTCTGATAAGCATATTTTTTAATGATCAAATTTTATCATTATCGGACTGTCATAACCTAACCCTAAAAGATCTGAGGCTTTGCCCTGGTTTATACCAATTTCGAGATAGCCTAGCTCGTTAAAAATCACAAAAATATCGCCTGCATCAACCTGGTTGATGCTATTATTGATACGCCTGGCATTCTCCCTTCCAAAGGTGATATTGAAGGTCTTCCGTTGGCTTAAAATATCAAATGTTGACTTATCAATGTTGCTGATGAGATTTCCATAATTGTCTACTCTTATGACGTGACCCGAGATTAGACTTTTGTTGGCCTTTAAGTGCCTGCCAAGCATTCTTTTCAATTCAGGAAGTGGTTGTCCAAGATCCTGGATAGACGTATTACTGGCCAATTTAACGGCTGCAGGCGCAAATATATCCTTTGCAGGGAAAGTTGTTTTTTTAGGTTTTATAGAGTTGATATCTACTTGAAATCTTGGTGTTTTGTCACTAATGAGACCCATAAAACCGTTGTCTGTTCCAATAAAAAAATGGTTTTCGAGTTCAATGGCAAAGAACTTATCACCCTCTCGTCCAACTGAATCTACCGCTATAATGTGGACTGTTCCTTCGGGAAAATCTTTGTAAACTGCTTTTAATACAAATGCACCATGCGCAATATCGCAGGGGCCTATATTGTGACTAATTTCCACGACTGTTATGTTGGGATTAGTTGCCAGTATCTTCGCTTTTACGCCAGCAGCATAATGATCTTTCTCGCCAAAGTCTGATAATAAAGTAATAATAGCCATAGACTAGCTGTGGTGAGAATGATTAATGGTTTGCAAGTGATTTAGAGCTGATTGGCTAAAAACACAAATATTGAGACTGTTTCAGTACTTTTGTCGATCAAAATTAAGTAAATTTTAACCATATTAGATTACACTCAAAATAAAATAGCCTTTGGTAGAAAAAGTCATTACGCTAGAAAATGTATCACTTCTTGACTTTCTTGGAGTAGAAAATAAAAACATAAATGAAGTAGCCTCAGCATTCCCAAAAAGTAAAATAGTCTCACGAGGCAATGAGATCCGTATTAAAGGCTCGAACACGGACCTGCTAAAAATAAATGATATTATAAATTCCCTGGTGGCGCATTACCATAAGTTTGGTAAAGTTACCGAGGAAAATGTTCAAAATTACTTGTCTAAGGAAGCAGAAGAAGAGCTTCCGGATCGTGAAGAGGTTCTGATCTATGGCACCAGAGGGTTTACGATAAAACCTAAAACGCTCAACCAACAAAAGCTGGTTTATGCGGTTAAGGAAAATGATCTTGTATTTGCATTAGGCCCTGCTGGTACAGGTAAAACTTATATATCAGTAGCTCTTGCTGTGAGAGCCCTTAAGAATAAGTTGGTTAAAAAGATCATTATCACCCGACCGGCGGTAGAAGCAGGTGAAACCCTGGGTTTCTTGCCCGGAGACCTAAAAGAAAAGCTGGATCCATATCTTCGACCTATATATGATGCTCTTCATGATATGATCCCTTCTGAAAAGCTAAAATATTATATGGAGAATAGTGTCATAGAAATAGCGCCTTTAGCCTACATGCGTGGCCGTACTTTAAATAATGCCTTTATCCTTTTGGATGAGGCTCAAAACACGACTCCCATGCAGATAAAGATGTTTTTGACGAGAATGGGTCCCAGCTCCAAGGTGATTATTACCGGTGATACGTCGCAGATCGACTTACCTAAAAAACAGAAGTCTGGGCTAATAGAAGCCACCCGAATTCTGAAAAATGTGAAAGGTATCGGGTTTGTAGAGCTCACTGGCAAAGATGTTATTCGCCATAAGATTGTAAAAGATATCATCGCTGCTTATGATGCAATGGGGGAAGGCAGGGTAGAAGATTGAATCTTCATGTTGTCCATGTTCAAGACGAGGCAGAGCTGAAATTAGCTTTTGATATTCGTGAAAAAGTTTACATCATAGAACAACAAATAGATAGGGAGGATGAATTCGATGAATTCGACAGTACTTCAGATCACTTTCTTGCTTATCTGGATGATGAACCGACTGGTACATGCCGTTATAGACTCACTAAAGGTGGAATAAAGTTAGAGCGTTTTGCAACGCTGAAAGAATATAGGGGGAAAGGTGTAGCTAGCGCTTTAATGGAAAGGATGCTGGATCATATTGAAAAATATGATTTGAAGCAGACCCTTTATTTGAACGCTCAAATCACAGCGATGCCTTTGTATGCTAAGTTTGGTTTTCAACCTGAAGGGTTCGTTTTTCTTGAGTGTGATATAGAGCATCAGAAAATGGTGAGACAACCGCTATAATGTCAAGCTGGGCTCAATATGCCATTGTCCGTGTGGTGGCCTTTTTTACCGCTGGTATCCTATTGGCTATTTATATTCCATTTCATACATCTGTTAATCAGGTTTGGTTGTATACAGGAGTCTTTACAATTCTTTATTTTTTATTATGGTGCCTACTAAAAAAGTCCATGTTCATCAAGTATAATTTACTTCTTTCGTTATGGACGTGCTTTACTTTTATGATGCTAGGGTATTTAGCTCTGGTAAGTTCGGATCAAACTAATCTTACAGACCATGTTTCAAATTTCGAAAACATTGAAGCTTACACTTTCACAGTATCTGACAACGGTGAAGAAAAGGCTAAAACCATCAGGTACTTAGTGCATATAAAGTCGGTAAAGGATGGTGCATGGCATCCGGCTAAGGGTAAAATGTTTCTATATGTCAATAAAGAGTTGCCGGCTCTTTATTATAATAATATGTACTTAATTAATGGCAAACCGCAAATGGTTGGGGCTCCAATGAACCCTGGTGAGTTTGATTACCAGGTTTTCTTATCTTATCAAAATATTCATTACCAGCAATTTGTAAGAGTTTCACCCATTTTAGTAGAAGAGAGATCATCTTATTTTGGAATCTCTTCCATGGGGTCTAAAATAGGTCTTTGGGCCCGGGCAGTTTTTGAAGATCATATTGAGAGTGAACAAGATCGTAGTATAGCCCTTGCGCTTGTTTTAGGTATTAAGGATGGTTTGGATAATGATATTAAAAAAGCGTATTCCGCAACTGGTGCGATGCATATATTGGCCGTTTCAGGACTCCATGTTGGTATAATATATATTATTGTTTCAGCCCTATTAGGAAAACTACAGTCCACGGCATTAGGTAGGTGGCTATTCTGTTGTTTGGCAATAGCTATTCTCTGGATGTATGCACTAGCAACTGGTTTTTCACCATCTGTTCTCAGGGCGGTCACTATGTTTTCTTTTGTGATCTTAGCGCGTGCCATTAATAGAAAGTCCAATATCTACAACACACTGGCGGCTTCAGCACTCATACTCCTATTATTTGATCCCTTTTTAATAATGTCAGTCGGGTTTCAGCTATCATACCTGGCTGTTTTTGGTATTGTTTTCTTACAACCAAGGATTTATCATCTAGTCCATTTTGATAATTTTTTTATTGATAAGATCTGGGCGATTACGGCAGTCTCTATTGCGGCACAATTAGCTACTTTTCCGTTGGGCTTGCTGTATTTCCATCAGTTCCCTACCTTCTTTCTGCTCTCTAATCTCGTAGTGGTACCGGGTGCCTTTGCCATACTTATCACAGGCATATTGATGCTTTTTTTATCCTGGATTCCCACTGTGGCGACATTAATCGGTTCAATTTTAGGGTTTGTTATTAGTGTTGTCAACCGGGTCGTTTTTTGGATAGATGAGATACCTTTGGGTCGTATTAATGATGTATACATTACTCCGACCGAATCTTGGCTTATTCTAATTCTGGTATTGATGATAAGCCTTTTCTTAGTAGTAAGACAAGTTAAACTTCTTTATGCTGTCTTCAGCGTCACTCTACTTATCTGTTTTTCCATCACTACACGTTCATTTGAGAATGAGCGACTTAACAGACTGATATTTTACAGAATAAGTGGGCATACTGCTGTAGAGTGGATTTCGGATAACCAGTCGGTTCTATGGGCTGATGACGAATTATTGGTTAGCTCCGATAAGTTGGCTTTTAATGTGAGGCCGAACCGATTAAAATCTGGTGTGCGGAAGACCAAATCTTATGCATTTAAAAGCTTGACTTCTGGAATTGAAATGGCCATGGTGGCAAGCAAAAGTGTTTTGGTTTTGAGGGATATTCATCAGAAAACCAATTTTGATAACAAACCGAGAGTAGACTTTTTAATTTACTCCCAGAAGTGCAGAAGGGATTTGAAGTGGGTTAGGGATAAGTTTGATTTTGGCATCCTGATACTTGGAGGAGATCTTAGTGCATGGAAAGCTGAAAAACTCCTTAATGAATGCGCTGAATTGGGGTTGTCCTGTTACAGTGTTCACCATTATGGAGCTTTTGAGTATGAAATTTAATTATTATGGAATTCGTAAAATTTGAGGTTAAGGGTAGAGTAGGTTATATTACTTTAAATAGACCGGAAAAACGCAACGCGCTAAATTATCAGGTAGTTTCAGAATTGAAGGAGTCTTTCCTACAAGCGTCTCATGATGTCGAAGCTAAAGTGATTGTTTTGCAATCTACCGGTGATGTGTTCTGTGCAGGTGCTGATTTAAAGTATTTACAGGAGCTTCAGACAAATACCTTTGAAGAGAATCTGAAAGACTCGTCACATTTAAAGGAACTGTTTGAAATAATCTATACCCTTGACAAGGTGGTAATTGCTAAGATCCATGGTCATGCTATTGCCGGGGGCTGCGGTTTGGCGACTGTTTGTGATTTTGCTTTCTCTACTCCTCAATGCTTATTCGGATATACTGAGGTTAGGATCGGTTTCGTGCCAGCTATTGTTAAAGTTTTTCTAATTCGTAAAATCGGAGAAGGTAGGTCAAAGGAGCTATTATTATCGGGCGACTTGATTTCAGCTGAAAAAGCAGCTCATTATGGCCTGATTAATAAAGTTGTGGAAAATGGTGAGTTAGACTCCTTTACTGATACATTTACTCAAATATTAATCCAAAAGAATAGCGCACAGTCTATGACATTGACCAAGAAGATGATTGCGGAGGTGCAATCCATGTCTCTAACGGAAGGGTTAGATTATGCCGCTGAAATGAACGCTACCGCCCGAGAAAGCGAAGATTGTAAAAAGGGTATTTCGTCCTTTTTAAGAAAAGAGAAGCTTTCCTGGTAGCCGAATTGATAGAATCATTTGAAACTTATCATCTAAGTCAAAATTGGCTTATATTTAAGTCGAATAAATATGTATAACCTCTTTGCTTGCAATAAGGACCTTTCCAAGTGAGGGGTTATTTTTTAGTTTTTATTTGATTTCGGAAGCGAATCAATAGGTGTGGTGGCCTGAAAATCAACCAGGCATTTGTTTACAGCAATGGCGATTTCGTATTCGCTTGCAGGGCCAAGGAAGCCGTCATTAAGTTTACAGAATTCCATAAATTCCTCAACCTTGTCTTCTGGCAACCCTGTCAATTCAATGACCACCGATTGATTGTACTTCGCTCTGATTTGCTTTTGATAGTCAACTTGTTTCTGATATTTTGCCACCATCTTTTTCTCTTTTTCCTCTCGGCTGAATTTGCTGGCTATAAATGATATAGGATTGCCAAAAGGTGATGGTTTTACTTCTTTGGTAGGTCCGTAATAAAAGCCGGGAAGCTGTATCCCCCGTTGTTGTTCTTCTAAGGGCACTTCGGTGTCAAGTAGTGCTTGCTTTAGGGCTTCTTCATTTCGGAAAGCAAATACTTTCACCGGTTGGAGCTCCATTGTTGCGAGGTTCAACTCTATTGTAACCATCAATTTATCGGTAGCTACATCATCCTTCAGAGTAAAGACAAACGTTTCAAAACCGATGGCCGAGAATTTAAGCGTGTCCTCTTGTTGCATTTTTATCCAAAAACGACCTTCGGTGTTACTAACCGTACCGAGTTTTAATTGGTCGTTAACTACATGTACATAAGGAACAGCTTCACGCTTTTCAGAATCAATGATTTCACCTATGATTTCTACATATTCGTCCTGGGAAAAGACAGGCAATGAAATAGAAAAGATAAAAACAGCAACTAGGGCAGCTCTCATACGGCAATAATAACGATTCTTGTGTAGATGATTATCACAAAAGTATTTCAATGCTCCGGATGCTTGTCCGTAAGCGAATCTACCAAGTTTAATTTGTTAAAATCCGTAAGACACTTACTTACTACAACAGCTATCTCATATTCACTTGCCGGACCCAAAAAAGTATCTTTAAGCTGGCAGAAGTTCATAAAGTCCTCTACACGATCTTCTTTCAAACCGGTAAGTTCTAAAACTATCTCTCTATTATATTTTAAATCTATTTTCTTCCTGTAATCGGATTGTTTATTAAATCGTGAAAGTTTCTTTTTCTCTTTTGCCGCTTTGCCAAACTTTCGCTGCAATATGCTAAACGGTCCTGTCACAGATATTCCTAATGGCCCAAAGTGAATATCTTTTGGTTTTTTCGTTGGGCCATAGTAAAACCCATCAAGTTGTATACTTTGACTGTCTTTCTCAAGCGAAACCTCAGTATTTAGAATGGCTCGTTTCAGTGCCTCTTCGTTACGATACGCAAAAACTTTTACCGGTTCTAATTCCAGCGTGGAGGAATTGAGCTCTAAGGTTACATACAACTTCATAGTTGTTACCTCTTCTTTCAGGGTAAAGAGCAATGGATTAAAGCCAATAGCTGAAAGTTTTAAAGTATCACTTTTCTTCATTTTCATCCAAAAACGACCTTCGGTATTGCTTGTGGTGCCAAGTTTCTGGTTTTCATTAACCACATGTACAAAAGGAACAGGTTCTTTGGTTTCAGCATTTAGGATCTGACCTATTAGCTCTATCCTGGGTTCTTGAGCGTAGCCGTTCAAAACCGAAAATAGCAGAAAAGCTATTAAAAGAGTAACTCTCATGGGATCAATAACGAAAAACAGCATGAAAGGATATTCGGTTGTTGGCCGTAAATATTTTGAGGAATGAAATTGTGCATTAAGACATAATTTGGGTTTAATAAAAAATCGACTTTATTTTTGAGCTATACTTAACTACCTTGAACGTGATTTAACACTATATGCATCCTATGAAATATTTAATAATGGCTTTGTGCTTCGTAACCTCTAACTTATTGGCGCAGGAGTTTGACGGTCGTTATGAACTCGAAAACCTCGGTCGGAAAGTCAATACGGGTTTTCATGAAGGTGCTCCTGTAGTTTCAGCCGACGGCAAGACCCTCTACTTTTTCGTAAAGAATCATCCTCAAAATACGTATGGCAAGGAAAACAGCCAGGATATTTGGGTATCGCATTTGATGGAAAATAATACTTGGGGGCCTGCCGAGAGACTGGGAGCGCCCCTCAATAACAGTCGTGCAAACCAGGTTTTCACGGTAATGCCCGATGGCAATACACTCTTGATCATGGGGGGTTCGGGAAAAAATTCCGATGGTTTTTCATTCACCCATAAATCCGCAGGTGCCTGGACAAAGCCTGAAGAGATAAAAGTAACAGACTTTAAGAAAATGAATCAGGGTAAATTCTATGGAGCTACTATGTCGGCTAATGGGGATCATATGATTCTTTATTTCAGTGAAAAGGAGAATTCAACTTTTAGTGATTTATACCTTACCACAAAATCGGGCGACACGTGGTCTAGACCTGTTAAACTCTCTTCCCCCTTAAATACAAGTCGTGATGAGTTTGGGCCTTTTTTAGCACCGGATGATAAGACCATGTATTTCGCGAGTAATAGAAAAACAGAGGGAAGCGTTGGAGGCATGGACATCTGGAAAACAGTCCGGCTAGATGAGACTTGGCTTAGTTGGTCAGACCCGGTAAATGTGGGGCGCCCTTTAAATACACGTGCTTTTGACAGCTATATGTCCATAGATACCCATGGTAATATCTTTACTACACAATCGGGAAGAACTATTGATGGTGGAAATCTGGATATTTTCCATTTGGTCGAAAGACCAATAACCCTTGAGCTTAAAGGTTTCGTCTCGGACAAAAAGACGGGTGATGGTATAGGCGCTCAGATCATTATTTCTAAAGGTAGTGTAGCCGTAGATACTCTAATTGTCGAAAATGGCGAAGGTACATACAGTACTACCGAAATAAATCCTAAGACCCTCTATAGTTTCGTAGTTTCTAGTGAAGGCTATGCCAATACCCCAGGGGAGCTGGAAATCGGTAAGGTAATGAATGACACGGTTATGTTAAAGGATTTTATGATGATCCCTCTTAAAAAGAATGCTCTACTTTCGGGGACTGTATATGATGAGAAAACGGAAGAAATAGTTCCGGCCTTGTTGGAAATCAGAAAAATAGGTGGCAGCCGGGTTTATCGGAAGCAGCTTGAAAATGGATACTACGAGACGGAACTTGTGGAAACGGATTGGTACAGTATTACCGCTAAGGCGGAGGGTTATATTAATGGACTGGATAGTGTGCAGTACCGTTCCGAGGATCAAAGTCTACTTACCAAGGACATCTATCTGAAGCCCATAGAGATTGGAACCACCGTTCGGTTAGAGAACATATTTTTTGACTTTGACAAGACAACATTAAAGGAAGAGTCGTTTGTGGAGCTGGATAAGGTAGTGGAGTTCCTGAATAACAATCCATCTTTAGAGATTGAGATTGCAGGACACACAGATAGCAAAGGAGGTGATGATTATAATATGAACCTTTCCCAGGGGAGGGCCGAGGCGGTTGTCAATTATCTAATTCAAAATGGTATTGATGACTTTAGGCTGGTGGCTCAAGGATATGGCGAAACCGTGCCCCTTCAGTCCAATGAAACCGATGAGGGGAGGGCTTTTAATAGAAGAGTGGAGTTTACCGTGCTTAAGAAATGATTCGTTCAAAAGCTAGGTTTCAAGAAAGAAGAGCCCTATGACCTACAAATTCGAATCTGATAAGTTTGCATTCTCTGATAATCAGTTACATCTGCTGAGAAACAAATACAACTTTCGATCATTTTCAAATTCTGAAATTCATTCAATTTCCATACGCAAAGGGAAACAGGTTAATAATTGGGTTGTACTTCTAGTTTTAGGAATGGCTATGATAGGCTTTTCGATTTATTATGCGTTAAGACTACATTATTTGCTTAGTGAAGGAATAATCCGCAGTATCTACGTAGAAGAAATCTTGATACCACTAATTCCTACTATGCTTGGTGGCTATTGTGTATACTCTTCGGTGAGAAATGGAATTGTTGCCACGGTGATCTTAAATTCTGGTAAGACCTATAATTTTCCTTTAGGGAGCTTAAGTGGCAATAGTGCCACAGAACTTGAAGCTTATTTGTCTGAATCGGGAATATTAAAACACAAGTTCAAAAACGAGATTTAGACTGAAAAAGAAAGGTAGATATATAACTGAATTACCAACGCAAACGCTGAGGCTATGGCAAATGTGAGTTTGTTATGGCTTCTTTTATGGGTAGCATAATAGCCGACGAGCAAGATAAATACACCTGGAATTAAATAAATAAAAACGCGATATACACTTAGGGCTGGTCTAAGGTCTACAATTTCTCGCGGTAAGTTAAACCGTGCGTAAAGTAGTGTTCCCAGGATAGGTGTCGATACGATTTCAGCTTCCTCTAAGCCAATCAAGGCGTTACTTTCATAAATATCAGCGCGAAGCCGGACTTCTGAAAACTGGAAGTCATTGTATTTATAGATTGAGCGACCATATCTGTCTGTTTCAATCACTTTATAAACACCAGTCAATAATTGTTTGTCTACGGTTTTCGGCAGAAAATAATCTAACGTAAGAAGAAGGTTAAAAGTCAAAATCAATGCGGCCAGGTAGCTGTATAATCTATAGATCTTAAAAAGGATCTTTCTTTGCTCTTCCTCTGCCTCTCTGGCTTTTTGAAAGGCATACGCTCGCGCTCTCTCTTTCCATTCTTCGTAAGGGTTAGGGTATTGTGATTGCTCAGAAGATGATGCTGGTTCTGCAATAGGCTGTGTTCCTACATTCAGCAAAAATTTATAGGCCTCATGTACTTCGATGAACTTTTGTTTCGCGGAATCAGATTTGTTTTTATCGGGGTGATACTTCTTCGCCAGTTTTCTGAAAGCAATCTTGACCTCTTCAGGACTTGCACCTCTGTTTAAGCCCAAGACTTGCAAGTAACTATCTACCATGAAGTTTCACTTCTGGTTCCATCTATCATCCTCCAGTCGAAGTAATTTAGCATGGGCTTTGTCGTAACCATATACATCATCCCTGAACTGAAGGAAACCGTCTTCATTTACCCAAGCAGTTAAGTAAATCACATTGACATCAATACCTTTATCTAATGTCACACTTTCAGGCTTAGAGGATTTCATATGGTCTTGTATGGCCATAACGCTCCAATCGTTGTCGTCCAATAAGTACTTTGCCAATAATTCCGGATTTTCAACACTGATGGATGAGAAATTGAAGGCTCGAAATGAGAAATCAAAAAGAGTCGGGTTTGCCGCATCACAGATAAACAATCCCTCCTTGTTTGGCATGCCAAACTTTATTTTTCCATGCATATTATCCTCTGCATTCGGAGAATGAAGTGCTCTGAATTTGCTATTAATAACATCTATTTCGCGCCATTCGACTGATTTTGCGTCAATTGGTTTCTCACCCTTGAGGTCATTCCTGGCGTAAAGCTTATAACCCAACATGTCAAGATATTCAGGGTTTTTCTTGAGCTTGGGCAGTACATGTCTGTTGAAATTAACATCTGTTACAAACCAGCTTGGACTAAAGGTTATGTATTCTATTTTGCTTTCCAATACTGGAGTAGGGCTGGAAGTCTTACCCAGAATGGCCTTAAATGACTTAACCACTTTCGATTTTTTGTAAAGTGTTAGCTTAAAATCAGGAATATTAACTTCAATTATACGATCATCTTCATACTCCGGAATCCATTTTAAACGTTCGAGGTTAATCTTGATTTGATCGATGCGGTCTTCTATGGGTATGTTAAGAGCAGCTATGGTTTCAAAATTCAATAATCCATCAGGTTTCAGGCCGTGGCGTGATTGAAAATCAGATAGGGCTTTTTTTAAGTCCTTATCAAAGGTCAATTCTCTTGATGAATAACCCAGCCCTTTATTGTAATCTCCTGTATAATAGAGACGATCCCTAAGCAGGTAAATAGCCTCGTGTGAGCTACCAAAAGTCACCCTCATAGTATCGGGAATGTTAGACCAGCCACCCAGTTCCTGCAGCGCGATGTAATTTTCAAGTTCTTTTTGGAGGGCTAAATATGCTTTAGTTCTAGGAGTTACCATTTTAATTCCCTCTTTGAAGCTTTTTCCTGCCAAGTAGGGAGAAAGTTCGGTTTTCCTTTTAGCCAATTGCCAGTACTCACCCAGCAGGGAAGGGTCGATATGCCCATAGTGGAGATCATTAACGTATGCCATATAAGCACTACTAAGTCGTACGTCGAGTTTGATCAAATCAAGAATATCGATCTCCTGACTGTAGGAATAAGTTTCATCAAACCTGCTAAGCAATGAATCCGTCAAATAATGATCTGGATTTAGCCCGTGTTCGAAAGATTCAGATAGAGCATTTAAAAGTTCTTTGGCATCGGGATTTGGTGCTGTAAGAGTAGTCCATAGGAGGCTATAATTATTATAGCGGTATAGGTCTTTTATTTCTTTTTCGAGGTTTCTACTATTTACCTGGTCTGAGCTCTTCGGTGATTCAATGGTATCAACATATGCTAAAACGTACTGTTGAACAAGCTCCTCCGGTAGGTCCTTTGCTATTCCAAGTGAATTTTGCTTGGTAAAGTACTGATCACCATTTGATTTCTTTGTAATTGACTGTGGACTACAACCAATCAAAAGGATCCAAATTCCTAAAGTCAATCCACAGAATAACCGCATCAGATATTAATACCTTTTAACCGACAAAGGTAATACAATCGATCGTCAGGTATTCAAACTGGAGATGTTTAAAGTAATATTTTACAATTTACTTCGGGTATTTGTTTCAGTCTATTAATTAGCTCATTGCTAGGGTTCACCTTATATTTTCTTGATAGTAATTCGACTGCAACGCCATCTGTTCGGTCAACAAGATTCATTTGGAATGTGCAGTCACCCTTAAATTCTTTACAAAGACCTTCCATTTCGCCGATCAATCCCTCTGAAATATCATTAAGAGCCATATTAACCACTACTCCCTTTGTCTTTTTATCTCGAAGATCATTGAGTAAATCAATATTTCGGATTTTGAATTCCAAGCGGTTATCTCCCCATTTTTGTTCGACAACCACACCTTGTACAAAAAGAAACCAGCCTTGCATCAGGTATTCTTTGAACTTAATGTAGTCATCTCCAAAAAGAAAAAAGGTGAAGTTTCCGTTATAGTCTTCAAGGGTTAAAGTGCCAAAAGGTTTTCCACCTTTGGTCGTTCGGTGAGCAAAAGCTGATACTATACCAGCCAATCTAATTTCTTTGCCTTGCATTTCAGAGAGATTATTCATTGCGGATAATTCTGTATTGCAAAAACTATTGATCTCAAATTGGAACTTATCTAATGGATGTCCTGATATGTACAGCCCTACTACTTCTTTCTCGATATTTAGTTTTTCAATGTCGCCAAACGGTTCTATGGGAATAATAGAGGGTTTTGGAGTATCCATGCCGTCTCCACCACCAAATAGTGAGGCTTGTGCACTTTCTGCCTCGAGCTGCATTTTGTTCGCGTATTTAATCACTTTCTCAATAAGAGTCTGATCACCTTCTGCACTGTGTAAATACTGCCTTCTATGATGTTCTTCAAAACAATCAAATGCTCCGGACATGGCTAGACATTCAAAAGTCTTCTTATTCACCTGTCGAAGGTTCACGCGTTCCGCAAAATCAAATATATTTTTGAAAGGGCCATTAGACTTTCTCTCTTCTATTATCGCTTCTACAGCCGCTTCTCCGGAACCCTTAATGGCTCCCAGACCGAACCTGATTTCACCCTCTTTATTTACTGCAAAATCCTTATATGATTCGTTGATGTGTGGCCCCAGTACTTTTATGCCCAGGTTTCGACATTCTTCCATAAAAAAAGTGACCTTATCAATCTGACTTTGATTATGTGTTAATACCGCCGCCATATATTCGGCAGGGTAGTGTGCTTTTAAATAGGCGGTTTGGTAAGCAACTAAAGAGTAACAGGTGGAATGAGATTTGTTAAAGGCATAGGCGGCAAAGGCTTCCCAGTCTTTCCAGACCTTCTCCAATATTTCAGGGTCATGTCCACGTTCTTTACCCCCATCTATGAATTTAGGTTTAAGCTTCTCCAGCAAGGCAAAGATTTTTTTACCCATTGCTTTTCTAAGTACGTCAGCATCACCTTTAGAAAAGCCAGCTAATTTTTGAGAAAGAAGCATTACCTGCTCCTGGTATACAGTAATACCATAGGTTTCAGCCAGATATTCTTTCATATCGGCGATGTCATAGCTTATGTCTTCGTCACCGTGCTTTCGGGCTATGAAATTCGGTATGTATTCCATCGGCCCCGGACGGTACAAAGCGTTCATGGCAATCAGATCTTCAAATTTATCCGGCTTGAGACCTCTGAGATGCTTTTGCATACCCGGTGATTCGAACTGAAACGTACCATTGGTCAGACCTTTTTGATATAGTTCATAGGTAATCTCATCATCCAGTGGAACCTTATCCATATCGATTTCAACACCATGTCTGGCTTTAATGATCCTTAAAGCTGATTTTATGATTGTTAGCGTCTTGAGACCTAGGAAATCCATTTTCAACATCCCGGCATTTTCGACTACACTATTGTCAAATTGAGTAACCAGCATCTCACTATCGCGGGCGGTAGATACTGGGACGAACTTAGTGAGGTCGTCCGGCGTGATAATAACCCCACAGGCATGCGTACCCGTGTTTCGAACCGAGCCCTCTAATATCTTAGCCTGGTTGAGCACTTTGGCCTTAAGGTCGCTTCCTTTTCTGATTTCTTCCAGGTCTTTCACTTCTTTGAAGGCTTTGTCCAAAGTAGTGCCGGGCCTTTCCGGTACTAACTTTGCCAAATCGTTCGCTTCCATAAGCGGAAGTTCCATTACCCTTGCTGCGTCACGGATACTGGACTTGGCTGCCATGGTACCGTATGTTATGATTTGTGCAACCTGATTTTTTCCGTACTTTTCAATTACATATTGAATTACCTTGTCTCTACCTTCATCATCAAAATCAATATCGATATCCGGTAGTGACACCCGGTCAGGATTAAGAAAACGCTCAAATAGCAGATCATAAGCGATCGGATCTACATTGGTAATTCCTATGCAATAGGCCACTGCACTACCGGCAGCAGAGCCCCTGCCAGGGCCAACGGATACACCCATTTCCCGCGCCTTTCGCGTAAAATCCTGAACGATAAGAAAGTAACCCGGGTAGCCAGTATTAGCAATAGTTTCGAGCTCAAAATCAATGCGTTCGGTTATCTCGTCTGTAAGAGCATCATACCGCTGCTTCGCGCCTTCATAAGTAAGATGACGTAAGTAAGCATTTTCCCCTCGCTTTCCACCATCTTTCTGATCCTGGGAATCTTTGAATTCGTCCGGAATATTAAATGCGGGTAATAGTACATCCCTATCCAGCTTGTACTCTTCGATTTTTTCGATAAGCTCGGTGAGGTTCGAGATAGCTTCAGGAATGTCGCTAAACAACATCTTCATCTCATCCTGAGATTTGAAGTAGTATTCATCATTTGGAAAGCCGAATCTGAAACCTCTTCCGCGACCAATAGGTGTAGATTTCATCTCACCTTCTTTCACACAGAGTAGTACATCATGTGCTTCAGAGTCTTCCTGATTTAGGTAATAGACATCATTCGCAGCTATAACCTTCACATTATATTTTTTGGCCAACTCAAGCAGAACATCGTTAACACGGTTTTCCTCTTCCATGTTATGGCGTATGAGCTCAACGTAAAAGTCCTCTTTGAAGACATCTAGGTACCACTGAAATGCTTCTTCAGCCTGATGCTCACCTACATTTAGAATGAGGAACGGTATTTCCGAATACAGGCCACCTGTTAGAGCGATAACACCCTCTGAATACTGTTTGACTAGCTCTTTATCAATTCTTGGGTAAATGCCATAGAGACCTTCTGTGTAGCCTAATGAGCTCAGTTTTGCTAGATTGTGGTAGCCGTTTTTATTCTTCGCGAGTAATAGTTGATTGTAGCGTTTGTCGGGGTTGTCCTTAGTGAATTTAAGTTTTAGCCTTTCTTCCGCGATGTAGAATTCGCAACCCACGATAGGCTTAATTTCATTGTTAAGTGCTTCTCGCACAAACTTGAAAGCCCCAAACATGTTACCAAGGTCGGTAAGTGCCACGGCAGGCATTTCGTATTCTTTGGCTGTTGCTATGAGACCTTTGATATTTGGTACCGCTTGAAGTACTGAATATTGCGAATGGACATGAAGGTGAACAAAAGGCTCTTCTATGTTCTGAGCTGCCATTCGATCCCCGCCAAGATCTTTAGATCCAGATTTATCTTGCTTAGCAAAATTTGCATCTTTTAGCCTCGGTGCCTCGTAAGTAATATCGGCAATAGCTGTACCGTCCAAGGGTTTAACCACCTTTTCATGTATCAAACCAAAGAAGGCTTTAGAGGTGGCGTCTACATCATAAGCTGCATCATGGGCATCGTTAAACGGCTCCCCGAATAGTTTCTCATAAAGCTCAATGAGTTTTGGTGACTTTAGCTTTCCTCCAATACCTCCTGCTAATTGACAGTATTCCCTGGAGACGTCGGCCGTATCAATTTTTGGAAAATTCTGAAGCGCATTTCCTTTTGACTCATTTTCGATACGAACGAACTCTGATCCAACAATCCGGTTATCAAAGTCAATATTATGCCCTATTACCGTTTTCGCTTTAGCCAGATCCTCAGAAAAACGATTGAGTACGGTCTTCAACTCATGGCCCTCTGCCAGTGCCCGTTTGGTAGAAATACCATGAACTTTTTCAGAATTGAAAGGTATGGTAAAGCCTTCTGGCTTTACAATGAAGTTCTCATTTGAGATAAGTGACCCGTCATTACCGTGTAATTGCCATGCTATTTGAACTAACCTTGGCCAGTTATCCAAATCGGTAATTGGTGCTGAATAGTTATGCGGTAACCCAGTGGTTTCCGTATCAAAAATTAAATACATAAACGAACGTAAGTAGTGGTTTGCGGACTTGTTATTCCACGGTTAAAGATCGTAAAAATAGTTGATTGATAGTGGTTTGAGTAACTAAAGATCAGCCTCAATTTGATCTTATATAGACGATCTTTTTTGTTTCAAAAAAAGACTCCTCAAAGAAATCGGACAGGTGGAAAAGCTGATACCTCTTTTTGGTTTCATTTAATTCGTCTGTTAAATCTCCCCCTTTTAAATAAAGCAGCCCATTTTCAAGTTTGTTGAGACATTCTGCTTCAAATTTATTTTTAATCCATTGGTAAAAAGGTTTTAACCTCGTTACAGCTCTGCTAACTACGAAATGGTATTTCTCCTGAACCTGTTCAGCCCTAATGTGAGTTCCAGAGACATTGTTTAAACCTAGCTCTTGAACTATCGCGTTTACGACTTTGATCTTCTTTCCTATCGAGTCCACTAAATGGAATTGGGCTTCAGGAAAAAGTATAGCCAATGGAATACCTGGAAAGCCACCTCCTGTTCCCACATCAAGAATCCTTGTCTCGGGTTTAAAATTTATAACTTTGGCAATTCCCAAAGAGTGAAGAACATGTCTCAAGTATAGCTCATCAATATCTTTTCTTGAAATGACATTGATCTGTTCATTCCAGTGACCATAGAGTTGTTCTAATTTATTGAATTGGTCTTTTTGAACCTTGGAGAGACCTGGGAAGTAGTTAAAGACTAACTCAGCTGTCATTTAGAGTTCTTTTTCTAATAAAATTCGATGTTCAGAGGTTTCCAGTTTTCTCTCGAGATCGATAATTCGGAAGCCAGATTTTATGGTAAATAACAACATGGGTGTAAAGCTATTTCTGGTCTTAACCCTGATTTTTTTAAATCCATTTTCTTGAGCCCAATCTTCCTGACGTTTGGCGAGTTTTTTGGCTATTCCAAGTTTTCTCTGATTGGGTATCACCCCCCCAAACCAGGAATAGAAGATGGTATTGTGCAAATTATAACCCAATTTAAACCCTACAGGTATATCTTTAATAGTGGCTACCAGGATCAAGAAGTTTCTTCCCTCAAGCCGTTGTTTATATTCTTTTTTTGAATAGGGGTCTATAAATTCCGGTATGCTAGCAGCGATTTTAATGACTTCATCTATACTGCCTTCACGAAAGCTTACCTCAGTTTCACTCAAGGCTAGATGTGCTCTTTTTTGTTTTTTACCAGGTCATACATAAGCTCTCTGGCTCGGTGTAGTTGTGCTTTAACGGTTCCCAAGGGAGCGTCTAACTCCTGGGCGATTTCTTCGTAAGACAGTTCATCAAAATAACGGAGCTTAACCAGGCGCTGATACTTTGCTGGAAGTTTAGTTACGAATAGCTGAATAAGCTCAATTTTTTGACTTTTGATAGCCTCTTCTTGTGGGTTTAAATTTCGGTCCTCGACATCGATCTGCACCGCCTCACCACTATCGTCGGTGTAGGACGTATCAAGACTCATGGTTTCGAGTCTTTTTTTGCGTATAAAATCGATGGCATTATTCGTGGCAATTCTAAAGAGCCATGTACTGAACGTATAATCTTTCTTGAAGCGCGCCAGGTTTTTAAAGGCTTTTGCGAAAGCCTCTATGGTCAGGTCTTCTGCATCATCTACATTTCTGACCATCTTTAAAACCATATGATATACCGGGCGTTTGTACCGATCCATAAGCATAGCAAATGCTTGCTCATCATCTTCTTTTACTGCCTGGTCAATAAGTTTGAAATCTTCAAGGGCCTTATCTGAGAATTGTTTCTTTAAATCCATTTAACGCGTTTAGTAAATAAGGCCATAATACCAACTGATGTATAGTACATCACAAAAATACAATCTAAAGCCATTAAACCCCACAATTCGAATCTTTCTCCTAACCTTTGACTTGAACGCTTAAACGTGAAGTAGAATGTGAAGGTTCTTAAAAAGAAACTGCTGGCTAACAAGTATAGTTCAATTCTAAGGATAGCAAGGCAGATAAACAATACCCAGAACAACAAGTGGCTAAAGGACCAAATAGAGAGGGTGATTTTGCTCTTAAGCGAATAGTATTTACCAACGGATAAGTGTCTCAACTTTTGATGGTAGTAGTCGCGCAGTGTATTTTTCGGCTTGGACCAGACCAAGTTTTCGGAGCCAATTGCGATTGCGGTATTCCTGTCATTGGCATTCTTCTGAATGAAAAGATCATCGTCTCCGCCCGTTATCTCCTGGTAGCCATTAAATCCTTTAGATTTAAAAAACAAGTCACTCTTATATCCCATGTTTCTCCCTATTCCCATGTACGGGTATCCCAAGGCTGCGAAAGAGATATATTGCATACCCGTCCAGATAGTTTCAAATCGAATAAAGTAATTAAGAAAACCCGACATTTTTTCATAGCCTGAATAACCCAAAACGATGTCTTTATCTGCTTCGAACGTACCTGAAAAGTTTGTTAACCAATTACTCGAGTTAGGGTGACAATCAGCGTCAGTGAAAATAAGTTTTACATGAGCTGCCGCTTTAATTCCCAGGGTGACTGCATATTTTTTTGGATTAATGTGAGCTGGAGTATCTTCAATATGAACTACTTTCAGTTTTGGGCTCAATTTTCTCTGATTTTCAAGATATTCCCATGTGCCATCTGTGGATTTGTCATTAACGATTACTATTTCGAAATCGGGATGGGTTTGGCTCAAAATTTTCGGAATAAGTGTTTTTAAATTACTCAGCTCATTTTTTGCACAAACAATGATAGATACTGCATTAGGTTCTGTGTTTTTGTTTTTAACCACTTTCCCAAAACCTAAATTGATAGCCAGCAAATAGCCAATTTGCAGAACCATAGAAATGATGAAAAGAGTAATTAATATCATGTAGTGCCTATCAACAGGCAGCAAATATAATTGAAGTCGTCAATGCGCTAGGTGCTGGTATGTAGAATGACCAATAAAAGTTACTTTTGCGCCCGATTATGGAATTCATCATCCAGGCAAAAGACCCAAGTTCAAAGGCTAGAGCAGCAGAATTATCAACCGATCATGGTGTAATTGAAACCCCAATCTTTATGCCGGTGGGAACAGCGGGGTCAGTAAAAGCAGTTCATCAACGAGAGCTAAAGGAAGATATTAGGGCCCAGATTATTCTTGGAAATACATACCATTTGTACTTACGACCCGGCCTGGAAATTATTGAGGGGGCTGGAGGCTTGCACAAGTTCAATGGCTGGGGCAGACCTATTCTAACAGATAGTGGTGGTTACCAGGTCTATTCACTTGCTGATTCTAGAAAAATTAAAGAAGAAGGAGTAACCTTTCAGTCGCATATTGATGGTTCTAAGCATATTTTTTCGCCTGAAGCCGTTATGGATATCCAACGAACTATTGGTGCAGATATCATTATGGCTTTTGATGAATGTACACCTTATCCTTGTGAATATGGTTATGCCAACGACTCCATGCAGATGACACATAGGTGGTTGGAAAGATGCTGTAAACGATTTGACGAAACTGAAGGTAAGTATGGTTACAAACAAACGTTATTTCCTATTGTACAGGGTAGTGTCTACAAGGACCTCAGGAAACAGTCCGCAGAGGCAATTGCCAGTTTTGAGCGGGAAGGGAACGCTATTGGAGGTTTATCTGTAGGCGAACCGGCCGAGATGATGTACGAAATGACTGAACTTGTTTGTGATATTCTACCGAAAGAGAAACCTCGTTATCTTATGGGGGTTGGAACACCGGCTAATATTCTTGAGTGTATTGCTCTTGGAATTGATATGTTCGATTGTGTTATGCCAACAAGAAACGCAAGAAATGGGATGCTGTTTACCTCTCAAGGGATCATCAATATAAAAAATAAAAAGTGGGAGAAGGATTTTACACCTATTGATACCCATCTTGCCGGGTATGTCGATACCGCCTATTCAAAAGCCTACTTGCGTCATCTTATCATGAGTAAAGAAATTTTGGGTGCTCAAATAGCGAGTATACATAATTTAACGTTTTACCTGTGGTTAGTGGAGCAGGCGCGCGAACACATTAAACAAGGCACATTTTTTGAATGGAAGATGCAAATGGTAAAAAAAGTTAGCACACGTTTGTAGATGTATTAATGAAGCTGATCGATAAATACATCTTAAAAAAATTTCTTGGAGCCTTTGTATTCACAGTTCTAATTATCGTTTCTGTAATTCTGGTAATTGACGTTACCGAGAAGACTGATAAATTCGTGAAAGCTGGCGTTACCACTTCCGATATCGTTTCTTATTATCTCGATTTTATTCCTTGGATTGCCAATTTCATAACGCCATTGACAACATTTATCGCTACCGTCTTTATTACAGCTCAAATGGCTGGGCGTACTGAGATTATAGCCATTTTGAGTAGCGGTGTTTCCTTTAAAAGAATGCTACTACCTTATTTTTTAGGAGCATCGGCTATAGCATTAATGAGTTTTGTACTTACCGGATGGGTGATACCAAATTCGAACAAATCCAGATTGGCCTTTGAGATAGAACACCTAAAAAGCAAATTTTATTACGACAAGACCAATATTCATATTCAAGTTGCTCCCAATACTTACTTGTATATGAGAAGCTATAATAATCAATCCAATGTGGGTTACAACTTTACTCTTGAACGTGTTGAAGGAACCGAATTAAAGTCTAAACTATCGGCTAACCGAATTTCCTGGGATAAGGAAAATGAAAAATGGAGACTAACCACTTGGAAAACCATTAGTATAGACAGCATTAATGAGGTTATGGACAAGGGCAAAGAAATGGATACAACTTTAGCTATTCATCCTACAGAGTTTGCCAGTAATTACCGCAATTATGACGGTATGACTATTGATGAATTGAATGATGAGATTGCCAAACTTAAATTAAGGGGCGCAAGCAATGTAGAAATTTACGAGGTTGAAAAGTATACACGTTTTACCGCACCATTTGCAATACTTATTCTCACCTTCATGGGGGTTATTGTCTCGTCGAGAAAGACACGTGGTGGTGCAGGTTTTCAGATTGCTTTAGGCTTTTTACTCTCTTTCCTATTTATAATTTTCTTTATACTGAGTAAGTCCGTGGCGGAGGCAGGCGATATGCACCCGATGCTAGGGGTTTGGATACCAAATATTGTTTTCGGTGGGATAAGTCTGTTGATGTATAAGTATGTGCCGCGATAGGTATAAATTACGGAAGTCAAGTTACGACCCATAAAGCTTTAAGCTTCAGGCCGCAAGCTACAAGCAAGCTACATAGCGATCTATCAAGCAACCAATAAACTCTGCGTCATTTTCCCGACCTTTAGCTCTTTACCTCTAGCTGATCTCATTATTTAAGATTTTACTTTTTTTGTTTTGTAATTTTCCGTCGTGTCAATAACCCGTGATTATCTTCAGCTTCACTTCATCGTTTTTTTATGGGGTTTCACGGCCATCCTTGGTTTACTCATTTCCATTCCTTCTGTAGAAATTGTGTTTTGGAGAACCTTACTTGCTTCGGCAGGTTTAGGCGCACTCTTATTGTTGAGAAAACGAGATTTCAAAATAGGACTGGTAGAGGGTTTAAAAATTGGAGGCACGGGAGTTTTGATATCGTTACACTGGATTTTGTTTTTCGCTTCAGCCAGAGTTTCGACGGCTTCCGTATGTTTAGCAGGAATGGCTACCTGTTCCCTATGGACTAGTTTACTGGAACCGTTGATTTCACGCAGGAGTATAAAATTTTTTGAGGTTATGTTGGGGTTGATTGTGATACTCGGCCTTTACGTTATATTTCGGTTCGAATTTGACCATGCGCTTGGCTTAGCCATGGCGGTAGTCAGTGCGGTTTTGTCAGCACTATTTTCAGTTATAAATGCTCAGTTCACCCATAGGCATAACCCTTACATGATTACCTTCTATGAGATGATGGGAGCTTTTTTAGGAACGGTCTTATTCTTTCCTATTTACACAAAGTTCTTTTCCAATGTGAGCTTAAGGCTATTACCGGAGGGATTGGATTGGCTTTATATTCTAATACTGGCTTTGGTGTGCACGGTTTATGCCTATTCGATCTCGGTTGAATTGATGAAAAGAATGTCTGCCTTTGTGGTCAATTTGGCGGTAAACCTGGAGCCTGTCTATGGAATAATTCTGGCGCTGATCATTTTTGGAGATAAAGAACAAATGCAACCAGGGTTTTACTTGGGAACTGGGATCATCTTACTCTCAGTGCTAAGCTACCCCATTTTAAATCGCTTGTTCAAAAGAAGTAAGCTACTTTAAATGGCCCGACCAGCATTCTGAATCTTTCAATTCACTCAAATCAGGTTCAGATTCAAACAAACCATATACGGCAGAGCCAGATCCCGTCATGCTCGCATAAATTGCACCCTGCTGATACATTTGTTCTTTTAGGCTTGATATTTCAGGATGTTTTGGGAAGATGGAACCTTCGAAGTCGTTGATTACCCTGCTCTTCCAAAAAGTGAGCGGTTGCTTCAATGATTCTGATAGTTTAATACTTGGATTTTTTGGTGTAACGCCGCTGTAAGCTTCTACAGTCGAGATATGTACATGTGGCGACACCAAGACCAGAAAGTATTCTTTAAGATTAATATCAAGGTTATGGAACTCCGTCCCTGTACTGAGAGCCAGTACTGGTGCATTTTTGACAAAAAAAGGACAATCACTCCCTAATTTGGCAGCATATTTTTCTAATACGAAATCGTCAAGCTCTAGTTCGAAAATGGCGTTAAGCATTTTTAACGTAAACGTAGCATCCGCGCTTCCACCGCCTAAACCTGCACCAATGGGAATGACTTTATGGAGATGAATCTTTACATTTTGTATGTTGTAGTCTTGTTTGAGTATCTCAAAGGCCTGAACGCATAAGTTTCCATTTCCTGGTATGCTTAATCCGGTAGTTTTGAATTCAAAGTCAGTCGACTTTACGATTTCCAAAACATCATAAAAAGGAATAGGATAGAAGCATGAACTTATATTATGGTAGCCGTCGGGTCGCTTTGAAAGAATGTTTAGCCCAAGGTTTATTTTGGCGTTAGGGAAAGATATCAATTAACAATTAATAATTTAAAATTGGCAATTAGGAAATATAATCAACGAATTAGGGTAACACCACCTCTACGTTCTATAAGGCCTTTCTCGGGTTCGAATTGGCTTCTAAATTCAACTTTATAGGCATAAGTTCCACCTGGTAAAGGTCTGCCCGGGTCGTTATCGTAGCCTCCATTCCATCCTGTGGTTTGCATTTCTTGTAGATCGCTGGATTGAAACACCATTTCTCCCCAACGGTTGAAAATGAAGATCTGAAAGTCCTCAGATTCTATCAGAAAGGGGAATACGATAAACTGCTGATTCAATGTTACCTGACTATTGGGATAAAAGGCAGTTGGGGCATTTACCCGTCCCTCACAATCTTCAACGATATCAATAGCAGCTTCTGTAGTACATCCGGAGATATTGGTTAATACTGACGTGATCGGCTGATTAATGGCTACTATAAAAACACTACCGTCTGGCGAAAAGAAATAGTCGTTGGGAAAATTAGTGTCGCCAGATGCCGAGGTTTGCACGATTTCTATGCCGTCTCGGTCAAACCATTGCACTTGACTAAAGCCATTGGGACGATTATCTATGAAAGCAAATCTTCTGGCCGAATCCAGCTCAAAGGGGCATAAAGCAAAACGCGATGGATAAGGATTGGGAGAAGACGTATCAAAAGATACTGTGATTGGGGCAAAATTAGTACAAGGGCCTGTTAGTGTACCCGGTGCTACTACTGCATAGTTAAAAGTAGTTTCTCCTGTGCCCGGGTTTTGCACTACAATGGAGTCATTATCACCAATTACTCTAAAGTTCGGGACAGCAACATCTGAAATGGTATTGCCTACTATTTCCCTTAGCTCAATCAACGCACTACCATCAGTGGTCACATCAATGGCTATTTCATCTACATCACACGCAGCGTAGGGACCAGGATCAACGGTAAGGTTGATGGTCGCAGGGATTGAAATTGTACCATTTCCTACCACGGTACATCCGTCGGCATTGTTTAAAACTTCTATAAAATAATCGCCAGCATCTATCGAGTTCGTCGTTGTGCGTGTTTCGTCACCACTGTCCACCGTGAAATTATCGGATTGCCGCCGAATCGTCCAATCATAATCAGTTGGAATTCCTGTGCCTCCAAAACTGAACGAAAGTGTGCCATTTTCCCCGTTACAATCCGCCTGACTGGCTTCCGAGAGCGTTACAGTGTATGTGGTGGGATCATCAATAGTAAATGGAAAAGACTGTATACAACCCGTGGCATCTTCAGTAACCGTCAATGAATAAAACCCAGCTCCCAGATTTGGAACGACCACTCCACTTTGTGGACCTGTTAACGCCGTACCAGGTACACTTACGGGACCGGTCACAGAATAGGTAAGCGCACCTGCGGTGTTAAAGTTTACCGTAGCTGATCCTGTAAATTCACCACAATTGGCGGGTGGAGTAGTATTTGCAATAACGGCGTCAGGTAGTGGATTGATCGTAAAATTGCTGATTTCCGGATTGTTAGCCGCTGGTGAATCCACAGTAGAACAATCGTCTAAAATGAAGAAACGCACTTCGTAAAGACCTGCCGTTTGAGTACCGCTAAACACCCAGGTAGGACTGTTAACGTCTAGGGTAGGAGATTGGCTCACCACTCCGTTCGGATCTTCAACTTGAATAGCGTAAAACTCTATAACAGCATCGGGCAATGGGTTAGACACTGTAAAAGTTATCTGATCGTTTAAGCAGGCATCGGCCACTGTAATCCCTGGTGTGGGGGTGGAAGAACCTTGAAAATTTATAAAATTTGGCAGACCTATTCTGCTTGTGGCGCTCGCGCCCACATTTGGAAAATCCGGAGTGGCAAGCTCGTAGCTAAATTCAGCCGTTGGATCTATGGTTATGGGCTCCACATTAGGGTTACTGATGCTGGCTAAGGTACTCGCTCCATCATTGGCAATATATATCGTTCCATTGGGTCCTTGTTGCAAAGCCCCCAGGTCAATCATAGCTTCTTCTGCTACCATGATCCTGGTGGCGTTCATATCCGCTTCACTAAAAAGCTCCGGAGGAGTCAGTGTATCATCTATCAAATCCCACCAAAAGATTTTAGTGCCGCCGTTAGAATTTCTGAGCGTCGCAAAGATCTTTCCATTATCCGGTGAAAACTCTACCCCATATACTTGTCCGGTTTCCGGGCTGAGATCGAGTGTGGCTACCTCGGTGACTGCCCCTGAAGCGGGATCAAAATCAAAGAGCTCTACAAAGTTTTGGTTATTACTCTCTGATAAGGCCACTGCTATTGTGTTGTCTCCCGAAAGCTTCATATAACCTTGCCCTGCCGTTTGGGTAAAAGGATGAATCCTGCCGACGTTAGATACAATAGGAGCCCCTATGCCCTGGGCAGCTATGGGATACACCCGGAAGTTATTATTTCCGTATTCATGAATAATCACATTATTGGCGTTACCTGTGATTCTTTCCGAATTGCAATTGAATAATGACGTGGTAATTACGTTGTTGCCTGCATCCCTGATCAAATCACCGCCTCCATTTAATTCTTTTAAGTCATAAATGGCATAAGAGAAGTCATAGATACCCGTTCCAGTTTGATCTGGTGTTTGTTGGGTAAAAAAGACATAGTATAAGGTGGCATCAGCAGGGTTTTCTATAATTAGCACCGACTGCGTTGCCAGGTCGTTACCACCAAGGTCGTTGGTGATTAGGGTGTTGTCTCGATTATATACATCCATTCCATCGCTGTATATAAGCGGATCTCCGTTTGCATCGCAGTAAACCGCAGCGCCGGCAGGAGCATCATTATTGAGATTTCCACCGTTGAAGGCAGCACCTCCCGGATCGATAGGGGTGATAGGTCCGGGGTTGTCAATATCGAATAGCGGATTAAAATCAAGACCAGCTCCATTTCCAAAATACCAGACAAAAGCAAATGTATTCTGGGTGCCATATTCAAATACTTGCTGTTCTAAATAGGCTTCACAACCGGTACCTGGATCAGTGGCTACAACGTAGTACGTTCCTGGCTCCTCGAACGTGCCCATGGCATTAGCCTCAGCAGGGGTTTGGTTGGACCAGCGTATCGTAGCACCCGTTGAATTTTGCCCTTGCGCAGTTGCCGTGTACGTAACGGGAAAGTCTTCAGGGCACCAGTATTGCTGTTGAGGATCAATCTGTATCGTAAGATCGAAATCAATAATATTCACTGGGTTAGTAGCTGATATAGTATCTCCATTGATTACGACACGCATCACAACGTTGAAAGTGCCAGCCTGCGTGTAGGTATATTGAGGACTTACCGCATTTGAAGTACCGCCCATATCTCCAAAATCCCAAAATATAGCCTCAATATCAGGTGTTACTTGTGGAAAAAAATAGGTAGGTACATTGGCACATGTACCTGAGAATTCGAAATTAGCTGTTAGCAATAAATTATAGGGAGGTAAGAACGCTGGAAACTGATTAGCCTGAAAATCGATATCTCCAAAAGGCTGCGGTGAATACAAAACCTGTAGGATGTCATTATTGTCAGGGTCTTCGATTCGTCCTACCTGGAATTCACCGTCAGATGCAGCTTGATAAATATGATAAATAGAACTGTCGGGAGCTAGCTGGAGCCCGAAGCTTGTCTGGATATCGGTCGTAATTACCGTTTCAGGAACAACTGGAACTTGAGTAATATCAATTTTTATTATCTCATCAGTCAGACCACCGAAATTCCCGGAAAGGTAAAGTGAATCACCACCAGTAGTCCATTCAGTGTCATAAACACTTGTATTAGTAAGTGCTGAAAGATCAAAACCCGCATCGGTGAGTGCTCCGGTCGCAGGGTCTATTTCTAGCACCAAAACATTTTCTCCCGGATTTAAAGGTGAAACTGATATCCGGTTAGTAGGCTCATGGTACGAGAAATTAGCTACATCAGTAGGTGAGCCGGCGATCGTTATTGGTGTTAAAGGGGTCGAAATACCAGCGTTATCAATTTGGGTGATGTTATATGTATCGGTGCCTGAATTATGGGTGATTAACCAGAATCCGTCTCGTGTATCATTAGATACTATGATCATACCCTCTGAGAGTGCTGATCCAGGCAAATCAGCAGTTAAATTAAGATCAGTAATATTTCCATCGGCCGGAAACGGAAAGGCCGAGCTGAACGCAACACTTTGATCAAAAACTGAACGACTTATCTGACCGATATCGTTAATAGTGAAGATATATATTCGACTATTATCACCTTCAGGATCCGCCGGATCATGACAAATGGCGACTGACTGATTTCTTGTTAAGCTTCCATTTAGTGGATTCCCTAAATTGACCAGAGCATCGTTGAGATTGTATACGTTGATACCGTCAGTATAGAATAGGATTTCTCCTTTAATAGGGTCAGTTGCGACAGCCCCGCCACCAAAATTCAGTGTATTTGGTAACGTGACTTCTTCTGCCACCAGATTGGGTCTTGGAAATCGAATGCTACTCGTATTGTTTCCAAAATACCAGTTAATCTCAGCCGTATTTTGGGCGTGTGAAAGACTAAAAATCCCGGTAAAAGCGATCAACCAAAGACAAACCCTATAAAACGGACTATGGGACATTCCTGATCTTAAATTTTGTTTAGTTAATAACTGCAAATGACGGTTCTGATTGTGCAGCCATAAAAAAATGATTGCGTTAATTACTAATTTATACAATAAACGACAAAATGACGTTAAGCGTAAAAGTTAGTTTCCATATTTTTGGTTCTGATCAATAGAACAATTTAATTTATAATTTCCCATTCTAAAATAATGGGTTTGGCATGAGAAAAGGTCTTTTAATTTTTATTGTTGTGTTAATGGCACTGCCATGTACTATTCAAGCCCAGGATCCTCAATTTTCGCAATTTTACGCGGCTCCCCTGTATTTGAACCCAGCATTTGCCGGCGCCACGCAACAAACCAGGGTAGGTTTAAACTATCGTAACCAATGGCCATCTATTGATGCCAATTTTGTAACTACTTCGGCTTATATTGATCATTTTATCGAAGATAAAAATAGCGGGATCGGACTTTTGATCATGCGCGACCGTGAGGGCCAAGCCGGGTTGAAGTCGACTTCAGTGGGGTTGCAATATGCGTATCAATTGTACATTACAGATTGGCTCACTTTTAGACCCGGAGTGCAGGTAGCGTGGTTTAATCGCAATGTTAACTTTGCCGATCTGACCTTTGGAGATCAGTTTAACCCATTGACTGGAGAAATAGAAAACCCGTCTGCCGAAACTTTTGGAGGACTGAGTAAAAATTTCTTTGATCTCTCATTTGGTGGAATTCTCTACACGGGTAATGCATGGTTAGGTGTTGCCGCCCATCATCTTAATACTCCAAACCAGGCTTTCGATGATGGTTCTGATCCAAATGAACTTCCTACAAAACTTAGTTTTCACGGTGGAGTAAAAATCATGTTTAAACCTGGTGTTATGGGTAGTGGGTTTTATGCTAGACCGCAAGAAAGAAGCTTAAGTCCCACTTTTCAATATAAATCTCAAGGTGAATTTGATCAGTTGGATTTGGGTCTTTATTTGACTCTAGAACCTTTAATCTTTGGTGCCTGGTATCGCGGATTGCCATTTAAGACCCTGGAAGGTTTTAATAACAACGAATCGATAGTAATGCTGGTGGGTTTCACGAAGAAACGCCCTAAAGACGCTTTGAACATTGGGTACAGCTATGATTATACTATATCAAGGTTAGGTTCAGGGAGCGGTGGTGCGCATGAGGTGTCTATCTCGTATACCTGGTCTACAAAAGATCCCAGAAAGCCTCCCAAGCATATAATGCAGATCCCTTGTCCGGATTTTTAGGGTTCTTAGCGTAATAGATTATATAGGATAAGACCGGTCATACCAATCATTATATAATTTATTAATACCCACTTCAGGTCTGCTTTTTTGAACCTGATCCAAATTAGTATTAATGCACAATAAGCCGCAAACAAGACAGATTCAGCACTATCATTGGTACCGATGGACTGGTCATCTGTTGAAACCATCATTTTTTGATCTGTTTCATGAAACCTATTGTAAATGTTGGCGTTAATTACTGCCCTGGCAATGGTGATTGAGATCATAGCAATGATCTGCAGCGTGTCAAGTATACTCAACGACATCCGGATTGATTTGGCACATTAAAGATGAAAAAAGTTTTTGTTATTTGATTATTGATCATTGTAATTTGACGTTGTTATGGCAAAGAAAAACAATTGGAAAAACCGGGAAGGAGTAGTGTACTCCACTGATGATAATTTCGAGTACAACCACTTTTCCGATGCCCTTCAGGAAACGCTTGAAAATTCTAGCCAGTCACTACGAGTTGAGTTGGATAAAAAGTCCAGAGGAGGAAAAAAGGTTACGATTGTGACTGGATTTGTTGGCGCTCCAAATGATCTAAAGGAACTTGGTAAACTGCTCAAATCCAAATGTGGTGTGGGCGGTGCGACGAAAGATGGTGAAATTCTTATCCAAGGGGATTTTAGAAAAAAAGTAGGTGATATTCTTTCTGATCAAGGTTATAAGGTACGGGTGATATAACATCTGGCCGAACACGTCTGTCTGCTTCAGTAGGTCTATATCCCGATTCGGTTCGATAGTTTACTTGCTTGAAGGAAGGTATGAAACTTAACCTGTGATAATTTCGCTTATTTGTAACATGGGATTTGTAGAAAAAGTGATTATGCTAGTGGAGAACAACAAGAGGGTGGTGCAGCTGAGTGCTGGTATTATCATCGCTTTAATTATTGCTTTGACTGAAACCCAGGCGCAGAATACCGAAGGCTTCATATACGGCAAAGTTTACACAAGGGATAACACCTATCAGGGCCAACTCAGATGGGGTAAGGAGGAGGCTTTTTGGAATGATCACTTCAATGCCTCTAAGGTGTCTAATAGAAATCGTCAATACAGACCGCGGAAAAGAGATGAGAACGATAACTCATGGTCTAACTTCGATTGGAGCTTTTCCAGTATTTGGGAGAATAAAAGTACCACTAGTCATCAATTCGTTACTCAATTTGGCGACATTGCCGGCATAGAAAACGTAAGCGAGAGTCGTGCGATTATTATGCTTAAGAATGGAGAGGAAGTGGAGGTGAGTTCGCAAGGTTATAATGATCTGAGTCCATCTATTCGAATTCTAGACGATGAACTTGGTGAACTTACGATCAAATGGAGCCGGGTCAGACGTGTTCAGTTTTTGTCTACTCCTGCGAAATTAAGACCAGTTTTAGGTCAGGCCTTGTACGGTACGGTAAATGTTTACCGCAAAGGTGATTTGAATGGTTATATCCAATGGGATCATGACGAACGTATTAGTACAGATAAACTAGATGGTGATACCCGGGATGGCGATATTGCAATTTCTTTCGGGAAAATAAGAAAGATTGAAAGTGGACGCGGCGGTTCCGATGTAGAACTGTTGGATGGACGTACGTTTTACTTGACCGGATCAAATGACGTGAATTCAGGGAATCGTGGTATCATCGTCACTGTAGACGGTGTAGGTAAAGTGAATATTCCATGGAAAGTATTTAACAGTGTTACATTCGATCCTGCGGTTAAATCCAGTGGCAAATCTTATGCATCCTACGGAACTCCCAAACCCTTAATTGGTACAGTGTATACCTACAATGACGATAAGATCTCAGGACGTATAGTTTTTGATATTGATGAAGCCATGGACATCGAGTTTCTAGAAGGAAAAGATGATGAGTTGGAATACAGAATTCCTTTCAGAAATATAAAAAGCATTAAACCTAAAAATTATAATTACTCACAATTGAAATTGCGCAATGGAGACACTCTCCTTCTGGGTGATATGCGTGACGTTACTGATAACAATGATGGTCTTTTGGTTTTTCAGAAGGGTTCGCGCGAACCGGAATACATTTCCTGGAAAAAAATTGATGAGATTGTTTTTGATTAGCGAATCAGATATCGAGATTTAATCAATTATAGACCTATAACGGATTTGCCACGCATTAGAAAACAATACCTGCAATATGGTATTATTATCCTCATAATTGTTGTTGAACTACTTGCTTATTTCTTTGCTACAGAGTTAGCCATAGAAGCTACTATGGTAATTACCGTAAGCTGGTTTACCACGGTGGTTATTTTGCTTTGGTTGGGAAACCAGTTAATCACCAGACAATTCAACAAGTACTTTCCCTGGTTAAAGTACGGGACAAAACGCTTTTATACCCACCTTGCGGTAGGCATAATCTATTCATTGATTGTCATGAATCTCACTTATGTGGTGTTTAAGGTATTACTAACCGCCGATCCACCTGTTTATGAGCAAATAATTGTCATGAACACTTTTGGATTGGCCATTTTCATTCCGTTGTTCTCAATATACTTCAGTATCCATTTTTTGAATCAATGGAAAGAATCGGAACTGGTCGCTGAAAAGTTTAAAAAAGAAACGGTTCATGCGGAGCTAGTTTCACTTAAGAACCATTTGGATCCACACTTTCTTTTTAATAACCTCAATATTCTTTCATCATTGATTGACAAGGACAAAGGACTTTCTAAAGACTTCCTCGACAAGTTTGCTGAAGTTTATAGAGTTATTCTTAAGTCGAAGGACGAAGATCTAATATCCTTAGAGGAAGAACTGCAATTTATAGGGTCTTATATCTTTTTGCTAAAAACACGATTTGAAGAAAATATTAAATTTGACGTTGATATTAGGTCTGACGACAAGTTCAAAATGCTACCTCCGCTAACCATTCAATTATTGGTGGAAAACGCAATAAAGCATAATATCATTAGCGAAAAACGTCCATTACAAGTATCTATTAAGTCACTAGGTGAAGACGTATTGGAAGTGACCAATTCTTTATTTAAGAAACCGGATGAGCTTGGAGAGGTAGGGGGGAGCGGCCTGGAAAATATTCGAAAAAGATATGCATACTTCAGCGAAGTAGCTGTAGAAGTGATGGAAACTAAGGATGCATTTACAGTTAAAATACCTCTTTTGGAAGTAGAAACAGTATGAAAGTCCTAATTATAGAAGACGAGACACTCGCTGCAGAGAAGCTTGAGAACCTATTAAAAGAATTGGATGAATCTATCGAAGTTTTAGATAAGCTTAAATCCATCGATGCGGCAGTGGAGTGGTTTGCCGGAGATCAGAATAACCCGGAGTTGGTGATAAGTGATATCAGGTTATTGGATGGTTTGAGCTTCGATATTTTTAAGCAAATTGATTACACCGGTGCGGTCATTTTCACAACTGCCTATGATCAATATGCGATAAAAGCATTTGAAGTCAACAGCATTGATTATTTGCTTAAACCGGTTCAAAAAGAGAAACTAAAAAAGAGTCTCGATAAGTTCATTGCCTTGAGCCCAACGGAATCGTCTCCTTTTCCCTATGACGAGTTGGTAGCTATGATAAAGGGTCAGCAGCATGAGTACAAGTCCAGATTTATGGTAAAAACTGGCAATAAGATAGTGGCGGTCCCGGTAGAAAAAATCGGGTATTTCTACAGTCAGAATAAGCTTACGTATATCGTTACCCATGATAATAAAAAATATCCTCTGGATCAACCCTTAGAAATCATTGACCAACAACTGGATCCTAAAAAATTCTTCAGGGCAAATCGTCAATTCATCATCACTTTCGAGAGTATTGACGAGATCCATCCTTATTTCAAAGGCCGCGTAAAAATCAACTTAAAGCATCATCCCGAAGAAGATATTGTCATTAGCTCGGATAAGAGTCCCGAGTTTAAGAAATGGTTGGATAATTAGTATTTAGTCCATAGTTTCTAGTCTCTAGTCTTGAGTTAATCTTAAATAGAAAGTATTTGGTTAGAAGAACTCAAAGTGCTAAAAACAAACACCAAAAGACTGAAAAGTGCTTCTTTCTATCAAGTACTCAAGACTAAGGACTATATACTAAGGACTACTAAAGCTATAAAACTCAATACCAAAACATCCCGATTCAGTAAGGTCATAGTCCGATTCAGCCGGATGTCATTTAATAATAGGCACTATGATGCCATATTTGAAATATCAAAAACAACACAACAAAGCGAAACATTTCCAAGGTCAAATGGAATTATCTGGTCGAAAATTTAAACTAAATAAAATGAAAAATCGGAACACAGTATTTGCCGCCTTTTTTACCGCCACATTTTTCATAGCTACTGGGTTGGTCGCCCAGGACAGCGGGTTTATTTATGGTAAGCTTACTACTATTGATGGTAAGACATACGAAGGTCCTATGCGCTGGGGTAAAGAAGAAGTGTATTGGACAGATATGTTTAACGCCTCCAAAGAACGTAATGAAAACATTGACTACCTGTCGCGAGAAGATATGCGTAGGTTAGAACGTTTCTACGAACGTAGAAACTACAACTGGGGAGGTCGTATTGCTAGCTGGTTTGATTCACGCTGGAATTACTCCAGGACAAATTATAGCTATACACATCAATTTAGTTGTCAGTTTGGAGAACTTAAGTCCCTTCGTATGTCAGGAAGGAAATACGTGGACATTGAACTACAAAATGGTGACAAGTTTGAAGTTGACGGTGACGGCTACAATGATATAGGGTCTCAAGTCAAGATTCTGGATCAGGAAATTGGAGAAATGGCTTTTCGCTGGTCACGGATTGACCGAATTGATTTTATGAAAACACCCAACAAGCTGGATGATAAATTCGGAGAGCCTTTACATGGTACGGTGGAAACTTACGGTGGAACCTTTACCGGATATGTGCAATGGGATCATGATGAGCGTGTAGATACCGACAAATTAGACGGCGACACTTATGAGGGCGATGTATCCATACGCTTTGGAAAAATCAAGTCCATCGAACGCGACGGTAACCGCTCCATTGTTGTCATGAATTCGGGAAGGGAAATGGAGTTGAGAGGCAGTAATGATGTAAACTCCGAAAATCGCGGAATCATTGTTACCACTGAATTTGGTCGAGTGGATATCCCATGGAGAGAATTTAAAAGAGTAACGTTTGATGATAAGGGAGGTAAAATGAAAAGTTACACCGATTATACCAGCCAAAAGGAATTGACCGGAATGGTTAAAACGGTAGATGGAGATACGTTTTCAGGAAGAATAGTGTATGATTTGGATGAAACCTTTGATTATGAAGTGCTACAGGGCAAAGACGATGATATTGAGTATATTATTCCATTCCGCTATATAAAAACAATTACTCCTAAGAACTATGATAACTCGAATGTGGTCTTGAAATCGGGTGAGAAGCTGTTCCTCGGTGATGCTCAAGACGTTTCTGATCGCAATACGGGATTACTTGTTTTTGAAGGTAAGGGAGATCCCCGATACCTTCTTTGGAACGATATCGACGAAGTTACTTTTAACTAATTAGTCGTCCCTTAAAATCGACATAAGTACCTATTTATCAACATGTTTAGTGGTTAAAATTGTGGATACTTTTTGCAAGTAAATGCTTATATTGAGTTAGAAACCTTGCAGAAATGTTACAGGAAAATTTAACTGATCAGG
>JBCCOE010000044.1:0-36635 GCA_039025475.1 Bacteroidota bacterium | reverse complement strand
TGCCTTTAACTTTAGAAAGTGGATGGTCACCTACAAGGAACGGCTAAAAAAATGGCGCCAATTCTTGGATCACTTCTACAACCTATATCATTCCCCAATCAAAATCTATACACTCAAAAGTACTTTTTAAGGGACGACTAGGTAGCCTTAAACTGGTAATGTAAGGCTTCATTTTAAGTAATGCTACCCAGAAGCTTGGGCATATCTGCGGTATTATATTGATTTGAAAATATTGATTACTCTAAACTTGTGAGACTTGGGCTGAATTCTGGGTCATGTGGAGCTAAGAATGACTCATCGATTAGATTCAAGCTTTTGTCAACTATAATATATCTCGGAAGAGACTTAAGATTCAGAGAATCTACAAATGCTTTCAGATTTCTGTCTTCATTAATCAGATAAGAAATTTCCTGATTAAGTTCTTTGGTTAGGTTCTTCCATTTTTTGATCTTGTTTGGTCTATCAAGACTCAGACTAATAATACCTACATTCGGAGGTATATCTTTTTTTGTCATAATTTTTGCTCCTTCGATACAAGGCTTACACCAGGATGCCCAAAAATCTATAAGATAAAAGTCGAATGGATTCATATCTATAACTTTAGCGAGAGACGTTCTTACTAGTGAAGTATCAATTAAGGTTAATTCTTTCATCATTGATTTGAACTGAACCTCATCAAGTGATCTTAATTCTTTCTCAAGAAAACTCTTATTTTCACGGAACCAAGCTGTTGATTTGAGCCATAGTCTAGATGCTTTATGCTTGTTTTTTCCTTTATTATCTTGTTGCCTGAGATACAGCAATAAACCATGAGAAAATAAATTAATATAATTTGACGTAAAATTGTTTTCGTTTAGTTTCTTAAAATCAATGACATCGATTCTATTTTTAACATGTTCAAAAATTAATTCACTTAAAGTAGGACTTGGAATTGCGCCGTTGATTTGTTGTATAAATGCGTCAACATCTTCATTTTCACTGTCTATTTTTTGTAAATGACTGTAGAAAAGATATTTATTCAGCTCTTCAAGCGTTTTTTTTCGATCGTTTTCTAACCCGCTAATCCAACGATTATTTTTTTGAAAAATGGTTCTTAGTTGTTTTGTCAATTTTTCTTCTTTAGAGTTTTCTATCTTCATTGCAAAACGTTGGTATTCTTCGAACAGATTGTCAATTTTAAACGATTCTTTAGATACTATTTTCAAAGTTCTATCTGCATCTAACTCAAAAAGAAGTTCTGTTGATCGAGCTTTTATTAAATAGTAGTTAAATTCAAAAAATATGGAATCCCTTCTTGTATTATTTATTACAATGTATAACATGACCTGATCATTTGTAAGCATAGGGATTTTATCCATCATTTCACGATCTCTGTGAGTCGTGTTATTTATATCAATCGGAAACGGACTATGAAGACGATCACGGAAATTAAGTGAGAGCATCTCGTTGCCTGGCACTTTTATTTTAACAATCGTTGAATCTAGTTCAAGGTGATTAGTATTTTCATTCTCATAGGAGACGTCTAACTGGTTTACTTTATTGCATCCAATATTATTTAAAATAGTGAGTATAAGGAGACCGCTGAGCCTCCTCATTGAAATAAAACACTTATGCAAGATAATTATCCCATTCAGAATCATATCCACATGCATTTACGACAGGGTTGGTTATTTATTACTTGACTCAAGCACACAGCATTGGCTTTATCAGATCCAGCTACTCTCTCTACATATCCACCCTGACTTATGTTATAGGTTTCACCAAAGGTTAGGGTAACTTTCATAACACAAGTTTGGCCTCGACTGACTTTAGCTTGCTTACTTTTGTTCAAGGGAGTTACCCCCTCGAGATTCAAAATTATGTGATAACATAAATAAATAGATTTTTTTAATAAAAAACCTTGATCGTTTTAAGACATCCGAAGCTTATGTCTCTTCATATGTGAAATTTTGATCTTGCTCTTTGATCTTATCACTATTCTGTTTGAATACGGGTTCAATGAAGTTCTTTATATCTTCTACACGGTAACTGGAAGGGAATATTCTGTCATTCAATAAAATGCTTGGTTTTGATTTCAATATTATTTTTCAAACACCAGACTACCTTATGAGTCAATAAGTTATTTGATTGAACATTGCTACTCCCCTTCCATTTCATGATCCACTTATCTGCATTAAGGTACTCACAGATTAGTCCTGTGCCGTTAAGTTTTGACTAAGGTAGGCTTGTATTCCACCTTCTAAAGAAAGTACATTTTTAAATCCACTCTTCTCAAGGTATTTGGCGGCCTGACGGCTACGTTTTCCTGTTTTACAATGACATACGATTTGGGAATTCTGATATTTTTCGAGCTCCTTCAGTTTTGAAGGAATTGTGCACAATGGAATATTTAAGGCACCTATGTTCTCTTCTTCATGTTCCCACCTCTCTCTGACATCAATAACAATTAAAGGCTTGTCACCAGATCTTAAGTCTTCGAACTCTTTTGGGGTTATAGATTCCATTATTGCTTTATGATCCTGTAAGAAAACCTCCGCTCGCCGTCCCTTAACTGTAACAAATATACACCATTCACAAAATTTGAAATGTCGATCAAAGTTTCGGAACCATTCTTTTGACTCTTGAATTCCATGGGCCGACCGGATAGATCGAAAAGTTCTATTCGTACGTTTTCCTTAAGTTTAATTAGTCCTGTGGTCGGGTTAGGATAAGGGGCTAAGTTTTTTGCAGATATATCAGATAACGAGTTAATGGTACCTGTAAAAGTTCCGAAAACGGGTCTTATCATAAGACTGCCAGTACGCAAGTCAGTTTCTTCTTCCCAAAAACCGGAGGTATTGGTAAATATTCTATTAACGCTATTCGTATTTCTATCCAGGCCAATCCGCAAGTCACCTTCAAAACCCTGCCTATAACCAACGTAGAAAGTACCTGACAGAATTACAGGCCTTAACAATTCGTAATGGAAGAATTTATTGATTGAATCTGTACGAACGGCAGTGGCGCTTTGTTGATATAGCCTAGTTCCAGGACTTCCGTTACTATCGGTCCAAACGGATAAAGTTATGTTCTTACCTGTCGGGTCGGACCCGATATAAGGGAAGTGCATATCAATAGCGGTTAATGAATCACTTTCACCTTCAGGAAGAGTAAACTGATAGGCCAGCAAGTTTCCCGATCTGTCAAAACCAGCTCCAAATTCAGCGGTACCGTCATCATAGGCATAGTAGTTTTTCAGAAAATATTCACCACTGCTTACGTCATTGATCCTAAAATCGATGTTATCGTAAGTGGGTTCGATATCGTCTCTACTGCCGTACTCTAACCGGTAGCTTATGTACATAGAGTCGAAAGGATCTTCAAAAAGTGGATCCATAAGTACGGGTATAGTTACACTATCCGTAACCCCGGGTAGACTTGTAGCTGGAGATACGTTCACTTCTTCAATTCCTATGTTGTTCTCAATCTCTGGGAAAACGGTTTCGATATCATTCAGAAATGAGGTTATATTAAAGAATGTAACGACTGATACCGCAGTGGGGTCCTCACTTAAGTTGTTGCGAGTAAATTTAGCTGAATCGATCAGTTCGGCAGAAAAAAAATGACCGGGTACCGAAGTGTAAGGTGCAAATGGAGAAGTTAACCGTGAGGTAATGTTCCGGTCCGGATAAAAAAGGTCATTTTCATTCCTATTATCATTTAGGTAAATATAATCAACATTCCAGGTGTCCCATAGTCCGGACTGCCTTCCGAAGGCCCTAAAGCGAAATTGAAATTCATCAGTAAAATAAGTGTCACTATTTAATTGAACTATATGTTGCTCAAAGTCTCCTTCTCGATTGACAATATCATTTTCAAGCGGCCATACTTGCCTCCAGAGTGAGGTGTCCGAGGAAACTGAAAAAAACTCAAGGATCAGTGAGTCCCCTTGTGTCAGTTCAGGATTTTCGCCGGCTCCGCCGAACTGATAGAAAAAACTGAGGTAAACATTATTGCCTGGATTAAGACCGTCCAAACCGATAGGACAGGAAGTAAGAACATCCGTTTGGCCAGTAGAGGTGGAGGTTGGACTATAAGCTTCTCCCGTTGCGGTTAGTCCATCAAATGATGCTACATTGATGCTGGGTGGAGCCAGGCCCACATCGGCGCTAACACGTACATTGTCGCTATCCACCCAAAGAGAGTCACTGGGAACTTCATTGGTAAAGGAAAAATCATCCCAAAAGGGTAGAGAGATTGGGGGTCCTGCTTGTGTTCTCGTATTGGCTACGGCTTTTTTAATACTTGTGTAGACAATAGGGTCTACTTTAAGCTGAGCCAAAAGTGTTCCTGGAATGATAAGTAACACCCAAAGAAGTGTCCTCATTCTGTTCCTTCTTCTGTTTCCTGTTGAGAAATAAGAAATGCCTGGTATAACGAATCTGTTTCCGGTACTATCCACAAGTCGATTAGGTCACCTATTCTTGCTGCCTTACCTCCAGCAGGTTTTTGATCTACAACGAATACATTTTGATCTGTAGTATCTGACAAAACCTCAATTATACCAATTTGTAGGTCTTTACCTTTCAGATATGTATCCGCTTCATCTAAGGGTAAACCTATAAGATCGGGAACTTCCCGTTGATCTGTGCCTGTTCCACTTCCTATAGATAAATGTATGACTGAACCTTTCGGAACCCGGTCACCTTCTTTTAAAATTTTATCACCTAGCCGCATTTCAAGTACGAGGTTTAAGAATTGGCTGGGAACGTAGTTTAGTTTTCCCAGTCTTAATTCATTGCTATTCAAAACGGCCTCAGCATTTCTCAGTGATCGATTTACGATTTTGGGCATGGGTACCGTGGGAGGTTTTACACGATTCACTGAAAGGAAGACCTTCCGGTTTTCCTTCACTTTAGACCCGGCTTTAGGATATTGTTTTAAGATGGCCAATGGCTCGTGCTCATCAGAATAGGTGCTATCATTAATTTCATACCTAAGGTCTCTTTTGGTTAGAAAATCATCCATCTCTTCTAATTTCATACCATAGAGATCAGGTACGGTAATGGTTTCACCATGATTGGTGGTGAAAGGAAGATATACATAGAAAAAGATAAGCGTTCCAACGACGGCTAAAGATACTACTACTAAAAAATGGATAATAAAACCCTTCAACGTGTCTGGAAAAAATTTCATTTATTGATTTTAGAATTGTCAACAAACATAGTCAAAATCACATTAGCCACCTGTATAGTCATTTTTAAGCCTCTTAGATGTTTGGAACTTCTTCATAGCACTGTCTAGAATGGTGGTTATTAGCTCGGTAAATGCAATTCCTTGCTCTTGCCACATCATAGGGAACATGCTGGAATTTGTGAAACCTGGAATGGTATTTATTTCATTAATAAAGATTTTTTTCTCGGGTGTTAAAAAGAGATCGACACGAGCGAAATCTTCGCAATGAAGCACTTTATAAGCTTGTATTGAAAGCTGTCTTATTTGTTGTGTTGTTTCATCATCTAATACGGCGGGCACCTTTAATTCCACAGCATCTGGATCCTGATATTTGGCTTCGTAAGTATAAAACTCGTATTCAGGGCTAATCACAATTTCCGCTGGTAACGAGGCCTTTACTTCAGCATTTCCTATGACAGAACATTCCAATTCCCGACCCCTGATGTATTCTTCAAACAAAACGATGTTATCATATGTGAAACATTCCTTAACCGCAGATTTGAATCCTGCCTCATCATTCACTTTTACAACTCCCACTGAAGAACCCAGGTTAGCTGCTTTTGCCATAAAAGGTAAGCCTAAGTCTGACTTAACCTGCTTGAAAGAGATCTCTTTCAATTCCTTATAACTATAAACCAAGAAGCGACTGGTAGGAATCCCTGCCGCTTGTAGTAGTCTTTTTGAGGCCAATTTACTCATAGCAATTGCTGAACCAAGTACACCACTTCCTGCGTAGGGCACATCAAGGGTCTGTAACAATCCTTGGATACTTCCATCCTCGCCATCTGTTCCGTGAAGTACGGGTAAAACAATGTCTGGGACAATACTTTGATCATTATCGACAAAGCAAGCTCTTCCGGAAGTCAGACGTAGTGAAACTATTTCAGCATTTGAAAAATCTCCGGATACCTCTTTCATGAAGTACCAATTACCCTGTTTCGAAATGCCAATGAGGGATACATCAAAAAGAGTCCTATCTATGTATTGAAATATATTTCTGGCTGAATTAATGGAAATCTCATGTTCTACGGATTTTCCGCCATACAAAATGACTACTTTACTTTTTGACATTCAACGGATTTAAAACTTGGCTCAAATATAATTGAAATAGAGAATAGCGTAAATGATTAGTTGTTTTTCAACACTCTTCTTACATATCCAAAAGTTTCGCCTTGAACCTGAATAAAATATAGTCCTTGCGCGCGGTCTGCGATGTTGAAGGTATAGGTCTGATTAATTGTGTTCGGAAGAGTCGTCTCTAAAATGAAGTGACCTAGCGCATCGTATAGAACTATATTTACGTCTTCCCTTTGGTCTAATTCGAATTTCAAATTAAAGCGACCATCGAAAGTGGGATTTGGGAATATAGGGTCATCGGATTCGAGAAAAAAATCGGTGGTAAACACTTGAATATTGTCTACAACGATAGCGTCTCCATTATCATTGGTCGAGACGAATGCAATTCTGACATCCGTTTCTCCCAGGAAATCATCCAGGGGAATCGAGATATTCTCAAATTCTGTTCTTCCTGATCCAAATGTAACGCTTTTCAAATCTTCGCCTATTTCATCAAAAGAAGTGGATTGGTAGTTTGTGCCACCATCTGACGAAATGAGTACAGTCAAACCGTCATCTCTCAGGTTGACCTGGGAGTAGGAGTAGTCAAAGTTGAGTGTAGCTTGGTTAGCTTGTGATAGATCTATGTTTGGACTCACGAGCCAGTCTCTTTCACCAACGGTCTCATAAATACTCAAATCAATCGAAGCTACGCCATCTTCAATTACCCACGTCACGTCATTATCCGGATTTCCCGCAGTCCAATTCGTAGTTTGTGACGTAAAAGATTCCTTAAATGGTGCGAAGTCTTCTAAGAGGTTAACTTCAAAAAACAACACCTGACTATTATTACTTTGGTTGAAATCGATCGTATCATTCGGGTTGGCTACTGAAAAATACAATCGGTGCGTCCCAATTTCCAATTCTCCAATTGACGCTGAAAATAAGGCGCTTTGACCTACATCAATGTTTGAATTTATAGAAACGGTGATGGTGTCATTATCGTCCAAGACGTATTTAGTTTCGAAAGATGTTAAGCCCACGGCGCCGGAGTTTTTAACTTCTGCGATAATTTCAGGAGAGATGTTGCTAGAAACTATTGAAGGTGACTGTAGGGAGATCAAATCAATACCAGGAATGGGCAGCGAAAGTAGGTTGATGTTATCGATATAAAGATTGTTGCCAAAGTCATTTGTTGAAACAAACGAGATACGAATATTATCTCTTCCCACGTAGGCAGACAGATCAACTACTTCTGTTCTCCATTCATCGGAACCGCTGGGTACAAAAAAACCTGAAGTGGTAGGAGCGGTGCTAAGATTGGCTCCAATTCTTTCGTAAATCACGTCACCACCTGTCAAGGGGTCTATGCAGTTTTCCGTAATCACTACCTTAAGGCTTTCGGTATCGATATTAGGAAATTGTGCATAAGCAACATCAAAACTCAATGTACTTACTCCCTGGCTGAAATCTAAAACAGGAGAAGTAAAAACATCCAGGTCTCCCTGATTTTCATGATTATAGAATTCTACAAAAAGAGCCTGGTTGCCTGGTTCTCCATTAGGAGCTGAGCGTAACTCCCAGGTTATTAATTCATCATCGTTTTCAATAGTCCAGTTGGATGGAATCTCACTAAAATCCAATAGAATAGGACCGAAAAAGTCCTCAGGAACCATAACGCTAATATCTGCCGTATTATTCTGACCATTTCCATCCGAAGTACCATTAGTCGTGGTTATCAGAAAATCAATGTCATTGCTCATCGCTGTATTCAGGGTGAGTTGAGGTAGTTCAACGGTAGCTAACTCCAGAGGATCCAGATCAAGTGATAGGGTTGTTGAGTTTTGAACGACACCTGCGATGGAAGACTGAATTTCTGCGGAAGTAATCAGGTTGGTTCCGTAGTTTCTGACTTCCAAAGTGGGTACTACAACATCGTCACAACTCGTTTTTAGTGGAGATAGAATGTTACGGATTCCCAGGTCGTTGGCTGCTACTACTGGTGGTTCGGCACCTAAGGAATTTGCTAAGCTAACTCTTCGGGGGCTGTTATCCATAACTGCTCTGATTCTTGTTTTTTGATCTTCAGTGAATAAGTTCATGCAGATATCGTCGGTAAAATCCATATAATTTTGAAACATATCATCACTTCCGCATCGCGAAGGTCCAGGAAAACTGCAATTGCTTAAATTCAAGTTACTATTACTTGAGGCGGGAGTATCAGCACAAAAGTCATCAACTCCACAGCCCCCATCACCCCAGATATGCCGCAAGCCCAAGTAGTGGCCTACTTCATGAGTAGTGGTACGCCCAAGGTCATACCTTGGGTCTAATACCGCATCTTCATCTTTAGCGACTGATCCAAACGCCCTGTAGTCCACTACTATACCATCGGTGATCGCACTTCTGCTTGCTGTTTCCAGACCTCCAATATCTGAGACGGGAAATTGAGCGTAGCCTAAGAAATTATCGGCCAGAGCGGTCACCCAAATATTCATATAATCTTCACTGGGCCAATTGCTCAGGGTTTTTAGTTCATAATTATCCACTAAAAGCCAGCTGGATTTTCCACCGTTAACACGGTTAATACCTGTTGTTGCCAGTCCTTCCGGGTCACGTTGCGCTAATTCAAATTCTATTTCAGTATCCGAGGCAACAGGTTGGAAAATTGTAGGAGTATTCGCCGCATCGGCGTTCATGCGCCTGAAATCCTCATTTAATACGTCAATTTGCGAAATAATTTGAGCTTCACTAATATTTCTTCCTACACCAATATTTTCGCCGAAATGAATAATATGAACCACCAAAGGTATCGTAATTACCTCATTGGTGCGAGAGGTTTTACCCTGTTCTTTTTTTAAACGAATTTTTTTGGCTAGCCAATTTTCAAACTGAGGTGTACTTTCCTTAATAATATTTTTTTGCTGAAGCAGTTGCTGATACTTTTCAATACCGCATTTATCCTGTGCTAGAGAGGGCAGGATTGTACTCAGATATAAAACAAAACAGAGAGATATGGGAGAAAGAGATTTCAGAAAATTAGTTTTTTCAGCTAACGATCTCTCTTATAACATATTGTCAGGAAGTTTAGCGTTTGGATCATCCGGTTGTGTGATATTCACCGCTTCCACGGATCTGATTTCAGGCACCACTTTTCTAATAGCTTCCTCGACACCAGCTTTGAGTGTCATTGTGGACATCGGGCATGTTCCACAAGCGCCAAGTAATTCAAGTTTAACATCTAAATCCCGAGAAATATCCAACACCTTTACATTACCACCATCGGTTTCCAAATACGGCCTGATGCTATCTAGTGCTCCTTCGACTTTTTCTAATAATCCGTCAGCTATTTCCATAACACAAATTTAAACTTTTAATTCGACTGGCCTCGTTTTTTCAACAGAAGCATTTCTTATAGCAACTTGTCGGGCTACTGATTTTGCCAGCTTAACAAAAGCGTTACCAGTAATGTCATCTTTCATTACCGCAGGCAAGCCGCTGTCACCACCTTCTCGAATACTCTGCACCAGCGGTATTTGACCTAAAAAGGGCACTTCAAATCTTTCAGCCAGTTGTAGTCCACCTCCTTCGCCAAAGATGAAGTACCTATTATCCGGCAATTCAGCTGGCGTGAAATAAGCCATATTTTCAATAACTCCGAGAATTGGTACATTAATTTGCGGTTGCTTAAACATCCCCAATCCCTTTCTGGCATCTGCCAAAGCCACCTTCTGAGGTGTGGTAACGATAACCGCTCCTGTAACCGGAACCGTCTGAACCAATGTCAAATGAATATCACTGGTTCCCGGAGGTAAATCGATCAATAAGTAATCCAAATCACCCCATTCGGTATCCCCTATAAATTGTTTAAGTGCGGAACTTGCCATCGGGCCGCGCCAAACTACGGCATTGTCTCCGGGGGTAAGAAAACCTATAGATATCAACTTGATCCCATATTGCTCAAGAGGTAATATTTTATTCTTTCCATCGATCTCCTTGACACCAGGTTGTTCATTTTCGCAATTGAACATCGTAGGCATCGAGGGGCCAAAAATATCAGCATCAATTATACCTACCTTTGCTCCTTCATTAGCTAAAGCCACTGCTAAATTGGCCGTTACAGTTGATTTTCCTACTCCACCCTTTCCCGAGGCGATGGCAATAATATTTTTCACACCAGGTAATAATGGGGCGGTGTCCCTTACGGTAGTGACGTTAGACGTCATTATCACGTTCACTTCCAAGTCTGGGCTTAAATGTTTATGGATAGCGGCTATACAATCGTTTTTGATCATTTCCTTAAGTGGGCACGCCGGAGTGGTAAGCACTACCGTAAATGTTGCGACATCGCTAAACACCTCTATGTCTTTAACCATGTTCAGCGTGACGAGATCTTTTTTTAAGTCAGGATCATCAACTGTGGATAAAGCTTTTAAAACATCACTTTCCTTAAAGGCCATTCTCAAACTATTTAACTCATGCAATTTACCGCATTTCCTTTGCTATGTGTTAACAAATTAAGTCATAAATAAGTTGAACGTGACATAGAATAAATAACCAGAAGATCTGAAATACTTAATCGGAACGTCCGCCTGAAAAAATTATCTTTGCTAAAAAAACATCGTTGATATCAAATCAGACCATACAGCATGTGAAAGATGCCATGGACATCGAGGAAGTGGTCTCGGATTTTGTCAGTTTGAAGCGTAAAGGACAAAACCTCTGGGCCTGTTGTCCATTTCATGATGAAAAAACACCATCTTTTTCAGTTGCTCCGCATAAAGGCATTTATAAATGTTTTGGTTGTGGAAAAGCAGGCGATTCCATTTCTTTCATTCAAGAACACGATGGTCTGAATTATCTGGAAGCCATTCGCTATCTGGCCAATAAGTACGGTATAGAAGTTGAGGAGACAGAACGTACCAATGAACAAATTCAAGAGCAGAATGAGCGAGAAAGTCTGCATATAATCCTGAATTATGCTAAGGACTACTTCAAAGACACGCTAAATAATCATGAGGAAGGAAGGTCAATAGGTTTAAGCTACTTCAAAGAAAGAGGGTTTACAGAACAAACACTTTCCAAATTTGAACTTGGCTATAGCCTGGATCAATGGGATGGCTTTAACAAAACTGCGCTGGAAAAGGCCTATAATGAAGATCTTTTGGAAAAAGCAGGACTTCTAGTACGAAAAGAAGGGGGGAAGCAGTATGATAGATTTCGGGGTAGGGTAATTTTTCCTATTCATAATGTTTCTGGAAAAGTAGTCGCGTTTGGTGCACGAACTTTAAAGAAGGACGATAAGCCTAAATATTTAAACTCTCCCGAGAGTGAAGTCTATCATAAGAGTAAAGTACTTTATGGTCTTTATCAGGCTAAGCAGGGGATACGTCAACAGGACAACTGCTATCTGGTTGAAGGATACACTGATGTCATCTCATTGCACCAATCCGACATCGAAAATGTGGTTGCCTCTTCCGGCACCTCGCTAACAACCGATCAGATCAAGCTAATAAGTCGTTTTTCATCAAATATAACCGTGCTTTTTGACGGTGATCCTGCTGGTATAAAAGCGTCTTTACGTGGGATTGATATGATTTTAGAATCCGGTATGAATGTACGGGTTGTGATGTTTCCCGAAGGAGAGGATCCTGACAGCTATTCTCAAAAACTGGGCACGTCTGATTTTAAGAAATATTTAGTTGATAATGTTCAGGATTTTATAGCATTTAAACTTGGACTCTATTCCGCAGATGCCGATAAGGATCCTCTGCTTAAGGCAGAAGCCATTAAGGAGGTAGTGCAAAGTATTTCCATTATTCCAGACGCCATTAAAAGAGCAGTCTACATCAAGGATTCTGCTAATCGCTTGGATATGGAAGAGTCAGTTCTTGTTGGGGAACTCAACAAACTGCTTATTGGACAAAGAAAAAAGCAGCCGAAAGGTGATCCTGATTCACTTCCGGATGTGATTATACCATCCAAAGACGAGATTGATAAAAAAACATCAGTTGATCTTATTTACATTCAGGAAAAAGAAACCATAAGACTACTTCTGAACTATGGTAAACAGGAACTTGAGGAGGATTACCTCCTATTCCACTATTTGATGGATGAGTTAATTGATATTGAATTTTCTACACCTATTTTCAGGGAAATATTTACCCTTTTCAAAGAGTCCTACAATGGTGAAAAAATTTTAGATGTAAATGATTTGATCCGCAATGAAAGTGCGGAGATAAAAAAAGAGGTGATTGATCTTACAACAGAAAGAAGGGAGGTCAGTCCGATCTGGGGAGATAAATATAAAATCCACGTACCGCATGAGAAAGATTTCTTGGATCATACGGTTTATCAGAACATTACCAGGCTCAAAAGAACGATAGTTCAACGACTCATTGAGGAGAACAAGGAGAACTTAAAGGGTGTAACAGAACATGCGGAAGTAGAACGTTTGATTGACATACAACAACGCTTAAAAGAAAGCGAAATGGAACTTTCCAGGGTGTTGGGTATCGTAGTATCCAGATAGTAATCCCCTCTTAACCGGTTAGTGAACCATATTGAAAATTTAATGTTCTGGTAATGGGTTGTAATGGAGTGTTATGCTTATCATGCACTGAAAAAGGCTACTTTTGCCGGGTAACAAATTCGTAAAATGTCAGATAAAGTCAAGCTAAATAGTATTGAAGACGCCATCCAGGATATAAAGGAGGGAAAGGTGATAATTGTGGTGGATGATCAGGATCGTGAAAATGAGGGTGACTTCATCTGTGCTGCCGAATGTATTACTCCTGAGATTGTAAATTTCATGGCAACTCACGGACGTGGGTTAATCTGTGTTCCTTTGATAGAAAGCAGATGTGAAGATTTAGGTTTGGATTTAATGGTGGGTCGTAACACGGCTGCTTTTGAAACGCCATTTACGGTATCAGTGGATCTTATTGGCCACGGCTGTACTACAGGTATATCAGCGCATGATAGGTTCAAAACCATTAGGGCGTTAGCCAATCCGGATACAAATCCGGAAGAACTGGGTAAACCTGGCCATATTTTTCCTTTAAAAGCTAAGGCAGGCGGAGTGCTCAGACGAGCCGGACACACAGAAGCCACAATCGACTTTGCTCGATTGGCTGGTTTTCAACCCGCTGGAGTGCTGGTGGAAATCATGAACGAAGATGGCTCAATGGCCAGGCTTCCCGATCTGATAAAAGTAGCGAAGAGGTTTGATTTAAAGTTGGTATCCATTGAAGATTTAATTCAATATAGAATAAAGCAAGAAAGCCTTATCGAACGAAAAGTAGAGACCGTGGATATGCCTACCGAATATGGAGACTTCAAACTCACAGCTTACGAACAAAAGAGTACCGGGGATAATCATTTGGCCTTGGTTAAGGGAGATTGGAAAACAAATGAACCTATTTTGGTAAGGGTTCATTCATCTTGTGTCACCGGTGATATTTTTGGCTCGTGTCGCTGTGATTGTGGGGGACAACTACACGCGGCAATGAAGATCGTGGAGAAAGAAGGTAAAGGGGTAATACTCTATATGAATCAGGAAGGTCGTGGAATAGGGCTAATTAATAAGCTGAAGGCTTATAAACTACAGGAAGAGGGTCTGGATACTGTAGAGGCCAACTTGAAGTTGGGCTTTGATATGGATCAGAGAGACTACGGTGTGGGAGCTCAAATCTTAAGGGATCTAGGTGTTCGAAAGATAAAGTTGATTTCCAACAATCCTAAAAAGCGAGTAGGACTTATTGGTTATGGTTTAGAGATAGTAGATACCGTGCCTATTGAGATTCCACCCAACAAGCACAACGCAAAATACCTAGCTACAAAACGAGATAAGATGGGACACCAAATTTTAAAGGAAAGTAGTTAATTGAGGTTCTTAATAACGATATATCTTCTTTTACCATTCACCCTTACCGCGCAGACATTTCCAAACGAGATCTGGCATGAGGGTAAGGCTGTTCGCATAGAAGGAGATACTTTAGCTGGATGGATAAAGTATGACATGGACAAGGATATTGTTCAGCATACTTATGCCAAAAACGGTACTATTACTACGATAACCCCTAGAAGCCTCGTCTTTTTCGAGATATTTGACCAATTAGCCAATCAATACAGACAGTTTTATGTATTGCCTTATAATATCAGAGGAAATTATAGAGCCCCGATAATTTTCGAATTAGTTTACGAGGGTAAGAAGCTAACGCTTTTAAGCCGTGAAAAGCTAGAATATCAGGTCACAAGCTATCCTTATGCGGTTAGCGGTACGTTCAATAGATTAGTTCTCGTATTTACCTACTACTTTTTAACGCCAGATGGTCGGATAGAGAAGTTTTCAGGAAATAGAAAAGATCTACTGTGGAAAACCAAAAAGAAATCCGCTCAAATGAAGAAATTTGTAAAAACCAACCGGTTGAAACTTGAGCGTAGAGGCGACCTGGTGAAAGCGGTGTCCTATTATAATTCTCTTTACGAAACCCAATCCAATTAATGAGCAAGCCTCTTATTTTGATTTCTAATGACGATGGCATCACGTCAAAAGGAATCCGCGTATTGGTGGAAACTATGAAAAAGCTTGGGGATGTGGTGGTGGTAGCTCCAGACGGGCCTCAAAGCGGTATGGGGCATGCTATAACTATAGGAAATACGTTAAGATTAGAGGAAAATGATCTTTTTGAAAGTGTTTCCGCCTATGAGTGCTCAGGCACTCCCGCCGATTGTGTTAAAATCGCCAAACACTTTGTATTGAAAGACCGGAAACCTGATTTAGTGGTGAGTGGTATTAATCATGGAGCGAATACTTCCATTAGCGTTTTGTATAGTGGTACTATGTCGGCGGCTATTGAAGCTGCACTGGAGGGTATGCCAGCAATTGGATTCTCTCTCTGCGATTATTCACATGATGCTGATTTTGATCATGCGATAGAGTATGTAGAGAAAATTACTAGAATGGTTTTAGATAAAGGTCTTACTAGGGGTGTGGCTTTAAACGTAAATATACCGCCTAAAAGAAACGAATTTATTAGGGGAATTAAGATATGCCGTCAAGCAAATGCCAAGTGGCAAGAGGATTTTGATCAGCGATATGATCCATATGGTCGGAGGTACTTCTGGATGGCTGGTAATTTCATTAATCACGATAAGGGTGAGGATAATGACGAATGGGCAATTGCCAACAATTACGTATCCGTTGTGCCATGTCAGTATGACCTTACAGCACACCATGCAATAAGTATTCTGAATGACGAGTGGGACATCTAACCATAAGAATAATAGTACTGTTTTACCGGCCTGGTTAAAAGTTGTGTTATTTATTCTGGCTGCCTTTCTGTTCGCCATTCTATACTATATTCCATTTTCAATAATACCAGATTTTGAAAGACATGGTGTACATCAACTCATTTTATCCCAAACCGTGTTGCTTTTGGGTTTTGCATCTGCATACTACTTTTTCAACAGGTTTATTGAGAATCAGAGCTCTTTGCCTAGATACTTCAAATGGAGTACAAGGTTCTTTTTTATCGGATTGACTTATGGTTTCATTTTCATCACCGTTTGTGCAGGAGTGATGGCCTTAACAGGAATAGTCAGTTTTAAATTCAGTGAGTTTTATTTTGATCTTATTTTGTACCTAATATTGATGTTTTTAGTATCTGCAGCCGAAGAATTGGCATTTAGAGGATACATACTAAATGCACTTAGCTCTTCTTATGGGAAAATATCAGGGATTTTAGCTTCATCATTTCTATTTGGTCTTGTTCATCTTATGAATGATAATTCCACGCTTTTCGGTGTACTTACGATATCTCTTTTTGGTGTGTTTGCAGCTTTATCTTTTAATCGGTTTTCTTCAATTTGGGTGCCAATAGGTGCGCATCTTTCTTGGAATTATACGCAAGGATCTGTTTTCGGTTCAGCCATTTCCGGACATGAAAGAGTAGGGGTTTTTAATATGTATTACCACAGTGATATCTCCTATTTGACGGGTGGCGATTTCGGCTTAGAAGGTTCTGTTTTTCTTACGATCATAATCTTAGTCGCTATTGGAATAGAATTCTATAGGGGTAAGGTTTCTCCTAAAAAAGGTACTTAACGTATAGATTAAGAGCGGGGACGCTCTTGTCCAAAGTCCTGCCGTAGCCCGGGATAGAATACGTATCAATGGGCACAAATTTATCTCGTGTATTGATAAAGCGTAATCTGAATAGTCCTCCTAGATAGATATTGTAGTTTCTTATCTTTTTTTCTGATCCAAGTACTATTTCAAACCAAGTTGCCGTTTGGTTACTTTCTCCAAAGTCTACACTGTAAGTTTCGAAAATATCACTTTCAATAATATAATTACCTTCATCTTCATATGAACTCAAACCGTACCTGAGACCTGCGTAATATATATTTATGTTGTCCAAAGGGATGAGGTAATTAATCCCGAAACGACCATAAACCCCTGCGCTTTCATAAGTGCCATTTTCGAAGGCAGTTCTTGGATTTAATATAGCATAACCTATTTCCAACACTGGGGCCAAGCGATTAGAAAGTTGAAACCCAATTGAGGCCTCGAATTTTGACTCAAAATCCGAGACTGCAGTTGCGAGCTTACCATAGTCAATGGCTAGAAACAGACCCGACCTGGTTTGAATACGTGTAGTGTCTGAAGTAATTTCAGTGGAGTCGGCAGCGGTATATGTTGTATCAGCTTGATTAATTGTACTGTCTGCGACTGAGGTAGAATCCTCTTGTGCGAAAGCATTGAAAGGCAGAATTGCAACCAGTAAAATCCTAAAAATGTACTGTAACAATCGCATCTAAGCTGTTATTTGATAACGAGTCTTCATACTCAATCGACTGAACTTCAAAAGAGGAACTTGTAACGTCTAAATCCAAGGCCTGAACAATAACTGTACGCAGCTCAACTACCGTATTTCTGGTGTAATTGGCTTCAAGGTCGTATAGCGTTCCGTCTAATGATATTTCAAATAGGCTAACATCTTGGGCTGGGTTAAGAGGAATAGAAAACAAAGTAGTACTATCTATACCCGGTAACTTTGCATCTACTCCCGTTGAAGAAGTAATGCTGTTAACAACCACACTTCCACTTTCAATTATCGCTTTTGTAGAATTGAATTCTGTTCTTTCGGCATCTATGGTGCTCCTTTCTGAATTCAGCCGTTCAACGACATTGGAAACGTCAGTTCCGTTGTTCAAAGTGTCATAAAAAACAAGGCTATCGTCAATGATTTCTATTCTTTCCTCGATAGCTGCGATAAGATTATCCAAGGTACTTAAGCTGTCAGCATTAATAAATTTAATTCTAAAAAAAGGATCAATACCTGTAGTTTCCAGTTCAACATCTTCACAAGAGGACGCTAAATAAACCCACGGAAATAGTATGACCACGAAAACTAATTTTCTCACTATGCTAAATTAGAAGATTGGATAACAAATATTGTGCTAGGTTCAGGTAAGTATCATACTGGGTCTACATTAAAAATGATCTTACTTGATTTTAATTGCTTATCATTTAAAACTTCAAGACAAGAATTTTGAATTATGGATTTGACCTTTCCGATATCAACACCTTTACGCTCAATTTTAATCGTAAGATTCATGAGGTATTCTTTTCTGATCTTAGAAATTATAGGTTCTTCGGGCCCAAGTACCCTTTTACCACCTAACTGGTCTCTTAGCAAGTTGCTAATCTTTTGGGCAGTCAACTGGGAAAGGTTCTTATCTTTATTTTTAATCGTGACATTAATAAGCCTTGTGAACGGCGGGTATAAATGAGCTTTTCTTTCGAAGATCTCTGATTGGTAAAACCCATGATAATCATGACTAGTGATCTGCTTAAGTAACTCAGATTCCGTATTTCTAACTTGTATGATCACCTTGCCCTTGGTGTCTTTCCTTCCTGCCCTCCCGCTAACTTGAGTTGTTAGTTGGAAAGTGCGCTCAAAAGATCTGAAATCTGGAAAGTGTAACATACGATCTAAGTCAAATATTCCGACCAGACTGACATTGTCAAAGTCGAGCCCTTTACTGATCATTTGAGTGCCTACTAATATGTCGATATCACCTTTCTCGAAGTCACCAATAATAGTTTCATAACTATACTTATTTCGAGTGGTATCTAGGTCCATTCTTTGAACACTGGCTTTTGGGAAAAGAAGCTGTAATTCTTCTTCAAGCTTCTCTGTACCAAATCCCATAGTTCTGAGATCAGTGGAACCGCAAGCCTCACAATCTCTTGGTGGAGGTTCCTTGTAGCCACAATAATGACAAACCAACTCGTTCTTATATTGGTGATAAGTCAGGCTGACAGCGCAATTTTCACATTGAGGTATCCACCCACAATTGTCACAGGAAATATATGGACTGTAGCCTCGGCGGTTTTGAAACAGAATTACCTGTTCATGATTAGCCAAAGCCGAGCCAATTGCTTCAACCAGGTCAAGGGAAAATTCACCTTTTAGTTGTTTCTTTTTACGTGCCTTTATCATATCTGCTATGTGGAAATCAGGTAATTTCCCATTACCATAGCGTTCGCTTAATTCAACCAATTGGTATTTTCCTTGAAGTGCATTGTAGTATGATTCAACTGAAGGTGTGGCTGAACCCATAAGAACCTTGGCATGATGCATATGTGCCAATACGAGTCCTGCATCACGGGCGTTGTACCGGGGGGCAGGGTCATATTGCTTGTAAGAACTTTCGTGCTCCTCATCAATAATGATCAGGCCCAGGTTGTCGAAAGGGAGAAAAATTGAAGACCTCACACCGATCACCACTTGAAATGAGCCATCCAGGATACCTCGCCATACTTCCACTCTTTCGTTATCAGAAAATTTTGAGTGGTATACCCCTAATTGATTTCCGAACACTTTCTTCAACCGGGCTACAATTTGTGTGGTTAGGGCAATTTCAGGCAGGAGGTATAACACCTGGGATCCGCCTTCTAGAGCATCTTCAATTAGCTCTACATAGACTTCTGTTTTGCCGCTTCCCGTTACTCCATGGAATAGTACGGTGTCATTTTTTTTGAAAGCACTCAGAATGGTGTGTTTTATTTGCTGTTGTTTTTGGGATAGTGTAATGCTTCTTTTATCACTTTCTGTCGTTTCAAACCTTGAAACCACGACTTCGAACTTTTCAAGTATGCCTTTCTTTACTAATGTATTTAACGAGGATTCAGATAAGCCCTCTGATTTAAATTGGCTTTTAAGAATACCGCCTTCATTTAATTTTTTATGTTCAAAAACGGATACCTGTTGCAAATAATAAAGCAAAATGGCTTCCTGCTTTGGTTTGGAAGAGAGCGTTTCGAATAGTTCCTGGATATTGTCCAGATAGCGATTGCTAATACGAATTCGGGGTTCTTTCTTGGGTTTGTACTTGTCTTTTACTTCTTCAAAAATCAGAATGGCAGATTTTGCCACTAAGGATTTGAGGGTTTTGTAGATTGATTTCTGTTGAATGACTTTTCCGGCCTCCGAATAGGATAGGGTAGAACCCCCTTTCAAAGCCGCCAAGATAAACTGCTCTTTTTCGCTGAAGTCATACTCGGAGCCCTCCCAATCAAAGTCCGGGTTCATCTGAATCTTTGACTCACTATTTAGTTTGAGTCCGGCTGGGAGTCCAACATTAAGTACTTCACCGAGTGTGCACATGTAATATTCGGATATCCACTGAAGTAAGCGGATGGTAATCACCGGCATAACTGCATCCTCATCCAGCTGCTCCAGCAGATATTTGGCTTCGTATTTTTCCGGTGGTCGATTGTGAAGATGACCAATGATGCCGGTAAGTATTTTTCGACGACCAAATTGAACAATGACTCGGCAACCTATCTTCACCAACTCATTAAGTTCAAAGGGTACGCGATAGGTAAACATGCGTGGAATAGGTACCGGCAGGATCACATCTGCAAATAGGGTTTCCCTATTGGTAGTATTTTCAGTATTAAATTCAAGTTGTGACAACGCTCTTTAATTACCTATAACGGAATAAAAACTTGCTCAATATCAACTTAATCTAGAAAAAACTCGTGCATTAACTATTGCAATTGCTGATAGGCTTTCTCCACGGAGGTTACAGGCAACTTGCATGTTTTGTTATAGCATACGTAAATCGTCGTTTCTCCATTCATAGCATACTTGCCATTCATCAAAGGAAGATCACTTTCCATTTCTGCACCCATTATCACTTTGTTCGGTAGGTATCGTTTTACAAACTGTTGTTGGACTTCCTGAGCAGTAGGGCCTACAATTGAGATCTCAGCGGTTGGAGTACTTAGGTAAGCGTAAAGAATACCCCAATTAGTAAGGTAAGCAGGTTCTTCCTTCATTAAAGTGGACATTTTTGATATCATTGATGAAGCCTTTACTTTGAATTCTTCATTGTCATAGATCACTCCCAATTGATATAAGTTGAGAGCCATCTGGGAGTTTGAAGCTGGAATGACGTTATCAAAAACCTCTTTCTTGCGCGTAATTAGCTTTTCAGAGCTATTGTCAGTAAAAAAGAATAAGCCTTCCTCGACATCAAAGAAATGTTCCAGCGTATACTCAGCCAGTTCTTTGGCTTTATTTAGCCATTTCTCTTCGAAGGTTACTTGATACAGTGCTGATAGTCCATCAATAACGTAAGCATAGTCTTCCAAATAGGCAGCTATGGAAGCCTTCCCTGAAATAAAGCTTCGATAAATTCCTTCCCCATTGGCCATCTTTTCTATTATGAACTGAGCATTTTTTTCTGCTAAAAGTAGGAATTCAGGTTCGTCAAAAGCTTCGTAGGCATCAACCAAACCCTTCATCATAATACCGTTCCATCCTACTAAAACCTTGTTATCCATACCCGGACGAACTCTTTTTTGCCTTGCCTCGAGTAAGTTGCGATTTGCGGAAATGACTGTCTTCCTAAGATCGTCTGGATCCATTTCATTTTCCCGGGCGATTTCTTCATCCGACAAAAGCCTCCTTAAGATGTTCTTTGCTTCCCAATTACCTTCTTCGGTAACATCGTAGTACTTAGCTAGTAGTTCGGCATCTTCCTTGAGTACATTATTGAATTCGTCAAGATTCCAAACATAAAACTTACCTTCCTCACCTTCACTATCTGCATCAAGCGCCGAATAAAATCCGCCAGATGAATCCAACATCTCCCTTTTCAGCCATTCTATAGTTTTATAAACCACTTCTTTGTATAAAGGAGAGCCAGTAATTTGGTAAGCTTCAGAATAGAGGCTAACTAATTGGCCATTATCATAAAGCATTTTTTCAAAGTGTGGCGCTAGCCACTCACCATCGGTGGAGTACCGCGCCCAGCCACCTCCAATCTGATCAAAAATACCCCCCATGGCGATCTTGTCTAAAGTGAGCGTAATATGATCGATGGCATTTTGGTTGTTAGTGATATGGTAATATCGAAGTAGGAATAGCCAGTTATTCGGCATTGGAAATTTGGGAGCCTTATCGAATCCACCATCTTCAGGGTCAAATTTAGCTGCCATAATGCGGTACATACTATCGAGTACCTCTTGCTTGAATTCCCGATCAGTTTCTTTAAGCCGATACTTTATAATTTCGCTTTTGGAAAGCGCATTAGTCAAGTCATCAGCAGATTTTTCTACTTCTTCGCGTTTTTCACTGAATGCTTTGGTAATATTTTTCATTAATGCTGCCCACTGTGCTGGTGGAAAATAGGTGCCTCCATAAAATGGTTTTTGATCTGGAGTCAAGAAAACATTTAATGGCCAGCCACCGCCCAATCCCATAGCCTGTACGGCGTCCATGTATATTTGATCTACATCAGGTCGCTCTTCTCTATCCACCTTGATATTGACGAAGTTCTCGTTCATTAACCTCGCAATGCTATCATTTTCAAAAGACTCTCTTTCCATGACATGACACCAGTGACAGGAGGAGTATCCAATACTAACGATTATGGGCTTATCTTCTTTTCTAGCTCGTTCAAGCGCCTCTTCTCCCCAAGGATGCCAGTCTACCGGGTTGTACGCATGTTGAAGTAGGTATGGGCTAGTGCTTTCAATCAGACGGTTTGCTGATCTTCCTTCGTGATTCTCTTGCATGGATGGTTTTGAATTGCAGGCCATTAGGCCCGTTAGTATTAAGAATAATAGTTGTCGCATAAGAGGTTTATATGAGCTGACGTTTAAGTATGTCGAGCTCGTTCGAAACATCAAATCTATTACTAAACTGTTGCACTTTAATTATGGTTTCAGAAACAAACTTTTGATGCGCTTTGGACTTTGGGTTAAGGGGTATATGATGAATAGCTTTCCTTACCTTATTCCATTCTTTAATTAACAATAATGATTTTTCGGTGAAGTAGGTCTTTGCGAACTTATTCCATATGTATTGTTCGGCCGTGATACTTGGGTGAAGCATATCTTCTGAATAAAACCTGTAATCCCTTAGATCATCCAGCATGATCTCATAACTTGGAAAATAAGATACTTTCTTATGGTTATTAAAGAGTTCATCACAAGTTGAGCGCAAAATGGCTTTACTCGCACTATTCTCCATTAAGGTGTCTTTAATATGTCGAACCGGTGAAACGGTCAAAATAATTTGTACCCGACTATTAAATGCTGATAACTTATGATAAAATTTAGTGAAGGCCTCAGTGATTTGAGTTGAATAGATCTTTACTTTTTTAAACTCTTTCTGAGATATCTTATGGCAGTTGGCTACCGTATGAGAGGTCTTTAGATATTCATAAACAATAGCGGAACCCAAGGTGACTATAATTACATCCGTATTTTTTAAAAAGGAGTGTGCATTTGTTAAGGCTTCTAGGATATCTTGCTCTACTTCAAATGTACTATAACCAGCAAAATCGGAATGGAAATCTAGATGTTTGAATAAGCCATCGGATTTAACATATCCACTCCGGTTGGGTGATTCTATGTCTATGGTGTTTTCGAGCAACTTAAATATTGAGATGGGGTTAAAAATAACTCCGAATGGGTTAGCTAATGCTCTGAACTTATTATCAATCAGATACTGGCCCATCCTGTCTGAAAAGCAAGATCCGATAGTTACGATTTGCGAGTTATGACCAATTTTAAAAGGAGAATCTGGTATGGATATTTCAGTTCGAAACATAAAGTAAAGTTAACGAATGGGATTAGTCGTAGAGAACACTGTGGATGAAAAACAAAAAAAGCCGCAGATTTCAACCTGCGGCTCTTTTACTTTTCAACTAAAGTTCCTTATTCGGCTATTACCTTGATTTGAATCTCATGCTTCACTTCTCGGTGTAAATCGATTAGTGCCGTATACTCTCCCAATTCTTTGATCGTCGGAATAGATATTTTCTTTCTATCAACATCGAAGCCTTTAGCCTTAAGTGATTCTGAAAGTTGTAAGGTGGTAACGGCGCCGAAAATTTTTCCACTATCTCCAGCCTTTGTACCAATCTCCAATACTGTGTTGCCAATGCCCTTAGCCAGATCCTCAGCATCTTTTTTTAGCTTTTCAGCCTTGTGAGCTGCTTGCTTAATGTTTTCTGCAATCATTTTCTGATTGGATTCATTAGCAAGAATGGCATAACCCTGTGGTATCAAGTAATTTCTACCATAACCTGGCTTCACAGAAACAGTGTCATTCTTGTAGCCAAGGCCTTGTATGTCTTGTCTTAATATTACTTCCATTTCTGTTATCTTATTTTAGTGAGTCTGTGACGTAAGGGAGAAGCGCCAAGTGGCGTGCTTTCTTTACTGCTTGTGAGACCTTTTTTTGGAATTTCAAGCTGGTCCCGGTCAACCTTCTAGGAAGAATCTTACCTTGCTCATTAACAAATTTCAAAAGGAAATCAGGATCCTTGTAATCAATGTACTTGATGCCGTTTTTCTTGAAACGGCAGTATTTATTTTTGTTTTCTCCTCTGTTAAGAGATTCATTAACCAATGTCATGCTGCTACCTCCTCTTTTTTCTTATCTTTTTTGAAAGCTCCTTTTCTTCTGCGCTCGTTGTAAGTTACAGCATGTTTATCTAATGCTGTAGTAAGGAATCGCATTACCGCTTCGTCTCGTCTGTATTCAGTTTCAAGCTTGTCGATAACTTGGGGGTCTGCCTTAAATTCAACAAGGTTGTAAAAGCCAGTGGATTTGTGTTGTATAGGATATGCTAACTTACGCAATCCCCACTGCTCTTCGTTGATAACTTCTGCTTTTGCGTCGGTTATCACCTTGACGAATTTTTTGACAGTATCCTTCATCTGATCTTCAGACAAAACGGGATTTAAAATGAATACCGTCTCGTAATTTTTCATCGTGTTTAAAATGTATAATTAAAAATGAGGTGCAAACTTAGGACTATTTCAATTACTATGAAAACATCCATCTAAAAAGTCGTTCATGTGACAGTGTGACTTTTATTAAAATCAATTACCTCATTTTAGTCGTTAACTAATTTATGAAACGCATAGTTTTCATTTCATTGCTTACAGCGATTGCCTCCTCTTGCATCAGCAAGCCTGAGGTGACTAGTGAAACAGTACCTTCTCACGAGTTATGGACTATAATCCTGAAAAAATATGTTACCCCCGAAGGACTGGTAAACTATAGCGGTCTTGTAAACGACAAGACTGAACTTAATAAGTATTTAGAGCTATTAAGCAATCACGCGCCGAATGAAAAAAAATGGACTTACGAAGAGCAATTAGCTTATTGGATCAATGCTTACAATGCGTTTACATTAAAGCTGATTGTGGATAATTACCCAGTACAGAGTATAAAAGATCTGCACCCAATTAATATACCTTTCGTTAGCTCAGTTTGGCAGAAAAAGTTCTTCGAAATAGGAGGTGAAAAGATGAACTTGGATTATATTGAGCATAAAATTTTACGGAAACAGTTTGAAGAGCCCAGAATTCACTTTGCCATCAATTGTGCTTCCCTTTCCTGTCCTGAGCTACTGAATGAAGCTTATTCTCCAAAAAAATTAGAGGAACAATTAGAACAACAGACTGTTAAATTCATAAATGATCCAAAGCGAAACAACATCTCAAGAGAAGCTTTAAAACTCTCTAAGATATTTAGTTGGTTCAAAGGAGATTTTACCAAAGAAAAAGAGTTGATTGATTTTATCAATCAGTATTCGAAGACTGTGGTTGGACGAGGGGTTGATGTAAGTTACCTAGATTATAACTGGAGTTTGAATGAGGGGAAGTAATATAATCAGGTTTTGGTTGGATAGCGCAGCTGTAACGGCTGCGCTATTTTTACTTTATCTCGAACTGCCGACTTCCCATTTTGTATCCTTCTGTGTAGACCTCAATTCTGTACAAACCTGATTCATAATCACTTCCTTTTTCATACTCAAAGCTGAGCTGTTGATTTGTATTGTCGAAGAGGATTTCCTGGTTAGCAGTGTAGAATTCTTCTCTATCGTTTAACATAAATGTTCCCGACCCTCGAGTCACATCAAAGATCACTTGTCCGTTACCATCGATAACTCTAATAAGTACATTCTTGCCTTCTACAGGTGCAACCTCGTTTTCTGCGATGTTAAAAATCACTTTTAATTTATCCACCTGTCGAGCTTTGAAAGGGGCTTCTCGCTCTTTCCCACGGCTGTTAATAGCAAAAATCTGGATATTCTCGACCCTTAACTCTGATGCCTTGGCCACCTTAGAGGCCAACTCTTCCTTTGATTCACTTAACTGACTCAAGGAATCATTGAGAACATTCTTTTCTGTTTTTAATGAAGTATTTTCAGTTAACAGTTCAGAATTGATCTCCTTTAATTGAGCTATTTCCTCATCTTTCGCCTTCAGTAAAAGCTCGTAGCCTCCGACTTTATCTTTCAAATCTTGTATCGCTCTTCTACTTACTCTTCTATTCTTTGATAACTCCGCCTCAATCTCTGCTTTGGCCTGCTCTAATTCTTCCACGTCTCCACCCAACTCTTCGATTTCCGTGATTTTCTCATCTAGTTCTTTACTGATATCTGTCAAGCGCTGCATAGTTATGGCTAGTTCCTCTTCGGTGTTGGCCAATTGATCTTCTTTAGCAATACTCTCCTGATGGTCGAGGTAAATCTTAATTCCCTGAACAATAACTACTACAGCTAGTAGAATTATTATGATGAGCGATCTGTTATTTTTTTTGGCAGGCGTCTGAATTTGCTCCTGTTTGTTTTCTTCCATAGTTGGTTATTGAAACGAATGAGTGTAAAATTATTGTTTATTTAAGATTTTTCAACAGGACGGAGAGTTTATTAAGACTCTCAAATTTGACATTATGATTCACGATGTAGGGTATTGGACGAATAGGTATTTGCGGCAGCAAACGCAATGGGATGCGGGTGGCATTACTACTCCGCTCAAAGAATATATAGACCAATTGGACAGTAAGGGCCTGAAAATTCTAATACCTGGTTGTGGAAATGCTCATGAGGCTTCTTATCTCCATAAGAACGATTTTAAATCGGTATCAATCATTGATCTCTCGCCTATACCGCTTAACAGATTCGCCGCAAACCACGATACATTTCCAAAAGATCAACTTATAACCGGAGATTTTTTTGAGCTGGATTCTACTTATGACCTGATAATTGAACAGACCTTTTTCTGTGCGTTACACCCCTCTGAAAGACCTGGCTATGCAAGAAAAATGTCTGAATTACTTTCTAACTCCGGGAGGCTTGTAGGAGTGCTTTTTGAAGATGAACTTTTTCATGACCACCCACCTTATGGAGGATTTAGAGATGAGTATTCCACATATTTCGAGCCTTATTTTGAATTCAAGGTCTTCGAACGATGCTATAATTCCATTAAACCAAGGCAAGGCCGGGAGCTTTTTATAAACCTTTCAAAGAAATCGTAATCTAAAGAATCATTATTCCCCTTTAGCGGTGAAAAAGGCCTTGATCATATCACTTTTCTTAAGTTTCTGCACTGGACTATTTGCCCAGAAGGCAGAGGTAGATACGGTTAGGGTTCAAGGTAGAAGTTTCATAGTATTAGGTGATTCTTCCATGTATGTACCGAATGACACCTTACTTGTTTTACCGGATAGTGTGGCAAGTCGAATGGTTCTTGATAAGGGGAAAAGACCTGAGGAGTTTTACATCAAATTAAAAAACAGCTTTTACAAGCGCAGATTTACCAAAGAGTTGTACGACCTTCTTTTTAAAGACCCTGAGAAGAAGAAAAAAAACACACAAAAGAAACCCGGCGCCCCGGTCTATTCTTTAGAACAGTTTGAGGGTCAACGCATCGCGAAGGTCAGTATAAAAAAGCTAGAGATTTTTGGAACTAGTATCAACGACACCACTAAACGTTCCAGCAAGTGGGTGGTGAGGGCAAGCAACAAGCTTCATAGTTATACAAGAAGCAAGGTAGTGCGTAACAATCTCTTTTTCAAAGAAGGGGACAAAGTAGATCAGGATCTAATTACTGATAGCGAAAGGATTATTAGATCCCTACCGTTTGTAAGGGATTCACGTATTTACTTAAAACCGACCTCTAAACCAGGTGAAGTCGAAGCCATTGTGGTGGTTAAAGACCTTTGGTCTATTTCTTTTGATGCTGGTTTTAGTGGTTTTGATGACTGGGATGTCGCAATAACCGAAAGAAATTTCTTAGGCTTAGGACATGAGGTGCGTAATGAAATTGATTACGACGAAATGAATAACCAGCTTTGGGGTTACAGCGGTACGTATAGAATAAATAGCATCAAGAATACTTTCATCACCGCTGACTTCAATTTTGTAAGTAGCGAACTTCTGGACAGGACTAGGTTTCGAGTATTCAGGGAATTCATCACGCCTGAAACGAAGTACGCTGGTGGTATTCAATTGCTTAGGCAGAGAGAGATCTTGGAAAGGATTGATCCCGATGAGGTCATTCGTTTTGATTCAGAATTTAATAATCAGGATTTTTGGTTAGGTAGGGCATATCTTATTAATGAGAATGGTGATAAAAGGGGCAATTTGCAAATAGCTGGGCGCTATTCCAGGACCAGATTTCTAAAACGCCCTGAGATTGTCGACGAGAATACAAACCAATTCTTTATCGATAACGATCTGTATCTGATGTCGGTTGGATACTCTACACGATCTTATGAAAAGAGCAGTTTGATTCAAGGTTTTGGGAGGACGGAGGATATTCCGGAGGGAGTACTTTACGAAGCGACCTTTGGCCGGGAGTATAACGAATTCAACGAACGTAATTACTTAGGTTTCAAGGTGGCGTTGGGTAGGTATTTTGGAAGATTGGGCTATTTACGCCCGCAGATCGCATTCGGAGGATTTGATCGAGACGGTAGATTTGAACAGGGTATGTTGAATTTGAGTGCTAACTACTTTAGTAATTTGTACAGGCTAAGACGGACTAACTTCAGACAGTTTTTTTCTTTTGATTTTACCAGAGGTATCAGAAGATTTGACGATGAGTTCATAACCATTAATGATAGTGACGGAATAAGAGGTTTAAATAACGTATTCCTGAGAGGGACAAACCGGTTGAACCTTAGTAGTGAAACTGTTGCCTTTACACCGCTTTATGTAATTGGCTTTAGACTAGCCATTTATAGCTTTATTGATTTGGCATTGATCAACGATCAGGATGACAGGCTTTTCAAGAATACCCTATACCAGGGATATGGTATTGGCTTCCGATTTCGCAATGAAAACCTTACATTTAACACCATTCAGATTAGGCTGGCGTGGTATCCCAATGTGCCACCTGATGTATCACATTTTGACTATGATATTTCCGGCACTACAACGTTTGGGATACCGGATTTTAGGGTGGTTGAACCCCAGGTTTTAGACTTTCGCTAACCGTTTCAAGAAGTCAATCCAGTGATGTGAATCACGGAGACCGGCTGACTGGAATCATTTTTTTATTTGTAATAATTCTAAATAGCACTTAAAAATGCCTTTTTGAGTACTTAGAGGGCTTTTTCACTTTTGGCAGCTGTTTAAGTGCTGTTCCAGCAACAATATGGCTAAAAAGCCCCCTGAAAATATGTTTGAAATAAGGCCTTCCGACAGTAGATTTGTGCTCAATGGATAAATCTGATGGTATCCTCACTAAACTGATCAAGAGACGTATGACGCAAGCGAGTAGTTACAAGAGCGTTTTTTCTTTTTTCTTTTTTCTTTTTTCATTGACGTTTGCCTACACAATACAGGCGCAAGACGAAATTCCTACAGACGAAGCCCGGATTTCTGAAGGTGAGAATTTATTTAAAGGTAATTGTCAAAGCTGTCATAAAGTTCATGAGAAATTGGTGGGCCCTGCGTTAAAAGATGTATATGACAGAGCGCCCTCAATAGATTGGATCGTGAATTTTGTGTGGAATTCCCAGAAGGTAATAGCCAGTGGCGATGAATATGCCAATGAACTATGGGAAGAGTACAAGCCTACCCAAATGACTGCTTTTCCTACTTTTAGCAGGGATCAGATCTTGTCCATCCTGGCGTATGTGAAGGCTGAAACTGAAGCCGGTCCTGCTGTAGCCCAAGTTGCGCCTACGGAAGGTGGTGAAGTCGTTCAAACTGGTGAATCTATTCCGTCATTGTATCTAAATATTATTATGATCGGGCTTGTAGTAGTGTTGGTCCTCATTCTTCTCGTGCTAATACTAATCACTACAGTTCTCAGAAAATACTTAAATCAACAAGGCGACCTGGCTGACGATGATGTGGAAATCGTTAATCCAACCTTTAGTCTAGATGGCCTATTAAAAAGTAAACCATTTATTTTCTTAGTTACTTTCGTTTTTGCTGCACTGGTGTTCAAAGCGGGTATAAACCAGCTCTTTGCTGTAGGAGTACAAGTTGGTTATGCGCCAAAACAACCAATTGCTTTTTCACATCAACTGCATGCTGGCCAATATGAGATAGATTGTCAATATTGTCACACTGGGGTTAGAAAAAGTAAGAGTGCTAATATTCCTTCAGCTAATATTTGTATGAATTGCCATAGTGCTATCAAAACTGAGTCACCTGAGATCCAAAAAATATACGCCGCCATTGAAAACGATAAGCCTATCGAATGGGTTAGAATCCATAACCTTCCTGATTTAGCCTATTTCAATCACTCTCAACATGTTCAGGTAGGCAAATTAGAGTGTGAAAACTGTCATGGAGAAATCAAAGAAATGGAAGTTGTGCAACAAGCATCTTTACTAACGATGGGGTGGTGCATAGATTGCCACAGAAAAACAAATGTAGCTTCTAAAGGGAATGAATACTACGACAAATTGGTAGAACTCCATGATGCCGAAAGCAAAGAAGCTTTAAAAGTAGAGGACATTGGTGGTCTGGAATGTGCCAAGTGCCATTATTAATTTAAGAGTAAGATAAGCGATCAGCTATTGAATATGAGCGATAAAAGAAAGCAGTACTGGAAAGGCGTTGAACAATTAACAAATGACCCTGCATTTGTTAAAAATGCTCAGAGTGAATTTCCTGAATTCCTGCCGATAAGCGATAATCCAGAAGGTGGAAGCAGTAGAAGGGATTTTTTAAAGATGATGGGTTTCGGCATTGCGGCGGCTTCTCTGGCAGCCTGCGAAGCGCCCGTTAGAAAAGCGATACCTTACGTTAATAAGCCCGTAGATGTTGATCCTGGAATTCCAAATTACTACGCGTCCACGTATGTACAAGGTGGTGACTATTCAAGTATAGTAGTAAGGACACGCGAAGGACGACCTATAAAAATAGATGGTAACGCGCTATCCCCCCTAACCAAAGGATGTTCTAATTCTCAGGTAGAGGCGGCCGTATTGTCCCTTTATGATAACGAGAGATTGCGCAATCCGAAGAAGGGTGGTAAAGATATTAGCTGGGCTGACCTAGATAAAGAGGTGACCAGTAAACTCGATAAAATTGCAGCGGCGAGCCATGAGATAAGAATAGTGAGTAATACTATTCTTAGTCCATCGACCAAAAAAATATTGGAAGTATTTAAAGATAAATACCCTACCACTAAACATGTGGTGTATGACACCGCTTCTTCCGAGGGTATACTTTTGGCGAATGAAAGATCTTTTGGTCAGAAAATACTCCCCACGTACGATTTTAGTAAAGCGGACGTCATCGTCGGATTTGGTGCCGATTTTCTGGGAACCTGGATTGCTCCCATCCAATATGCTCACCAGTATACACAGACCAGAAAAATATCGGATACTAAAAAGACGATGTCCCGTCATTACCAGTTTGAAGGAAATCTTTCGTTAACAGGGGCCAATGCAGACTATCGCACACCGCTAAAGCCATCTGATGAAACCAAGGCCGTGGTTGCCCTATATCAGGCACTTGATGGCAAAAAATCCGATATCCCGCGTATCAACAAAGCGGCCTCAGACCTGCAAAAAGCGACTGGTAAGAGTTTGGTGGTTTCAGGTTCAAACGATCCGAATGTGCAGATAGTAGTAAATGCTATCAATAACAAGTTGGGGAATTATGGTAATACGATAGACCTGACTACTCCTGTAAATTATCGTCAAGGTAATGAAACAGAATACTCTGAGTTTCTAGCTGAAGTCAAAACCGGAAAAATTGGTGCGGTTATCTTTTACAACTGTAATCCTATTTACAATACTCAATCCGGTGCAGATTTGGCGAAAGCTTTAGAGAAGGTTGCTTTAACCGTTTCGACATCAGACCGACCCGATGAAACTACTAAATTTGTTGAATACGTTGCGCCAGATAATCACTTTTTAGAGTCCTGGGGAGATGCTAACCCTGCTAAAGGGCATTACAGCCTTAGTCAGCCAACAATCACCAATATTTTTGATACAAGACAGGCTCAAGCTAGTTTCATGACCTGGGCCGGGGTCATTCAATTCGATTATTTTGAATACCTTAAAAGCGGCTGGGAGAGTACTTTAGCTGGAATAGGTCTAATCTGGGACCAAGCTTTGCATGATGGTGTTTTTGCCATACCGGAGAATTCCGAAGACGTGATTTTTGAAGCGGATGTTAGTGCTGCTATTAGTGCAATAAACAAAGCCTATAAGGGCAGTGATCTGGAGCTCTCAATTTATCAAAAAGTAGGTATCGGGGACGGCACTCAGTCTAACAATCCATGGTTGCAGGAGATGCCTGATCCCATCACGAAGGCGACCTGGGATAATTATGTTACGGTTTCTCAAGCCTGGGCCAACGAGAAAGGGATAACTTTTATCGAAGGCAAAAGTAATATGGTAAACCTTACCGTGAATGGTATTACCTTAAAAGTACCGGTAGTTATACAGCCAGGACAGGCGCCTGGATCTATTGGTCTGTCTGTCGGTTACGGTCGTACCAGTGCCGGGAAGGTGGCGGATGGTCGAGGTGTGAACGCCTATCCACTTATTTCAAAAATAAATGGAATGGAATCATATGCTGTTATCTCCGGGGTTTCTGTAGAGGTGCTTGAGGATATTTATCAAGTTGCCCAGACCCAGACCCAACAAACCTATATGGGTCGGGAAACGGTGATTCAAGAAACCATATTGTCCGAATACCAGAAAAACCCTGGGGCGGGTCGATATCATCCGCACATTTCCACATGGCAAGAAGAATCCGGAGAAACACATCCCGGAGCTTTGACTTTGTGGAAGGGGCATAAGTACAAAAATCACCACTGGGGCCTTGCCATTGATCTTAATACTTGTATTGGGTGTAGCGCTTGCCATGTTGCTTGCCAGGCAGAGAATAACATACCCGTGGTAGGTAGAGAAGAAGTTATCAATCGGAGGGACATGCATTGGCTTCGTATAGACCGCTATTATAGTAGCGCCCCTGACGAAGAGCTTGATGACGATCAAAAAGACATGATGGACTCCAGAAAACTGGAGTTAGTGGCTGCTAATCCTGAAGTAACCTTCCAGCCTATGATGTGCCAGCATTGTAATAATGCTCCATGTGAGACCGTTTGTCCGGTGGCGGCGACTACGCATAGTTCGGAAGGTTTGAATCAAATGACTTATAACCGGTGTGTGGGTACCAGATATTGCGCAAATAATTGTCCATACAAAGTAAGACGTTTCAATTGGTTTAAATACCATGATAATTCGAAATTTGAAAATGTTAATACTGCCATGAATAGCGATCTTGGTAAGATGGTCTTGAATCCTGATGTTACCGTTCGGTCAAGAGGAGTAATGGAGAAGTGCTCCATGTGCGTTCAGCGTATTCAGGATGGGAAACTAAGAGCTAAAAAGGCAAATCGTCCTTTGAAAGATGGAGATATACAAGTGGCTTGTGCGAGTTCATGTCCAACTGAGGGGATGGTGTTTGGTGATATGAATGATCCAAATAGTAAAATATCAAAGCTGTTGAAGATCAATGATACCGAAGAGGCGGATTATCTTATCACTAAAGAGATTGGCGAGCCAAGAGCCTACCATGTTTTAGAGGAGATTGGTGTTAAGCCGAACGTGACTTATCTCACCAAAATCAGAAATAAAGACGAAGCATAAATAATAAACTATAAACCATGGCAATTCCTGTAGATGAAATTATTGTAAAGGAGGAAAAGCAAAACTTAGCCACTGTTTCTGTGATTCGCGAGCCCTTGGTGACAGGCGGTAAAACGGTTCACGATGTAACAGAAGATATTTGCAGGCAGGTGGAAGGTAAGCCTACATTATCCTGGATGTTGGCTATGGCTATGTCGCTAGGTACTTTGGGTATCGGTGCTTATTGCGTGTTTATGCTCCTTTGGGAAGGTATTGGTGTTTGGGGCTTGAATAAGACCGTTGGTTGGGCCTGGGACATTACGAACTTCGTTTGGTGGGTCGGCATCGGTCATGCAGGAACCTTGATATCTGCGATTCTTCTATTATTCAGGCAGAAATGGAGAATGTCTATTAATAGGGCTGCCGAGGCAATGACCATTTTTGCAGTAATTTGCGCCGCCATGTTTCCCGGTCTCCATATGGGACGCATATGGATGGCATTCTGGGTGTTGCCTCTTCCCAATACTTTTGGTTCTCTATGGGTTAATTTCAATTCTCCTTTGCTTTGGGATGTTTTCGCTATCAGTACCTATTTTACTGTGTCTTTGGTGTTTTGGTATATCGGTTTGATCCCTGATTTTGCTTCCATTCGCGACAGGGCCAAAAACAAAATTTCCAAAGCGGTTTACGGTGCATTATCCTTTGGATGGGATGGTGCCGCGAAGACCTGGATGCGTTATGAATCTGTAGCGTTGATCCTGGCGGGACTGGCAACACCTCTTGTTCTTTCGGTGCATACTATTGTATCCTTCGACTTTGCAACATCAGTAATACCTGGCTGGCACACCACAATCTTCCCTCCCTACTTTGTAGCGGGAGCGATTTTTTCAGGCTTTGCTATGGTATTGACCTTAATGATAATCACGCGGAAAACATTTAAGCTTGAAGACTACATAACCATTGGTCATATAGAGCTCATGAATATAGTGATCATTATTACTGGCTCCATTGTGGGTATAGCGTACATCACAGAGTTCTTTATAGCATGGTATTCGGGCGTAGAAGCGGAACAGTATGCTTTTCTTAACAGAATGACCGGGCCTTACTGGTGGGCATACTGGACCATGATGACCTGTAATGTTATTTCACCTCAGTTGTTTTGGTTTAAGAAAATCAGAACAAACATTGCTGCCACTTTCATACTTTCAATTGTGGTTAACATCGGTATGTGGTTTGAGCGATTTGTAATTATCGTCACATCGTTGCACAGGGATTATCTCCCTTCAAGCTGGGCTATGTTTTACCCGACTATTTATGACGTAGGAGTTTATTTGTTTACTTTCGGTTTGTTTGGCACAGCGTTTTTGCTCTTCGCCAAATTCTTCCCGGTTATAAACATGGCGGAAGTCAAAAGTATCATCAAAACATCATCAAGAAAAGTGGGCTAATGGAAAAAAATAAAAATTTTATATTAGGAATCTACGATGATGAAGATGTCCTTTTATCTGCCATAAAAAAGGTTAGGGAAAGCGGTGTTAAAATACAGGAGGTCTATTCTCCATTCCCCGTTCATGGAATTGATGAGGCCTTAGGTTACAAAAGAACGCGTTTACCGATAGCCGCCTTTATGTTTGGTATGTTAGGTTGTACTTTGGCCCTTACCATGCAAATATGGATGTCAGGTGTAGATTGGCCCATGATCATTGGGGGAAAAGACTTTGTTTCCTTACCTCCGTTTGTCCCGGTAACTTTTGAGCTGACTGTATTATTATCCGCACTCGGTATGGTGGCTACGTTTATGATTGTGAGTGACCTGAAGCCGTATAAAAAAGCTAGGCTGATGGACATTAGAATTACAGACGATAAACACGTTATGGCTATTGATCTGGCTAATAATGAATTGGAAAAGGAAGACATTAAGAAAATTGTTAAGGAGACTTCCGCAGAGGAAATTAATGATAAGAACTTTTGATGAATAGGATGCTTCATTATATCATGAACCGAAAAATCAAAACATTACTGATCACTGCTGTTGTGGCTTGCTTGTGGAGCTGTGGAGCTAGTGGTGATAACCAAGGCTATGAGTATGCACCCAATATGTATCATACCGTTCCCTATGAGCCTTTGACCCAGATTACAGATGAGAGTGCTGGTGAAGCCACCCAATTTTTAAATAATACTGAGGATGGGCACGGTGAATACTATAATTCCAATCCGTTTAATCCACATCGAATGAATATGAGAGTGCCTCCGGCTAACACGGTGAGGCGTTCTGAAGGTGGGTACCTGCCTTACCGGATACATAAAGACAGCTTAGCTTATGCAGCCAAGTATGTAATAAGCCCTTTTGATACTACCAAAATTGATTCTACTCAAATGGAGGTGGTGCTCAAAGATGGTAAAGTACTTTATGATATCAGGTTGCCACCACTGCAGTTTTGCACTGCAGATATTGGGGATACTTGGGACGGTGCCGGTCCTCGGGAAATGACAGGCAGCGCCAAATAGGAGCCTACTGAGCCCCAACCCAAAGCAATCGTTCATTGTATTATCGGTTCTAACTCCCACATCTTCGAATTACAGCATTGAGTAACAATCTTTGCAAGTAAGGCACTGCAGTCCAAAGTAAAATGAGGGCCTCACGGGTTCACATACATCACTCTCATCCCCCCCTCCTAAAACGAAAGCATTAAAATTCACATCGAGCGGTCATTGCTGTCGGCATCATATCTTCGGAACGAAACGCCCATGAAACTTGCCGTCCGCTACATGCTTCACCACCTCTAGCAGCAAGCTTATGCTGCATTTCTGGCAAAGACGCTTGATCTGCATAGTTACCTTGAACGCCAGAAAAAATAGGGATGCCTGAATGCGCCACTGAGGCACATCTACTATCGCGTGATCAGGCACATTTGCATTCGTTTCCGC
>JBCCOE010000043.1:0-36833 GCA_039025475.1 Bacteroidota bacterium | reverse complement strand
CGCCTACATAATATTTTCGGAACGGCTCTAGACCGGTGACCGTAACGCTGTTCCCTGGCCCACTATATACTACATACTGGTCGGTGCCTATCACACCACCAGACCCAAATTCCGAAGAGGCCGTATAAGATAGACCATCCGAAGGGGGGGTTTCCAAAGGATGGTCTGCGCATACCACGACCAAACGGCCTGTTCCCGAACCGTTCGTCCAGCTTAACGTAGCTACTTCCCCCTCTTTGGTAATGTCTAAACCGGTAGCCGCCTGGTCTGAAGGTACCTCAAAAGAAGATTTCACATCATAGATAGCCCCTCCCTGGGTACTGAAAGATACATCTACTATCAGTTCACTCGTACTCGTTTGTGTCGATGTGTAGATAAGGGCCCCGTTCTTGTAGTAACGCACCTCACCCCCCGTCCGCTCGACCTTAAATTCATCTTCTCCAATGTAGTGCCCCGCATAATGGACATTTACACCTGACTCCCTAGCGTAAACTCCCCCGATATGGGTCAAATAGATCCCATAGTCAATCGTGTTTGGTGAACCATCTAAATTCTGGGATGACAATCCTAACACCCGGCCTTGGGAATTGCCTATCGCCCGGAAGCTGATCCAACCGTCCTCACTTAGCCCCAAACGGTTCGCTGAGGCCGCGCCTACCCAACTATTGCCCAAAGCTACCTTTCTCAAAGTATCTCCAGATATGCCCACACCGATCAAGTCCGTCCACACAACGGGATAGCTTGAACTAGAATATTCCATCTCCAAACCAAAAGTGGAACCAGAAGCCGCTGTATCCACAGAAGACCCAACTGACAGGAAGTAATGCTCATCCGTGTTCAGACCGGAGAGCGACAGACTCGAACCGTGATTAAAGCGCGTAGCCGCAAGTTCATGGTTAGTGCTATCGAAAAGCGCCAACACGTACGTATTCATCATAGTGCCCCGGTTCAGAGTGATCTCGACGGCATCTGATTGGGGTTGGAATTTAAACCAAAGGTTATTAGATAGTGTCGTGTAGATACTTGGAGCGGGCCCGTCGTTGGAAGAATAATAATTATCATAGGCCTCCGGGCCCGAATCCCAGCTATCGGTGACGGAGGTGATGTCCAGCGCATCAGCCTTAAAATCATTTCTTATGTCATCATTTAGGGTTAAACCGAAGGTACCACTGTTAGCATCCGAACTACCCACCGATAAATAATACCAATCTCCGGGTACCAGTTGATTGCTCGATAGTATAGTACCCATGTTGAAGCGACTCGCATCTATTTCATTATCACTCTCATCAAAAAGCCCCACTATAAAACCTCCGGAAGCTAATGAGCCTAGGTTTAGCTTAATTTGAATGCCGTTGGTTTGGGCTTGAAACTTGAACCATACGTTACTTCCTAAAGTAGTATATACACTTGGTGCTGGGCCATCGTTTGTTGCGCCTTCGTTACTAAAACTTTCAGGTGACGAGGTCCATTGGGTTAGGTTATTCAAAGTCAATGCATCCGGTTTGTCATTTCCCGGTTCCCCATTTGACATACAAAGTCCAAAGGCACCTTTATAAACATCAAGGTCTAAGCGATTATCAACCGAAATATAATACCAATTTCCAGTGATCAATCCTGAATGGTTCAGCGAAATCTGCCCGTAGGTTTGGTCGTTACCACAGGCTAACTCCACAAAGTTGCCGTCAAAAAGCGTCATGGTGGCTCTTGAAATAGCGCCTGAAAGATCAATATCAACGTCTGGGGAAGTAGCCTGAAATTTGAACCATACATTGGATTCAGGAGATATGGAATTACAACCCGTAGCCGGGCCGTCTCCGGTCTTTCCTTTAGTCGTATACGCCGTGGCATCCGAGCACCAATTACTAGTATGGGCAACCTCTATTGCACCTTCGCTAAAATCGTAGGAAGCTTGATCCGTTATGCAGAGACCAAAGGAGCCTTTGTAAGCAGGGTGATCTAATCGATTATCCACTGAAACATAATAACGCTGTCCTTGTGTAAGTGAAACAGAACTTATCGTGATCTCTCCATAATTAAAATCATTACCACAGGTGAGTTGATTAAAATTCTCATCCCACAAAGTCATTGAGGCCCGGGAAACGGTACCATTCAAATCGATCGTAATCTCAGTAGCAGTAGCAATAAAAGTAAACCAAACGTTGGTCTTGGGTGAAATGGTGTTACATGTAGCCGCAGGACCGTCAGGGGTCATTCCCCTGGTCGTGTAAGCTGTTGCATCAGAGCACCAGTTAGCGCCATGAGTAACCTCAACCGCCCTCTCTCTAAAATCATAAGATGCCTGATCGGTAATACACAGACCAAACGTGCTTTTATATGCATTATGATCCAGGCGGTTATCAACTGAAATATAATACTGTTCGCCAGGAACAAGCGAGACGGTGCTTAAGGAAGCCTCTCCGTAATTGTGATCTATGTCGCACTGTAACTCATTCAAGTTAGCATCCCATAGTGTAATAGAAGCCCTGGAAATTGCACCAGATAGTTCAATGGATGCCTCATTTGAACTGGCTGTGAAGGTGAACCAAACATTGGACTCAGGGGAAATGCTATTACAACTAGACGCGGGTCCGTCTCCTGTCATTCCTTGAGTAGTGTAGGCCGTTTCTCCGGAACACCAACTACTATTGTGCACAACTTCAACGGCTCCTTCCTTGAAATCGTAGGTCAGGTTAATTAAATATGAGGAGTCTAGCTGTGCTTCAAGGTTCGATCGATCGGTATCATTTAAAGCCAAATTATAACTGTACCACTCCGCGATCTTACCCTGAAAATAGGTCTTAGAATTGGTATTGTCATAATACTTGGTGCTACCCACAGTTCCTCCGAGGGCCCCATCGTCACTGTGATTGCGTAAAGGACCAGTAACGGGGACTGAACCAATGAAATTACCATTAACATACGCAGTTATCGTTGTGGAATTAAATACTATAATAGCCATATAAACTGTATTGGCTTCAACAGCGGTATGTATATCCACAGGGCCCCAGTTATCCTCCGGGATATTCCACCCATTGAGATAGAGGTTGCCATCGTGAATGGCCATGTTGAGCCCTCTGGACCCGCCTCCCTGCTCATAGATCATCTGACGGCTGGTAATATCACTTCCGGTTTCAAAAACCATAGCAATGGTCTTAGCGGCAAAAGGCCCACCGGTATTAAATCCATTTTGATCCGGCAGCAACAAGTAATCATTTGACCCGTCGTAGGCTAGTGCTGGCTGACCATTAATGCCGTCCGCTTCTAAAACCGGTCTTCTGGAATTATTGGATTGGGTGGCGCTGTAACTTCCTTGCTGACTGTCCCACGTCGTAACAGAGCTACCACTGGTAGTTATTCCAGCAGCCGAAGATAGATGATAATCCGGGACAGGCTGAGCGAGTGTAAAAATTGAAATGCATATGAATAAGGCGATCAGGGTAATTTTTTTTCTCGTTCTCATTGTGCAGCTCCCTTCATTTCAGCCGTCCTGTTCTTTTGCAAGGACTTTAGTGTTTCCGTATATATAGGGTTACTGGCGCTAAATGCGCTGATGGCCTGCGAGGGGCTGAACAGGTCATAGAGGGCCACAAGACTCGCCTGACGGTCTTCTTCTTCCAAACCATGAAACTGAAAGGGCTTGGGCTTGAGATCGTTCTGCGAAATACCAAATAAATTGGACATATTATTCTCGAAGTAGTTTAGGATCATACCAAAGGCATCTTCCGAAAAACCAGCCTCATCCGTAGGGTCGTCGGGATCATTGATGGATTTAAGCCAGCCTTGAATATTGTATACAAAATCGATACCCTGGAGATTACCCCCCAATTCTATCCGTTTCAATGGGCCATGCAGGTAGTACTCATAGTGGGCCTGAAGTTCGGCCTCCGGGTTACTCTCTATAGTAGCCAGGTCCAGCCCTTCGTTCAAGCTTGTATATACCGAGGACAGGCGTTTATCCGCATCGTAGGTGTAATAATGGTAAAACTGATCCAATGGTGTAGCGCCCGAGTAAGACTTGAAGCCAACCGATAGCACGTTGCCCAGAAAATCGTAATTGTACCCGATCAGGAAGGTACGGTTGAGTAATACCGGTTTCTGGACCATCCAGGTGACCCGGCCCTGCTCGTCGTAGCTGTACCATGTTTTTATGTGTTCGTTCTCGGTGTAGGAGATCGCACCCATCACAAATTCCTGGGTAAGTGATAGGCCCGTTTCGGTCGCAAAATCAGGATCTGACAGATCGTAATGGGTTTGGATCCAATCTTGTTTTGAGGCGCTAAACCCTAGCGCTGGATTATCAAATACCGCCAATAAATCGTTTACATTGTCAATACCGTTAGGATCTAAATAAGTAAACTCGAACGTACTGGACGGAGATAAAGGTTCTAGATTTATTTCGCCGGACTCAACGGGACGTCCTAATGCGTCATAATCGGTGTAGGAAAAATCAAACTCCACTTTTTGCTGTGCGTTTTGCGAGTAACGAATACTGCCATCCTTTCGGTAGATATAATTAGTCGTACCCGCATCCGTTTCCTGGGTGGATAGCAGCCAACCTTGGTGATTGTAGGTGTAGTAGGTGGTAAAGGGTAAATTTTCCAGGTCGGTAAAGGTCGAGATACCCCCAGCGGTCTCTATCGCTAAAACACCGTTAGGCGCTATGGATACTTTTAACCGGCCCGCATCGTCATAAAAGTTATAGGACTTGTCCTCCATGGTATATGCAGGCTTCATCGCCAGGTCGGTAGCGGCCGAAATGGCTCGTGCCGTCAGTAAAACATTTTCACTGCGATCCGAAAAGCTGACCGACTTGTTACCATTCTGATCAATGGTGAAGGTTTGAACCACTTCTCCACCCAGGGTGATGGGTCCTGATTGACCCAAAAGCTGGTTTCTGATCCCTACGTAGTCATCCAATTCGGTGGTGACCCCAAAGGTTCGGGTGTATACCTCGTGGCCAGAACCTATGCGCAGTTCTTCACCTACTCCTGCGGAACGCTTGATATCTCCGGTGCCATCGTCGTAGTATTCTATTTGACTGTAAGGATAGTCCGTAATAGGCACGTTATCCTCAAGAGTATTATTTACACTGTAATACCACCCCAGGGTATTGGGATTCGCCTGGTTCACAGGTTCCCCAATGTCATCGGCACCATAAGGTAAACCCTCACTGTTCTCAATGAAATTAGGCATATAGCTGAAGGCAGATTGATCCACGGGCGCAGATAAACCAGTGAGTACTGGTCGATCATACAGATCATCCACCGTTTGGCTAACCATGATGCTCGTCGTGCTTATCTGCCTGGTCTGTGTCTGTAGTACCTTACCGGCATCATCAAAATATGAAATACTTGCTCCAATAATCTCGTTGTCCTCGCCATACAAGTCCGTTTGAATCCAGTTGGTAGGTTCATTACAATGTCTGATGTAAACAGGAGAAGTTATCATCTCTCCACATGCGTTACTTACTCGTCTTCTATAATAAGCTGTGGTAAATGGCAAGTTTAAATTTAAATTTATCTCTCCGGGTATATCGTACCAATTATCGAGCCCATTGATAGAGGTCTGCCATTGATAATTAGAGGTGCCAGTAGCAGAAGCAACTGATACATTCTCAATTGAGGGGGTTGATGCCTCAAAATCGCAAATGTATTGCGTTGCACTCTGTACTTGGCCTCCGTTAACCAACCTATCTACTATTACGTGAATTGTATTGGAATATACATCTATGTTTTGGTTGCAAGCATTTCTCACAGTAGCCTTTCTTCTGAAGTAACTGTCTTCTTCCAGATAAACCGTTGTAAATAAGTCACCCTCACTACCCACAAAGACATCACCAGGAAAAACTTCAGTCATAGGGAGAAATTCACCGCTTAAATTATTGGCTATCTGCCATTCGTATGTTACGAGATTAGAAGCTTCAGAAACACTCTGAATGCTCAGATTTGTGTTAAAGCAAATAGAACCCACCGCTTCAATTTGTCCTGCATCGGTGGTAGTCTCTAATACATTTATTGAAAAAAAATAACTGTGCGAGCATCCGTTATCACCCAAGAATACCGCAGTGTATGCGTGCAAGCCGTAACCTAGACTAATTGTCGTATAACTGTAACCTGAGATAATAACATCCACAAAATCTTCCTGAAGTAACTCATTCTGCGAATCATACCATTGAAGTAAGCCTGTGGTTGGTTGATCAAAACTGGCTTCTACCGTTACTGCTCCAGGAGAACAAGTAGTAGTGCCAGAAAAAGAGAGGTTATTATTATAAGTTTGAACTATAACCCTTGAAGCCGGAGTTCCCACTGATCCACAGGTGCCCATAGCCAACCTCCTGTAATACCTTGAAACTGCGGGAGGCGTCAAGTAACTTTCACCCGTCTCATCAGGTATATCTGTCCAGTTACTGCCATCAACTGATTGTTGCCATTGATAAGAAAAAGGGGACACTCCACTTCCAGGTGAAACGGTTAAAATAGGACCGGGACTTTCACCGGGACATAAGTATTGATTACTCCGTATTTGTCCTGCCGTGGTTTGATCCAAAAGATTTATATTTATTGAATTTGAATAAGCTGATCTTAGCTCCCCGCAGCTATTTCGTACATTTGCTTTACGCCTGATAAACAAATTTTCAACGATAGATATAGTCGTAACTAGATCAGCTTCCGCGGCACTAAAAACATCCGCTGGAAACACCTCAACTATCGGCCTAAAATATCCCTGGCTATTATCATAGACCTGCCATTCGTAGTCTACGACATTATCTGCCGGAGAAATACTTCCCACATATAAATAAGTTCCATAGCATTGGGATCCTATATCATCAATGGCACCTCCATTAACATTACTCGAGTTTATCGTAACGGAAATATTTCTTGTACTTGTACATCCTCCAAACCCTGAATATTCTACCCGATATAAGTGCGTACCATAGCCCAAAACCGGGGTCTGGTAAGTATTTTCGCCTATAACAACATCGTGAAAACCGGTATGTACCAAATTATTGTTGTCATCATACCACTCGATTATTCCGGTATCACTACCGGATATTGAAACCTCCAGCCAGAATCTTCCCGGACTGCAGCCAGTAACATTGTTACCAGAAATAGAGCATGATGCATCAAAATCTGAACCCAAAACCACAAGGAATGGGGATATTAAGAATACCAAAAACGAAATCAATCTTTTAGAACTCATTTAATCTTGATATTTATAGTTGTACAAAGTCTCCGAAGTTTTCACCACATCATAATCAAACGTTTCCCGGTACGTTTTCTGCAGCCTCCCCATGGCGTCATACTCATACTTCGTATAGATGTTGTTGGCATCCAAGAGATATTCCAGCTCGTCCCATTCGTTATACACATAGCTGGCCATTGTAGCGTCAATGGGATGAAAACGAAAGTCGTCAGCTACGTATGATTGGGAGTAGCCGCCATTTGCTGCCTTTATCTCAACTGTACCTCCTGATTCAGGGACAGTAAATTCATATCGATATAAATACCAGTGATTGGATTCTCTAGGTGCTAGCTCCCTTAAAGTTATAAAGCTACCATTGATCAAAACTTCTGTCTTTGCAGAGTTTCTTGATGCCCAGAAGCTGATGATATATGTCCTCCCCGGACTAAGGTCATCTGATATATAATTGAAACCTTTGTCCCCATCGTCACAATGAGTACAAGCCTCAATAAACAAAGATTTGCTACCTGAATGGCTGGCGGTTATATCCACAGCTGACTCTGTGTAGAGACCTCCCCCCAAGCTACCACCTCCATCATAGTCCTCAAGTCCGCTATAAGCAAACTCCTTGTAAGAGGCATTGGCAGCGGTTGCGTACACATGCTCTTGTTTCTTATCCATCTTAGTGGCCGCATAGTTACCATTCACGTCCATAGCTTCAAGAGCATGGGAATTTATATTATACAATGTGATCTCACTATTCTTTTGCCACTGGTTCGAGGTAGGTACTTCACCATGGTTCCAGGCGTCAAATGGCTGGAAAGAACCATAAGGGTATAAATTATCGGATTCAGAAGCTAGGTCTACATCATTGCCCAAATAGGAATAAGAGCGGTGTTTTCGCCATATCCCTAACTGCTCAGTTGCAGTAGCGTCCAGCGCTGCAACTTCATCACTCCAGGTTTGTACCGAGGCTGAGATCAGAGCCATTGGGTTTTGGTTGGTGGGATTATCAATTTTATAGACTCTTGAAGCCGCTTCCTGGGTAAGCATATTCGCTCCGCCATGGATGACTAGACCCATGCCACCCACGCCATCGTACTTGCGATAAGCGGGTTCAATCTCAGTAATATAAGCGTTACCATAGCTGTCCGTAGTAAGCGTCCTGTTAGGTACACCCGTATATAAATCAAAACCTTCATTCGACATAGTACTACTCAAGTTAGTTTGGCTGACAAAGGTTTCTGTTGATTTTAAGTACCGCGGAATCTCAACCTTTTGAACACGGTGTAAGAGTTTAGGATCCAATAAGGTGTTTTTATCTCCTTGAATATCATAATAAGCTCTTTCTCCTGTTATTTCTTTATATTCATAGAACGTCTGCTGAATCTCCCCTAGTCTTGCATCAGAAGCTGGATCCGGTTTGTAATCATAGACAAAGGAGTTGGAGTTTGAGCTTATTAAACTACTTTGCCCCGCACCATTTCTATGGTACACCTTGGTGTTAGTAGGAAATCCAATATTATTTGAAACGTCTATGATCCTCACTACAGATGATAACAAATTGGGGTCTATCGTACTTTTGGTAACGCGAGGATCATTGTTTGCAAGATCTTTGAAACGTACACTTTCATCCAACCTAAATACGTCGAAATCCCTAATAACATGGTTGGGAGACCTAACTCCGTTTACGTAGTCTTCTATCAATACCCGCTGATAATAAACACCAGGCCCAGGAATATTTCTGGATTGCTGAAGTATTTTACGCTCTTCAACTAACGTGTTTCTATATTTCTTGATTCCTTCCAGCAAGTTATCGAAAAAACCTGCGTTATATTCTGTTGGCTTTTTAAATTCGTGATACCCGAGATTATTAGGTTCATAACTGGTTATGCCAGAGGATTTACCACTCTGGGTATAAGTGTAAACCGTTTTCTTCTCAAGGCTTGAAAATGAATCAAACACACTAAGTTCTTTAACTCGAAGGCCTCCACCGGGCACCTCATTGCTTTCTTTCATAGAAATAAAGCCACCCATAAATATGGCTTCTTGTATATTCGCACCGGCAATGGTTTCGTCTTGTACCCCGTAGCAAGGACCAGCCTCACCTTCCCAGCAGGGAGCACCATACTTATACGAACTCGAAAAAGGGCAATCCGACTCTGTGGTAGTTTGTTTTTTTTCTTTGAGTTTCTCAACAGCACTTACGCTATTAAGAATAATACCTTCATTTGACAGTGTTACGGGGTCTATATTTCCAGAATAGAAGGTCTCATAGTCAGATGACCTATTGGTAATATATGGTCGACATTCACCATCAATGAGAAAATCTGATTTCCAGTAGGTTTTCCACCAAAACTTAGGATGTGCCAGAAGCATATTAAAGCTGACTTGGCCGCCAATATAATTACCATTAGCATCTTTAAAGGATTCAAGAGCATCCAGGTACCTTGGTTCGAGCATTAATCGTATTCTTCCACTGGCTTCATCTTCAATAACGATATCTTCAATTTTAAATCCGCCACGCATGAGTAATGGTCTGAGATAGGTATCTGACTCATATTTGATTTTTATTTTACTACCCAAGGGGGTAATAATCTCGTTCAAACTCCAGGCGTCTACGTATTCCTTTGAGACCTTGGTGGTCATCCTATCCACATTTTCATCCACTATATCCGCATTTCTATCGGATTTATAGTAGCCCCACATATCATGGGCATTCCTGTCATAGTCAGGATTATTATCTGTGTAATTAAAAACCAGCTCGGGGATTAGGTTACGCTTTTCATTTTCGGCTGTTCCTTTCTTGAGATGGCCATAAGTAGTTAAGGATTTAAGCGTAAGCTTACCCGTTTTCGGTAAGGATGATATATCGGTAGGTGAAGAATAGTCAAATGCATAGCTATTAGGCGTATTGTTGCACAGGCCGTAGCCAAAATCGTAATTAAATTTTACCCTCTTTTTATATCCTGAAAGATCAAGAGCCGTTAAGTCAAGATCGTCAATGACAGTCTCTCCGTCATGAATAAGTTTGCCTGAGGTATCATTGTGTTGATAACCATTACTTGCAGTCTTTATTTGATCCAAATTATATTCCAATTGATCATTATCGAAAAGATAAATGTTATTCAGTCGCAGACTTGAGGTTGGGATACTACCATCCGGCTGAACTCCTTTGCCATCGTTGCGAATATCTTTCACAAAAATCGCGGTGTGACTATCGGTTTGTATCGCATTTAAATAAAATAATTCCTTCTTTCCCCACGATGAACTTTCAATGTTTTGCTGAAGATCGATATTTAAGCCCGAGTAAGGATTTCTCCAATGAAATTCCGGAGCCCATTTTCCATAGTCAAAAGATACCCAATAGCCCCAATCGCCTAGATTGGCGATTCCATCCCCATTCTTATCCACGAAGTCGGGACCTGTTACTGAAGTCAACAGCCATGTGTAGGCGTAGGGATGTTTAGTTATGCGTTCGTGACTGCGATTACCGCCACTATCATCTACCGTTTCGCTTTTCGCACATTCACCATAGGCATACACAGGTTGTGTATAGTGATAATTTATCCCGTCAGCCGTAATAATTCGGTAGCCTCCAATTTGCTTGCTAACGTCATAGGAATCTGTACCATCTATAAATGTTAAAATATGCTCACTCGTTGAACCGAGGATCAAGCCTTGGTTAGAAGCATGACCATTTTTTACTTCCTCATTAGTGAACCAATCGATGTGTTTAGACCCAGCAAGTTGATTTTCATTTTGGGACCAACCGTCAGAAGGTTTTTCCGTAACTTGATCATTATTAAATCCAACAAATGTGTTACCGCTAAAATTGGCGGTAGGCAATGTTGATAAATGGTAGTTAGACACGTCGTGCTTAAATCGAAAATTAGTCGCACCTCTATTGTAGGAACCTAACTCACTATAGATGATGTCTTGATCATTTTCTCTGTAGAGTACACCGTAATCGAGTATATAAGGTTGAATAGAACCACCAATACCCTGCCCTAAAACATTATAACTATCGTAAGCAGGGAGGCTTCCAATAGAATATTTCTCCGGATCTTCGGCGATACCATGCTGACCGTCAAAAATGGGGTAGGAATCGAAGGTAGTGTTGGTTGGATCAAAAGAATGATTGGGGTAAAGGGAACCGTAGTTATTTACATCCTCCCTCGAGTATATAAAATACCTGGTTTTTTGCTTGCCAAAATTTAGCAAGAAACCTGGCCCTGGAAGGGTAACATTAAATCCGCTGGTCTCTGTTGTAATATCATTTGCGCCTTTATTCACTTGGGCCATTTGAAATCCACCCCCGGACAAATTGGCACTTCCGCCCCCAGAGGCAATTGATGCGCCTAATAAGCTAAAAGAAGCACTTGATATTCCTATCCCCACGCTATTGCTCGTCTCGCCGGTATTTAAATCAAAACTCCGGTTAACCGATAAACTGGATCCAAGTGCACTCTCCGCACCTCCCAATTCTGCGACTGATAACCCAGCCGACGTTGTCAAAGTGCTCTGGCCGTAACCTCCCCGGTAAGCTGTAGCAGACAGTCCAGCACTAAAATTACCAGCTTGAATTAATGAAAATCCGAAAGAAAGTGACGTGCCCATGCCTACACCTCTATAGGTATCTTTAGAATATGTAACTCCAGCCATGACACCCGGTAAACCCACACCTGCACTGTAGGTCGTAGTAGAACCTCCTACCCAATCATCTATGACCTCGGATTTGGTATTGTGGGAATCATCAGCTACGCCATTAACAATTCTATTGATAGCACCGGCATTTAATGAAAATCCTAAACCGACCCAAGAGGCCTCTTCATCCATTTGAGTTCCGGAATGATAAGCTAGGGAAATAGGATACCCGCCTGCAGACCCTGGAACATCTAAAACTGGCAGGTTATACGTAAAGTCTCCTGTAGCCAAGTTTACCATATCGGTGGTATCCACCGGTTCAAAATTTGTAAACTCTGGAGCCGTAGGTCCGGAAGTTAGTGCATAGCTCATATAGGGCATGGCGATGTCCAGCATCAGCTCCAGGGTTAAGAAGATGGCGATTACACGAATTAGTTTTCTTTTTCTAAACATTTTTTTTCAATTAGCAATTGACAATTATCAATGAGTATTCTCTTCTGTTTCCAGCGCTCTCAATTTTGAGACTGCATTTAGTTTTAATAAGATCTCTCCTTCTGTGGAGATGACTTAATTTATGGGTCATTTCGAATCGCAAAGGGTGAGAAATCTTAGTTGAATTATGAGGATAAGATTTCTCGTTGCGCTGCACTTCACTCGAAATGACGAGAGTAGTGGGTATCGCTTCACTCGAGATGACGGGAGTGGTAGGTGGGGGTGCCGGAGTTCGAGTCCTAACCTCACTAGTTATTTCGAATCCCGAAGGGTGAGAAATCTTAGTGGCATTAGGAGGATAAGATTTCTTGCTGCGCTGCGCTTCACTCGAAATGACATTGGAGGAAAGTGCACCACTCGAAGTGACATGTGGTTTATATCTCATCATTCAAAAATTTCCATTGAGGGTTAATCGATTCTATCAACTTCACTTTCTTTCCCTTCTCCATTTCTTAATTTCCTTTTCACGACTGATTGCGGCATCCGCACTCTCAAGGCGTTCCCAATACACGAGGTGGTAACAGAAATAGCGACCGGCGAAAGTGTGGCCGCCCCGGCCTTCATAGTGTTGCTGCATTCTGGTATATAGGTCATTGGTCATGCCGGTATACAGGGTGGTTCTGTTGTTATTTGTGGTGATGTAAACAAAATAGTTTGCGTTCCACATTTCTTTTTAGTTTTAGGTATTAAGTCATTTGCCATTTCGAATCCTGCGGGGCGTGAAAGCTTGGCATCATTAGTTCGATAAGATCTCTCCTTGCGCTGCGCTTCACTCGAAATGACGGGGGTGCTAGGTGGGGGTGCTGGAATTCGAGTCCTAACCTCACTAGTCATTTCGAATCCCGAAGGGTGAGAAATCTTAGTTGAATTAGGAGGATAAGATTTCTCGCTGCGCTGCGCTTCACTCGAAATGACATTGGAGGAAAGTGCTCCACTCAAGGTGACAGAATAAAAAGAGGATACCGCGACATGGCTCCCAACCTCGTGGGTCATTTCGAATCCCAGAGGATGAGAAATCTTAGCTTGCTTAGTAGGATAAGATCTCTCCTTGCGCTTCGCTTCACTCGAGATGACAGGGGTGGTAGGTGAGGGTGCCGGAGTTCGAGTCCTAACCTCACTAGTCATTTCGAATCCCGAAGGGTGAGAAATCTTAGTGGCATTAGGAGGATAAGATTTCTCGCTGCGCTGCGCTTCACTCGAAATGACATTGGAGGAAAGTGCTTCATTCGAAATGACGAGAGGGGTGGGTAGTGTTTCGCTAGAAATGACGTTATTCATCGTTCTTCCCTCCTTTGGTTATCACTTCAAAATCTATTTTAGGCACCTGATCCAGATCCTCTCTACGGAACCGGAAGTTCTTATTGCCTAAGCCCATCCCGAATTCTTTTAGGTTGAACTGTACCCATTCGTCATTTTCGGTTTTTTCTTTGTTGAAGACGAACATCAGGTTCGTAGCGCTCCCCATGCCATAGGTTCTCGGAAATACATAATCCGCTACTTCAATGGTATCTTTACCGGCTGTGGTCAGGTTCACGTAGCTCGCCATTCTAAAGGAAAGGGTTTGTACCAGGTCACTGAATTGGTCATACCCCCCACTCGTTTTGTACAGCGCTTCTTTGTCGGCTTTGGAAAGGCTCAGGATGAAGTAGTCGTAGTTTTCATACTTTTTTCTCAACTCGGTCAGCCGGGTGAAGGAGCCGGCGACTTCTCCTCCCAGCTCTTGCGCGATCAACAGGTCGATGGGTTTGTAGCTCACGCCAATTTGATAGCCTTTGTATTCCCTTGTCTTGGTCAGGGTTTCACTTTCCCGAATGTAGGCCTGAAGTTCCGGTTCGGTCAGGTAGCTGGGGGTGCAGGACTGGATAAGTAGTATGAGCAAGAGGGCACTCCATGCCTTTGTGTGCGTCTTAGTTCGGGGGTCCCTGCCTTGGCGGCAGGCAGGCGGATCAAGTTTGGGCATGATTTTATTTTTACTGTCCGCCATATTCGTTGTTTAATCCTTCCAGTACTTCTTCGGTTATGTCCAGTCCATCAGCAGCATAGGCTACGTTACCGTATTCTGTAGCGGCCAGTATGACCCGGTAGTTGTTTTGCTCTCCGTAGGTTTTAAGGTAGGCGTTGATCTGCTCCAGCACCTGGGAGGTCATTTGGCCGTCTTCCTGGGCGGCTTTATCGGCGATGGCTTTCTGATAATCGGCCAGTTGTTTTTGCTTGGCACGAATGAGCTCCTGGGAAAGTTCTTTTTCTTTGGAAGTGAGGGTAGCTATTTCTTTTTCGTAGTCGGTAATGGCTTTTTGTACTTCACTGGCCAGGGTATCTACATTACCCTGCCAGAGACGGGCTTTTTGCTGGTAGTCTTGCCGGGCATCTACCATACCCTGGTAGCCATTGATCAGCCGGACGGAGTCCACGTATACTATTTTTTGTGCCGAGAAGTGGAGATAATACAGGGCGCCTAATCCACTGAAAAGCAAGACGAATAAAGCCAGCGAAACATTTTTAGACATGACTATTAGTCTGATTAATTCGGGATTAAAATTAATCGCTGAAACGTGGTCTTTAAACTTAAGTTTACGTCAAAAGTTACATTTAACGAATCAAATATTACATATTTAATTTTTTATATTAACCCCTAAATCTCTCATTTCTAAACCAAAAAAAGTTTTTCTTACTAAAAATATTACATGCCGGGAACATTTTGAAAGGCATAAAAAAACACGACCCATGGCTGGATCGTGTTTGGCATTGCTGTAAATTATATACTTAGTCTACGATTTCTACATTCACTGCATTGAGGCCTTTACGACCTTGTTCTACTTCGTATTGTACGTTGTCGTTCTCCTTGATCTCATCAACAAGACCACTCATGTGCACAAATACGTCATCACCGCCGTCTTCCGGCTTAATAAAACCAAAACCTTTGGTGTCATTAAAAAATTTTACTGTTCCTTTTTTCATTTTGTTATTTGTAATAATTATTAATCTTTAGCGCGGATTACTCCACGATAAATTCATTCTTTCAGTTCACAAAGGTGAACGCCTTACCCTTTTTCCCTGCTCTTCCGGTTCTTCCAATGCGGTGTATGTAGCTATCAACAGTTTGCGGTATCTGATAGTTTATAACATGGGTCACATTTGTTATATCTAAGCCCCGGGCAGCGACATCCGTAGCTACCAATACCTGAACTTTTCCCTCCTTAAACCTTCTCAGCGCCTGCTGGCGATAGTTTTGTGTTTTATCACCGTGGATCTCGTCAGCAAGAATATTATTTCGTTTCAAACTCTTACACAGCCTGCTCACTGTCCTTTTGGTCTCAGCAAACACCAAGACTTTATCAAAGCTCGATTTCAATAACATCTGGTTCAGAATGTCAAACTTCTCCTGGTTTGTTCCCACGGTTATAAACTTCTGCTCTACGTTAGCCGTGGTATTCCCACCGCTGTGTACTTTAACCACTTCGGGTTCATCAAGAAGCTCATCGATCAGTTGCTTTTGGTCCTTTTCCAGGGTGGCGGAAAACAACAGGGTCTGGCTCTTATTCGTCATTCCGGCCACCAACGTATTGATATCCTTTGAAAAGCCCATATCGAGTAAACGATCAAATTCATCCAGTACAAGCACTTGAAACTCGTGAAGTTTTAGTGCTCTCCGCTGCTGCATATCGATGAGCCTGCCGGGAGTACCAATGATAAAATCATTTTTTTTGCGCAACCTGTCCACATCACGATTGACATTTGTCCCTCCGATCAGACACGTACTGAATAAATTAAGACCATGGGATAAAGACCTGAACTCCGCGTTGATCTGTTCCGCAAGCTCGCGGGTAGGTACTATAATAAGCGTCTTGAAATGCTCCCGGATCATTTTATTGATCAGGGGTATCAAAAAGGCAGCGGTTTTCCCGGTACCCGTTTGGGCAATACCCAGAAAGTCTTTACCGGCAGAAATAGAATCGAAAGAGCGATCCTGGATTTCTGTAGGTTCAGTATATTCTTTTTTATGAAGCAGTGCACTCAAAGGTTTATGAATGCCAAAGTCGTTAAAGCTACGGGTAACCTCATACTTTTCTTCTTCTATGGCTTGCTCAGGTTGGATGCTCAATGACTTCATCAAGTCGATGGGCAACTCCTTTCGCTGTCTTTTGTTTTTTCCTCTGGAATTACGCCTTCTGGGATTAGATCCATGAGACGAATATCTCGTGCTTTTCTTTTTTCGGGTGGTATTCATCAAAAAAATGGGACTTATTACAGTCTTCTGACTAAAAATTATTTTCTCTTATTATTATAATGCCGAGATTACTAGGGTAAAGTGGGCAGGTATTGGTGGTATTAGCGTGCTAAACGGTAGGTCTCTTTGTTATTTGCTGCGAAGCTAGTACAATCCAAAATATAAACCTAGTTCACTTTGGGAAAGATCGGATATTTCAGCCTGAAAATACGGTGTATTTAAGTTTTCGCGTCATAATCCTCGTTCTACATACCAGTGAGTCGGAAAAACGGACTTAACAGGCCTGAAGAATATTCAGTAGCCTTAAACGTTTTTACTCTGAAGTAAACGATTCTCGATGATTTTAACCTTCGTATAGATCTGGGCTAATTCTCAATAAATAATATATTTGTGCCAAATTTTTAAACATGAGACTTTTTCAGCTTGCCCGAAAACTTGGAACTACACCGGATCACCTGGTTACCACCTTGGCACAGCATAATCATGTTATTGAAAATAAGTCAAATACCAAATTAACGGCTGAGCACGAAGCGCTGTTAACACATCTTTTGGCTACGGAAGAAGATACTCAAGAGCCGGAAGATGCTGGCTCTCAAGGGGAAGTCCTTGAAATCCAGGAAGTAGTACCGGAAGAAACGCTAACGAAAGGGGATGAAGGGCCAGAAAAAGAAGAGCCGTCCAGTGAAACTACCGATGAACCGGTCGAGGCTCCTGAAGAATCGACGGTTGAAGTAGCGGAAGAGGATGAAGAGATTGAGGTTATTCGGGTTAAAAAAGTAAAACTGGACGGACCGAAGGTGGTTGGAAAGATAGACCTGCCGGAACCTACAGTTAAAACCAATCCGGAAGTTAAAGAAAGTAAGGAACGCTCAAGGCGTAAGGAAAGGAATCTCAAAAGAAAGTCGTCAAGAAGAACGCCAACACCTGAACAACTACGGCAGCACGAAAAGAGGGTAAAAGACCGAAAAAGAAAAGAGGAAGAACACCGTAAAAAGAAAAACCGTACCAAGTTCTATCAAGAAAATATCCAACTAAAACCAGAGGCCGCTCCTAAAGCCAAAAAGAAGAAACACATGGCGAAAAGAGCGGAAACCTCAACAACAAAAGTGAAGGTAGAAAAGCATAAAAACCCCATTAAGCGGTTATGGGCCTGGCTTAATGGGGAGTATGATAACTTTTGAATTATTTTGTTGCGTTTTTTTCTAATCGTTTCTCAATGCATTTACCGGGTTGGTGTTAGCCGCTTTGGTCGTTTGCAAACTTACGGTGACCATAGCTACTAGAAATACAATGAGTCCGGGTATCAGAAAGTTATACCACTTTATTTGGACCTGGTAGGCAAAACTGCTCAGCCACTCGGATATAACGTAATTCGCAACTGGAACGGCCACAATAAACGCAATGATGATCAACTTCACGTAACTCTTAGAAAACAAACCCACGATACTGCCAGAGGAGGCACCGAGCGCCTTGCGCACCCCAATCTCTTTTGTCTTCTGTCCTGCGGTAAAAGCCGCAAGGCCCACGAGTCCGAGAATTGAAATAAAAATACAGAGGTATGATAGCATGCCCACAAGACGCTGCTGAGTTTCATCTGCTTTATATTGAGCATTAAAGTTTTCATCCAAAAAGTCGTATTGATAAGGGTGGTTAGGGTCAAACTCTTTCCACATTTCCTCGATCTTAGCCATGGTCTGTGTTAAATTTTCCGGACGAACCCGGATATGCAAGAAACCGCCTAAATTATTGGATAACCCTATTAATAGAGGTTCTACCTTGTTGTGAAGAGAGTTATAGTTAAAGTTCTTCATCACGCCAATGACCTCCCCATCCTGATCGCCATGGAAAAATCTCAACTTTTTACCCAGAGCACTATCTCCCCAGTTCATGACTTTAACTGTGGCCTCATTCACAATTACTTTTAAGTTACGATCCGCCTCCGAGCCTTTGCGAAAATTCCGGCCTGCTATGAGTTCAATGCCCATGGTTTCAATATAATCTTCTCCCGCCCAGATGGTATTAATGGTCTGCTGAGTCATGCCCCCCTCGGGTAGCTCAACCCTAAATACTGATCCTCCAACACCTTTGCCCGGCACTCCGTAAGCGGTACTGCTTTGAACCACCCCGGGTAGTTTCTCAAACTCTGTTTTTATAGCGTCCATTTGGTTAATCACCAGGGTGTCCTGAATGGGTAGTAACACAACGTTTTCCTTTTGAAAGCCCAGGTCCGTATCGCGTAAAAACTCGATTTGACTTTCCATTAAATACGTACAAATGATTACAAAAATGGAAATGATGAATTGGAAGACTATCAAGGATTTACGAAGTATTCGACCACTGCTCTGAGCGGAAAATTTCCCTTTAAGCGCTTTTACAATCGATATGGAAGGAAGATATAATGCCGGATAAAAGCCGGAAAGTATGGCTATGACTAAGGTAAGGCCAACAGATCCTAAGAGTAAGGTAGTATTACCAAAGAAATTCAATTGAAATTCTTTACCCAGCCAATCCTCGAGCGGCGTGGCATAGATAGCAATTATGCAAAGCAAAATGGCCAGTACAAACGCCAGGGCAGCCAATAAAAATGCTTCTAAGAGGATCGAAAAAAACAGTTTCTTTTTTGAGTGCCCAAGTACCTTTCTCATGCCTATTTCAGCAGCGCGGTTAACGGCCCTGGAGGTGGCCATATTGACGTAATTAATGCACGCCAACAGGATAATGAAAACACCTATTGCCGCAAAGGTGTAGGTGTAATATATATTTCCCTGCTCCACATCATCTCCTTTTTTACTTTTGAAATGTATGTCCGCCAGGGGTTCTAATCCAAAATCTGCCTTCCCATCAATCTTATCTCCGAAACCTTTATAGTACGTGTCAAAGATCTGGGGAAAACGAGTGTTAAATTGACTAACGTCATATTTTTCATTAAAAACCAGGTATGAATAGGTACCAGGATTCCAAAACCCCTCTGAGACCCGCACTGGGTCCTCACGTCCATTTCGGATCCATTCCCGGTCCAGCGGCAGCTGAGATACCAGCACATCATATTTTAGGTGGGTATTTCCCGGAAGGGTTTTAATAACGCCAGTTACCTCGTAAGGCTCACCACCGTCAATACTTATCTCTTTGTTAAGGGCTGATTCCTTGCCAAAAAAAGTCTGTGCTACTTTTTCGGTGATCACCATTTTATTAGGGGCATGCAGGGCAGTTTTGGGATCTCCTTCCACAAATTCATGGGTAAAGACGGCCAGCGCACTTGAATCCGTTTGGTAGACTCGTTCGATGTATTCCATAGTTTCCTGCCCATCGTCCGAAATATGCTTCAACATAGGGTTGTAAAACCCTTCGAAACGTACGTAATCTTCAATTTCAGGATAATCGTTGGCTAGAAGTGGTGCCAGCTCCCGGGCGGTCATACATACGTCAAACGAAGCTCCGGTCGCCTGTAGATGGTTGACTATCCGGTAGATGTTTTTATGGTTTTTATGATGCTCGTCGTAAGTGAGATCGTACTGGAGATACAGAAGCACCAGAATTCCGCAGGATATACCCAGTGACAAACCCAGAACATTTAACCATGGGTAGATCCCGTCTTTCAGAAACATTCTAACCGCAAACTTTATATGATTCTTTAGCATAACTTTCGCATTAAGTATGACTAAGATACGGTGGCAGGTAGTGTACGGTGGTTAATATGCAGCAAGAGGTCCTTCTCAAGCAGAGACACGTCACCGATTAGCATTCAGATATTCAAATAGGGAATTCTTATAATTACGACTCACTTTTACCCGCTGACCTTCTTTCAGATCTAGCATAAACTCCTTAGAGGTCACCGGCTCCACAGAAGATATGTATTTACTATTGACAATGGCGGATTTATGAACGCGAAGAAAACCAAACGGCTGCAGTCTGACTTCTAATTTTTTCAGGCTTTCCCGGAGTAAAAGAAAATGACCATGCAGATGGATCTTAACATAGTAGTCGTAGGCCTCCAGCCATCGAATATCATCGTGATTTAAGATATGCACCTTCCCCTTATCCTTGACTACCAGCCGGTTGGCCGCCGATTTTTCTACCCACTCGGCCTGGGTTGTTGAATTAGAGGCTAAATCATTCAATAATTCCGCACTATTGGCCTGGTTATCTGATACAAGCCGCTCCTTTGCATGCTCAAGCGCTTGATAGAATCGACGGTCGCTAAAAGGCTTCAGTAAATAGTCAATGGCACGCACTTCAAAAGCCTTTAAAGCAAAATTGTCGTAGGCCGTCACAAATATCACTGCTTTAGGCATATAATCAACACTTCGAAGTACATCGAAACCGGAGATCTGCGGCATTTGTACGTCTAGGAAAATAATGTCAGGCTTATGGTACTCAATTTCCTCGATGGCAGAAAGGCCATTAGAGCATAACGCTACCATATCTATGGTTTCATCTTGCTGAAGCAGCAATGAAATGCCTTCACGGGCATCTCTTTCATCATCAATGATTATGGTCTTGTATCTCACCTGCGCTTGGGTATGGCTATCTCTACTAAAACACCATTTTGCTTTTGATTTATCCGGAAAGAATAATCGGATTGATATATCCTTCTCAATCGTTCCACGGTATTGGGTAAACCTATACTCTTACCATTAATGGTGGCCCAGTCCATACCTTCTCCACTATTAAAAACCTGCAGTACTAATCTGTTGTCTTCGTCGTAGAGCTTCAAATCAATTTTACCGGAACCCGTTTCTGAAGAAATACCATGTTTAAAGGCATTTTCAACAATAGGTTGCAAGAGCAATTTCGGAACTTTGTAAACATCAAGCTCCGGTTTACAATGAATTTGCACAGAAACCCGATCTCTGAACCGTTTTTTTTCAAGTGAAATATATTGCTCTATTAATTCGAGCTCTTCGCGGATCGAAATAAACACTTCGTTTCGGGTGTTTAAAACCGCACGGAGCATCTGACCCAGGCTTGCAATGCCTTCTACCGCTTCTTCGGAATCACCTTTTCGGATTTGCATGGCAATTCCATTCATGGCATTAAATAAGAAATGAGGGTTCAACTCAGTTGAAAGTGTTTTAACCTGGGCGTTAGATAAGTTCCGCTCAAGATCTTTATTCTTTACCAATTCGATTTGATACATTTCACGAAAGTAAACTATGAATAAAATAGCCAAATATATCCAGTACCACACAAATCCATGGAATGCACCCTCCCATTGTGAAAGCCATTTATCAGGCAGCTCATATAAAACATAGTTTTCCGGTACCGTTAAAAGTCTTTCCAACAAAACTACAGTGACGTCGGTGAGTAGCATATGAGTAATCCCAAACAAAAAAGAACTGACGAAAAGCAAGACCAAGCCTTTGTTAAAAGTAAGCGTTAATGTTCTAATGAATATGTTAGGAATGGAAAACCCCAGGATCCATAGGATGAGAAAATACGCGACCGGCCAATAAATGAGATTGGGTAATTGGAAACCGGCATTAGTGACCCACTGAAATAAACTGGCCGAAGCCGCCAGCAAGAACAAAATGAAGGAATAGGCATTCCTGAACTCTTTTCCTAAAATTTTTTGCCTTAAAAACAACATGGTTACGACCCTTCCCAGCTTTTGTGTCTAAATTATTAAATTGCTTAAGCAAATCTCAACCTGAAATGAAATCACTAATTGTTTCTCTTTTACTGCTTGTGTCACTAAGCGCTTTTTCACAGGATAAGATCTATAAAAAGGATAAAACGGTTATTGATTGTATCATAACAGAAATCGGTCTGAATGAAATTAAGTATTATCTATCTCCCGAAGAAGTGCAAAATTCTCCTATTATATCCATTTCAGTTGATCAGGCAGTATAATTGTTTTGAGCAGCGGCTGAGAAATTGAGTTTAATGACCTCTGAGAGATGCAACCGACTTTCTGGTAAATTACTCAGTTGGTATTGGGTACGGTTTTGCCGAGGAAAGCAACTTTTCAGAGGATAACATCTCTACTTACGATCGCGGAAAGCACTATGGTTTTTTAGGTGCGGCTGATGGGGTTCCGTTTGCCTTATCGTTCCGATTGAAAATAGGGTTTGTGTACTAAGCCCTAAAGGTTTCAAAATGTAAAATCCGTTCTATTCAGTTCTCTTTTATCCCATCAGTTGTACGGAATAACATCCAGAATATAGTTAATGGCCTCAAGGCGGGCCTTTGTTTTTTTATTGGCCTCAAGAACCTTCCAGGGATTGTCATTTGTATCCGTATGGGCAAACATTTTTTCTTTATACTCGGTGTAAACGTCCCATAACTCCTGGGCTTTGAGGTCAACCGGAGTCATTTTCCATCTTTTTAACGGGTTTTCCTGGATATCAGCAAAGCGCCTGGCTTGCTCGTCTTTCGTTATAGAAAAATAGAGTTTGATTAAAATTATACCGTCGCTGGTAATCATGGATTCAAAGTTGTTCACTTCGCCCATGAACCTCTCATATTCTTCATTCGTGCAAAAGCCATTTACCGGTTCTACCACTGCCCTATTATACCAGCTTCTGTCGAAAAACACGATCTCGCCCGGGTTTGGTAAGTTTACTATATACCTCTGAAAATACCATTGACCACGTTCATCTTCAGTGGGTTTAGGCAACGCCCATACTTTATAAAATCGTGGATTCATATGGTGGGTGATCCTGCGAATAGCTCCTCCTTTACCCGCAGAATCTCGGCCTTCAAAAAGTATGCATACGCGTTTTTTATTCTCGGTTACCCAATTTTGCAACTTGATCAGCTCAACTTGTTTTCTTTCCAGCTGGTACTCATACCTGACGTAACGCAAAACGCGTTCAGGGTCATAACCCGGCTTTTTGTCCAACATGAGTTTAATCGCTCTATTGCTGTTAAGCAACTTCAGTTCGCTGTCGGTGAACGCGTATTTCTTCATCTTAAAGCTCGTTGTAAATAGATCTATGGAAGCGCATGATCACATTCGGATCCGGTAATACCCGGGTCGCGGCTTCGTCTTTTCCTTCATATTCAAATGAAGACAGCAAATGTCGGATACTCTCGAGGCGGGCCTCCTTTTTGATATTCGTTTTTACAATAATCCAAGGACTGTATGATGTATGTGTTCGGCTGAACATCTGCTCCTTGTAATAAGTGTATTTATCCCAGAGCTCTTGCCCTTTCTGATCTACCGGGCTTAATTTCCATCGTTTTAACGGATTATTCCCACGTGAGGCAAACCTACGCGCCTGCTCATTTTTTTCAATGGAAAACCAAAATTTGGTCATATGAACACCAGATTCGAATAACATATGTTCAAATTCCGGAACCTGCCTCATAAATTGTTGGTATTCTTCTTCATTACAAAAACCCATTACCGGTTCTACCACAGCCCGATTATACCAACTTCGATCAAAGAATACGATCTCGCCGGCATTGGGTAAAACACGAATGTACCTTCTGAAGTACCATTGGCCTCGCTCGCGATCTGACGGTTTAGCCAAGGCTACAACACGCATGGCACGTGGGTTTAAATGTTCGATAAAACGCTTTATCGTCCCGCCCTTTCCCGCGGCATCACGTCCCTCAAAAAGTACAGCCACGCGGAGTTGGTGTTTTATGACATGACTTTGCAATTTGACCAATTCTACCTGCAATTTCTTAAGCTGGTCCTCATAATCAATGGCCAACTCTATCTTGTCAACATCGCGCCCTCTTGATTTTAGAGTTTCACGAAGCTGCCCGGTATTTTTGATCTGACCGAAATCCGCATTGGTAAGAAGAGAAGCTTTACCCACCTTCCCAGCCGCTGCATCATCGGTAATAATAAATTGACTCAAATCTTCACGTTTTAATCTTATTTATTAAAACTACGGCAAATCACCAGTTCCATCAAATAATTTAAAGAAATCAAGTTTAAGGTTAGACAAGAACTGAGGTCCGCAAACGTTTGGGGTGCTGATTTTTTTTCAATGTATGATATTAATCATGCCATATCCTGACCGCGGTAGAAACAGTTCAGTTTTCTCGATTATACATTAGCATAAAATTTAATACCACGGCTATGAAAAAGATCTTATTACCTATTGATTTGTCACCCGCCTCTGAAAATGCCATAGATTTTATTGTCGATGTTTTTGGTTCTTTTCGACCAGAGCTCTATCTCATCCACGTCAAACGAAGTGATGAAAGTTTACATGAAATCAAAGAGTTATTTACAAACTTCGAAAGCACCAAGCTCATTCCCTCGAAACTTAATTATCAGTTTGAAATAACCAAGCAGGGTGGACTATTAAGTGACATTCAGGACACGATAAAAGTGGAAAAGCCTGATTTACTGGTGTTGGGAACCCGTGGTATAAATGGCTCTTCCCTTTCAAAGGCTTTGGTAAAAATCACGGACTGTCCGGTAATGCTGGTGCCTGAAAATTACAAAGAGACCAAAATCAAACGTATTGCTTACGCCAATGATTTCTATGATATCAAAAATTCAGCGGCCCTAAAGCCATTGATGAATCTGGCAATGCTGATGAGAGCAAAAGTTTATTTACTGCACATCAATAGAGATAACCGCACCAATGATGGAGCTGAAGCGTCTTTAGAATATTACCTGGATTATGTGGATCACGAATATGTTTATATCACAAGTGACGACATTGAACAATCTATCATGAACTTCATCAAGGAAAAAAATATAGACGTGTTGACCGTATTATTGAGAGACCACGGTAGTAATAAGCTGGAATCAGAGGGAAGACTAGTGAAAAAAATTGTGGCACATTCAAATGTACCTGTACTTAACCTTGTATAGAACTATACACTCAAGGTAATGCTTGAGTCAGATCATGAACAACATAAAAATTGTTCTTTTACTTGTTTTCTTTCACTCAGTTTCTTTAGGACAGACGATTAAGAGAACTTTTAATAACTCGGAAGACCAATTCATTGGTCTTTCTGGTTTTGCACAGTTCTGGACCCGGTATTCTCATCTCAATCCCGGTTCTACCATAGACGGTCAGATTCAAAGCGAGGCATTTGATTTGAGTATTCGCAGATATAGAATTAAGTTCTATGGTGCGATAAATTCCAAAACCCGATTCAATCTGACGATTGGCAATAACAATGTTGGGAATAACCTGCAAAGTCAACCTAAACTGCTGGACGCTTATGTCCATTACCAATGGAAAAATTGGATAGGCGTAGGAACTGGCAAAAATGCTTGGGTGGGTCTTTCCAGGTATACCGCCCCTTCGACATCCAGCGCTCTCGGCACGGACATTCAATATGGTGCCCTGCCTTTGTTAAATCGCTCAGATGACCTATTAAGAAAAATGAGCATCTTTATAAATGGTCAAATAGGGATCGCTGATTACAGAGTGGTATGTGCAATGCCTACCGCTCCCGAAGGAAATACTCCCAATGAGTTAATCAGTTTCAGCCCGGTGGCTCCCGATTATCAAGCTTCCGGTTATCTAAAACTTCAGTTTAAGGATAAAGAAAAGCAAACATCTGCCTACTCCATGGGTAGTTATCATGGGAAAAAGGAAATATTTAATATTGGATTTGGAGCACTTTACCAGCCTAAGACTACAGTCATTGCGACTTCAGTGGATACCAATTACTACGCGGCAAAATCGGTCGCTGTAGACCTATTTTACGAAGATAGGGTCTACAAAGATATTGTCTTAACCAGTTACTTATCTTACCATCATCACAATCTGGGCCCTAATTTCGTACGGCAAATTGGTGCGAATAATCCAGCGGATGGATATGTACCTGGCAGTTCCATGAATGGCAAAGGAGTAAGCCGCTTTGTCTCAGGAACAGGTGATATTATGCATTTAGACCTCGCGCTATTGAAACCTCTAAAATCGTCATCTATCCAATGTTATATGACCATGGATCTTGTACAATTACAAGCTCTTAAAGATAATGTCCTTAACTTGGAAACCGGTGTAAACTTTCTTTTTGACGGACACCGCTCAAAAATCAATCTGGGGTACCAAAACTGGGCTCTGGTGCATGAGGAATCACGCAAAAGCTACCGTCGAAACTCAGCGTTTGTTATTCAGTATGCATTTAAATTTGGTTGATTTTTAAAATCCACCTTGTACTGATATAGATCAATTTCAATCCAAACAGTTCTCATAAGAATAGGGAGTAAAAAGGTTGAACTTAAAGTAAACAAACTTCAAGAGTCATGATACTTCCAAAACACCAACCGATAGAAGAAAAGAAGGCTGGTATGAAGGTTAGCTTCAAGAAAGCACCAGTCGATGATCCATTTCAAACCTTTGAAATGGTTGATTTTTTGATCAATACCAAAAAGCAACGCCATCAAAAATTTCTGGCAGCAAAGTCGCTCGCTTTTAGCATAGGCCTATTCATTAGTTGCCTTCTGGTGGTAGCACTATTTGAATGGAAAACATACGACCAACCTGGGGAATTAGATGTAGCAGCTAATATGGAAATATTTGATGAAATATTGGATATACCTGTCACCCAGCAACCACCGCCACCTCCTCAAAAGAAACTTCAGCAACCCAATATAGTGGAAGTGGAAGAAGAAGAGATTATAGAGGAAATTGAGATCGATTTTGATGTGGAGATCACGGAAAATCAGGTGGTAGAAACTGTGTCAACCGAGGGGTTTGAAGACCTTATGGAAGAAGAAGAAGTAGAGGAGATCTTTGATATCGTTGAGTTCCAGCCGCAACCTGAAGGTGGCATGCAAGCTTTCATGGCTTATGTTGGCGAGAATATCAACTACCCAAATATGGCCCTAAGAACAAAAGTTCAGGGAAAGGTTTTTGTTCAATTTGTGGTAAATAGTGACGGTAGTTTAGTTGATTTTAAAGTAGTCAAAGGAATTGGTGCCGGATGTGATGAAGAAGCGGTTCGGGTTTTAAAAGGATCTCCTAAATGGAGTCCTGGCAAACAGCGGGGAAGACCTGTAAGAGTAAGGATGATGGTACCGGTTTTCTTCAAGTTGAAGGAGCGGTGACCTATTCTTGAAGTGAGTTCGAAAGGCGGATGAGGAATCATCCGTCTTTTGTTTTTAATGATATATGATTTCTCACCGTCAACTCCGGTACTGTGCAAAGAGCTGAGCTTAACTTCTGAATTTTTATAATGCACCGTATACTTTTTTCACGAACTCTCCAATTTTAGAAGGCTCTAACCAGCGTGTCACTATCATTAAATCTCTTTTCTGATCAATAACAATATAATTCCCTCCGAAGCCAGCGGCATAAAAGAGGTCTTCCTCTAAACCCTCCCATTTCCTTCGGCCTTTATTTAACCACCACATATAACCATAGCTTTCAAACGCCTGAGAAGATTGAACAGCCATATCCATCCATTCTTCAGATATCAATTGTTGATCCTGCCATTTCCCATCCCTTAAGAATAACAACCCAAACCTCGCCTGATCCATGGTATTGATAAACATGCCACCTCCGGAATGCCCACCGCCACTTACTGATTGTACTTTTAAGCCATCAAGGGTTACCCATGAGTGATCGTATCCGTACCACCGCCAAGTGTTTGAAGCTCCAATAGGATTCATGATCTCATCCTTTAATACCAACGGAAGGGGTTTTCGCCAAACGTTTAACAGCGAATAGCTTAGGACATTGACCCGAACGTCATTGTACTCGAAACGCGTACCTGGTTCTAATAAATCCCTGTTTCTCCAATCATCTACATCACCTTCCCTTGGGGGTCGATCTGCCCAATCTTGCATTCCGAATAAAGTTCCTGACCAATCTGAAGACTGTGTTAAAAGATGGTGCCAGGTGATCTTTTGGTTATGAGAACCTTGAAACGTGTGATCCCAAATCGTATTGGCTACCGGGTCTTTGACGTTAATAAGCTTTTGGTCATAGGCAAGACCAGCTACTGTAGAAAGGTAACTCTTAGTTACGCTAAAGGTCATATCTACCCTGTCAAGATCGCCCCATTCAGCAACGATATAACCGTCGCTGATTACCAAACCTGCCGGGCCTCCCCTTTCTTTTGTCGGACCTACAATCTTATGATAAGGTTCTCTTTCAAAACCTTTTAATATGGCCTGACTAAGATCTTTCGAACCAGAGTACTCGTTGTCTTTGGCAAAAGCAATGGCCTCAAGTAACACGGATTCGTTAAACCCACGCTTGGAAGGATCCTGACGCTCCCAATTTTCCATTGTTGGGTAGTAATCCTTCTGAGCTGATAAACCTGAGTACCATAAAATACCGATAAGCAGATATTGAATTCTTTTTATTCTCATACTTCTAATCTAATGAAATCTTACGTGTCAATTCAATAACTAAATTTTTTAGTTATATTTACTAATATTTTTAGTAATATGAAGAACACAGGATTTACAGACTTGCCCCTGCACAACGGCAAAGTACCCTATTGGTTGGCCTCACGCATGTCAAAATTGGGTGGAGCCATATCAGCCGCGATTATTGAAGAGTACGGCAGAGATGCCTTTATGACCAGGTTGACCGATCCGTTATGGTTTCAATCTTTAGGTTGTGTGTTGGGTATGGACTGGCACTCGTCCGGTATTACAACTTCGGTACTAGGCGCTTTGAAAAAAGCGTTGAATCAAAGGTCACGAGAATTAGGGGTATTCATCTGTGGCGGTCGAGGCAAATACTCACTACAAACCCCTTATGAACTAAGAGAATTAGCAAATAAGATAGGTTTAAATGGCAGAGATCTGATACGAAGCAGTAAGTTGAGCGCAAAAGTAGATAATACGGCAATCCAGGATGGTTACTCTATATACCTGCATAATTTCATTGTAACGGCTAATGGGCAGTGGGCAGTCATCCAGCAGGGTATGAATGTAAAAAACGGGTACGCACGAAGGTACCATTGGCATTCAGACGCATTGCCCTCATTTGTAACAGAGCCTCACAAGGCAATATGTGGGGAAAATCAAGGCCCTATTCTAAATCTAACGGCTCGAGAAGCCTTGGATACCCAAAAAGGCATTTTGGAAATCGCCAAAGCCAAAGAGGTTACCAGGGAAATACAAAATCTAAAAATGCCAAGCCGCCATCATATAGAAAGTCAGGATGTTGACCTTAAACGACTGGGCAGTGTTCTTGCACTTGCCCATGAAACTGATCTCACTTCGTTTGAGGATCTTTTATTGATTAAAGGTCTTGGTCCCAGAACCCTGCAGTCCTTGACATTGGTAAGTGAAATTATTCATGGTACTCCTAGCCGTTTTAAAGATCCCGCCAGATTTTCGTTTGCCCACGGAGGAAAAGATGGCCACCCCTTTCCTGTACCCCTGAAGGTTTATGACGAAACTATTTCTACATTGAAAAAAGCCTTAGAGAGGGCTAAAATAGATCGCTCAGATAAAGTTAAAGCCTTTCGGTCATTGCACGCACAGACATTGAAAATTGAGAAGAATTTTAATCCGGACCCGTCGCAATTTTCACGTGTCATCCAATATGAAAAAAGATCATCATATAAATATGGAGGTATGACGGTGAATGGACGCATCAAGGGACCAAGAGGACAGCTAGCACTGTTTTAAAGCTGGCACTAGTAATACTCTTGCCATTTGGTTAACTTTTGCCAATGAGAAAGATAGCGTTTCGATTTGGGCTTCTGGCCATAGCCTTAATGCTTCTTGTAGAACTGAGTAAGTATTCAATAACAACACATTCATTCACGAACGAAATTCTTGCCGTAGCCATTGCTTCAATGTTCATTGGTTTTGGAGTTCTTATCGGTAAGCTATTGAACCGGCAAAGTACAGATGAACAGATAATCCTTAATGAAACCAAGGCCCAAGAACTTGAATTCAGTACACGAGAGAGTGAAGTTTTCTTGGAAATCGTAAAGGGCAAGTCAAACAAAGAAATTGGTGAGAGCCTGTTCATCAGCGAGAGTACGGTAAAGACCCATGTTTCCAATATTTTATCTAAGCTGGATGCCAAACGCAGAACTGAAGCGATTAAAAAGGCTCAAGCTGTTGGTTTAATTTAATGGTACTATGGTACCATATTGCAGTATGGTACTTTAGTATGAGTGTTTTTACCAAGGTAATTTTCTATTTAGCAGCTCACAAAATGTATTTCGAATGAAACAATTAATTATTAAAAATGGACTCTATGCCACATTAGTATTGGTTGGGGTTCACATTGTTGCCTGGGTAGTGTCAGATGGTGAGCCCAACTATGAAATGGGTGAGATCATCGGCTATACAAGTATGATTATTTGTATGGTTTTTGTATTTCTCGGTATACGCGAATATCGTAACGTTGAACTTCATGGAACCATGACATTCAACCAGGCACTTGGCATGGGTGTATTAATAGCACTGGTACCGTCTTTGGCCTTCGGATTATATGATATCGTATACATTCTCTATCTAAATCCGGATTTTACCAATGATTATTTTAATCATTACCTGAATAAAATGCGAAATACACTAACTGCAGAAGAATTCGAAAAGGCGCGACAACAAATGGAAGCTGAAAAGGAATTCTGGAGTAATCCATTGCTTCAATTTATAGTGATGTTCTTAACCGTATTTGTGATCGGCTTTATAGTAGCCCTAATTTCTTCAGCCATTCTACAGACTAAATCAAAAAAACCTATTGTATCATGAGTAAGAAAAAAGTAACTGGAATCGGAGGAATTTTCTTCAAAACCCCAGACCCACAAAAAACAAAAGATTGGTATTCGAAGAATCTGGGCTTGAAGACAGACCAATATGGGTCGCTATTTGAATTTCGTTTATCAGATAATCCGGATACGAAAGGTTATTTACAATGGAGTCCATTTAAAGATGACACTACCTATTTCGAGCCTTCTGAAAAAGAATTTATGATTAACTATAGGGTAGAAAACATCGAAGGGCTCGTTGAAGAGCTAAGGGCAAATGGAGTGACCATAGTAGATAAAATAGAGGTATACGAGTACGGGAAATTCGTACACATATTGGATATCGATAATAATAAAATTGAGTTATGGGAACCCATTGATAGCACCTTTACCGATCAATATGAAGGAAAAACGAATAAGTAATTAATTCAAAAAACAACCGGCCATAATATAACATCCACTCTCCTATTCATTCTCCGTCCCTGCCACGAATAATTAGTGTAGAGTGGATTTTTTTTACCGAAATCACGAATCTCAATTAACTCTGAGGCAATGCCCTTATTGATTAATTCTTGCCTCACCGCTTCACTTCTCATTTGAGATAGCCACTGGTTGTACTCTTTGCTTCCTATATTATCCGTGTGACTGAAAAGAATGATCTCGTAATCCTGAAGGGATGGCACTTCGTCAATAAAATCATAAAGTTCATCAATTTGCCATTGATCAACATAATAGCTACCGCCCCCGAAGTAAATACTTTTTAATAGCAGGGAGTCTTGGGATTGACCGCTGGCATGTATTGAACTGAATACGAGTAAAAAGGTCATTAGCCGCATCACTAATGATTTTAGTTACATTTCAATAGTTACATACTATTGGCTTCATATTAACCAATCGAATCAATAATATGCGATAAAATAATAATCCCTTCTTTTAGATACTTGTCATCAAGCTGTAAAGTTTCACCCTGACTTGTCTTAGTTTCAGTATCTACCTTGGTCCCGGAAAGCCCGGTGCGTTTTGCTTTTCTTTCTTCTGCCTCTTCCATCTGCGCCTTGCGCACATCTTCATTCAGTGAAATTTCGGTTCTTGCAAGGTTTTGTTTTAACTCAACCGTCTCCTCAACCAATGTTTTTAGATCGGGATCCGTATTTAACCTATTGTTGTAGTTGTTGTTCAATTGAGCAATTAATCGGGAAGAGACGTCGTTAGTAAGATCATACTTTGTGCCTGCAATTTGATCCCAAGGTAAAGCACTGGGATTTGCACTTTCCCCGAATTCACTGGCATCAAAAGCCGATGGTAGATTAATGTCAGGATTAACCCCTAAATGTTGAGTACTACTTCCAGTAACGCGATAAAACTTCTGAAGGGTAAGTTTAAGCTGACCCACCTTTTCGCCCTCAGGTACTTCAATGTATCTTCCAAGATCGATCACATTCTGTACTGTACCTTTACCAAAGGTCTGTTCGCCGATAACTACGCCACGACCGTAATCTTGGATAGCCCCGGCAAATATTTCAGAGGCTGAAGCACTGAACCGATTGATCATAACGGCCAGCGGGCCATCCCATAATAACTCAGGGTCTTCATCCTTTCCAACTTCAATTCGATTACCGGAAGTCTTAACTTGCACAACCGGGCCGTCTTCAATGAACAAACCCGTTAGATCTATCGCTTCTGCGAGCGAGCCTCCTCCGTTGTTTCTAAGGTCGACCATCAGACCATCAACACCTTTTTCTTTCAACTCCACGATCAGACGCTTAACGTCACGAGTAGTACTGTTGTAATTGGGGTCGCCATTTTGATAAGCTTCAAAATCCATGTAAAATCCGGGAAGCGTGATTACCCCCACCCGATGCGTCTGTCCGTCATCGTTGAAACTAATAACCTCAGCTTTCGCCTCAAGATCTTCTATCTTGATTTTATCCCTAACCAGGGTTATTTCTGTTGGCTTGCTATTCATACCGTTCTTTGCCTCGAGTATCTCAAGACGAACGGTGGTACCTTTAGGACCCTTAATGAGTTGTACTACGTCATCCAAACGCCAACCAATCACATCAACCATCTCACCATCCGCACCCTGGGCAACTCCTACTATACGATCATTATCGTGAAGCAGACCACTTTTTTCGGCAGGTCCTCCTGGCATAATTTGAACTATCTTGGTAAAATCATTATCCATTTGAAGCCTCGCACCGATGCCCTCGAGCGATAGGCTCATATTCTGTTTGAACCTGTCAGAGGTTCTTGGTGAGAAGTAATTTGTATGGGGATCAAACGCCTCTGCTACGGTGTTCATATATAGCTCAAAGACATCTTCAGAGGTATATTGATCAACATTTTTTTGAAAGCGCCTGTATCTTTTAGTTATGTTTTCCTGAATTTCTTTCTCATCCCTATCGCTAAGCTTAAGACTCAAAGTTTGGCTTTTTATAATCTTACGCCATAATTCATTAAGCTCGGATTTATCTTTGGCCCAGGGCTCGTTTTCCCTTTCAGTCTGATATGACTCATCCACGGAATAGTCATAGACTCTGGTAGTAAGCTCTTGTCTCACGTACCGCATGCGTTCGTTGAATCGACTCCTGAAACGATTAAATATTTCAAAAGCCACTTCTACCTCACCAAAACTGGTCATATCATCAAGCTGATTTCGGAATCCTTCAAATTCATCCATATCACTTTGAAGGAAGTAAGACTTATTGTTGTCTAAAGTGGCAATATAGTTATCGAGAATAACTGACGACAAAGAATCATCGAGTGCAATTTTCTTAAAATGATAAGTGGTAAGAATTTGACTTACCAAACGTGCCTCCTGACCGTAATGAGCTTTTGGCTTAAGTTCTAAGCTATCCGAGAAAATGAGGGTTCCACCATAAACTGATACTACTACTAGTGCTAAACCCAGACTCAATACTATCCTCCTCATATTTATTAATTTTAAATACTCAACGCAACTTTAGCGAAAAGGGTGCCAATGATTTTATAAAAGGAACTAACCCATGATTATTGGGCATTATCAATATCAAACTCAGCCAAAAACTTCTCAGCCTCCTGAATATTCTGAAAAGTATAATTCTTCTTTTGGCCACTTGTGCCCATAATTTCAAGTTTTACAGCACTTACCGAAGTATTTTTCTTAAAGCTAACCTGATCGGGAGCTAAAGTAGAATAATCCTCGTTGTTTACTATCTTGAATTGCGTCGCTCTAACGGAGCCACAATATGTACATTCATAGTGCTTTACAAGTTCACCTTCTTGCTCCGTAGTGGGCTCCTTGATTATCTCCTCGCGCGCCACTCTCATGGTAAAAAAACCACAGTTATTACACTGTAGTGCTTCCAGGTGTCCGGGGTATTTCTCCACTTTAGTATCGCCCGTAGTCTCATCTATCCATACGTCGTAGTCTATAGAAAAAACATCTTCTTCTGCCTGCATTCCTTCATCCAAATGCACGTCTTCTTCATCTTCACTTAGCAATCTCATCTTGTTCCCCGTTTTAGGATTAACACGTGGAACGTAGCGCCATTTCTTTAGCTTTCGATCAAGCTTTGTAGGATAGTAGTATTCCAAAATCAACGATCCTATATAACCAATCAATGTACCTCCAGCTACAGAGATAAAGCCACGAACGAGGAACCATACGGTATCGAATGTAAGCGTGTCTTTTCCGTACGTATTTATAAACAGGGCTACACCAATAGCCAGCGCTATGAATGCATATTTGTATGTTTTAATCTCGTTCTTACGGATGTAGTCATACTTGGCTTTGTAATCTGTTATTGATGAAACTTTGATCCTATGATAAAGCCATATCAATAGAGCAACGATCAGCATAATGATCGCTCCAACAATCATTATGCTATGAAACATCACCAAAAAGCTATTCGCACCGCTATCTTCCATTTATTCTCGTTGTTTACCGACTTATCCCTCTAATATAATCAAATACTTATTGACCAAGGCGGTGCAGGATATATTGACTATAATTAGATAAAGTCAATAGTATTATTTCCCCTAGATTACCTGCTTCATAATGAGCCATTTACACACATCTTATTCAAGAATCAATTAGATTTTTTTGTGCATATCTGCACAAAAAAAATCATAATCTAGTTGATAAAATAACCTATTTAAATATATTTGGGATATAGTATGTGACACGTTTAGTGCATTTTTACACATATAGCTTATGACTGATTTTGAGAAAAAGAAATTAGAATTTGATTTTTTTGGCTTTATAAAAAAGAATTTTGTCAAACCCCGACAATGTAAAAACATCGATGAACTTCGATTTTACATTAAAGAGCTCAGCGACAAAATAGAGGAGATGAAGATGAATCACGGTTATGTTCCTGATTCCGCCTACCAGTTACTGGCTGACTACAACCGGCTCCAAAACAAAATATTGTTTACTGAGTTCAAGAATACCTATCATTAGCCATTGCCATTTGTATCATCGACCATACGATTCCAATATGCCCGAATGTATTCCGCAACGGCAAATGAATCTGGGCGGATGCAATACCATAAGATTATACCAGGACAAAGTAAAGAGCGGATTAGTCGAGCAGAATTTATAACCGCATACAACACACAATCAATTATTGCCATGAACCCAATACAGGACATTGATTCACCTGTATTTCAATTGGAGTTCTACATTTGACCTTAGGTAGTTTTTATTTAGTCCATTAACTGTGCTGTTGGTATAAAAAAACATTTTTAGGGAATCCCTTTGTACCCTACTCCGTTGAAAAGGGTGTTCTAAAAATTTCTATAGATGACCACATCGTTTTATCGGTTTGTTTCACTGAACTTATGGGGAAATTTACCCTCGCATGTTCAACGATGGATATCCAAATTATATGCTTCTGTGTACGATAGGTCGTTCACCAAATATGTAATCAAGCCCTATTGTAAGTTAAACTATAAAGATTCTTCTTACCTTGATCAATTTCAATCTGAATCTGGGAATACAGAATATAATAGCTTTCAAGACTTTTTTACCCGTGTTTATAAAAACCCACCCGTCTTTCGGTCGGACTTCATATGGCCCTGTGAAGGCTTACTTTGCGACTATGGTCGTGTGAACGAACTTGATAAGATCAATGTAAAAGGCGATAAAAGAACCGTTCGAGCCATTTTCGGTAAGTTTGGATCCCTTATTCGTGACAACCACTACTTTTCAAACGTATTCCTTCATAATAATAACTATCATAGGATCCATTCTCCAGCTCGTTTGACATTAATGGGTGTAGAACATATACGCGGCGACCTAGTACTTCTAAGGCCATGGGTATACAAACATGATCCTTCACTCCCCGCATTACGTAATGAGCGTGTTAACCTTCATTTACAAGATGAAAAAAAAAGAGACTGGTTTATTTCAATAGTTGGAGGACCGGCTGTTGGCACCATAGTTTTAAATAAGAAAACACAACCAGGATACCAATTTGATATTGGTGAAGAATTAGGTAAGTTTCTTTTAGGCTCCACGTGTTGCATGACCAGCCCTGTAAAGATGACCGGAAACCACTTAGGAGACACAGTTTACATGGGAGATAACTATTGATCTAATATAGATCTTAAATCAGCCGGAGAATAATTCACAGATTTAAGCGTCTTTTGATCTTCCGTCCTAAAAACCAGAAATTTTCCATCTACTTCTTTAAAATAACAGGGT
>JBCCOE010000042.1:0-36901 GCA_039025475.1 Bacteroidota bacterium | reverse complement strand
GCAAAATCAGCGTTACATAAGCAATTTGACCTAATTAAATTCTTATTCAAATCATATTCATAGGTTGCAAATAATTCATTAGTCTCAACAACAATTATACTGGTGATGACAGAATCGGTGTAGGTAAATTCCATTGAAAAGCGACTGTCCTCAATATTATCTACTATCTCAACACCTCGTAGAATGGGTGATGTATTATCAGTATTTGATGCCTCTTCGTCTTGGCTACAACTAACAAAGAGAAATAAGTGTATGATGATTAAGTTAAGTTTTGATTTCATGAAATAAGGTATTCTCCAAGATTAATACTTTCAAACTAGGTAATTTCAGCCGTTGTTGGTGTTGCCACCAACAACATCTCGATAAAACTTACTCACTCCACGGCGGTACCACATCATTCGCACGAGCATAAGCGATCAACTGCCCCATATGCTCACTAACATGTGAAAGTGCTACAAGCATCACGCCTCGCTTGTTCATAGGCATTCCTCCGGGAAACTCAACGGCTTCCAATAATTGATCGTCTTTTACAGCCTTGGCGGAAGCCGCTAAAAATTTATACGATTTGACCAGCTCGGCTTTAATGTTCTCCTTACCAGTAACGGATTTCTCATAGGTCATTAAATCCATACCGGAAGGCAGTTCTGCCCCCATTTTCATGGACAGCCAATAATTCGCCGAAGCTAAATGCATTACCGCTTCACCGGCAGTTCTTACCTTATCGGATGGTTGGTATCCATACTTACCTTCCGGAATAGCTTCTGCTAGCTGACTCACGCGCTCTGCATAGAAACCTATTAATCCCATGATTTGATCCCTTACTTTTTGCTCGTCCTGAGCAAACAGGGTAGCAGGAAGCAACAGCAATACTATCAATAACTTTTTCATGTCTTTTGGTTTTGGTTTGCCATTGAAATTACCGCTTTTATAAGAAAATTACTACTTGCCGGTCACATAACATGCGGCTGCCAGATGAATATCAAAAGACGGATGTTTCACTAAAAGTAATAACTTTACTTACAGTCAATTCTTTGCATTCATGAAGAAAAAGTGGGTACTATTTGCCGCTGTGTTTTTTACAGGTTTGGCCTACGGGCAGGATGATCCCGAAGCGGCTCTTTATCAAAAGGCTAATGACAAGCTGGATGCCGGTAACTATAAATCGGCTATCCTGGATTATTCGCAACTGATAAATTCTAAATTCTCCAACAAAGAAGTTTTCTTAAAGCGTGGTATTGCTAACTACCGAACCAAGGCCTATTCAGCTGCCATTGATGATTTCGATGCCGCCGAAAAAGGGAAGGTAACGTCTCCGGACGTAGCCGGATATCGTGGTATGGCTTACTATGAACTTAAGGAGTATGATAAAGCGGATAAAGACCTTTCGAATGGCATTGGAAGTGGGTTCAACCAACCTGAAGGATTCTATTATCTAGGCAATACGAAGTTTCGAAACGAGGACTTTTCATCTGCCATTCAGTACTATGACCGGGCAGTTTCAGCAGGCCTTAATGATGCTAGTTTATTTAATAACCGAGGCAAGGCTAAACAAAACGGTAATAACCTAAATGGAGCCATTTCAGATTATGATCGGGCTTTGCAAATTGACCCAAACCACAAAAAAGCACTTGAAAACCGAGCAATAGCCCACTACGATTCTGAAAACTGGAACAAGGCCGCTCAAGACTTCACTACCTTGGTTACACTGGGTAAGGTGACGGCTGAGGTCTTTGAGAAAAAAGGCATTTCACTCTATAAGTCGGGGCAAACTGATGCCGGTTTGAGTGACATGGAAAGTGCCTTACAACGTGGAAGTGAAAACCCTGACCTTAGGGTTTACATCGGTAATGCCTACTTCGAAAAGGGTAATTTGAATAAAGCCAAGCTGGTTTATGAGCAGGCTCAACGCGCGGGTGTCACCAATCCCGAAGTATACATAAATCTTGGGAAGATTTATTTTGAGAACAAGCGGTACGGGGCTGTAAATGAGCTCTTATCTGAAGCTCTGAGCAAAGGTAATAATGAGGCTGAGATCTATCTCAATCGTGGGTTGGCGCGCTATGAGTTAAAAAAATATGATGAGGCACTTCCTGATCTGGACCGTGCGATTACTGAAGGCGCCACCACCTATGACGCCTATAGGTATTTAGGAAATCTGCAATTTCAAAAGGAGGAGTATTACCTGGCCATTGCGAACTATGACAAAGCGCTTGCCATTCAAGATAACGACCATGTCATTTACAATAATCGTGGGAAAGCACAGTTTAACCTTGATCAGTATGATAAGGCTATAGCCGATTACAATAAAGCGCTCGAACTTAAGGCGGACTACAGCAAGGCGTTGGATAATCGATCCCAGGCTTACTACAAAAACGGTAACTGGACCGGCTTGAAAAACGACCTTGAAAAGCTTAAAGACAAGGTGTCATTGGAAGGAGAAAAATATGCGCAGCTGGGTACCGCTTATTACCAGTTGAAAGACTATCCTCAAGCGGCGGCCACCTTAAAGTCTGCCGTACAACGTGGTGCTGACAGTGAACCTTTGGCAGAAATGTTAGGGGTTTCGTTGTACCAAACCAAGGCCAATAAAGAGGCCTATTCATACCTGGAAAAAGCTAAGGCCAACGGTTCTACCGTTTCAGGGCTGGACCTAATGTTAGGAACATCTGCCTACAATAATAAGAATTATGCAGCGGCGATTCAGTATTTAGACCAGGCCGCAGCAAGTGGAGCAGGAGGGGACATCTACTTTATGCTCGGTACATCAAAGTACAATTCTGGTGACCAGGCGGGCGCTATAAGCGATCTTGAAAAAGCAGTAAATGCAGGTGTGTCTGATTATAATACATTTAAGATCCTTGGAGATGTGTATTACAAAAATCAGGAATACAGTAAAGCCATAGGAGTGTATGATAAGGCCGCTTCGATCAAATCTGATGATCATGTTTTATTCAACAATAGGGGGAAGGCCAAGGCGCTTTCAGGCAATACTTCAGGGGCATTGGCCGATTATAATAAAGCCCTTCAAATCAAACCTGACTACGGCCGCGCACTCTTGAACCGGGGCGAAGCCAGTTATAAAGCCGGTGATTTCAATACAGCTGTCCGGGATTTAGAGCAGGCGAAAGAGGCTTCAGGTATGACCAAACCCATTGTAAAAATGCTGGCCCTTTCTTATTACCGTTTGGGTAATAAAGATCAAGCCAAAACCTATTTGGATCGTGCTATCAAAGAAGGCAGCTCCTCCGGAGATATTCATTATTACAGCGGACTGATCAGTTTTGAAGACAAGGATTACAGAGGTACTTTGAAGGCCCTGGAAAATGCCAAGAAGTATGGTGCAGAAGCAAATGATATTTCTGAGAAATTAGGAGTGTCTTACTTTGAATTAGGTAACTATCAAAAAGCGTTAGATAATCTTCCTGCCAACGCAGGTTCGGCAGATCTTTTAGCCAAGATTGGAGTATCCCACTACGAGCTGAAGTCGTATGATGAAGCGGTGAATTTTCTAAAACAAGCGGTCTCAAAAGGCGCTTCTGACCCACGCGTTTTATATAACCTGGGTAATGCGCAATTTAGGCAAGAGGATTATTCAGGAGCTATTGCATCATATGATAAGGCCATTGCTGCCGGGGCGAATGATGAGATTATCTATAACAACCGAGGGAAGGCAAAACTATTGGGGAAAGACTTCAACGGGGCGCTTTCAGATTTTAATAAGGCCCTGGAGATCAAGCCTGATTATGCTGTCGCTCTGAGAAATAGAGGTTCAGTTAACTACGAATTGGGTAATTACGAAACTGTAATCTCTGATTTGAACGATGCGGTTGCCGATGGCAATGGTTCAAAAGAGGAGTACCTCTATCTCGGGGTGTCAAAATTCAAAACCGGCGATCAATCAGGGGCTTTAAAAGACTTGGAAAAGGCAAGTTCGCTTGGGGCTGGAGGAGGCTTACTCTATTATGGCCTAGGAAACAGCCAATACGCTTCAGGTGATTTTGAAAATGCTGTTATCAGTCTTGAAAAAGTATTGAGTACCGAATATGCGGATGGTGAAACCTACAAGAATTTAGGAAATGCCAGATATCAGCTTGAGGATTACACCGGTGCTTTAGAAGTGTTAAAGCAAGCCGTTTCTGCAGGCGTGGATGATGCGGAAACCTTTCACAATCTGGCTCACGCTTATTATGAAGCTAAAGATTTCGAAGAGGCCATTTCCATGGCAAACAAAGCGATTGCCAAGGATGGTAATTATGCTAGCGCCTACTACCATCGAGGTAATGCCAAGTTCAGGGTAAAGAACTACGAAAGTGCTATTTCAGATTACGACCAAGCTGTTAGCAATGACTATAAAACCGCGCTGGTCTATAATAACCGTGGTAAGGCTAAACAGCTTTTAGAACGATATGATGAGGCCATCAGTGACTTTGATGAAGCAATAAAAATTGACAATACCTACGCCAAAGCCTATCAAAATCGAGGTGAAACCTACTACAAGAAAGAAGACTTCGAGGGTGCGGTTGAGAGTTTAGCCCAATTCAGAAAAATAACAGATGAGGAGGATCCTGAAATTATCTACTATCTGGGCGAAGCTTATTATGGGCTTGAAGACTACGTGAGGGCATTGTCATATTATGACAGGGCAATCGAATTAGGAAATAAGGATCCTCAATTACTGGAACATCGTGCCAATGCACTTCTAGAAAATGAGGATTACGGTGCTGCTATAAAGGATATTGGACAACTTATACAATCAGGAACCAAATCGTCTTCGCTATATATTAGCAGGGCTACTGCTTATACTTATATCGGTAACACCCGGGCTGCATTGGCAGACCTTGACAAGGCCATTGAATTGGATGCGAATAACCCCAATGCCTATTATAACCGTGCCTATATCAAGGAAGAGGCGGAAGACTTCGAGGGGGCTATGAGCGATTATAACCGGGTTGTAAAATTAAGTCCGGATGACGATCGTGCCTACTATGACCTGGCCAATACAAAAATGGCTGTAGGAGATTTTGGTGGAGGTTTGGGACCTATTAATAAGGCCATTGAACTTAAACCCGATGAAGCATCTTACTTTAAGATGAAAGGCAATATCCAGTATCGCATGAACCAACCTAGCGGTGCTTGCAAGAGTTGGCAGAAGGCGCTAGAGCTCGGCGACAAAAAGAGTCAGTACAACCTAGATCAGTACTGCAAATAATACGACTTCACCAAAAATCTTACATACCTGGTTCCCACAATATAAGAAGTCCGTATAAATAAGCAAAACAGATTGAATATGAGAAGTTGGATGGTTCTTTTGTTGTGTGTGGGCGCCTATAATCTCCATGCACAAGGCTTTCAAACTAAGATTACTGATGTTATTAATGGCGATACCTTTGAGTTCCTTGACGAGGACAAAGAAGTGGTTCGTGTCATGCTGAGTGAAGTTGATGCCCCGGAATCTGGCCAGGAATTCAGTAATGAAGCAACTGCCTTTTCTAAAAAAATGCTTCTCAAGAAAAAAGTAACCATTGAGTTTAGGGGAAAGGATTTTTTTGGAAATAAACTAGCTGTTATCACATTGAAGAACGGGAGTAAAATCCATGATCTGTTGCTAGAACAAGGCTTGGCGATGGTTAGGGAACGAAAAAAAGACCCCCAGCTTCTAAAGGTTCAAGAGGTGGCAAGATCATCAAAGATTGGGGTTTGGTCACTAGAAGAGCCCATTACCCCCTGGGTTTATCGCAGGCAACAAACCATGCTTGAGGCGAAATCGAGATAAACACTATTTATTGGAAGAACGCAAAGTCATTGGGTACTAATCCGTACAATTATTTTATATTTTATTTTCAATAAATTTTGAAAATAAAGAAAACTGAATATCTTTGAACTATGAATTATAAGGAAGGAAGGCATAAATTCATTCAAGCCTGGGGTACACTGGGTTCCAGTTGGGGTATAAACAAAGTAATGGCCCAGATACATGCTTTACTTCTAATATCTCCTAAATCGTTGACCACAGACGATATTATGGAAGAGTTAAAGATTTCCCGAGGTAACGCGAATATGAACATTCGTGCATTAATGGATTGGGGTATAGTGGAGAAGGAATTAATTGTTGGGGAGCGAAAGGACCACTATCGTGCAGGGAAAGATATTTGGGAGCTGGCCAGACAGGTATCGAGAGAAAGGCGAAAGCGAGAGATTGAACCTATTTTAAAGGTATTAGGAGAGGTTCAGGCCGTAAAGGGCAAGTCAGATGAAGTCAAAGAATTCAAGACAGTGACATCTGATCTGAAGGATTTTTCAAGCAAGATTGATGGTGCGCTGGACAAGTTCACCCGCTCTGATAAAAACTGGTTCTTCAAGATGTTGCTAAAACTTTAGTTTTTTTATTTAAATGTTATTTTCAATAATTTCTGAAAAAAATGAATAATTAATATAAACTCTTAAAATCATGAACTACGTCATTTTAACCTACGCACTTTATCTGCCCATCACTATATTACTTACAGTTTGGGTGGCACGAACATTATTCAAGAACGGTCGGGTTTTTCTAATTGAGATCTTTAATAGTGATGAAACTTTAGCCGATAGTGTAAACAGACTTCTGCTAGTGGGCTTCTACCTTATTAATATCGGCTATGCTGTCTATACCCTTCGTATTCTTGACGAGATCCATACTATACAGTATGTTATTGAAAAACTTAGTCTTAAGATCGGTGCAATAATTCTGATCCTGGGAGGTATGCACTTCTTCAACCTCTTTGTATTCTTCAACCTTCGCAAGAAAGCTCAAAATCAATAATCATGGCTAAGATCAATTTCTATATTCAGAGCCTGTTGATAGTAGTGGCACTCATTTTAGGCATGGCCTGTTTGATCAATGAAAGGTATACGAGCATTTTTTTACTATTTCAGTTATTCATTGGTTTTGCTCAGTATGTTGGGGCATGGGTCTATGTGGCGGCCAGAAAGAGATGCAAATTACTGGATATCTATTTATTCGTAGCTACTGCTGCTCTTGGCCTTATTTGGATAGGGGCTGAATCTAATGTGTCACAACCTGTGATTATAATTTTGGTTCTTATCATTCCATGGACACTGGCGCTGTATTATTGGTTCTTTTCTTTTAAACGCTTTAAAAACAGCCATGGATAAGATAGTTATAGCAGGGGGCAGTGGTTTTCTAGGCAGATGTTTGACTGACTACTATCGGGATAGCAAGGAACTCGTTATTCTTTCAAGAAAAAAAGCTCACATTTCGGAAGCTAAAGTGGTGCTCTGGGATGGGAGGTCTCTGGGAGAATGGACTAGTGAGCTAGAAGGTGCTAAAGCCGTGATCAACCTTAGTGGTAAGTCCGTTGATTGCAGGTATACTCAACGGAATAGAGCTTTGATCTATTCCTCCCGAATTGATTCTACTCAAGCCATTGGTAAAGCTATTCAGGGCTGTAAGAAGCCCCCAGAAGTTTGGATTAATTCCTCATCTGCTACCATCTATCGACATTCATTGGACATGCCTATGGATGAATCAGGTGAAATGGGAGATGGATTTTCGGTTGATGTTTGTCAAAAATGGGAAGAGGCCTTCAATGCATTTGAGCTTCCTAATACACGTAAAGCAATTGCAAGAATTGCGATTGTCCTCGGACGTAAAGGTGGAGCGCTCCAACCCCTTCTAAAACTGGCCAAATTCGGTCTGGGAGGTCATCAAGGGGAGGGAAATCAGATGGTCAGTTGGCTTCATCAAGACGACTTTACGACTATGATGGATTATCTTATTAATAGTAATTCGCTCTCAGGCATATTTAATTTGGCAGCTCCGAATCCGGTCACAAATAAAGTACTTATGAAAGCTTTAAGGGAAGCTGTGGGCATTAAATTTGGTATCCCCACACCCACATGGTTACTTGAGATGGGTGCAAGAATTATTCAAACGGAGACTGAGTTAATCTTAAAGAGCAGATATGTAGCTCCTAGACGAATGATAGATAATAGGTACCAATTTCAGTTTGAAAGTATTGGTCGGGCGCTACCTAACTTGCTATGATACTTATACACTTCCGAAGTTTTCAAAACTTCGGAAGTCTTGTTACTCAATCACTAACTTATGGTTTACTACTCTGGTAGCGACAGATTACAATAATTCCCTACTTTTAAAGTTCTACAATAAAAGTACTATGCGATACTTTGTTTTGATCGTTCTCTGCTTGTCTTCTCTAATGGGATTTTCTCAAAAAAAGAAGAAGAGTAAAACCAAGAACATAGAGGAAAGAAGTAATTCATTTGCTCCATACACTCCTGTAGAAGAGAAAGCTGAAAAACGCACGATCAAAAAGGCAAAAAAGAAATCTTTCAACGCGGCATATAACAAAAACCTAGATAAAAAAGTAGATGAATTTGAAGCTCGGATGAGAGCTAATGCTAAGGAGGATCGCAAGCTTGCCCGTAAAATGCGCAAACCACAATATTCAGATCCCTCTTATTTTGGTCATAAGCGTAAGCCCAAGAAACGCCCTGTGGGAAAAAGAAAGTTTTGCAAAGAATGTAGCCTCGTTCACTAATCTGATCAATTGAATTGATCAAAACCTATTCATACACTACCTTAAGGGTATGCAAAACATCAATCGGTTTATTGAACATACCAATCTCAAACCCACACTTACGGGTAAACAGGTAGATCTCCTGGTCAAAGAGGCCAGGGAGCATGAGCTATTAGGGATATGTGTTCCTCCTTTTTGGGTTAAGCGTGCCAAACGCGAAATAGGTGAAGCAGACACCCAACTGGTTACCGTTATTGGTTTTCCTTTAGGTTATAATATGACTGAAACCAAAGTTGAGGAAATGAAGCTTGCCATCCGTAATGGTGCCGATGAGCTTGATCTGGTGATCAATTCCTCCGCATTTAAGGATGGCATGAACTGGCCGAAGATAGAGATCGCCAAATGTAGCAAGTTGGCGCATGACGAGTATAAGATACTTAAAGTGATCATTGAAACCGCTTATTTGAATGACGAAGAGATCAAGACACTTTGCAGGATATGTGCTGATGCGGGTGTAGATTTTGTAAAGACGTCCACAGGCTTCGCACCGGAAGGAGCTAAGGTGGAGCACATTAAACTCATGCGTGCTGAACTTCCTTCCAATGTCGGGATAAAAGCGTCTGGAGGCATTAAAACATATAAACAAGCCGTGGAACTTATCAACGCTGGAGCTGATCGGATAGGAACTTCATCTGGAGTTGAAATTACCCAAAGAGTCGTCTGACCACTTAGAGTGGTCTGACGACTAGGCTTAGTTTCGGTATAGTATTAATACGAAGTGAAACACTATAATATTTCAGTATTTGGTAAAGTACAAGGCGTGTTCTATCGTGCCAATACTAAAACGAAAGCCGTTGAATTAGGCGTTAAAGGATTTGTGAAAAACCAATCTGATGGCTCGGTTTATATTGAGGCTGAAGGCAACGAAGAGAGATTGAAGAAACTGGTAGAATGGTGTAACCGGGGGCCATCAAATGCTGTTGTCACGCAAGTGAAAGTGGTAGAAGCTGAAACCGTGGGATTCGATAAGTTTGAGACGAAATACTTTTAAAAATAATTGTTCTTAGAAGCAGTCGTCTGACCACCCGAAGTGGTCTGACGACTAAAACTAACCATTTTAAAATGAGATTTATTCCGGGAGAACTATACCATGTTTACAATCGAGGGAATAATCAACAGAATATATTCTTCAATAACTCTAACTATCAGTTCTTTTTAAGGAAGATAAAGAATGAGCTTACCAAATACTGTGATATAGTCGCCTACTGCCTGATGCCAAATCACTACCATCTATTGATTAAAGTATCAGATGAAACTCAGGATTCGGAAATACACTCTTTAGTTCGTAAGGTTGGTACATTGCAAAGCTCATATACCAGAGCAATAAACATCCAGAATAAGAGTAAAGGCTCGCTATTTCAACAGAAGGCAAAAGCTAAACATTTAAGTGAGCAGGATCAGGCATTTATTTGTTTTCATTATATTCATCAAAATCCGGTCAAGGCCGGTTTGGTGAATGATTTAAGTGATTGGGAATTTAGTTCTTATAATGATTATGTCCGCAGAAACTCAGGGTTCGTCAGTGTAAACTTGGCGTATGAATTACTTGATGTTCCTAGGGATATCGAAGCCTTTGAGCTACAATCAACGGATGTTATGCTCGATGACATTCGGGACAAAATATTTTAGAGTGAATAGTCGTCTGACCACTCGAAGTGGTCTGACGACTTCACAATAACAATAAGATAAATTTGGAGCATTATACAACCCTAGCAGAATATTGCCATGCCATAAACATTCCGCCACCCAGGTGGGATGACTTCGACATTCGCAGTTTTGATGATAACATGAAAACGGTGAAACACCGAATGCCACCCTTCAAGCATGAGTTCTACGCCATCGCTTTAAAGTTAGACGGTACCGGTCATACAACCACGGGTAATTTTTCGACCAAAGATTTAAGAGCTACTGTTTTTTTTAATTCCCCGTATCAAATCATCCATTGGGACATTGCACCTGATTGGGAGGGATATTATATCATCTTTTCGGAAGATTTCTACAGAGAATTGAGTGAGAAACGACTTACTGAGATGTTCCCTTTTTTACTGGTGGACAACACTATACCCCTGGAACTTAATGATGATCAAGCCGGTACTTTTCTAAGCACTTTCAGCGAGATGATGTTTGAGTTCAATTTGAATCAGAGTGGCAGCAAGACGGTTATCCGTCATTATACCCACGTCCTTTTACACCGTGTATCCAGGCTCTTTGAGAATTCAATCAAGGATCAAAAGTTGTCTCAACAGCATAGGGATAACGATCTTGAACTTGTCAGTCGTTTCAAGACTCTGATTGAGATCAGCTTCTATCCCGATCAGTCTTTTGATTCAGGTGAGCCTCATCAAGTGCAATTTTACGCTGATAAACTGAACATACACCCCAACCACCTTAATGCCATCGTTAAGCGGATTACGGATACGCCTGCATCAGCCCATATACAAAAGCATGTGCTTGCGCTTGCAAAATCAAAACTTCAGAATACCACTAAATCTGTAAAGGAGATAGCTTTTGAATTATACTATGGCTATCCAAACCACTTTGCCAATTTCTTTAAAAAACAGACCGGAAATACGCCTTTAGACTTCCGTAAAAGTTTCATCTAAGTCCTTTTGAGTCGATTTCTTTGAAATCTGTACTCCTCTCTTTGAATTGCGTAGTTCCCAGCGAGCGTCACCTTCCGAGATTTGAACCATGTTCAATGAAAACGAAAATATCATGAAGACAATAATTATTGCATCAGTACTCGCTATAGGACTTCTGGCTTGTACGGATGGATCACAACAAAACGATACGACAATGCAAGCCACACTAGAAACGGTAGCTGCAAGCTCAGCTATAGATCAGACGGAGATAATCAGTCTAATGAAAACCTTATTTAACGAAACTGATAATCACAACTGGGAGTCTGTAAAGCAGACCATGGCGGACTCCGTCTATGTTGACTATACCGCTCTTGGAGGAGATGCAGGTTTCAAGACACCCAATGAAATTGTATCAGGGTGGCAATCATTATTACCTGGGTTTGAGGGACAGTCCATCAACCACATAACTTTTCGGTTTGGGTGGCCGGCGAGCGTGCTTCGGCCACGTTGGATGCTATTGCCACACATTACATACATGACGCCAAAGAAGGCAATCAATGGACTGTGTTTGTAGGGTACGACACTGAATATATCAAAGAAAATGAAGAATGGAAACTGGCTCGCATTGATCTGAGTGTTTATGATCAAAGTGGTAATACCGGATTGCCTTTACAAGCAATTGAAGTGGTAAAGAATGATGAAGTAAAAGCTTTATCGAAAGATACTGAGGCTTCAGCGGTTGTTGATCGTTTTTTCAAGGCGCTTGAAGAAAGAAATTTGGAAAATGTTCTTGCCACCATGAGCAAAGGCGTGATCCAACATATGCCTTTTGCACCATCAAACTTTCCAAAACAGTTGAGGGGTATTGAAGAGATAAGAAAACAGTATACGGGTGTTATGGATTATCAACAATCTTATGATCGGAAGTACTTTGCTACAGCAGATCCTAATACAGTGTTAGTGAAGTATTCTGGAACAATCACCACCGGTGAAGGTAAACCCTACAACAACACATATGTAGGTATCTTCCGGGTCGAAAATCAAAAGATCGTTGATTTTACAGAGTTTTTTAATCCCAATATTTTGCTTAATGGATGGCCAGGGTTGCAACCTGAGACTTATTCTGTACATGCTGCTGGTGCCAGAACTGATTCCGGAGTTACCAAGGAAGATGTGGTATTCAGTAGCAATGGGACCAACCTTGAAGGGCACCTTTTCCTTCCTACTGGTTTTGACAAGGATAATCAATATCCGGCGGTGGTCGTTACCGGAAGCTGGACAAGTGTTAAGGAACAAATGCCTGATGAGTATGCAAGTTTAATTGCTCAAGAGGGCTTTATTGCACTTACTTTTGATTTCACTGGTTTTGGAGAGAGTGAAGGCCAACCCCGTCAGGTTGAGGACTATAACCTTAAAATAGCTGACATCAGGGCAGCCGTAGATTTTTTAAGTACCCACCCAGCGGTGAATAAAAAACAGCTTTCAGGTTTGGGTGTTTGTGCCAGTTCAGGCTACATGGCGCACGCAACGGCACAAGATGAAAGGATACAAAACTTGGTCTTGGTAGCCCCGTGGTTGCACAATGCTGAAATAGCAAAGGACATTTATGATTTTCGTCCCGGAGGAACAGATGGGCTCCTTGAGTCCGCAAGAAAAGCGAAGCAAGAATATGCTGAAACCGGGAAAATGCAGTACGTGCTAGCCGCCAGCGAACTGGATCCACTCAGCGCTATGTATGTACCTAATAATATATTTGACTACTATCTAAATCCGGCTAAAGCGGCAGGAGGTGTATATGATAATCGCTTTGCAGTCAGCAGTTGGGAACCTTGGTTGACTTTTGATGGAATATCTGTGGCAAGCACAATCAAACAACCGGTTTATATTGTTCATAGTGAAAGTGGGGCTGTGCCTCAAGGAGCAAAGCAGTTTTACGCATTGCTAGGTGGCTCAAAGGAAATAACCTGGCTCAATGATTTTAACCAACAACAACTTTATTTCGAAGAACCAGCTGTAAATGCGGCAATTGGAAATGTGGTTGATTATTTGAAGAAGTAAGCGAGCAAGTCGTCAGACCACTCCAAGTGGTCAGACGACTATTTTTAAAAATTTGAAAATAAAAGATTATGGCACTTAATGAGTATTATACTTTAGGAAATTCAGGCCTTCGCGTAAGCAGGCTGGCTTTAGGAACTATGACGTTCGGCTCCGAATGGGGTTGGGGCGCTGAGAAAAAAGGCGCCAAAGAGTTGTTTGACCACTATGTTGATGTCGGAGGCAACCTTGTGGATACTGCCGATCTCTACACAAATGGAACCAGTGAGACATGGCTTGGGGAATTTGTAAAAGACCGTGGTTTGCGGGATAAGATGGTTATTGCGACCAAGTTCAGTTACAATGGAGAGCCTGGAAACCCAAATGCGGGAGGTAACGGGCGAAAACATATTCTAAATGCAGTTGAAGGCTCTTTAAAGAGAATGAATACGGATTATATTGATCTATATTTTCTCCATACCTGGGATACGCTTACCCGGCCTGAAGAAGTGATGCGCACGCTGGACGATTTAGTTCAACAAGGCAAAATCCGACACATTGGTTTGTCGGATGTCCCTGCGTGGTACGCTTCCAGAGCCCAAACTATTGCAGAGTGGAGGGGGTATGAGCCCATTTCTGCGTTGCAGATGGAGTATTCCTTAACGGAGCGAAACATCGAGAATGAATACATTGATTTAGGACAGCAGACAGGTATGGGAGTAATGGTGTGGAGCCCGTTGGCTAGTGGGTTACTCTCTGGCAAATACAAACCTTCCGAAAGCGCGGTAAGCGGAGAAGGCAGGCTGGCCTCTTTGGCAGGTTCTGGAAACCCCGCTTTTGACAAGTTCACCGACAAGAACTGGGAGATCGTAAAATTGCTGGAAGAAGTAAGCAAAGAGGTCAATCAGCCTATGGCCTCTGTAGCAATTAACTGGGTGGCTAATCGTCCTGGAGTGTCTAGCGTGATTTTGGGTGCTACTAAATTGAATCAGCTTGAGCAGACCGTACACGCACTTGATTTTGATATTCCACAGGAGTTCACCGATAAGTTGGATGAGGTAAGCAAACCGGATTTGCAGTTTCCTTATACCTTCTTTACCCCTGATATGCAGTCCATGTTAACCGGAGGTGCTAAAGTAGGTGATAAGCCTGAATCATATGCTAAGACCAATTTCATAGATGCTGCTCCGGCAGGTGTGGAATAAGGTAATAAAAGTCGTCAGACCACTTGGAGTGGTCGGACGACTAAAATTATTTGTTCAAAACGCTATCAATCTGCTCTACTACATTTCCGACGATCTCATTAGGTATGGGCACAGTAAGATTGTAGTGGGATATTTTCCAACCCTCAAGAGTCCTGGTCAACACGCCTGTTCCACGCGAGGGTCCGAGATTAGGAGTATCCAAAACTTCATCGAACCAAGAGGTCTTTCTATCCTTTGAAAAATAAATGACTCGTTCTGTAGCTTTAAAACTCCAGGCTTTTCCTCGATCAAAGTAAGGCTTACTCCAGGGCCTGAATTCCGCAACAGTCCAGCGCTCCGTGGCGTCCGTACCCATAAAAATGGAGCTATCACTTTCGAAATAGCTAAAATACTTTTCAAAATCGGCATTGGCAGCGGCCTTATGCCAATCGTCCAGGAGGGCATGGATATCTTCGGCTTTTGGCTCTTCATAATCTATTTCCACGCTAGTATTGCAGGCTGCCAGAAGCAATAATATAGGAATCAGTTTTTTCATAATTAACACTTTATAACCTAGTTTTCTATCAGTCGTCTGACCACTTTGAGTGGTCTGACGACTAAAACTCTATTCCTTCATCAATTCCAATCCGGGATCAATACCTTTTTGTACAGCAGGTACACCCTCCGCCATCCACTTAGGCATAGGCTCATCTTTGAGATAGTGGTCGAAGAACTGCTGCATTCGGACGTTGAAGTCGCGGATATTTTCCCACTTGGTGGGCCAGTGGGGTTCCCCATTGTAGTTCAACATCCAGGAAGGCTTGCCTAACCTTCTCAGCGCTACATACATCTCTATACCCTGGTACCACGGCACATGTCCATCCGCATCATTGTGCATTAGTAGCAATGGGGTCTGGATTTTATCGATATAGAAGATGGGTGAATTCTCTATAAATCGCATTGGGTATTCCCAAAGCGTTCCGCCAATTCTACTTTGTGTATGCTCGTATTGGAACATTCTGCTCAAACCGGTCCACCAACGAATTCCACCATACGCACTGATCATATTGGATACAACCGCACCCGCCTCGGCAGCTGCGAAAATATTCGTTTTAGTGACCAAATAAGCCGTCTGGTAACCTCCCCAACTGTGACCCTGGACACCTAATTTGTTCTCATCTACAAATCCTTCACTGATCAACTGGGTTACGCCGGGTATTACTGCATTGTAGCAGCTTTCTCCCGGATAACCCGTTCGATAAACAATGTCCGGAATGAATACAATGTACCCACGACTAGCGTAAAATGCTGGGTTTACAATCGACCGGATCGGAACAATGCCCCAATGACGGTTCAGGTTATTTGAGTTTCGCTCATAGAAATAAGTGATCATGGGGTACTTCTTGCTGGGGTCAAAGTTTTCAGGCTTATAGAGTAATCCTTCCAGTGGAATACCGTCTAGGGAAGTCCAGTTATAAAGCTCCACAGAACCCCAATTGTACTCACCCATATTTGAATTGGCATTGCTCAGCTTAGTTACTTTTTTGAAAGAAGCGGTACTGGCGAGTAAATCGGGAAATGTAGAATGATTCTCCTTTGTGAAAACGAACTCGTCACTTTTTTCTGCTTTTATGGGTCTGCGATAGCGATGGTTGTCAAAGACTAATTTCTTCAAGGGTTTCCCAGGCTTGAGCTCGTAGTACCCACCGTTTCGGGTCACTTCGCTGAACGCACTTAATAGCAATGACTTATAGTTAATGCTCTGTTCTTCTCTATCCAAGTCAAGGTAGCGATACTGCATTCTGTCACTTCGGCCGTTGGTTAGGTTAACCGGGCCTTTTGCGCCTTCCGGATCAACCTGCCAGATGTCGTAACGATCATAAATTAACAGATACTTGTCATCTTCTGTCCAGCCTGCAATACCATAAGCTCCGGGAAGGTTAGGAGTATCCATAAGCTCGTTGGCCATGGACGTAGGTATTTTTTCAGAAGCTTTTACCGTCTTTTGAGAGCTATTGTTGAACGTATACCAGATGGAATCTTCGGCATTGTACCAATAACTATACTTTCCACCGGGAGAAATATTGCCATTACCTCTCACATCTTTGGCAATCACAGTGTTGTTACCCGTCTTTAGATCAATGAGGTAAAAATCATTATGTCGTGGCCAACCCTCCCAGGAGATAAATTTTTGGTAAGCCAGGTTAGAAATACCTAAGGCGTAATCGCCTGCCACATGCTCATCTACTCGAACATCCGGTACCGATTCAGTGGCTACTTGTACAATATTGAAATTGTCTGTTGACATCCAGGCTACAAAGCTTTGCTTCTTGTCGTTTTCAACTTCAATATTTTGCTGAGTATGCAATCGGCTGTCTTTATAACCCCAAATCTCTACTTTTACGATCTCCTCAGGAAGCAAGGTAGTGTCCTGGATGATAGGTTTTGGTGAAGTGCCGAAAAGCAGCCTGGAACCATTATCTGAAAAGGATAGGTTGCCATTTTCATTGACTACCCAGCCTGTGGGTGTGCCGGTACTACTGTTATCCGCTTTCACAGTTGCCGAGTCAAGTCCTGCTTTCCAATACCGAAGTTGGAAATTCCTAACGAGCGTTTTAGTCGTATCCAGATCTGATAGGAAGGCTGCTTGTTGGCCGTCTTTGGATAAGGCTAACTGCTTGTACGTTCCCTTGGAACGGGTTAAGGGAGTAGCAGTCCCATTATTTAGATCCATATGATACACTCCGGGTAGAATAGTGCTGTCCACACCCGTAGTAGAATACATCAATGCTTTACCCTCTTCAGCAAACAAGTAATCCAAAACATACCTTATAGTGTCCTGACTGCCATTTTCGAGATTCATGACCACCAAATGATATCCATTTTCCTTGTTTACCTTCTTGCCCTTTTTCTTTTTAGGTTTCTTAGCCTTGGTGGAATCGGATTTTGAAGTATCTTTTTTTGCTTTAATCTCTTCTAACTGATAAGCCAAATAACCACCCCACTTTTTCGGAGTTTTATAATTTTTCACACTGGAGATCTTAGTAACTCCCTTATTATCAAGATTATAAATCCCAAGGCTGTCCTTTGGCAGGTCTTTTTTTTTCACCTTATTTCGCCTCATTCTGTTCAATGAATCAAGTGCAGGTTTGATACGGAAAATAACATGCTTGGAATCATAGGTAATAGTTGAATTCTCAGCACGTGGTAGGCTTAGCAATTCATTACCTTGGATGGTGGTGACATTCATAATTTGGTCTCCCTTGCCGGGAGCCAGGTGATAAACTACATATTTTCCATCCGTAGATATTTTCTCATTTCTTATTCGATTCCAAGTGTCGAAATCGGCGTGTTCCATCTGTCTTTTTTGGGCAATGCAGCAGATCGAAAACAGGGATAATAGAATAATGGAGTAGACGTATTTATTCATTGCATGCTTATTAGGTTAAGCCTGCAAGATAATATTAGAACTATTTAAATTGGAAAGCTTTTTATTTAAGAGGCGCGAATAATATAGATGTTACTGATCGAAAAAGCAGTTTCTTTCTATTACATCTGAATCAAAGTTCTTTCGTAAGCCTATGTTTTAGCGAAGAATGGCTTTCAGGAAAAAGGAGATCATTTTCTGAATAATTGCCACGGGCTTAAGCCCGTGGCAATTCATATGACAAAGAAAGGCTTTAGCCACTAAATTTATCAAAACTGTATTTCTTCATGAATTGTTCATATTCCTCCTGAAAGCTCTTTTTGTGGTGATGCTCCTGTTGACGCGAGATGTAATTTCGCACCTTATTCAATTGGGATTCGCTTATCGATACAGCGAAATACTCGCTTTGCCAAGCAAACTTGCCCTTGATTAAATCTTGTTGATTAATCCAAAACGCTGACTCACCTTTAATGGGTTGCATTGTTTTAGCCAGTGTTTGGTCACCTTTTAGCGAGATAAGACAAATGTAAATGGTCTAGATGCCCATTAGTACAGTCTAAGTAAATACCTTTTTCTTTGGCATTTGCTTTGATATGGTCGATAACAGACTTTCTTATCCCTTCTTTAAGTAAAGGAACTCTGTTTTTAGTAGACCATACGGCATGAATCCAAATTTTGATAAATGGCATCTGTGGTTAGTTATTGGCTAAAGCCTTTTCCTTTTCAGCCTGAAACCCTGGGCTGAAGCCCTTGGCAATTGTCTAATCATAAACAAAAACCGTCGATTCTAAAACGTTCTTCCTCAACAGAGCATACCTTTTGAGGTAAGTAGCACTCATAGCATACCAATCCTTCCAAATTTATAAAATAATACAGTCCTCATGGGAAACTTTCTTATTTAAGAGGCTGAAGCAAATGAGATAGCCCGTTTACTTTTATTTCATAGATGGTGGCTAACAACATTCCTAGCCTACCTTTTGGGAAACCTTCGTTATGGAACCATTCCAAATAATGTACTGGCAAATCGCAAATAACTGTGCCTTTGTATTTTCCAAAGGGCATTTTAATGCGAACAAGATCGGTTAGTATTTTAGGGTCAGGTCGCAACTTAGTTTCTAACCAACTCCTTCCAGGTTCCTTTTAACCGGTTGTATTTAATAGTACTGGGAAGTGCCTTCCACCAATATTTATTGATTTCAACGGCAAAGGATGGCTGCATGTAGCAGTTGATAGTACAACCCTCACACTCGGGAAGCCTACCTTCCAAAGCAACTAACCTTTGGACTTCTTCGGAGCGGTAAAGTTTTGTGAGTTCGCCATTTATAGGTATTTCTTTTAGGCCTAAATGATAACAGGGTAACACTAATTCATTATTTGGTGAGATCACAATAGTAGAACTTGCCGCTTTACAAACTGGATTACTAACATGATTACCGCCGTCCTTCCTTAACTGAATAAACCCTTCATTTAAATAAACCCCGGATTTCTTACCCCATTTTGATATTTGCTCAAGTGTCTCGGATGACATGACCATTCCTGTGTCTACATTATTATAGTCAAAAGCCGGATTTAGAATCAAAACCAGATTATTTGGGCGGCATATTTCATTGTATACCGCTTTTATTTGATCGACATTGCTTTCGAAAACAGTGAAGATAATATCCGGTCTTTCATCCAACTCATTGGCGATCTGAATGGATTTCATTACGGATTGGAAACAACGTACCCCCCGCGATTCGTTGTGTTCTCTTTCATTTGGAGAGTCCAGCGAAAAGTGAAGCATGTCAATTTTGCCCTTTAGTTTAGACGCCCAATTGGGGTAAAGCAAACAATTGGTCGTAATTGTAGTGATAAATCCAAGATCCTTCGCTAACGTCAAAAGCTGGTCAATTTCCCGGTGTAACAGAGGTTCACCACCGGTAAAGTCGATCACTTTAACACCCAACTCCTTGAGAGCTTTTAGATTTTGTTCTGCCGAATTCAGATCTACGTAGGGTGAAGGGCGTTCCCAAATATCACAAAATCCGCACTTTGCATTACATCGGTAGGTGACATAATAGTTACAGAGTATAGGATGGGAAATGAGCCGCATTATTCTTGAAGATACCCGCAAAAGAGTCAAAAGGAAAACTATGAATGTGTAATTTGATGCATTAAAACTAAACAGGGTTAAAATGGGCATTACATCAATATATCAACTAGAGGCAAAAGAAGTAATGCCTGGGTTTAAAGGTAGGTTTGTACATTCGGAAGCAATGACTCATGCTTACTGGAATATTAAAGCAGGCGCGGAGTTGCCCGAACATCATCATATCCAAGAACAAGTAGCCAATATTTTAGAGGGCGAGTTTGAATTCACAGCGAACGGAGAAACCAGGATTTGCAAAGCAGGTGATGTGGTTGTGTTAAAGTCTAATGTCCCACATTCAGGAAGGGCCATCACCGACTGTAAAATATTGGATGTATTTTCTCCTCGACGGGAAGATCTCTTTTGAGAGCCTTATTTGTGGGATATACTTGATCATTAGTAAGTCTTTTTTGCGTGTTAATCATTATGCAAGCTCTACTTTAAAACCTCTTTTTTAGCTCCATAAAGCTACTTTTTTCTTAAAATATCAGATTTCTCCGAAGCTATCTTTTGGATTTTGGATTGATTAGGTCCGCCGTTCATAAGTAATTTTACCTATTAAAAAATGCACGATTTAGCGGATTTCAGAGGTACTCATTCATCATCATGTTTGTATTATGATGTTGTATATAGTTATAGTTCTTGTCAGCTTAACATTGGTCTGGGTCGTTGGAAAGGTCTTCCCAGGTTGGGTCCTTCAACCATTAGCAAATGTTATTGGCGAGGTCCCTAACACCACCTATAAATACGTTGAAAATCCGAAGATCAATGAATTCGTCGAAACCGGTGAGGTAGTTAACGAATACGTCACTGAAAAGGAAGAAGAAAAGCGTATTGAAGATACTTTTAACGAGCAGCATTTAAATAGTGGTTTTGATGCCATAAATAAGCTTTTTCTACAAAATTCTACGAGCGAAGATATTAACCAACTTGTACTTAATCAGCTCTGCAAGCAGATCAAGTGTTATCATGCAGCTCTCTACAAGACGGACGAGGAAAAAGAACAACTGTCATTAATTTCCGGATACGGACTCACAAAATCTAAGGACAAATTGGTCATAAACTATGGCGACGGCATGGTGGGCCAGGCTGTTCTTGATAATGAGCAGATCACTTTACGAGATGTTCCCCAAGGCTATATTAAAGTAGCTTCTGGTTTGGGGCAAATAGACCCGCTTTGGATAGGAGTATTCCCACTTTCGTTCAAGGGTAAGGCGTACGGAGTAATAGAACTCTGCTTCTTGTATCAGGAATCTGAAATAGTAAAAGGACACCTGGAAAAAGTAGCCGAACTTTTTGGAGCGCATTTTTTCAATCAAAAAGTGCAGGCTAAGCAGTCTCAGTTACAGCAGTTGGAAGAGGAAAAGATGAGGAGCGAGGCTATTTTGGAAGGTTGTGCAGATGGTTTTATTGGGTTTGATCGTAATGGTTTAGTCGATTTTTGCAATAAGTCTGCGGCGGAACTCATTCGACTTGATAAAAGAGATATACTGGGTCAAAATATTCGAGACTTGCTTAATGTGAGTATCGAGCAAAGCGATGAAAACACCTATACCCTGATTCATCACGGGCTTGAGGAGATGGCCTTATCGGAAAAAACAGAGATCCAAATTACAGATTCCTATCAGGAAGAGATTACGGTCTTAGTTACAGCCAATACCATTTCAGTGGCAGATGATATTTTATTCACATTATTCCTTCAGAAGATCTCGGTTGATCTATTTTAATGACACTGCCATTAACGATATCGACTACTACTATTCCTCACATCCTGAATACGTTTGAGATTTTGGAGAAATCGCTCGAGCGTATTGAGATATACGCCTGCGAAGATTTTAGGTCTACGAAGTGCATATTGGACGCTTTGAATGAAATTGATATAGATCAGATTCTTTCTGCGCAGGCTAAAGAGAAGCTGTCCGTCATTGTAAGCAACCTACAATACGTAGATGTACTTCAACAAAGGCTTTCTCATGTCCTCAAAATCAACACTATTTTAAAAAGAGGCTTGGTTGATTTTGAAGAGGGCGTAGACAGCTCAGTTACAGCTTACAGGGCCTTGGTGAAGCTGAACTTAAAGCAATTTCAGGATGCCATTGACCTATATCTGCACACCACTGATGCCGTTCATAACGCACTTACGGGGATCTCGAACAGCCACAAGATGTTGTTTCTGCATATTCCGGAAACCCGGCTCCTTTATAAATACAACTCAGAGATCCTGAGAGAGGCAACGGCCGTTGGTCATATTCACGTTCAGGAGCTTTTGAAATATCAGCATGCGGCCAGCTTAGTTTCTAAAGACAGCGTGTCGCAAGTTAAAGATGTTGCCGGTTTTTACACTATGGAGCAAGAGCGTTTGGTCCTGGATACCTTCCTGAAAAGGGAAATGGATTATAAACAGGGGTTTAATCTGGATTCTGATAAAGAACAAATAAGTCTATTTTAAAATGAAATGTTTAAAAGCAAGTCTTAGGAAGAATGTATTGAAGTTGGTCTTTAGTGGAGTACTTGAGGCCAGGTATTTGTCTGAAACGCAAGCTGAAATCTTGAAGCGGATCAAGAAATCGCCGTCTAAAGTAGTAGTCGAACTTGCCCGGTACGAAAAAATCGATTTTTCCTTTATCCAATTGCTTCTGGCCCTGGAGAAGAATTTTAAAACCCTAGGGCTCAAGGCCGATTTCAAGTTGGACTTCTCTGAGCAAGACGCTGATCTTCTCTCAAGGCTAAATATCATAAATCTATTACACACTAAATCTTAAAAGTTATGAAAGTACTAGTTGTTGACGATTCTGAAAGTATCCGCGAGCTGGTGGGTATGACTCTGGAGTCAGAAGGCTATGATGTGCATAAGTCGTCTGATGGTGTTGAGGCGATTAATCACCTCACCGGTACGGATGTGGACCTTGTAATAACTGATCTTAATATGCCCAACATGGATGGGATTAGTCTGCTTAAAGAAATAAGGAAGGATGAATCTAAAGTGGGCTTGCCTGTACTTCTTTTAACTACGGAATCACAGGTGGCTAAAAAAGAAGAAGCAAAGAAAGAAGGTGCCACTGGTTGGATAGTCAAACCGTTCGCACAGGACCGTCTCTTAGCGGTGGTAAAAAAGATCTTAAGATAGATTAAAAATGGACAGCCTCCAGCAAATATTCGTACAGGAAGCCACGGAATTACTCAGTGAACTTGAAGAGGTATTACTGACTTTTGAAAGGGATTTGACCGACGCTGAATCCATAGAAAGGATCTTCAGGGTAATGCATACACTCAAAGGGTCAAGTGCGATGTTTGGCTATGGCAAGGTCAATGATTTTACTCATGAGTTAGAATACATTTACGATGCCCTGAGAGAAGGTACGCTGATGGCTACAGAAGAGATTTTGGAACTGACTTTGGCATCAGTGGATCATCTGAAGATGCTCATCGAAGACCCTGAATCCCAAGATCAAGCGCTTCTTACATCACAGGCATGCCTACTTGAAAAGATCAAGCAACACAATAGTGGACAAGCTGGGGAAGAAACCCGGGAAGTTGAAAAAGAATCAGAAGCATCTAGTTCAATTTACTACATAAACTTCAGTCCTTTTGAGGGTTTGTTAAAGAATGGCTCCAACCCGTTATACTTGTTGGAAGACTTATTGGGTTTGGGTAAAGGATTGGTACTGCCGTCAACCAAGGATATTCCAGAGCTCGAAAATTTAGAGATTTCTCATTGCTATACTTCGTTTGAAATAGTCCTTGAAACCGTTAGCGCAGTCTCAGATATAGAGGATGTTTTTCTGTTTGTCGAAGACGCGGCAGAGATTAAAATCGAGTTACTAGCCAATGACTTTGAGCTTAACGATCAAATTCTTGAAGAGTTAAAATGTAGTGATCAACCTGCGGGGCTTGAAACTATTTCTAATATTATCAAATCTCATCAGGCCGGTAAAGATGAGCCCAAAAATTCTGTTCATAAGAATGGGTCAGGCTGCGAAACCAAAAACTCCATTAACTCCATTAGAGTGTCCTCAGACAAACTGGATACGCTAATGAACCAGATCAGCGAGTTGATCACTACCCAGGCTCGTTTGAGTATGCTGGTTAATGGGTTAGAAGTCGCTGAACTGGGAGCTATCACGGAGAATATGTCTAAAATAACCAGAAAGCTTCGGGATAATGCCTTCTCTATTTGTCTGATCCCGATCGACACGTTAGTCATTCGTTTTCAAAGGTTGGTCAGAGATCTGTCCAAAGAGCTGGATAAAAATATAGAGTTAGTTACCGAAGGCACGGATACGGAATTGGATAAATCCATTATAGAAAAATTGAGTGACCCTTTGCTCCATCTGATGCGAAATTGCATTGACCATGGTATTGAACATAAAGAGGTTCGCAAAGAACAGGGTAAAAAAGAAAAAGGTACGATACGTATTGAGGCGTATAACTCGGGTACCAATGTCATTATCCGATTATCCGATGATGGTGCAGGGATTGACCAGGATAAAGTGCGCCAGCGTGCTATTGACAAGCAAATCATTTCAGAGGACTTAGAGCTTACAGAACAAGAGATATATCAATTACTTTTCAAACCTGGTTTTTCTACGGCGGTAGAGTTAAGTGATATCAGCGGACGTGGAGTGGGTATGGACGTAGTAAAACGTGGTATCGAAGATCTTCAGGGTGATATTTTCATAGAATCTGAAAAAGGAAAGGGGACATCATTCACGATTCGCTTGCCTCTAACCTTATCTATAATTGACGGACTTTTAGTTGAAATCGGTGAAAACACATACATCATTCCTTTGCACTTGGTGGATAAGTGTTTCGAGGTGCCTTCTACTTTACTTACCGATGTACATCAACATCTTGTCCTGGATGGTAATCGCATGCCCGTTTTCCATCTGAGAGAATCATTGCACTGTCTCAAACCTTCTCCAAAGATGAATCAGATCATCAAAATGAAATTCATGGAAGAAGAAGTAGGTATTTCGGTCGATACGATTATAGGAGAGCACCAGGTAGTACTCAAACCCCTGGGACATATGTACCACGATCAGGAGGAATTCAGTGGCGCTACGATCCTAGGCGATGGTACAGTAGCGCTGGTATTCGATATCAATAAGCTGTTAAAAAAATTAATAAACGAATCATCAAATAATGTAAGCTATGGAAAGCTCAGTTATCAATAGTCAATCTTATCTGACGTTCAAACTCGATAATGAAATTTTCGGATCATCCGTAAATCGGGTCTTGGAGATTATAGAGGTACCGAAGATAACCCGGGTTCCTCAGGCACCTGAGTTTATGAGAGGTGTAATTAACCTAAGGGGTCGTGTACTACCGGTTATTGATACCCGCATAAAATTTGGTATGCCCGGTATTGAAGATACGGTAGACACCTGTATAGTTGTCCTCAACGTGGAAGTAGATAATCAGGAAATTGTACTAGGGGCTTTAGTAGACGCGATTCAGGCGGTATTGGATATTGAGGACGAAGAGGTGCAAGACCCCCCAGCATTTCAGTCGGGATACAGAAGTGATCTCATTACCGGTATGGTGAAAAGAGAAGATAACTTCATACTGATGCTCGACATGGAAAAAGTATTTAGCTCGCAAGAGATTACGATGCTTAAAGAATCTGAATCATCGAAAGTTGAGGAAGAAGCCACAAAATCAAATAAAAACAAAAAAAGCGAGGCCTTATAAAGCCCTCCACCACAAATTTTTTAAATCCAAACAGAAAGAATATGAAACTTACCATCAAAGCAAGATTGATTACAGGGTTTTCTCTGCTAATCATTTTAGCCACAGGAATTTATTTTCTTGGAAAATCCAACTTAACCGAAATGAGTATCAATTTGAACGGGTTAGTGGACGTCCAGGTAGAGCGTATTAAAAATTCGCAAAGAGCCGCCGAACTTATTCAGCTCATTACGAAAAGGGAGAAAGACTTTTTATTGGAGAGGAAGCTTAATGAAAAGCAGGCCTATCTAAAAGAAATATCAGATCGTACAGAAGATATGATGGGGGCTATTGAGGTGGTAAGAGGCATTTCAGATGAACGGGGAATCCAAATACTCCAAGAGTTCAATAACAATTGGTCCGACTATCAAAAGGCTTTTGACAAGATCAAGGCGGCAGGTTTAGTAAACACAGATTCTTCAAACCTAATAGCTTCGAACCTGTCAGTAACCGAAGCGCGTTCAGCGGCGATGAAATCTATCAGAACACTTGCTCAATTAGTAACCAAGAATACAAATGCTTTGGCGCAAGCTAAGGAAGATGCCAACGAACAGTCTGCGAAGGCGGCGTCCAATATGCTTATCTTACTTTTTGTAAGTATAATGATTTCAATAGCTGTTTCTCTTTGGATCATTCGCTCCGTAATGTCTTCTATTCAAAGTGCACGAGAAGTGGTGAGCGCCGTTTCAGAAGGTGATCTAACCGTTGAAATTAAAAATAAGTCAAATGATGAGATTGGCGATCTCCTTGATATGATGGGGAAAATGGTGAACAAGCTGAAGGAGGTAATGTCTTTTGTAAGTAGTTCCTCAGATAACATTGCCACAGCCAGTATTCAAATGAGTTCAACATCGCAATCTATGTCTCAAGGTTCACAGCAGCAGGCAGCGTCTGCCGAGCAGATATCATCTTCCATGGAAGAAATGGTTTCTAATATTCAACAGAATACTGATAATGCCCAACAAACTGAAAAGATAGCCCTGAAAGCTTCTGATGACATGCAGGATGGTAGTCAATCTGTTATTACAACGGTTGAATCCATGAAAAAGATTGCCGATAAGATATCGATTATCGAAGAAATCGCCAGACAGACTAATTTGTTGGCGCTTAATGCCGCCGTAGAGGCAGCTAGGGCAGGCGATCACGGAAAAGGATTTGCCGTGGTGGCTACCGAGGTCAGAAAACTGGCAGAAAGGAGCCAGTTGGCAGCTTCGGAAATCAATGAACTTTCCAGCAGTAGTGTTTCTATTGCGGATAAATCTGGTAAGCTATTAGAGCAAATTGTTCCTAACATTCAAAGTACGGCTAAGCTGGTGCAGGAAATTGCAGCTTCAAGTATTGAGCAAAACTCAGGTGCAGGTCAGGTAAATTCTGCTATACAGCAGTTTAACCAGGTAATACAGCAAAACGCCGCAGGAGCTGAAGAAATGGCAGCTAGTTCTGATGAACTTTCTTCGCAGGCGGAAAACTTAAGAGAGGCTATCGGGTTCTTCAAAATTGGGAACAATGTAATATCTCAAAATATTAAAAAACGGGCAAATCGTCCGGCAGAAGCTCAACCCGTTTACCAGGAGGTATCAAGACCTCCGATTAGCAACGGGACTTTGGCCCAAGCTGAAAGGTCTAACGGTAGCAGCAATGGTGTTAAAATCGATCTTGGAGACGGCGATTTTTCAGATAACGATTTCCAGCAGTATTGATATTCAGACGGCAGGTCGGCTTCGGTAAAAGGAAGCTGACCTGAGTTCCGATTTTCCTTAAGATAATATCATGATCGAACTGACTCAGGACGATTTCGGGAGATTTAGTGCCTATGTATACCAACAGTGCGGTATAAATCTCACTGCTCCTAAGCGTATTTTGTTGGAAGGTAGACTTCAAAAAAGACTCGCTTTTTTAAACATGAGGTCTTTTAAGGAGTACTACAAACACGTTACGAGCCCGGCGGGTAAGGATGAACTGGTTCATATGCTTGATTCGGTATCTACCAACAAAACCGATTTTTTTCGGGAGCCTGGTCATTTTGATTTTATAAGGAACGTCATTTTACCGGAATTCAGAAGTACGAAAAGCAACAAGCCGTTGAGGGTTTGGAGTTCTGCCTGCTCTTCGGGTGAAGAGCCATATACCACAGCTATGGTGCTGCAAGATCAAATAGAAAAAGGTGGGTCATTCAGTTATGAAATTTTGGCCACAGACATCTCTACGAAGGTGCTTAAGCAAGCGATTAACGCGGTTTATCTGGAGAACCGTATTGTGGATGTTCCGCAGCACTTCAGAAAGAAATATCTACTGAAAAGCAAAGACCCTGGTAAGACGCTCGTACGGATTGTGCCAGAGCTAAGAAAAAAGATCACTTATAAACGCATGAACCTAATGGATGCCGACTATAAACTGGACACCATGCAGGATATTATTTTTTGTAGAAACGTTCTCATCTACTTCGACAAGGAGACCCAAAAAAATGTGGCACGAAAACTTATCCAGTATCTGAGGCCAGGAGGTTATTTGCTCATCGGTCATTCTGAATCGCTATTTGAGATGGATTTACCTCTCAAACAAATAATGCCCGCCACCTTTCAAAAAACAGTATAAATATGGAAGATAAAAGCAATAACAAACAACTAGAACGCATAAATGAATTGGAGGCTAAAGTGGAGGAGTCCGCACAGCAGATCGCCCTGCTTAGTTGCAAGCTACTAGAGGCGGAAAGCCAGCGTTCGAGTTTCTTAAGTCATATTCTTAACGAAATTAACAATCCTTTAACCAGTATTCTTGGGTTGACCAATAACATCAGGCGAATGGCCTATAGCAGTCCTGAATCTGTTCATAAACAGGCTAACCTGGCTTATGAGCAGGCTTATGAGCTCGATTATAAAATGCGGAATGTATTTGCTGCCGCCGCCATAGAAGCTGGAACTGCAACGGTAAGGTTGGGTAAAGTCGACGTATCTGAGATGTTAGAAGGGGTCATACAGGACCTTCACTTTAAAAGCAGCCGGAAAGATCTGGATGTAAGAGTTGATAAGAGAATGGATACAGAACGTCATTTTGGTACAGATCCGAGTCTTCTACACGCCATGTTATTAAATCTTATCGGTAATGCGATTGAATTTTCTCCTAAGGGGGATTCTGTCAAGATTACCTTGGAAGCAGGTGGTATGGGTATTTTATTTACCATAGAAGACAACGGTTCGGGAATTGATAAAAATGATCAGAAGTTAATATTTGGTCGATTTAAACAGCTGGATGAAGGGGTTACAAAGACCCATCAGGGAACAGGTCTCGGACTGTCTATAGTAAAAGAATATACCGATTTGTTGGGGGGAACACTGGATATTATTAGTGAAAAAGGTGAAGGAAGTATTTTTATTTTGGCGCTGCCGGAAATTGCTGATCATTCTGAGTCATTTGAGGAAGTTTCGTTTGGAGATGAAGAACTGTTTTGATGGATCAGGCATTAAAAACATCTACCAAACGGCATTTTTTGCTTCCTTCTACTCTTTTTGCCTCTAAAACCCCATATGATGTTACCACCGTCCTGGGGTCTTGTGTAGCGGTCTGTTTATACGATCAAAAACTGCAATATGGAGGCATAAACCATTTTATGCTTCCCGTCTGGAAGGATGAGGGGCTGGCTACTCCCAAATATGGCAACATAGCTATACCGCGGCTGGTGGATAAGATGACTGATATGGGTTCTGATCGTGAAGACTTGGTTGCCAAGATATTTGGAGGGGCGAATAGCCTGATGGAAAACAATGTCTATCAGGTTGGGAAAAGGAATATCCAGATCGCATTGGAGTTTATAGCCAAATACAATATCCCTTTGCTCAAATCTGACATAGGGGGAAGAAAAGGCAGGAAAATCATGATGAATACGGCTAGTAATAAGATTTTCTTGAAGTATGTCTAGTAGTGCTTAAGGTATTGTCATGGGTAAAATAAAGGTGCTTGTTGTTGACGATTCGGCCGTGGTGCGGCAGTCTTTGAGTCGAATTTTAGACTCGGATAGTCATATACAAGTGGTGGGCGTAGCATCTGATCCTTTTGTTGCGGCAAAGAAAATTGGCAAGCAGGTGCCAGATGTTATAACGCTTGACATAGAAATGCCGCGAATGGATGGTATCACTTTTTTACAACGCATTATGAGCCAGCATCCTATTCCCGTGGTGATTATATCGAGTCTTACTGCGAAAGGTTCTGAACTCGCTATTCGGGCCCTTGAGTTCGGCGCAGTGGACATCATTCAAAAGAATACGTTGAGTGTGGACACCTTTAGTGAAAGTGCCCAGCAAATCATCGATGTGGTGCGGGCGGCGGGCAAATCCGTAATCAGAAGAAAGACAAGATTACAAACTCCACAGGCGGATACAACAGCATCAAATAAATCAAACCTTACTATCACAAGTAATAAGATCATTGGGATTGGCGCTTCTACAGGAGGTACAGAAGCTATTAAAACCGTACTAGAGCAGATGCCCATAGACTGTCCAGGCATTGTAATAGTACAACATATGCCGGAGGTTTTTACTCGGTCGTTTGCTCAAAGGCTCGATAGTCTTTGCAAGATAGAAGTGAAAGAAGCTCAAGATGGTGATTCCATACTTCGTGGGCGTGCACTTATTGCTCCGGGTAACTACCATATGGGCATTAGAAGAAGCGGTTCCAAATATCATGTACACATTCAAAATGGCGAGCCCGTAAATCGGCACAGGCCTTCTGTGGACGTGCTATTTGAATCCATGGCCAAGCATGCCGGGCAAAATGCCGTCGGCCTTATAATGACCGGTATGGGTAACGATGGAGCAAAGGGACTTTTGGCCATGCACAAAGCAGGAGCATTTACATTGGCTCAAGACGAAAAATCAAGCGTAGTATACGGCATGCCTAAAGAGGCTATAAAGCTAGGGGCAGTGCATAAGGTGGCGGCTTTAAAAATGCTAGCTGAACACACGCTAACATCAATCAATTACAGAATGGCTTAATAAAATGAACATGAAAAAGTTATTTAAATCCAATGCAGTTAAATGTTCAGTATGCATACTGCTAAATCTTATTGTACTATCGGCTTCCGCCCAGCGCGAAACCGTAAATCAAAATAATGCCTGGTATATGTATTTTGGTAATCATGCCTTGACGGATAAGTGGCTACTTCATACGGAGTATCAATTCCGCAGATCGGGTTTGATCAAAGATTGGCAGCAGTCATTGGCTCGAATTGGCTTGGATTACCGCTTTAACAAAGAAGTGACGCTAACCGCAGGCTATGCCTACATAGTTAGCTTTCCCTACGGAGAATTGCCAATTGCTGAAGAACTGGATGAGCACCGGATTTGGCAGACGTTGACTGTCAATCAATTTTTTAATGGATGGACGTTGAACCATCGATACAGATTGGAGCAGCGCTGGAATGAACGATCCTCTACGTCCGAAGAAAGTGGCCGGATCTACAGGAATCGTATCCGATACAGAGGTATGGTTACAGTGCCACTGAGCAGTAAGACAATGCAAAAAGGAACCCTGTTCTTGAGCGTCTATGACGAAATTTTCATTGGCTTTGGTGATAATGTGGCTCAGGCATTTGATCAGAATAGACTGTACTTTGCATTAGGCCATCAATTTAGTTCCAATGGTAATATACAATTGGGCTATCTGAATCAGATCGCCCTAAAAGGCGATGGTATCAATCAGGAGCAAAACCATACATTGATGCTGTCCTTGACCTATAACATGGATTTTAGGAAGTAAAATAGTGAGGGGGTCTCAAATGCTTATTGTAAACTTGCGCATAGGAATACAATAATTTTATCATTGATGCACCTTTACTAAGTGTTCCGCTTTATCAAAAACACAGTAAATCCGAAAGAATATACGTGCAATAAAGTTGCATTTATGTAACTTTACCCAATGGAGAATGTTGCGCATCTAAGGAATATATTGGAATCTCACAGTCTCAGAATTACAGATTGTCGTAAAAATGTACTACAATTTTTCTTGAATCGTGAATCGGCTTTGTCCCAAAGCGATCTTGAGAATGCGTTTACACAGTATGATAGGGTGACACTATACAGAACGCTGAACAGCTTTTTGGCCTCAGGTATTATCCACAAAATACCTAATTCCCGGGGAGTGGCTACCTATGGCCTATGTCGAGATACGTGTTCCCCCAATCATCATGATGATAACCATATCCACTTCAAATGTAACCACTGTGGCGAAATTCAGTGTTTAGATGACCAATTGATCCCAGAAGTAACTATGCCTAAAGGTTACCTGATGGAAACGGTCAATATGATTGTGGATGGTGTGTGTGCCAAATGTAGCTGAAAGAATGAAATTCACTAGAAGTAGGGATTGCTTCACTGATACCCGTTGCACAACTTTAGTCACAATATGATTCTAATTCATTCTACCATTTTTCAACACATAAAGGAGGGTATGGTCTATGTTTGACTTTTGCCATTTCTCAATTTTTTTGAACATTAGGACTTAACTTTAATGCAGACAGGGTTTGTGCGGAAAATATTTAAAATAATAGTAAAATTTATTCTTATCGCCTTAGTGGCGGCGGGCCGACTATTTGCTCAAACAGATTGCGAGAAAAAGTTAACGGGTAAGGTTTTGGATATTAATACAGAAGAACCTTTGCCATTTGCTACAGTTAAGGTTGTAGGGTCTGAGTATGGAGTGGTTAGTGACAGTGAAGGGAATTTTATATTAACCAATATATGTGCCGATGAGGTTGATCTGGAAGCCCAGTTTTTAGGATATAAAAAAGCTACTCATCATCATGATTTTTATAAAAGCGACAATGTAGAGATGAGTCACACTTTCTATTTGTCCCCGGAAGAAAATGTATTGGAGAGTATAGTTGTAGAGGGGGATAAGATAGTGGGTGATATGCAATCTATGTCCGTAGCAAAAATAGGCCGGTCAAAATTAGAGACTGAAATTACTGGCTCGTTAGCTTCTGCTCTTCGTAATATTCAAGGCGTTACATTTACCTCAGCAGGGTCCAATGTGCAACTTCCTGTGATCCATGGGTTGTACGGTAATCGTATACTTATTATCAATAATGGTGTGAAACATGGCTTTCAGAATTGGGGTACGGATCATGCTCCGGAAATAGATATTACTAGCGCTGATAATATCTCTGTTCTTAAAGGTGCAGCGGGTGTGCGGTACGGGCCAGAGGCTTTGGGAGGTGTCGTGTTAGTCGAAGGAAATCCGCTAAAACTCTTACAAAAAATGTACGGAAGTGTTACCTCGGGCTATCAAACTAACGGAAGAGGTTATCATGCCAATGCCCAACTAGGAGAAGGACGAAAGAACTTTAGCTATCACTTCGGAGGTAACTACGTGAAAATTGGCGATAGAGATGCAAGGGACTACGCACTCACCAATACGGGTATGGAAGAGCGTTCAGCCAATCTGGGATTCAGGTATCATCTCCCTAAGTGGGATTTTGAGGTGTATTACAGTTATGTAGACCAGGAACTGGGGTTGCTGCGCCAATCTGTTGCTGAAACGGGGGAACTTTTTGCTCGGTATGTTGCGGCTCCTCAGCCGGATTCTCTGTTCTTCAGAGACTTCTCCTATGAGATTGATGAACCTAAACAAAACACAACGCATCATTTGGCTAAATTAGAGATCGAATGGCATACGGATATAGGAGATTTCATACTTCTATTGAGCCAACAAGTTAACCTGCGCAAAGAGTTTGATGTTCGACGAAGTGCCGAATTACCGATCATTGATCTGCAATTGAATACAACCGATGCCAGGCTGGAGTGGTATCATCCCTCACTTGGGGGACTTCAAGGCACTGTTGGACTTCAATATTTCTCCCAGAATAATGATAATAACCCCGGTACCAACACTACGGCATTTATCCCAAATTATAATACAGATCGAGTTAGCATATATGCTATTGAAAACATTCAAACGGGAAAGAATACCTATGAGTTCGGCTTAAGGTTGGACCATGAATTTAATTCAGCCCGCGGGCGAGAACGAAACCAGAATATATTTACTAACGAGTTTTCATTTACCAATTTCACCGCATCTCTCGGGCTAGTACGTGATTTATCCGCAAAATGGCAACTGCGCAGCAACCTGGGCTCAGCATGGCGTACACCGAATATGGCGGAATTATACAGTTTTGGCCAGCACGGTTTTAAAGTGGAGTATGGCCTGTGGCGTTACTACGCAAATGAGGATGGAGAATTTCGAACCGATAGAGTCCTCACAGAAGATGACAATGCAGGTAAGCCTGAGCGAGGATATAAACTCATCAATGAGCTCGATTATCTTGAAGGTGAACGTAGGTTTACGGTGACGGCTTACGCCAACTACATTGACAATTTTATTTTTGATCGTCCTTTGGCGGTTATCGGCTTTCTCTGGGGCCCGGCACCGGCGTATATCTTCGATCAGTCTGATGCGCTTTTTACTGGTGTAGATCTGACCTACTCCAATGCCATAACGAAGCGTGTAATAGGGACATTTGGGGCTAGCTACATTTGGTCGCGAAATTTGGAAAGGAGTGAACCTCTTATCAATCAGCCTCCGATAACCGTTAACGCCGAGTTATCCTGGGAAACACCCTCCTTTTTGGGGTTGGATTTCTCAAAGTTGACATTATTGACCTCTTACACGTTCCAACAGTTTCAGGCTCCTCGAACTATTACCGCAGATCAGCTCATTAGTGGGGAAGTAGAAATCAATGCTAGTTCTGAAATATTCGACTTTAAAGATGTGCCTGATGCGTATTTTCTGGGAAATGTACGGTGGGAATGGAGGTCTGGTAGGCTTGGAGGGCAATTTGAGGTGAGGAACATACTAAATACCAGCTACCGGGACTACCTTAACGAGATGCGCCTGTTTGCCGATGACTTGGGCAGAAACTTTTTGTTTACGCTCAATTATAAATTTTAAACCTACAACATTGTTGCATAAAGTTAGGATTGCCTATAATTGCAGCAGAATTGCATAAATCAAGAAAATGAAAAATTTAAAAAACTACTTGTTAATTGGACTTTTAGGTATGGGTTTTATTCTTACTAGTTGTGGGGATGATGATGAAGTGCCGGCAGAAGAGAATGATCCAGAGGTCATTACTGATGTTACTCTTGTTTTTACAAATACTATGGACGCCAGCGACGTGGTAAGGGCCAGTGCGCAAGATCCGGATGATTTAGGTGTACAGGAATTAATGATTCTGGATGAAATTACGTTGACTTCCGGAGCTACGTATACCCTAACGTTTGAGATATTAAATGCGCTTGACCCTGCAGACGTCGAAGACGTAGGTGAGGAGATCCTTGATGAGGATGATGAACATCAAATTTTCTTTAGTTTTACCGACGGAGCTTTTACCAGCCCCATGGGTGATGGAAATTTTGATAATCCGGCAGATCCTATCAATTATGGGGATGAGGATTCTATGGCACAAGACGGGTCTGGTAACCCTGTAGGATTGGAAACTACTTGGACCGCAGGTAATACACTTACTGATGGTTTTTTTACGGCTAGATTGAAGCATCAACCAGATCAAAAAACCGCAACAAGTGATATAAATGTCGGAGAAGATGACTTTAATTTGATGTTTGTTCTCAACATAGAATAAATCAAATTTATTACCTCAGTTAACTATTTGACATTTACATGGCTTCATTTGTGGGTCATAAGTAAATGCTTGAATTATTAAAATTTATGTTTGAACTATTAAAAACCCATCTGCATTTTGTAGATGGGTTTTTATATTTTACCAGAATTTAATTTAATGGGAAACTAAATTATCTTGCTACCCATCAGTTTCAGAATCCTCTGATGACGCCTCGTGTTCTTGTTTCATTTGTTCATGATCGGCTTGAATTTGTTCATGATCTTTGGCCATAGCTTCGTGATCCGACCGCATAGCATCATGTTCTTTTTTCATAGTTTCATGCTCTTTCGCCATCTCTTCTAATTTTACTTCTCCGGTAGCATGCTTTTCTTCCAATGCTTTATGATTGGCTAAAAGTTCTTTGTGACCTTCGATCAATTCTTTATGTTTTGCAATGATTGCCTCATGAGACGCTTCCATAGCTAAGTGAACACTATCTGTTTCTTCCCCGGCCATTGACTCATGATCGGCCTTCATTTGATTATGCAGTGTTTCCATTGCAGTATGGAGTTTTTCCATTTCTTCATGTGCGGCTTCCATCTCCTCGTGGTCACTCACCAACTGCTTGTGCTCTTCCGTTTCGGCGGGATTGGTATTGCAGGCAAACGCTAAAACTGAGAGCCCTAATGCCGCGATTAAATTTCTTTTCATTTGTTATTATAATTTAGGTTGAATTTAAAATTGTGGTAAAAATGTCACCTTTCCAACCAGCTTCCGTTACTAAGTGGGTGTCACCAGGCCAATCATTTCGCGTAGCTAACTACAGGTTGAATCAGATAAGTGTCATAACAAGGGATTTCGCACCAAAATAGCCATATGAAAATACGCTTGTTTAGTAGTCTACTCTTATTACTTTTTCTGGCAAGCTGCTCTGTTGAAAAATTACAACAGGCTGGAACGGTTGACCCAACCGATTTTAATACGAAAGTATCTTTTGAAACCTATAAGGGTGTGATAAGCCTGGATTTTTCTGTAGACGGCCAAGTCAGGAAGTTTTTGTTTGATACGGGCGCTGATTTGACGGTTATACAAAGAGATTCTATTTCCGGTAAGACTTACAACGTTTCAGGAGCCTCAAAGCGTAAAACGGAGTTGGGAAGGGAAATCGTAACTTCTATGCGCATCGGACCGGTTGATTTCCAAAATACATATGCCTTTAATGGGAACCTCTCAGGCTTAAAGGAGCAAATACCCGCTTTTGGAGGTCTTCTCGGCCAATCCATTATCGGTAAAGCCAATTGGCTCATAGATTATCCGGGAAAGTATATGACCATATCGAGCAGCAACCTGGCAGATAATACGTTTAAACCGATTAGAATACGCCGTGAAAATGGGAACAACCCCTACACTTTTCTTACTTATGACGGCATTGAATATAAGGTAGTTATCGATATGGGAAGCTCTTCTGTGTTAAACCTTCCTAACGATTCCCGGTTTGCCAAAGACGTTTCTCAAAAAATTAAACTCTCTGAAAATACAAGGGACCGTTACACGTTGGGTGGAATACAAATGGTTACAGAGAAGGTTGGGGTGATCCCTGAATTAAAATTGG
>JBCCOE010000041.1:0-37038 GCA_039025475.1 Bacteroidota bacterium | reverse complement strand
TCTTGATCGGTCGAATTTTCCTGTAACATTTCTGCAAGGTTTCTTACCCAAGATAAGCATTTACTTGCAGAATTTATCCACATATTTACACCCAAAACCTGTTGATAACTAAGTACTTATGCCGATTTTAAGGGACGACTAGTTATTAGTATCGCTCAACCCAAAAAAATCACAAGCCCCTGATATTTTTTTTAACAATGGGTTACATCTTCATTATCTCCTGATCAGGGCGTGCGTAGCTATAACGAGCGATCTTTTTGGGGGCCAAGTAAGCATCCAAACCATTAATGGTTACGGAACCCGCCCTTTCCAAATCAACAAAGCCATCATCCTGGACAAGGTGAGTGTCGGTAATAACTTCAATAATTTTTCCAAGCACCAGTATAGTGCCATTCTCTTTGATAGGGTACTCTGCCTCGAACTGCAAACCAATTTTCACTTTAGCTTCAGCAACATAAGGTGCCGGGTGTAAAAGGCCGAAATGATGACTAAACCCGCACTTTTCAAATTCATCCACCTCCTTCACATACTTCGCAGAACTCTTGTGGGACGCTAGCGTAAACTCTTTATGAATGTGATTCACTGTGTAGTATCCAATGGTCTTAATGTTTTCGTAAGTGTGTCTGGGTACGACGTGTGGTCGGGTTACAAAACCTAGTAACGCAGGATTACTACCAAAGTGCGTTACAGAGCTAAATACAGCCAGGTTAGTGTTACCATTTGAATCAACTGTACCCAATAAATTGGCGCTTTTAAAGCCCGATAATGAATTGATCATATTGTTGCGGTAAAGCCTCGGCATTTTTTTGATATCCGCTTCGTGAAGTATGGTTGTTTTTTCCATATGAAAAGGAACAGTCCAAACGTGCCTTTGTTTAGGTCGGACTGATAAACATCAAGACGCTTATTGAGTCCCATCATTCATGCTGTTTTAAGCAATTTCTAGCTTCATCTTAAGAAACTCAAAATGTGCATTATGCAAGACTTAAGGAATATACTTGTACCAACTGATTTTTCCCCCAACGCTACCAATGCTCTTATTTATGGTATCAATTTAGCCGAGCAAATCGATGCTCATCTATATATAGCACATGTTCAAGATGATAATAAGGATCCATTAGCGACTGAGGTTATTGAAGATCGATTTGAGCAAATTAAACATGATTTTCTTTTTAGGCGTACGCTTAGAACATCTCTTATTCTCAGACACGGTCAAACTGCGGCGGAGTTGGAAAGTATAATAAAAGACAAGGGAATTGATTTAATGATCATGGGTATGTTAGGTGGATCTAGAAGGCATGAGGCTAATTTTGGCAGTCTTACAACGTATTTTATTAATGACCCAAAATGTGCATTAATTTCAATCCCGGGTGATTGCAGAATACTTACGATAAAACAGATAGCCTTGGCAAGTGACTACACTATGGTACCGGTTGAATCGGAGATTTATACGCTCTCATACATAGCGGGATCATTTTCTTCCAAGTTCCATGTTTTTACAGTTCAAAAGTCAAAATCGGAACCTGAGGGAAAATTACATATTGAACAAAATTTCAAAAATCTTTTTAGGTATAACCTAAGCTCATTTCATGCCATTGACGCACCCAGCGTTATAAGTGCCACGAGAGAATTTATTGAAAAGAATAATATCGACCTATTGGCCGTATTTCATATGATCAATCCGCAAAAAGATCCGGTAAAACGTAGCGTTTCTAAACAATTAGCATTTGTTTTGAGAATACCGTTACTGGTGGTACCTATTCAATGTAAATTTTAAAAGATGTTCAGTAAAATACTTGTACCTGTCGACTTTTCAAGTTGTAGTAAAAATGCCTTAAAACTAGCCATCGATTTCGCTGCAAAAAACAGAACACAGCTTATTATACTTAATGTTTATTCGGTAACCGGAACCCAAAGCTTATCGGAGAGTGCGGTTAAGGATAATTTGATAAAAAATATTAAGGCCTATGAAAATGAAATCCCTGAACTTTCTGCAATTGGTTATGAATTCAATGTTGAATTTGGTTTAGCGGCCGATGTAATCATTGAAAAAAGTACGAATTTCGACCTCATTATAATGGGCACACGTGGCGAACATGATGTCATTGACAAGTTGATTGGCAGTGTTTCTTTACGCGTAATAGAACATTCAAACACCCCGGTACTAGTGATACCTGAAGAACTACATGCTATTTCTTTCGATAAAATCGTTTTCGCTGCTGATTTTAAAAAAATCGAGTATATGTCTAACCTGGATAGCTTACGAGAATTGGCACTAGCCTACGATTCCGAACTACACCTATTGAATGTCAATGAATCACCCGAATACATTACCGAAGAAGAAGGTGATGAAGCTTTAGAGCTACATCGATTTTTTGAAGATGTTAACCATGCTTTCTTTTTAAGCGAAAGTAAGGATATAGAAAAGGGCATTTTAGACTACATTGATAAAAAAAGAATAGATATACTGGCTCTGATGCCAAGAAAGCATGCTTTTCTTCAAAGCCTCTTCGATCATAGCACCACCGATGATATTGCTATGCATCTTAAATCAGCCTTACTAACATTTCACGAATAGATGGGTAGCTGGCTAAAATTTCAATTTTTAGCCCTTTTCAAGATTCTATGACTATATATCCGGAGGAACAAGCATTACCGGACAGCTAATACGCTTTAATAATCGTTCATTTCCATCTTTGTTTTGATTCTCTATGGCTTTATGGACACTCTCACAAATTACAACAAGATCAACATCATTTTCCTTTACGGTGGCAAGGATCCGATCTTCAATAAAACCAACTTCAGAAAGATAGGTATAATCTACATCTGAGTACTCGAGAACTTCCCTGTTAACGGTATCATAGCTTTTTCTACCATGTTCAGCCATGTTATTTCTGTGAGAAATATGATCTGAGTCGCCATTATTTATTAATCGGTAAGCATACAAAAGAATTAACTCTGCATTTTGGTTTTTACTCACCTTTACAGCGTAATCCATAGTACGAATGGAGTTCTCTGAGAAGTCCGTAGGATACAAAATTTTCTTGTACAACTTCATTAACCTTCTTTATTGCAAAAAATATAATGTGAATTTAAGATGTTGATTAAAATAACTTCATTAGTTCACATCAATTTTATAACTGATTTTTGTCATCTTTCTTTATTTTAAAGCCAATGAACTTTGTATATGCCACATAACAGCAAGGATGCTTTTAAGGTTATTTTTGAAGCTTGCGAGGAGGGAATTATTGTATCAAACGACTCCGGTGAGATAGTATTAGCCAACCACGCAAGTCATCAAATGTTTGGCTACCATCAAGGTGGGCTTATCTCAAAAAAGATAGAAGACCTCGTACCAAGACGTATCAAAAAGCGTCATGAAGCTCATCGCAAGGATTATAACAAAAATCCCACTCCTCGTCAGATGGGTGCCGGAAGGGATTTATTTGGCCTAAAAAAAAATGGATCGGAATTTCCTATTGAAATAAGTCTTAATCGAGCAATACTTAAGAATATATCACATACGGTGGCCTTTATTGTTGAGATCTCGGCAAGAAAGAAGATTGAAGAAGCTCTTAAAAGAAGCGAAGAACAACTTATTTCTTATGCTTCAGAACTTGAAAACAGGGTTACGGAGCGCACAGAACAATTGGATAAAGCCATTGAAGTTCTTGAAAAAACCAATAAGGACCTTGAAGAGCAAATTAACGTCAGAATTCAAGCTGAAAACGAGGCTAAGAAGACGCTTGAAAAAGAGCGCGAACTCAATGAATTAAAGTCTCGGTTTGTAGCAATGGCATCTCATGAATTCAGAACACCATTGAGTACAATGCTTTCATCCACTTCCCTTATAGAGAGGTATTCAGCGGATGAACATCAAGAAAAAAGAGCTAAGCATATTGAGAAAATAAAGTCGGCTATTGGCAATTTAAAAAATATACTAGACGATTTCTTATCACTTTCAAAGCTTGAAGAAGGTAAAATAACGGTCAACAAAGGCGAAGTCAGCGTCTCGCAGCTCGCTGAAGATGTCATCGATCAAATGAGCCAGTTGACAAGAGAGAATCAGCGGATACGACTAATGATCAAAGGTAAGGAAACGCCGTGCATTACCGATGATCAAATCATTAACAACGTACTTATTAACCTCATTTCAAATGGGATTAAGTACTCTGAGAAGGATGTTGATCTGATATTGACCTATAAAGATAACACCTTAGAAATTCAAGTCCGAGACTACGGCATGGGTATACCTGAGCAAGACAAAAAACATATGTTTGAACGCTTCTTTAGGGCAAAGAATGCCATTAATATTCAAGGCACCGGCCTGGGCTTAAATATTGTTAAAAAGTACGTAGAGATACTGGAAGGTACCATTGATTTCGAAAGTACATTAAATAAAGGAACCACTTTTACCGTCTGCTTCCCGATAACCCAAGAACTCAGGGCAGATGTGAATAACCCAACATACGATGAAAAAAATATTAATTATTGAAGATAACGAGGATATCAGAGAAAATACGGCTGAAATACTAGAACTCGATGGTTTTGAGACCATTACCGCACCAGATGGAAAAGCAGGAGTGGAAAAAGCACTGTCAGAGCATCCTGATTTAATCATTTGTGATATTATGATGCCAGAGTTAGATGGTTATGGCGTACTTCACATTTTAGGGAAGAAAGATGAGACCGCTGGGATTCCATTCATCTTCTTAACTGCCAAGGCAGAACGTGCAGATATGAGAAAGGGAATGGTATTGGGAGCGGATGACTACCTGACCAAACCTTTTGAAGATACAGAACTATTGGATGCTGTAGAGTCAAGGTTGCGCAAGACTGAGGCTATGAAAAAAGAGTACGCAAATAGTAGTGCGGGCCTTAATAGTTTTATAAGTGACGCAAAGAAAACGTTAAATCTAGGATCCCTTCATGAAAATAGAAAAAGCCGACTCTACAAAAAGAAGCACGATATATTTAGGGAAGGTGAGTACCCCAACCACCTTTATTTTATAGAATCCGGAAAAATTAAGACGATAAAAACCAACGAAGAAGGCAAGGAACTGATCACCGCCATTTATTCAGCCGGAGAATTCTTTGGTTATGAGGCCTTACTTGAAAACCAAGATCATCCGGATTCAGCTGAAGCTATGGAAGATTCCTACATTATTAGCATTCCACGAGATGAATTCAATGAATTGGTCTATACAAACCGAGAAGTAGCCAAAAAATTCATCGAAATGCTCTCTAATAAAGTTACCGATAAGGAGCAAAAACTTCTTAACCTGGCGTATAATTCGGTGCGCCAAAGAACGGCTGAAGCCCTTATTGAGATCTCCAACAAATTCAACCCTGAAGATCAACCTGATTTTGCATTATCAATATCACGTGAAGACCTTTCTAATATGGTTGGCACCGCCACCGAATCGGTCATCCGTGTAATCTCAGATTTCAAAGAAGAAGGTCTCGTTGAATCTCAAAATAGTAAGTTGGTCATAAGAGATGTTGAGAAACTTGAACAAGTCATGAGATGGCATACTATTAGGTAATTCTACCTGATATTAATTATCAAAAAGCCTTAAAAATCCTTCATCCCTGAGAATTTTATCTACCCAAAGCGTATACTGTTTGGATGAGGGATGTAACTTATCTTTGGCCACAAGATCAGTATGTTTAAGCCCATCACGTGAAATCTGCGTGATATCATAGTATTTAATGCCGTATTCGTCGGAGATTTTTCTGTTCACTACATTATATCTATCGATATCCATCGTAATTGCCTCTCGTCTTGGCTTACCGTGGGGCGTAAAACCATAATCAGGAATTGATAATACAATCACCTTGTCGCTATTTCCACCAGCGTGTGCAACAGCAATATCTAAGAGTGACCTGAACTCTTTCGAATATTCTTCAAACGGATATCCACGATATTGATTGTTAACTCCAATAAGCAGTGAAACGAAGTCATAATTTTTTGAGGGCATTTCCTCCGTTATCGCAGCCTTCAGCTCCTGCGTCGTCCAACCTGTCTTTGCAATAATTTTAGGATCACCGATCTGAAAACCATAATTAGCCTTATTTACGTGATTTACAAGCTGTACCGGCCAACTCCTTCTTACGTCTATACTTTCACCAATAGTATAAGAATCTCCAAGCGCAAGGTAGGTATATATTCTTTTCTGACTATTTACTTGCATTACTATTAGAAGTAGACCACAAAGGCTAGAAAAGCACTTTTCAAATTTTACCGTATAGGTAAAAAAACACCCACAATACTATCAATAAGATTTTATAACTAACAGCCGAGTAGCTTCGAAATCAACGTATATACCTTAAACCAAGGTTTAAAGCATATCCCCCGCCATCCTGCCTTGAGGCAATGAAATTTGCATATGAGACTTCCAAACCCAGCCTGGAGGTGAGCTGATATTTACCACCTATTCCAAGTTGTGTAAACCAGCCATCCAGCCCGAAACGTTCATCAACAGAATTCATCCTGTTTGTAAAACGAGGCGCATATTGCGTGAATAAAAAGAATGTAGTTTTTTGATCACTTAAGAAATAACTCAAAAATGCACTAAATGGTATTCTAAAAAAATTGGGCCGACTTCCATCCCTATCAATCCTGTATAGAAAATCGGTCTCTAAAAACAAACGCCACTGGTTCGATAATCGCATATCGTAAAAAAACTGAGTAAACCAGGTGAAACGATCATGTCCCGTGAAATCAGGAGTTTCTAAATCACTCGCCACTGGGAAGAGAAAAGTGGATTGAATACTGAATCCCGTCAAACTATTGAAGGGAACATAACGAACCCGGGGACCTATCCCGGTCACGGCGGTTCTGCTAAATCTACCTTCATCAAAAAGGAGTACTTTAAACGGCGATCCTCGATCAGGGTCGTACAACGCGCGTGAAACCCAGACATCAAGACCAATATTCAGCTTACGTGAAGTACTGGACCCGTAAGTAAATTGGTACATGACATTTAAAAAAGTTTCCCTATCGGCCAGTTCTACATCGTTTCCGTCGATATCCCTCCGTTGGGTTTGCGTGTATAAATTATAAAAAGAGTTTAGCTCCCATGTCCCTTTTTCCAATAAAACAGAGGGGGTATATTTCTGCACATTAGAAGGGTTTTCTTGCCCCTCTACAGAAATTATAATGAAAAAGAATGCAATTACTACAATATATTTCTTCACAGTTACTGCTTGTTTAGTGACCAATCGTACGTGTAATAGCTGGTTTTTTTTGAAGGAAGTGGAGTATCCCTAAATATATTGATATATTCTACCGTACTCGAAGCTTTGGTTTTAAAGTCACTAGAATACCAATTGAATATTTCCGAAACCTGGACTTTGTTTCCTTTTACACGGACAAAATCCGGATCATTTAACACTTCTTTTGTCTTAGATTCTATTTGTGACTCCAGATTATCAGGATTATAAGCCCAATCTGCCAGTTTGGGACAACTCACCGCAGCACACACCAAAACAAAATGTAACCGGGGGTCTTTGGCCATGGGGTAGAGCTTTTCTTTCTCTAAGGTATTTAAGGACATTTTCTCCCCTGCCACTGTGTATCGCCCGGCATCAAAAAAGTCTTTCACGTCAAAAGGTGATTTAACGGGATACTCATCTACTATTCCTTTAATTGCTAAAATGTTATAAGCATTAATCATGAAAGCCTTCTGCGCAGCAACATTAGCTTGTTTTAGATTAAAGGCTGCAATTTTCTCAACGAGACTGTTTAATAAAGATTGATCTTTTTTAATCTCCTCATAAGCAACCATACCCTCTTTCACATGAGTGCGAAAAAAAGTATCGGCATCAGCAAAAAAATCTGCGTTGGCCTGGCTAATCTGCGCGATGGCCAGGAGAAAAAATATCAATTTTTTCATCCTTACTTGATCCGATAAACACCACTGATATTCAGTCCAATGTACTGGCCGGATATGGCAATCATATCATCATCTAAACCAGTGACATCTGCGGTATATTCAGCCGCTGTACCAGAATCAAAAACAATGTTTTTACCGTCATTTGTCACTTCCCATGTGCCGGTACGTGTGCGCTGATTGTCTTCAGCTCCGCATAAAGTAAGCCCTCCATCGTAGGCATAAGTACCATCTACATTAATGGTCATTTGGTCATCAAGACGGCAATCCTGAATTCCTCCAACTCCCATAAATGTAAAAGATACAGTCTCCCAGATCCGCTCTCCGCCACCGTGAAATTCATTTTCCAACACCACCGAAGACGTAGGCAATTCAGTCGGAGCTTGTATCACTTCTGTATCGTTATCATCATCCGGTTGGTTTAATTGTGTTATATCGCATGAACCGAAAAGAAATAGTAAAATCGCTAAAACCCAAAAATTTTTCATATCCTTTGAATTAGTGTGAATCATGTTTACCTCTTTATTAACTGTGAAATACCCAATCAGTTGTCACGAAAGTATCACAAATGCGAGTCTTTTTTTCTATTTATCGCGTAGCTGACTTTTTTCCACCCTCTATCTTCAGTGATTAGATTAGCGTATACATGAACTATCATAGATTATCTGACCATGAACTATAAGCAAGACCTAAGCCTAATCAACTATTATTAGGAAATAGTTAAAAATAACAAACTTATTAATCTTAAATCTGTTCGTAATCCCATAGAATATAAAGTAATTAAAATTCAAATACATTTATTATTCGGTTTTTTAATACTTATAATCGAATGAAGGCAGATGGGAAAATAAAAACATGTATGATCAGGTATATAGTACCTGTATTGCTCTGTATTTGGTTCAGTGCCTCTTTTTCAAATGTTCGGGCTTCCACCGAGACGTTAGAAATTGAAGAGCGAATAGAACTGATATCTACATCCTGCCATGAAATTAGGATTTATAAAATCCCGTTTAAAGCACATCCAAAAACTTCCTATCTACATCAAAACACAAACCATTTTCCAATTCCTACCGTTCACGGGACGATCACACCCTTATTCCTTCTTTACCAGACTTTACTTTATTATGAATGAATAGACTGGTTGTTCATTTTATCTAATCATTTAAAACCAGAAAAATCATTCATTATGTTAACTACATCTATTCATCGGATCGATAAGTCCGAATTAGTAAATATTACCTTTAAAAAAGAAGAAGTACTTCTTAATGAAACTGACCGCGAGTTGAGAAACCATAACTTATACCGAGGTCTATCTTTAGGCAATATTCATAAGCGACATGTCATTATTCAATTTGAGAATATTCTAGGCATGCCGATCGAGGTGGAAACCACCATTTGGGCTGTGACGCAAAACCATATTATGCTTAAGGGTGGAAAAACAATTCCTATACGATGTATCTTTAATGTCGTTGTGTAGGACACACTAAAATAAAGAAATCAGGAGCACGTGTCAAACGGCTCCTATCTTTATATATGGATACCGGTTATTTTTCCAATAGTTGAAAGATAGATCAAATCGCCGATGTTTATGCCTGTATGAACTTTAGGGCTTCTCAATTCAACTTGAAGGTTTAAGCTCAATAAGTGTCACGAATAAATTTTCAAATGCAATGGCGTTTTTTAAACGAAAGGTAAAATTCTGTATATTTTGATTTAGACTCCTGTCGGACTTTAACTTTCAAAATCAGACATGTTGGTCGATCATAACGGGATTGCCGTCCGGGTCGAGAACAATAAAGCTTCCAGGCCCCTGTGTACTTTCATCTACTTTAGATTCTAGTTTAATTCCATTTGCTTTTAACGACTTTTGAATATCCCGAACATCATCATATTTATCTAAAGCATTCGCATTTTGGTCCCAACCCGGATTAAAAGTGAGGATATTCTGCTCGAACATGCCTTGAAACAGCCCCAGCAAGGAATCTCCGTTCTTCATAATCAAATAATGCTGTGCGATATCACCGGCAAATACCGTAAATCCGAGGTTTTCGTAAAATGATTTCGATGCGTTAATGTCCTTGACAGTAAGGCTTATTGAAAAAGCTCCTAATTCCATATTCCAATTTAGTTATTTTCCATTATCACTCAACTTTTACGCCGAACTTTAGATAAAAATAGACATGTCGTCAAACTGTCACCCGATCATTACACTTTCTTATTCAACCCTCGGTAGATTTACGTGATAATAACGTATTTGACCATGAGTCGAAAAATAATTCTAATAGCCATAATGCTATACTCGTGTGGCAAACCGCAACAAGAAGTCCAAGAAATCCCAACGGGCTCTCCGTACACACTTGCCAAGCCTAAAGCAGTCTGGGTGAAAAATAGGGTTGAAGAAGCAAGGGAACGATTGCAGTCATCAGCCGCCGGAAAACTGGTTTGGAATTCTATGGAATATCATGGTGGTTTAGAAAAATGGTGGACTAACGGGCCGGTCTATTTTCGGTTCAATTATCAACCCAAACCAAATACAGGAGTGCCTAGGGATACCTACGAAACGGCTGATTATTGGTCCTCAAAAACGCGCCATCAGAGGGTATCCAATCGAAGCGAAGAATATGGCTGGGATGGAAGCAAAGCATGGTATTACCCCGCCGATGTAAAAATACCTTACAACACTCGGTTTTGGGCGTTGACCCCTTACTATTTCGCCGGAATGCCTTTTGTATTTGCCGATGATGGAGTCAACCTTACCCTGGAAGGAGATATAGACTATGAAGGCAATAAACACCATGTCATAAGAGTGACTTTTGGTACCAATGTAGGTGATGCACCGGATGACTATTACGTACTATATTTAAACGCTGAAACATTTAGGCTGGCAGCTATCCGATATATCGTATCCTATCCAGGTTACTTTAAGGATGGCGGACATTCTCAAGAAAAATTAATGACTTATGAGGGGGAACAGAAAGTAGAGGGAATTACCTTCCCACAAAAACATAAAACGTTTATGTGGGAAAGCGACCGCGCTGGTCAATATGTCACTGATATAACACTATCCGATATTGAATTTAGACCTGGTACTGATCAATCCTATTTTCAAGCCCCTGAAGGTAGTTACGTCATGAAAAATCTTATTGAGTAGAATTTGGCATCCGAAGGTTGTCATATTTCTAAAGTCGATGAGCGTTTTAGAAAATTGTCAGCTGGTTTACCCCGATCCACATCGCTAAATCCCTGCGGTGTTTTTTCAAGTTTAAGTAGATAGAGAAAAAATTGAAATATGCTCTATCTAAAAAACAGCGGTGATCAACTTGGCAATAAAATCAAAGATTATCTACTCGATATGTCTGCCGCTCACAAACAAGTGGATATCGAAAAACAAGAATCATTTATTTCAGAAAATGAGATCACCATTAAAGGTGAGGTAAATATTCTCCGTTATCTCAATGCCCTGAAAAGGGACCTTGAAGATGAGAGGTTACTCTCTGCTCATGCTTGCCTTTTGAACCCCAGAAATGGGGAAATGTGCTAGGAATTCCGGATTTGATAAAGTTTAAAGTTCAACTGGTCGATTCTCCTGATCAAACAATTGGACATCCTCGACCTCTCCCAGTCCGATAAATTTAAAGCGTAGGCCTACAAATCTGCCCATTGAATCCTGATATTCTCTCTCGTATACTACTTTATCATAAACCGATACCTGGACGTTCTGCCCTTTATTTTTGATCACAATAGAAGTAAAATCATCGAAATTGGTGCCAAAAGCAGAAAGATCATGCTCTTTTCCATCTAAATACAGATCATTAAGCATTAGGTCATTATCAGAACTACAGCCCGGCTTCGAAAAAGGTATAACCATAGCTCCTTTGGTGCCAATAATATAAATTCTGACCGACTGACAAACAGCCCATTTATCATTGTAAGTATTGCGGACCGAGGCTTACAGGCTAAAGTTGTCTCCTGATACATCACCTAAATCATTTATAAAATGATATACCGTTACCAGCCTTTTTTTTGAATTACCAATTTCTGCATTCAGCTCGTTCGGGTATGACAGGATAACGTCTTTCTGCGATTTTGGAGTAAAATATTTAGGCACCGGTTTATATTCAATTGCTCCAATCCATCCGTTGCTTTTTAGGAAAAGATCATGTTCCCGCACGATTTTACCGTCGACCACAAGCTTTGCCCGAAAATAACCCGGATGGTAATAAATACCGGTCGCTTGAGTCTGGGACTTTTTAATAGTGATTGTCTTAGTAGGATCCCAATATTGCTGAATGTAAATGCTGTCTGAATCAGTGTCCTTTAAATCAAAATCAAAAACTACAGAATTCGGATATGTAGAAGCGATGGACTTGCTCGAAAAGGAGATATTATCGGGTACGATTATGGGTTCAGGGCTTTTATTGGCAATAACCATAATGACTATAAACGCTAATATAAAACCGATGCTGATATAAATTGATTTCGTAGAAATTGAATTAGTAACAGGTTTCAAACGAGTTCGTTTAGCAAACTTAAAGGCTCGCCAATTTTCGTAACCCAGGAATTGAGAAAGATAATCCAATGTAGATGTACTGGGAACACCTTCATGATTAACTACCCCAAAAAAACGCTTCAGTGTAGGAGAACTAATATTAACATGTATCTCATCAAAAATCTTTTCCGAAAGTTCTGTAAACATGGAGCTATGCCATTCTTTGGCCCTTCCCCAACCCAGCTTACGCTCTAGCTCGTTTTGAAGCTTTTTGATTTCCGTAACTGCGGCAGCTTTTCTCATGATAACTCAAAAGTGTGCAATAAAACCGGGGTGAACAATGCTGAATCAAGATGAACGAATATGAAATAATATACAACATACCAAAATTGAAAAACTCTGTAACTCTGATACATGAAACTCAAAATATTACTATTTACGGCAATGTATGCATTCCAGCTGAGTGCATTTGCCCAGGAAATTATGTTGGACACGACACAACTAAAAATTGAAGCGCAAGCTTATGTCTTGGAGAAACACAAAGGTCAAGATGCTATCTATCTGCAAGCTGGTGCCATCACTCTTAACGATATTTCCTTCCTCAATGGCACCATAGAGTATGATATATTCCTCAAAGAGGAAAGAGGTTTTCCTGGTGTATATTTTCGCGGTCAAGATGATACGGATAACGCTGAATACTTCTACATGCGGCCGCATCAATCAGGAAACCCTGATGCCAACCAGGCCATACCTCGAACAAAGGGTATGACACCGTGGCAACTTTATTTTGGGCCGAAATACTCTTTTCCTTATGAATATCACTACGATCGATGGACTCATGTAAAACTACAGGTTCTAGATAACAAGGCGCAAGTCTTTCTGGATCACTCAGAAAAACCGCATCTTTCCTGGAAATTATTTCACGAACCTAAAGAAGGTACAATCGTTTTCACGGGGGGAAATGGGTCTGGACTTTATTTGGCGAATATCAGCGTTGACCTCAGAAAGCCAACATTAGTAGACTATAGTCCGATTAAACGCGAACCTATTGCAGGATTAATCCAAAAGTGGCAAGTATCGGATACGTTCGAAGAAAGACTACTTGATAAGCTAGATTCATTAGGGATTACCGTAAAAAACAGAAAGTGGGTAGGTGAAATTGATGTTGAAGAGGGGACTGCGGCCAACATTTCAAGATTACATCATCTTAGAAATAGCTCTCCGAGGAATACTGTTTTTACGAGAGTCGAGATTAATTCTGATTATGATCAATTTAAACTTTTAGAATTCGGATACAGTGATAGGGCAATTGTTATTCTTAATGAGATGCCACTATATCGAGGTAATAATAAATTTCGCAGTCGCGATTATCGTTATTTGGGTACACTGGGTTTGTTCGACTCCGTCTATCTTAATCTAAAAAAGGGTAAAAACACTCTGCTTATCGCTGTTTCGGAAGATTTTGGAGGATGGTTGATTACCGCCAGAATACAAGATAAAACTGGAATCAAGATTGGAAATTGAGAATAAGAACCAACGGATATGAATAAATGTGTGTCTTAAATAAAACACACATTCATGAAAACTTTACTTTTTATTATCCTAACGTCTTTTCTCATTTCATTCTCAGCTTGCAATAGCGAAGAAGTTGTTTACAGTATTAATTGTGACGACGCGATAACTCCAGATAACGATCGATTTAACAACGCCGTCACAGACTTCTTTACATTACTAAATGTGACTTTAGAAGGTGATTGTTTAAAGGTAGAGTATAGTTCTTCCGGCTGTAGCGGAAATTCATGGGTTATGGAACTCGTAGATGCTGAAACAATTAAAGAGTCGAATCCTATACAACGCGATCTTCGTCTTATCCTTAAAAATGAAGAAGAGTGTCTGGCGGTTTTCACCAAAGAAATCTCCTTTGATTTGAGACCTATAAGAACAGACGACAATACGATATTACTCAATCTTGAAGATCAACAGTATATCTACACTTATTGATTTAAACCGGCCTTTTTTAAGCTCATAATGCATTGTTTAGAAAGAAACCCTTCACTCCAATGAGTTTAAATAGCATACAAACCAATTTCTATATTACCTTTGGTACCAGTCTAAATGAGGAAGTATCATCATTGTATTTTGGTTTTTGTAATCTGCTTGTGCGTGCAGCAGGTTTTAGGTAAAACCTTTTCTGACAGCATCACTTTCCATCATATTGAAATGGAAATGTCAGAAAGCTCGGCCACACAAATATTTGAAGATAGTTACGGTTTTTTATGGGTGGGCACGCCAAATGGGCTCAATAGGTTCGACGGTACAAGCTTTCAAGTATATGAAAAGAGCTCTGACGGAATCACAGGATTGACCGATGGATATATTGAATGTATCTATGAAGACGACGATCTTCAATTATTTATAGGCTCAAATAGAGGGCTCAATATTTACGACCGATCGCTGAATATTATAAAGAGATATCCATTCAAAATGGAAGGTAAGGTTTTACAATCTCAGTATATAGGAGCTATTGCTAAATCAAAAGACTTTCTCTGGATAGGTACTGAAAGAATGGGGGTTTACCGATATGATACTAAATCGGGAGAAACTGAGAATTTAACCTTTGAACAGATTCATGAGGACGGCCCCAACAACAACTACATCGTCGAAATATTTCCACTTCTGGATAATAGGATAGTAATTGTAACCCAGGTGCAGATTTATGTGATTGACGAGAATTTAAATATTCTGGGCACAGCACCTAACACCATCGATGTTAGTAGTGCCCTGCAACAAAACAAAACCGATTTTTGGGTTGGCTTACATAACGGACAGTTGGTTGAAGTGAATATTACGGTAGATAACCAAATCAAAATGAACTTCATCACGGTAAATCCAGGATACACCATTTTGTCCCTCGAAGCTGACAACAATGGTAACATTTGGGTGGGAAGCGAAAATGACGGACTTTCCATCTATTCCAAGGAAACTCAAAAGTTAGCCCATTTAAGATCAGATATTAAGAAGCCTAAGTCTATAACCAGCAATTCAATATGGTCACTGCATAAAGCAAAAAACGGTGTCATGTGGGTTGGTCCGTTTAAACAGGGGCTCAGTTTCTACGATCCGGATTATTATAAATTCACTCACATCAAAAAAGATCCTTTTAACAACCAGACATTGAGTAATAATATTGTGAACTGCTTTGCTGAGGAAGCAAACGGCAACCTGTGGATTGGGACGGATGGCGGCGGACTCAATTACTGGGATCGAAACAACAACACGTTTAAAAGCTACGCATTGGACGAAGGAAACCTAAACTCCAACGTGGTTTTATGTTTGTTTCAAGATGATAGGAATCGTTTATGGACGGGCACCTGGGCGAAAGGGTTAACGTTTTTTGATCCTGAAACCGAAACGTATACCCACTGGAAAAAGGAAAATTCTTTTTTAGGCTCTAACAATGTGTTGGACATAATCCAGGATCAAAAAGGCCGTGTATGGATTGCGACACTGTTTGGTGGACTTCATGTATACTATCCGGCCACTAATAAACACCGGCACTTTCGTCTCGAATCGGAAATTGATGGTTCAGAAGTAATCACCATGGCGAGGCTGCTTGAAGATAAATCCGGTAACGTTTGGGTTGGAACGCAAACCGCAGGCTTATTTCGCATCTTTGAAAACGGTAGTAACTCCTGGTCAACCCAGCATTATCACAGCTTAGATACTATACGCGGCTTAAGCAACGATTTCATCAATACCATCATTGAAGATGAACAGGGAACCATTTGGATAGGTACTCAAGCCGGTCTCAACCAATACGATAGCTCAAACGATACTTTTAAATCAGTTACCAAGTCGGATGGGCTAAAGGATGACGCCATTAAAGGGATTATCAAAGACAAGGAAGGTTTCTTGTGGTTGAGCACAGGTAACGGGATTGTACGCTATCAACCTGATAAAGGCCAATCACAGCATTATGATGATAAAGATGGGTTACAAGGCAATCAGTTTAACGCAGCTTCTTTTTTTGTAACCCAAAAAAATGAACTGCTTTTTGGAGGTAGTAATGGTTTCAACATATTCACTATAGCAAATGCCAAAAAAAGAGAAAATAGCCCCAAAATTTACCTTTCAGGTTTAAAGGTTTTTAATAAGTCTGTGATCGCGGCCGATGAAACCGGAATTCTCGACAAGGATATCAGCCAGACGGATACAGTTACGTTTGATTATGATCAATCTGTCATAAACTTCGATTTTAGAGCCATTACCTATCGTCACCCGCAAAAAGTTAAGTATGCATATTATCTTGACGGATTTGAAAGTGAATGGAATTACGTAGATAACCCGGGCGCCACCTACACGAACCTGAGCCCTGGCACCTATACCTTGCGCATTAAATCCACAAACTCAGACGGTGTTTGGGGCGAAGAAGTCAAAACACTAACAATCATAGTAACTCCTCCTTTTTGGGCCACATGGTGGTTCTTGACTCTTCTTGGACTAGTTGTACTAGGAGCTATTTATTCTATTTACCTCATTCGCATAAGGAATTTAAAATCGTATCAAATCTTGTTGGAAGACCAGATTAATGAAAGGACAAGAGAACTTAAGTTCAAACAAAAGAAGTTAATCGAAACCGCCGATGAGCTATCAAAAAGAAATGAAGAGATACAGAGGTTCACTTTTGCCGTATCACATGACTTAAAAAGTCCGCTTAATAGCATTAAAGGGATTACTCATCTCATCGCACTCGAAAGAACAGACAAGAACAACCCAGAGATTAAAAATTATCTTGACCTGATACAGACGTCATGCGATACTATGGGTAACCTCATCTCGGATATCACCGAAATAGCGCGTTTGGGTAAGATTGAAAACCATATCGAGGAACTTGATACCAATGAAATTGTGAGCTCCGCCGCGGCGCTTGTTTTTGGAAGGCTAAATGATCGCAACGTGGAGCTAAAAACTTCAGGTAATCTTCCCAAAATATTTGGTGATAGGAATCGAATGATACAGGTTTTTGAAAACTTGATTGATAATGCGGTAAAATATATGGGAAATCAGGAAAACCCTTTAGTGGAAATAAGCTATAAAGAGGATTATGATACCCATTACATTTTGGTAAAAGATAATGGATCAGGAATGGACAAAAAGGCTTTAAAGCATTTGTTTACTCCCTTTACAAGGTTTGATGAGAAGGTGGAAGGCACCGGATTAGGCCTATACATGATTAGACAGATTATTCAATCTCATGGTGGGGATATAGAAGCCAATTCTGAAGGTCCGGAGAAAGGTGCTTGCTTCACAATTTCTATATGTAAGGAATTTGATACACCTAGAATCAAAGACGCCGTAAGTTCATCAAAAAAGTGATTCGCATGGCTCATTGCTTAGTGCTAATTCATTTATCGGATTAGTACAAAGCAACCTTTGCATAACATTCTATGTACTAGTTTAGTAACCCTTTATACAGTATGACCATTAAAAAAAGATTGACGCTTGATCTTAACGTAAGTGCGCCGGATTTTTCACTAATAGATATCTATGACCGCGAAGTCCGCTTGAAAAAGTATAACGGCCGAAAGCTGTTTATTGGTTTTTTTAGACATGCCGGATGCCCCTTTTGTAATCTCAGAATTCATTTTCTTCAAAAAGAAAGTGACAAACTGAAGTCTATGGGTCTGGACATGATTTTTTTCTTCGAATCTCGAAAAGATGTTATGTTAAGAAGCACTTTCCACCAAGGCATTTCCCCGATTCCCCTAATTGCAGATCCTGAAAAGGTTTGGTACGAATCCTATGGTATTGAGCAATCCGCTCAAAAATCGAGAACGAGTCATTTGACAAGTTTTATTCAGACCGCCATCCGAGCGAAGTTAAAAGGCTTACCCATGCACTTAATGGCAGACAAGGAATCCTTCAATACTATTCCAGCGGAGTTTTTAGTAGACGAGGAAGGGGTAATCCGAAAAATTCATTATTCAGATGGGCTCAATGATCGGATGTCAATTGAGCATATCTATGAGTTTGCAAACACCCATAACACCAGGATTTCTGTATAAATGTAATAGCTCAGCTCCAATTAAGTTACTCATTGATAGCATACTCAAACAATCCCTTATTCTGAACAGATGCTATTGGCTATACTATAAGCCTTCTCTCCTGAATAACTAATAGTAGCAAGGCATCTGATACAATCACCAAGATCATCATCTTCTATTATTGATATATAAAATGATTCCGAGTTCAATATAGGGTCATCGAAACTACAAGGAAGGGTTGTGAAAAACACGTTTTCAAAACCATTCGCTGTCTCTCCCAGATAGAAAAACCTTTCATCTTCTATTTGCAAAATAGCTGCAGCGCAAATTCCATCTACGTAGGAAACCTCTATACAGGACAGATCCAAAGGATTGGCGTCATTTTCATTACATGATGTAACCATTAACATCAGGAGGATACCAAAAAAAACATTTTTCATTTTAGAGTATATTTATCTATGCCTAAGACAATAGAGCTCCTCTATTAGTTGGAATATGGAATCCATAAACTAAAATTATTTTGTCAGGTTTGACCGACCTATTCACAAACTACAACCCCATGGCCCAACCCCACAAAAGACATCACGGGACTGAGATAAGGAATGTCAAGTGCTAGTCCACGGATAACAAGAAGTATACCAACAAGAATGGCAAAGGAAGGAACAGCAAATTTAACTACGCTACTTAAACGTTTCTTAATTTGAAGGGATCCCCAACCCACTCCAAACATCATGGGTACTGTACCCAAACCAAAGCCTACCATCAATACCAAAGCTTGACCCACATCGACCAAAGCCAATCCACTCGCCACGGCAAGATAGACCAGTCCGCAAGGTAAAAGGCCGTTCAGAAGCCCTATAACTCCATGACCAAGGCCATTTTTACTGGTAAGTAGGGAATTTAAATTTTTTCTTAATGGTGCAATAACGATACGGTTCCAGGGTGTATTTATAAGTCTGGCTTGAAAACGAGGATAAATAGTAAGGCCCATCACCATAATGCCCATCGCTATAGTTAGGGAACGTTGAGCGCCAAATAGGGAAAGTCCTTCACCTAGAAGGCCAAACACTACGCCCAATAGACTGTATGAAAGTATTCGTCCAGAATTATAAATTAAACTTCGACCGAAGTTCCCATGGTTATGTACCACCATAGCAATAGGACCACACATACCTGCACAATGCAGGCTACCTACAAACCCGATGATCAATCCGCTGATGAATGCCCCTTGCATATTTTTTATTTTATTGGATCATAGAATGCTTAGATAATCTCTTCGTATTTTTTATCTGACTGACGCTAGTCATTGATTATAGTATTAAAACCTTCTCCGTATAGAACTCCTTATCCTGATCTTTCCAATTCACTTTTACTCGCCACAGGCCTTTGTCCAGATCATCAGAAGAAAACACCTGTTTTCCATTAACCAATTGAATAGTATACTTTTTATCTAATCTGGCATCAGAAGGTCTGAAAAAGTAAATGGTACCATCTAAATTTTTGCCATCGGGAGTAGACAATGTGATACGTTTATTTACGGCATCATAATTCACCAACGGCTTCAATTCATTTAATTCATTTGAGTTACTTATACGATCCATCTGATCCTGGTAAGCCAGTTCCTGCACGTAATAATCTTTAGCCACCAGATGTATGTCCTGCTTCATGCTTATCACCACCATCGTTATAATCACCCCCACAAAAGCTATGAAGGTTACTACTATTCGCGTTCCCCAGTTCATGTTCATTTTCTTTTTTTATTAAGTTTTCGTGTACATTCTTTATTCTATCTTCTGTACTCAGTTTAAGGAAAGTAGGAGCTGCAAGCTACTAGCTTCAAGCTGCAAGCAGCTTGACGTGAAACGGCTTGAAGCTTGTGGCTAACGGCTTGCAGCCATTCATTTCGAAATCTACATTTTAGCATGGCTTGAGATAATTACACTTTTTCGAATATCATTTCAAAAAACTAACAGGCCCCAAAAATTTAGTCTTTACCGTTTCAACCAATTCCCCACCATTGTATACACCTATCTTCAAGTTGATCTTCGGTGCATTGATCTCTTCAGCTGGCATTTCAATAAAATATACGCCTTCGGCCAAGCCATTAGCCTCAACGGTGACATCTCCTCCACCCACTTTCGATATCATGGCAGAAGGTGCGTTCTCAATTCGTACCTCTAGGGTCATATCATTATAAGTCTTGTTTACAAACTGTATGTTGTACAGGTTGGTGATATCTCCGGCATCTGTCTTTTGATACAGTTGACCGGGTACTTTTAATACTGTGGTCTCGATATCAGAGCGCGTGGCTAATGAAAACGAAAGAAAGGTGATCAATGCGAGCAATACTACCGAATACGCAGCAACCCGTGGGTTAAAAAGCTTTTGCTTTCCTTCCTCAATTGACGTATGAGAAGAATATCGAATTAAACCTTTTGGCTTTTTAATCTTTTCCATGACATCATCACAAGCGTCAATACAAGCCGTGCAGTTCACACACTCTAATTGAGTTCCATTTCGAATATCAATCCCAGTGGGACACACATGAACACAAAGCTTACAATCAATACAGTCGCCTTTATCTTCCTGTACCGTATTTTTTTTGATCTTCCCTCTTGGTTCTCCCCGTAACCAGTCATACATGACAGCAATTGATTTCTTATCCAAAAGCACACCTTGAAGTCTACCATAAGGGCAAACAGCCACGCAGGCCTGTTCCCTGAAGTAAGTAAAAACCCAGAAAAAAATACCTGTAAATCCCATCAGGCCTATAAACCCAGATAAATGCTTCGTTGGAGGCTGGCTCACAATTTCTCCTGCCTGCTCGATACCAATCAAATAAGCCATAACGGTGTGGGAAATGAGTAAGGAAATCGCTAAGAAAATGGTTAGCTTCAGTCCTTTCTTCCTGATTTTTGCGGCATTCCACGGGCCATTATTTAACTTCCGTTGCTTATTTGCGTCTCCCTCTATCCAGTACTCGATCTTACGGAAGACCATTTCCATGAATAAAGTTTGCGGACATGCCCATCCGCACCACAGTCGACCAAAAACTACGGTAAATAAGATCACAAAAACAAAAAAGGTGATTAGGGTAATTGCCAGAAGGAAAAAATCCTGGGGCCAGAAGGGTTGTCCCAGGATCACAAATTTTCGCTCGAAAAAATTGAGGAGCAAGAACGGCTTACCTCCTATGGTCAGAAAGGGTCCGGCAAAAAGAATCGATAGCAAAACAAAGGTAACTGCGATACGCAGGTTGTGCATCCTACCTGCGGGTTTCTTTGGATATACCCAAATCCGCCTTCCAGATTCGTCAACTGTTGCTATCGAATCTCGAAACTGCTCGTCGTATTCATATAAATTCTCCATTGACCTCACCCCTTCTAAACTCAATGATTATAATTCGGCCACAACCGTAGAATCAGCCGAAGCTTGATCCTCGTCAAGAGTCGGAGTTTCAGGCACGTATAACTCTCCTTGCGGATCTTTCGCTCCTTCAGGATTTGTACCTCGCATTGTAATTATATAGGAAGATACATTCTGCATTTGCTCAGGAGATAATAAAGGTTCCCAGGAAATCATACCCTTTTCAGGAACGCCTACTTTAATAGTTTTATAGATATCGTTAATACTTCCACCGTGTAGCCAGTATTCATCCGTTAAATTAGGGCCAATACCTCCACCCCCATTTTCCTTGTGACATTGGGCACAGTTTAGATTAAACACCTGCTTTCCTTTAGCCAATAATCCGGCATCTTCTACGAAAGTTACATTGTTTTCATCTATGTTGCTTTCCGGTAAATTAGCCAGTCTTGCAGCACTCGCAGCTTCAGCCTCCTCAATTTGCGCCATATATTCCTCCTCTTGTAGAGGCAGTGAATCAAAAACATGGTAAGCCCCTAAATAGAAAACTGCAAATATGATAGTGATATAAAATAGCCATTTCCACCAAGGTGGTAAATGATTATCCAGTTCACGAATGCCATCATAGTTGTGGTCTAACACGATATCACCTTCCTCCTCCATAGGTCGAAAATCATTAAGCTTTGTCCATATTTTGGACCAAGCACTCTCTTCCTCCACCAATTCAACACCTTTTTCAACTGCTATTTTTTCTGCTTGTTGACGAACAAATGTTTTCAACAATTGCAGCACCACAACGGAAACTCCAAGCACTAATAAGGCAATGACGAGAGTGAATCCAGTAACTACATAGAAAATCATTTTACTATCTACCGTTAATGCTGATTCGGTGCTTTGAGCAAATGCTTCCATACAAGGAAGTAGCATAAATAAAGCTACTATGAGCCTAAACTTATTATTCTTCATGATGCAGAATTTTTAGGTTCTTCAAATGATTTAGCTCCATCCTCCATGGGCAAATTGCTCATGATCTTAATATAATTCTTATCGGTCCTGACGACCCATACGATCAGACTTATAAAAAAGATGAAGAATATAGATAGCGAGATGATTGGCCACACCTCAACATTATGTATTTGTTCGAAATAGTGTTTAAACATGTCTTTATCAGTTAGATGCTGTGGTTTGACCTTCTTTTACTTTTATATCGGTTCCTAATCGTTGTAAATAGGCAATCAGAGCTATGATTTCAGCTTCTTTAGCGATCTCAATACCATCTTCTTCTATCAGGCTCTTCGCTATTTCGGCTGCTTGGGTATCAAGATCCTCATTAGCGCGTTCTTCATATCCTTCTTCATAAGGTACCCCAATTGTTCGTAGTGCCGTTATCTTACCTGCCGTAGCCGACTTATCAATAGCTGCCTCATATAACCAGGGGTATGGGGGCATAATAGATCCTGCCGATACTACTCCAGGTTCAAGCATATGGTAATAATGCCAACTATTGGGATATTTTTTACCCACTCGGTGCAAGTCTGGACCAGTCCGTTTTGAGCCCCAAAGGAATGGGTGGTCATATACAAACTCACCTGCCTTCGAGTACTCACCGTAGCGTTCAGTTTCTGACCTGAATGGTCTTACCATTTGCGAATGGCAACCTACGCAGCCTTCTCGAATATATATGTCACGGCCATGAAGTTCGAGCGGTGTATAAGGCTTTACGCTAGCGATAGTTGGAACATTGGACTCTATCAAAAAAGTAGGCACCATTTCAATTACACCACCGATTACTATGGCAATCAAAGTGAGTACTGTGAATATAACAGGCTTTCTCTCCAGTACACTATGCCACCCCGTTTCAACCTGTTTAGGCGCTTTTTCCAGTGGAGCAGCTTCAGCTTCTTCGTTGGGAATGAAAATGCCTTGTGATGCGGTTTTGATAAGGTTATAGGTCATTATGAAAGCCCCAACCAGATATAAAAACCCTCCAATAGCACGAAGCATGTAAAGTGGCAAGATCTGAACTACGGTTTCGAGAAAGTTTTTATACTCAAGAAAGCCTTCAGTATTAAATTCTTTCCACATTAAACTTTGAGTCACACCAGCTACATACATGGGTAAAGCGTAAATAATAATGCCGAGTGTGCCTAGCCAAAAGTGCATATTCGCAAGTCGAACGGAGAATAACTTCGTACCCCACATTTTCGGGATAAGGAAGTAAAGCATGCCAAAGGTCATAAAACCATTCCAGCCCAAACCGCCAATATGAACATGCGCAATAATCCAATCGGTAAAGTGCGCAATGGCATTAACATTTTTCAATGAGAGCATTGGTCCTTCGAAGGTTGACATACCGTAAGCTGTCACAGCCACCACCATAAACTTAAGTACTGGATCTTCACGGACTTTATCCCAGGCTCCTCTTAGTGTTAGTAACCCATTAAGCATGCCTCCCCAACTGGGAGCAATCAGCATTACCGAGAAAACTACACCCAGTGATTGAGCCCAATTTGGAAGTGATGTATAAAGTAAGTGGTGCGGGCCAGCCCAGATATAGATAAAGATTAAAGACCAGAAATGAATAATAGATAACTTATAAGAATATACCGGTCTGTTAGCTGCTTTAGGCAGGTAATAGTACATCAAGCCGAGGAAAGGTGTAGTAAGGAAAAATGCCACAGCATTATGTCCGTACCACCATTGCACCAAGGCATCCTGAACTCCGGCATACCAGCTGTAACTTTTGAAAAAGGTTACCGGTATCTCAAAAGAATTAACTACATGAAGTACGGCCACCGTTACGAACGTAGCAATGTAGAACCAAATAGCTACATACATATGTTTTTCACGTCTTTTGAGAATCGTGCCAATCATATTGATCCCAAATACCACCCAAATCAGTGTTATAGCGATGTCTATGGGCCATTCGAGTTCGGCATATTCTTTTGATGTGGTAATTCCTAATGGAAGCGTAATGGCCGCAGCTAGGATAATGAGCTGCCAGCCCCAAAAGTTAATCCAACTTAAAACATCAGAAAACATCCGGGTTTTTAACAGACGTTGCATGGAATAGTACACTCCGGCAAACATGGCGTTACCAACGAAAGCGAAAATTATCGCGTTGGTATGTAATGGACGTATCCTGCCGAAGGTAGTGTAAGGAATATCAAAATTAAATATGGGATAGAAAAGTTGAATGGCAAGGGTAAGTCCCACAAGCATGCCCACAATACCAAAAATTACGGTAGCTACAATAAAGTACTTTACAACTTTATTATCGTAGCTAAATTTTTCAAGTTCCATAAGTTACCTCAGTTTTGATAAATAGATAATCGAAAACGAAAGTAGCTAGCGTTAACAGGGATGGGCATGATGGAGATTAGAGCTAAAACTGATTTATATCATAACACAAAATAGAATTGAGATAGGCGTTCGATTTGCTTAAGTAAAACAGTACAAGTTTCAATTCATTGGGATCTTTGAATGACTTTTTCAAGTAGCTGACGAGGAGCGCTGATAAAAGCTTAGTAACTATTCCCAGACTATGAAAACGAAGGTTTCGTTATTCTTTTTGGGGCTAAATAGCCTTGCTAAATACCGGATTATCACCGGTTGGTTTTCTATTGATGTTTAAATCAAAAACCGCACAAATATTTCTAAGAAAGGCCATACCTAATTCAGTAATACGTAAGCCTTCATCATACAGTTCAATCAGGCCTTCATCATTCATTTCATTTAGTTTAATGAGTTGAGTCAAACTCAATTGGCCTACTCGCCACTTCAACTCTCCTTTGCATGTTAATGAAAGAATTCGATCTCTGATTTCAAGTTCACTCTCTTCCAGTTTGTGCCCCTTAAAAATCGGAATGCCTGATTCAACAGTTGAATTATAGTCTTCGACTTTTTTGATATTCTGAGCGTAGCCGTACTTTGCGTCACTGATGGCCGAAGCACCCAATCCGATCAGCAAATCGGTTTTAGCTTCCGTATAACCCATAAAGTTCCGATGCATGGTCTTATTCTGATAAGACTGGTACAAGGCATCACCTTTAAGTGCGAAATGATCCATACCTACATCTATATATCCGGCTGCTAGTAATGCCTGTTTTCCTAATTCATAGAGTTCACGCTTAACCTGACTTGAAGGCAAGTCATTCTCGGTGTAAGCCCTTTGCGAAGGATGCTTCCACGGCACATGAGCGTAACTGTAGAAAGCTATCCTTTCCGGCTTTAGGTCCAGAACTTTAGATACTGTGTTTTCAACACTATCTAGATGTTGAAAAGGTAACCCATAAACCAGATCAAAATTGACTGACTCGTATCCTATGGATCTTGCAGAATTTGTAGCTTGCTTTACGTTTTCGAAAGGCTGTATTCGATTGATAGTTTTCTGAACCTTATAATCTAAATCCTGAACACCATAACTCACTCTCCTAAAACCAAGACTAAAAAGTGTTTCAAGGTGATCTGATGTGGTATTGTTAGGATGGCCTTCAAAGGAAAAAGAATAGCATGGATGTAAATCAGACCTTTCTAAAATACCGGTAATGAGATTCTTTAGATTTAAAGAAGAAAGAAAAGTGGGAGTCCCCCCTCCTAAATGGAGTTCCCTTATCCTAGGTCTGCTTCCAAAAATATCAACATATTGATCCCACTCTTTGAGCAAACTGTCAACGTAGGGTCGTTCTACTTTATGATTTTTAGTTATTCTGGTATTGCAAGCGCAATAGGTACATAGGCTTTCGCAAAAAGGGAGGTGTACGTAAATACTAATTCCATCCTCATTATTGGTTTCATCGAATGTACGTTTAACAAGGGATTTCCAATTTTCGTCGTTTATACCCCCACTCCAATATGGAACAGTAGGATAACTGGTATACCGTGGAACAGGAACGTTATACTTTTCAATTAGGACGTCGGATATTTTCATTTTACAAACCTTCACTAATCAATTACGATGCAATATGACTTTGGTCAGTTGTAGGTTTGATCGCTGTCATCAAAGTTGAAAGCTTGTTAAGGGAACTTCGTACTCAAATGAGAGTATTATTATTCATTTCTTTATTGCTTTTAGCCGCCTGCGCACATGTGCGGGTGCATACATTGAGCGATCCAACGGTGGATTTCTCTCAATATAATAGCTGGTGTTGGCTTGAAGGGTGTGAGTTACTTTATACTGGACCCAACTACTTATACGATAGTGCAACACTTGAGGCTATCGCAAATGCTATCGCTGTTGAAATGTACAATAAAGGTTATACACAAGAAGGAGACAGTGCCGACTTATTGGTTAACTTTCATATCGTTGTGAAGGAAGATTCCGCCATCTTTTCAATGGTTCATGAGGAGGATCTACCATTCTGGAATAAAAATGAAAAAGACTATTATCATTTCCTTCGAGGCTCTTTATTAATAAATGTCGGGGATAGAAGAACTGGAAGAATGATTTGGAGATCAAACGCAAAACGCCTTATGGCACTTAAACCAGATATTGGGGAGTCAGAGATTAAAGAAGGAGTAAAGAAGTCCCTTAAAAAATTCCCTACTACAAAGGAGGATCATTGATCCGTTGTTTTGTTCTTCTTTTTATCATCAAATAACATTCGTATAGATGGTGTAACCGTATCATCAAATTGGCCTGACTTCGAGGCCCAGATAAAAAGCCCGAGGAAACTACCGCCTACTACCATACTTATAAGTATTAACACAAAAATTACTTGCATTAAGCTATGTTTAATTTCCTAGCAAAATAATTACTAGAAATAGTTGTAAAAAGAACCACCGAAATACTGCTTAACGGCATAAGCACAGCCGCAAAAACAGGCGTTAACAAACCACTAACAGCTAATGAAACACCGATAACATTATATATAAATGAGAGGATAAAGCTAGCAATTACTATTTTTTTGGATGTGCTACTCAGTCGTAAAATGTTACTCAACTTTCGTAGTTCCACGCCTAACAAAATACCATCACATGCTGGGGTAAAAGATGCAATATCCTCTGTGACTGCAATACCAACGTCACTTTGCTTAAGAGCCCCAGCATCATTTAAACCGTCTCCTAGCATCATGACAGACTTACCTTGTTTCTTCAAATCTGCGATGTACGTCATCTTATCTTCGGGTGACTGTCTAAACACCATCGGAACATCTCCAATGACTTCTCTTAAAGCTTCTTTTTCGTGTTCATTGTCACCTGAAATAACTCTTACATCATAATTACTCAACTCACTTGCCAATACAGACAAACCGTTCCTATAGCGGTTGCCAATGCTAAAAGCACCTCTTATTTTTCCATTAACCTTCCAAACCACATTGCCGACTTCAGGTTTATAACTACTCTTTTCACCAAGCCATTTTTGGGAACCAAGTTTAAATTCGGCGTTACTATAAGTAGCTTCCAGACCTCTTCCTGGAAGTTCATTGAAGTCTTCAAGAAATACCTTCATGTCAGACGATATAAAGTGGTGAATTCTTTGGCTTATTGGATGGGTAGAATTACTCGTCATAGCTTTTAAAACGGATAATTCTAACTCAGAAAGTTCTACTCCAGAATAGGACACTCTTGAATCATTAGAAGTAAGGGTACCTGTTTTATCGAAAACAAGCGTATCAACTGCCGCTAATGACTCGATTACGTTTGCGCCTTTTAAGTATAAGTTAGTCTTACCCATCCACCTCAATACATTGCCATTTGTAAAGGGCGCTGATAAGGCTAGGGCGCAGGGGCATGCTACAATTAAGACAGCAGTAAATGCCTGCCACATAACCGTCTTATCCGCAAAAAACCAATACCCAAATGCTGCTAGCGCAATAGATAAGACAATTGCAGTGAAATACTTGCTTACCTTATTCACCAATAATTTGGCATAGCCATCCTCTTCGGTCTTAAATACCTGACTGTTCCATAAACTCGTCAAATAGCTCTGAGAGCTTTTTCTCATTAACCTGGTTTGAATTCTTTGACCTAGTTGTCTACCCCCAGCGTAAAGTATCTCTCCGTGCTTCACTTTAATGGGACGAGACTCACCGGTAACAAAACTATAATCAATTCTGGCTTCCCCATGAGTAAGAATACCATCGGCCGGAATGATCTCTCCATTTCGAACAACCACAAGGTCGCCTTTTTCCAGTTTATCAATTGGGGTGGACATTTCTTCCTGACCCACAAGTTTTAGGGAGGCTAGGGGAAAATAGGATTTATAATCACGTTCAAATGAAAGATTTTGGTAAGTTTTACCCTGAAACCATTTACCAATTAATAAGAAGAACACCAGACCGGCTAACGAATCGAAATAACCTGGGCCTGTTGCCGATAAAACCTCATAAGTACTCCTGACAAACAAAGTTATGATGCCGAGAGCAATAGGAACATCAATATTGACAAAGCGTTTCTGTAATCCTTTAACGGCTGAAATAAAGTAGTCTTGAGATGAATAAAAAAGTACGGGAAGTGCCAAAACAATATTCAGCCATGAAAAGAATATGCTATACTTTTCATCCAATGCGTTATCGAAACCCAAGTATTCTGGAAAGCTTAGAAGCATGATATTTCCAAAACAAAATGCGGCAACTCCTAGCTTAATGGATAGTCCGTTATCACCTGTTACTCCCTCGCCGGCTTGATTATTTTTCGTGAAGTTGGGAGCATACCCAATGGAGGCAAGTAAAATGGCCACGTCTTTTAATGTAAGAATTCCGGGCTTGTACAGAATATCTGCCTCCTTTTTAACAAAATTGACCGTAACTCTGATAATCCCTTTATCCAGACGATGGAGATTTTCCAGCAAATAAATACAAGAACTACAGTGAATCGCCGGCAAATAGAGCTTTACTCTGTTATGCGTTTCTGATTGAAAATCCAGAAGCTCGCACGTAATATCTTTATTCTCTAAAAAATCGAACCGATCGGTTGACCTGGTAAACTCACGCCTTTGGGCATAGATATCTTTAAGCTCTGTTTCCTGAAAAAGCTCATAAACAGCTTTACACCCTGCACAACAAAAATCTTTGTTTTCATATCTAATGTGTTCGGATTCACATGGATCTCCGCAATGATGGCATGAGACCACAACCTGATCTTCTATTTGAACGGACATAAGGGCTAGTCGTTAGAAATATGATACGTCCAAATAGGCCTGTGAGCGTGGTTAACGACATCCTCTGCCAAACTACCTGAAAGCAAATGTTTTAGCCCTTTTCTACCATGAGTACCCATGGCAATAAGATTGGCATCAATTTCTGCAGCAAACGATAAGATGCCTTGGTCTTGATAAATATCGTTATATATATTAATCGTATAATTTGAAAGCAAATACCGCTTAGCCATTTCCTGTAATCCATTTTGAGTAATATGATCCCTTTCAAAACTATTAGGAGTATTAATCCGTACCAAATGAAGTTTTGAATTAAAAAGACCCTGTAATCTTTTAACCTGGGTCATAATTTCTTCTGAAACATCAATAAGATTCGTAGCAAATACGATATCCGTAATTTCTTCAACAGTTGTTGCCTGAGAAAGGGTGATAACAGGACATTTTGCCGTCCTCACGATTTTCTCAGCATTGGAGCCGATAAAAAACTCTTTCAAACCAGATGATCCTTTAGTTCCCATAACCACGAGATCGACATCTAATTCAGAAATTTTATCGGATATATCCAGGTAAGGGTTTCCTACAGAAATCTCAGATTCAATATCACCTTCAAAGTCGGCTAGAAAGTAATCCATCTGTTTTCCTGCGTTCTTCTTCAAGAGTTCTATAAAATCAGGATCATACGGAGTAGGAACCGCCATTCCTACTGGGTCTATGGTAGCCCCAGTCGGGTAGTCGACAACATGAAAGGCCAGTATTTTGACCTCATTAGACCTAGCAATGTCCAAAGCAAAATTCAAGGCATACCTTGCTTCCTTGGAAAAATCTACCGGAACTAAGATATCTAACATAGCTAAATTGGCTTTTCACCAAAACTAAATCCATCCTGGACTAACTATAATGACAGCCGTCAAAATGGTTATTGACAAAAGTCATGAAATTGGAGATAGTTGCAGATCCTAGAACTAAACTCCAAAACAACTTTTTATACAACTATTAATCGAAATTTAGTTGCTTGGATCAAAATAGGCTCGAAGATTTGAAATGTAGTTTTATCTTCGCAAAAAATAATTACTCATCCATGAAAAAGGTCTTTCTTCTATTTTTTTTACTTGTATTCTCGTCCAGCTTCTCACAGACACTTGATGAACAATTTAATAAGTTGAAAGATGATGCTGAGACTTTCAAAGTATATAAGGTAATAAAGCAAACCGAGCTCAATACATTTTGGACCACAGTCTCAGATTCAGTAACTGAATTGAAAAGAAAGGTTCAAGATGCTGGTGCGGAAATACAACAACAAAGCAATATCATTTCTCAACAAAAGGATATTCTCCAATCAAAGGATGAAGAGATAGCATCCTTGCAATACAATACAAGTCATATCTCCGTATTAGGTATTGATTTCGTTAAGGAAGCTTTCATTGCTATTAGTTTTTCAATAATTGGAGTTCTTATTGCAGGCTTAATATTTGTATTTACACGCTTTAAGAATAGTCAGGTTATTGCAAAACAGAAAGTAGGTGAATGGAAAAAGCTTAACGATGAATATGAAGGTCTTAAAAAAGACTCTTTGGAAAAACAAATGAAGCTCCGTAGGGAGCTTCAAACATATATTAATAAACTTAATGAAATAAGGAGTACCTAATTAATACTCCCTAGTCGACATTTGTCAGTTTGCAAGATAAGGTATCAGTAACTCGTTCTTCGGATTTTTAGAAAGCTTCCTTAGCGCCTTTTCTTTAATTTGCCGTACTCTCTCCCTTGTCAGACCAAGATTTTCACCTATATCTTCTAGAGAAAGACTTGAATTTTCACTTAGCCCAAAATACTGATTAACTACTGTTCTTTCTCTCTCTGTTAATGTAGAAAGTAGTCGGCTCACCTCTCTTCTTAACGAATCCTTGTAAACTATATCATTAACTTCATTACTATCTTCATCTTCCATAACATCCAAAAGAGAGCTACCCTCATCCTCAGAAAAAGGTTTATCTATTGAAACTTGCTTGGTCTGAGATCTTACTGTAGTCCTAACTTCGTCAACAGTCATTTCTAAAAGCTCGGCTAATTCGTCATCAGTAGGTTCCCTTTCGAACTTTTGCTCGAGAACGGATGATGCCTGGTCTATTTTAGACAACGCTCCAATCTTATTAGAAGGAATTCTAACAATCCTTGAATGTTCAGCCAGTGCCTGAATAATAGATTGTCTGATCCACCAAACTGCATATGAAATAAACTTAAACCCTCGTTTCTCATCGAAACGCTTAGCAGCTTTAACCAAGCCCAGGTTACCTTCGTTGATCAAATCGTTAAGTGGAATTTTATTAGAGTAATGGTATTGTTTCGCCACAGAAACCACAAACCTTAAATTCGCCTTCACCAGTTTCTCCAATGCAGCTTCATCGCCTTCTCGAATTCTTTGGGCAAGATCTACTTCTTCCTCAGGAGTTAAAAGCTCGTCCTTTGAAATTTCGTTAAAATACTTTTCCAGAGTCCTACTGTCCCTGTTCGTGATAGATTGTGTAATCTTTAATTGTCTCATTCTTCTTGTTAACCTCTAAAAAAATCCTTTTTCTTTTCCTAATTCATTATAACAAATAAACCATCAAATCGTTCCATACTTCTTTATTTTCAGATAGTTTTGGAAGCTGTCAGGTTTAGGTGATTCTCTGAAAGGACTACATCAAGTGCTATATTTCAGAATTTCGCATGATACAAAAAATAATTCAATCTAGATAGTATTATTTTTAATAATTCTAACAAATTCCATCCATGCGGTTTTTTCTCACCTTAACAGTTTACGTAATACTATGCATTCCGGTTTTAAGTCAGGCTTCAGAAGAAGCAAAAAAAATATTTCATAGAGGTTATTATTATCTCTCTGTAGATAATGAAAAAGCCGCTGAACTCCTTACACAGAGCATTCAATTAGATTCAACATACAAAGACGCATATTTCCATCGCGGAATCAGTTATTTTAAAAGTGGTCTATATCGTAAGGCCCTTGATGATTTTGATAAGGCATTCGAATTAGATCCAAGTCTTCATATTATATGGATGTACAAAGGATTCGCTTTTAGGAACATGGGAGAACTTGATGAAGCTCTAACCAACTTTTCACAATATATAACCAATAACCCGACAGATACGACCGCTTACTCTTATATATTAAGAGGTAAGATGAAATATGAACTTGGAGATTTTGATGGAGCCGTAGAAGATTATGATATGGCAGTTAAGCTTAAACCGATTGAAGAAAAGTATCATTACTATCGGTTCATTGCATTATATGAGGCCAAACAATATCGGAAAGCCCTAGAGTCTGCCACTCGCTTAATTAATACAACCCCCGACTTCTACGGGTACTATTTTTACAAAGGAAATGTTTACCACGATTTAGGCTTCTATGATTCGGCCATTTATATGTACAATGTAGCCATTATAAAAAACTATCAAAACGCAGATAGCTACTTTTATAGAGCATTAAGCTATCAAGCTGACCAGAAATACGAAAAAGCATTAGAAGATTACAATACCGCCATTGTTCTGAACGACGAGGATGGGTATTATTTTTCGGAAAGGGGCAACTGTAAATACGCCATGGGCAATAAGTCGGGAGCTTGTGAAGACTGGGATGTAGCAGGAAACTTGGGTTATTATGAAGATTTTGATAAAGTTAAGCGACTTTGTTCCTCTTCTTCTGTTATTGAAAATAAATAAGAACTAATATGGATAATAGAAAATTTTTGCCTTTGATAATCATTGCCGCAGTGGCTCTGATAGTAATATTCGGACTCTCGTCTAGCATTTTTTTTACAATTAAAGCAGGTGAACGAGCAGTGATTTTCAAAAAATTTCAGGGTGGTTTGGATAAAGAAAACGTTCTTGCCCAAGGTTTTGGGTGGAAAGCTCCCTGGAACGACCTATATGTCTATGATGTCCAGGAAAATACAGCGGAAGAAAAAATGGATGTTTTGGATAAAAACGGTTTGTCGATAAATGTAGATGTTACCGTTAGGTTTAACCCAATATATGATGAAATTGGCTTCTTACATGAAAATTTTGGCACCAACTATGTTAACAAATTAGTGGTTCCAGAAGTACGCTCAGCCGTGCGACAGGTGATGGGACGATTTAGTGCAGAAGAAATATATTCGACTAAAAGAGGTGAAGTTGAGACTGCAATCAAAACAGAAACTGAAAACACTCTGAAAGATAATAATATTGAAATGCAGGCTTTATTGATACGGTCAATTAACCTACCCGAGCAGATTAAATTGGCTATTGAAAATAAACTCAAGCAAGAGCAAGAGGCACTAGCCTATCAATTCAGGTTAGATAAGGAAAAAAGTGAAGCTGAGAGAAAGCGTATAGCAGCGGATGGCGAAGCGATAGCAAACAAAATCATAAATAGTAGTTTAACCCCTGAATTATTAAAAATGAGAGGAATTGAAGCCACTTTGGAGTTAGCAAAATCTCCAAATAGTAAAGTGGTTGTTGTAGGTAGCGGAGACGACGGTCTTCCCTTGATTTTGGGGAACAATTAGATATATTTTATGTTTTTAGAAGCGAAGCTAATTAGCTAAATTCACAAACCTTTGTTTAACCATAGATAACTTAAAACGCATGTCGGATTCCGCTGAATTAAAAATTGACGGTCAAACTTATAACTTACCTCTTGTTGAAGGGTCTGAAAATGAACAAGCTTTTGACATTGCAAAATTACGAAGTGAGACCGGGGTAATCACTATTGATCCAGGGTTTAAAAATACGGGTTCAACGAAAAGTGCAATTACATTTTTAGATGGTGAAAAGGGCATTCTACGTTATAGAGGTTATTCTATCGAGGAATTAGCGGAAAAATCAAGTTTTATCGAAGTAGCGTATTTGTTGATTTATGGTGACCTGCCTGATCAAGAGCAATTAGCGACCTTTCAGAACGAGATTAAATATCATACGTTGGTTCATGAGGACATTAAGAAAATACTGGAGGGATTTCCGTCAAATTCCCACCCAATGGGTGTATTATCTTCCTTGGTAACAGCGTTGACGGCCTTTTATCCGGAGTCGCTTGACCCCAACAGATCCAGCGAAGCAGTTAATCTCAGCATAATAAGAATAATTGCAAAGATGCCTACTTTCGCGGCCTGGGCTTATAAAAACGAAGTGGGTCACCCTGTTAACTACCCTGACAACGATCTTGACTATTGCTCTAATTTCTTAAAAATGATGTTCGCCCTACCAGCTGCGGATTATGAGGTTGACCCGGTCGTGGCTGACGCATTGGACAAATTATTGATTTTACATGCTGATCATGAGCAAAACTGCTCTACTTCTACTGTAAGAATTGTAGGCTCGAGTCAAGCAAGTTTATATGCGTCAATGTCTGCAGGAATTAACGCGCTTTGGGGACCTCTACACGGTGGTGCGAACTCAGCGGTAATAGAAATGTTAGAAGGCATTAAAAAGGATGGTGGAGACACTGATAAGTGGATGGCTAAAGCTAAAGACAAGAATGATCCTTTCAGATTAATGGGCTTCGGACACCGTGTGTATAAGAATTTTGATCCTCGTGCCAAAATAATAAAAAAGGCGGCAGACGATGTCTTAGAAAAGCTTGGGGTCAGTGACCCGGTTTTAGATATAGCTAAAGGATTAGAACATGTCGCTCTAAACGATGATTATTTTATAGAACGTCATCTTTATCCTAATGTTGACTTCTATTCGGGCATAATTTACCGTGCTCTTGGAATACCTGTAGATATGTTCACAGTTATGTTTGCGATGGGAAGGCTTCCAGGATGGATAGCCCAATGGAAAGAAATGCGCGAAAATAACGAGCCCATTGGTAGACCGCGACAAATATATACTGGTCATAACTTACGACCATACACTAATGTATCTGACAGATAATTAAACGCACTAATATTGTTCACAGGCTAAGCACATTTTGCTTAGCCTTTTTTAATCTATATCTATGACCAAAGAATTCGAAGAAGCAGTCGCAACTACCAAAACGTTTACGAGCAGACCCTCAAACGAAGAACTATTAAAGCTTTATGCATTGTACAAACAAACCACTGAAGGCGATAATAATGAGGAACGGCCAGGTGGTTTTGATTTTAAGGCCATTGCCAAGCATGATGCCTGGCACGAAATAAAGGGGACAACTTCGGACCATGCACAAACTCAATACATCGAACTGGTATCTGATTTAGCAAAAAAATACACCTAATTGCAGCTCTTCTACCAGCCTGAGTTACCAAAGGGAGTCTACTTTTTGAGCCGAGAAGAATCACTGCATTGTGTAAAAGTTTTACGCAAAAAAGTTGACGACTTAATTCATATCACAGATGGAAAGGGCAGTCTATACTTCTGTAAAATCTTAGTAGCAAGTGCAAAAGAATGTGAATTTGAAGTTATTAGTATAAAAAAAGAAAAAGGAAAGAATTATTCTGTTCACATTGGAATAGCACCTACAAAAAATATAGATCGCCTCGAGTGGTTTGTAGAAAAAGCAACTGAAATAGGTATTGACGAAATTAGCCTTATAAAAACAATAAACTCTGAAAGAACAGTTGTAAAAACTGAAAGGCTCAAAAAGAAGGCCATTTCTGCAATGAAACAATCACTGAAATTTAGTTTGCCCCTGATTAATGAAATTGTAGACTTCCGCCATATCTTAAATACCGAAGCCGAAAATCGCTGTATAGCTTACGTTGATAATGCGAGCGCTACAAACCTATCAGAACATATATCTTCAAGTACAAACATGGTTCTTATAGGACCTGAAGGAGATTTTGATGATGAAGAAATCAAATTAGCCAAAAGCAAAGGATGGAGTCCTGTTAATTTAGGCCCTAGTAGGTTAAGAACAGAAACGGCAGGCCTGGTAGCCTGCCATCTCATTCATATCTTTAACCAGAACTAGCTAGTCGTCCCTTAAAAGTAGCCTAGCGTATAAATATTTTAATGCATAAGTTATTTTGGTTAAAAATCGTGCTGAAGAACGGGTACCATTTTTTCACCCTTTCCTCCTGTTTTCGACACTGGGACACCCTTAAGTTTTCAATCCAAAATTTTCATTGAGCCATCTGTGCTTTTCGTTGAGGAGTAGAACTTTATCAAAGTAACCTATCTTATCTATTCTGA
>JBCCOE010000040.1:0-37980 GCA_039025475.1 Bacteroidota bacterium | reverse complement strand
ATTACTAGCTTGTCTTTATTTCTAGTAGGACCTATTGCTTTAATTCACCTGTTGTTTAATACTTCTTTTGTCAATACCACCTTATACACAGAAGGGGCCTATTTGGCGTTAGGTGCATTATCTATTTTAGGCGTATTAGGGACTGCCGTTGCACTTATTTTATTTAATGAATTGGTTAAAATCACCTCACCGATTTTTACAAGTTCAGTGACTTATTTTATTCCAATAGTCGCAGTTTTATGGGGTCTATTAGATGGCGAACGCTTGTTTTTAGGACATTATGTCGGGATGGCACTTATTATATTTGGTGTTTATATAGTCAATCGAAAGCCCTAAGGCTCATTTAAGCTTTGCATTCAATTTAAGGCTCAACTCTGCTACCTTATCTTTCATTTCTTTTAATTCGGTAACATCCTTTGATGTCACCGATGCTCCTATGGTTTTTCCATACTTATCTACAATGGGTTCACACCTTAATGCGGTATACAAGACTTTATCCTTTAGTGGTCTTTCTTCTTCTAAACTTATTTTTTCACCGCTTAAGCATCTATCATACCTATCTTTCCATTTATTATATATTTCTGAGGGTAGTAAATCCAAAATGCTCATACCTGGTTTGAGATCAATGTTTGATTCCTTAAATCGATTTTTAAGGACGTCGTTGACCACCATAATTTTATAGTCTGTATCGATGGCAAAATAGGTGTCAGTGGTATTATTGATCATCCCGTTCAATACATATTCGCGCTGATCCATCTCTACTTCAAGTTTTTTTCGATCCGTTATATCCCTCGAGAAAACGGAAGCTCCTATTACCTCAGCATGTTTATTCTTAACTGGGTTAATGAAGTACTCCCTCCAGGTATTTTCACCTTTTACAGAGCTCTCTAATGCGAAATTTAACGCTTCTCCATTGAGTGCCCGGTCGTACTTGGATTTCCATTCGTCTCTAACATCTCCAAGCATTTCGAGCGCATTTGAGCCTTCAGCCATACCTTCGTACTGTGTGCCCTTGTACCGTTCCTTTACTACATTATTCATTACCAATATGTTGTATTCTCTGTCTATGGTAATAATAGAGTCTGAAGTATTGTTAATTAGGGCGTTTAGATTAGTTTCTTTTTCTGCAAGTTCCTTCTGGGTCCTGGCCATTTCTTCCTGCGTCGCTTGCATCTCCTCCATATTTTGTCGCATCTCCTCCTCTTGTGCTTGCATCTCTTCCGTCATTTGGTTCGATTTCTCTAAAAGAATTTGTGTTTGCTGATTGGTATTCGCATTAATAATCGTGGAGGCTATACTTTCCCCAACTTTTTCCAGAAACTCGATATCTGTATCATCAAAGATTTCGAAAGAAGCCATTTCAATTACACCCATGATAGTGTCATCTGTTTTCAAAGGAACAATTAGCAGCGAACTCGGACTAGCCAAACCCAGGCCTGAAGTTATGTTTAAGTAATCCTCTGGTATGCTCGTCATATAAATTGTACGTCTTTCAATCGCAGCTTGTCCTACCAGCCCTTGACCAATTTCAACCCTTTTTTCCAGGAACTTTTTTCTTTCATAAGCGCGACAGGCCTTTAACTCCAGGTAGCTATTTCCTTCGGAATCATCTATGCGTACAAAGATTCCGCCTTGATTGGCTTTCATATAACTAACTAACTTGCCAATCACCTGATCGCATAAATTATCCAAATTGTCCGAGTGATTTCTAAGTATTTCTCCAACAGAAGCAAGACCGATATTGATAAATTTTTCTTTTGTTTCTCGCTCAGAAGCATCCAATAAACTGCGACGCATGTCAAGTAATGCATGCCCAAGCCGGTCTCCTTCTTGTGTCTCGTACTCAGAATGTAGGTTGCCTTCACTGATTTCACGAGCGAATTCTACATTATTTTCCATGATCTTAATCTGTTCTTTCATTTTAAGCTGATCCAAAGCAGATTGCTCAGTTTGTTTTCGCTGAATGTTTGACCAAATGCAGGCAATGACACCATAAAATGCCACTAGTGATAAGTGCATAATTACATTTCCTATAGTCAAATCCGTGATTTGAGTAAGGGTAAAATAGAGTTCGTTAGCGCCGAAATAAAAAAGTAAAATAAAAGATAGGAAAGAGTAGATGACCGTAGGTAAAATTATTTTCCACGATTCGTAAAAGAGTAAAGCCGTTATGGTAATGAAATAGAAAAAATGAATCTCCAATGCCCCCTGCATTTGGATAATGAACATGATATTAAAGTTCCATAGTAATAGCCCCGTTATAATTTTAGGCCAGAATCTTCTTTTCCCTAAAGCATGAAAACTGTAGAAGCATAGGGTATTAACCAACCCAAAGATCAAGGCTATACTGTAGGTTTCATAAATAGGGGAAAGTACTAATCCAATAATGAAATAGGCCCATATAAAGTACTTGCTTATTGAAAGAGCTTCCTCTTGTACCTTTAGGTGGAATGCTCGTGTGGTATCACCCATTATTGTTCAGGTCTTTTTTTAAATAGGTATCCAAGATAAGAGTAAAAGAGCGTGAGGACAACCCTGGAGTGGACTTGTGTAGATAAAGAGTTTGCGAGCAACCGACAGTTACCATAAAACTTTAGTTTTGAATATGACAGAGTTAATAATTGATGTTATTGGATGGATAGGATCTTTAGAAGTCATAGCTGCTTATGCACTCATCAGTTATCATAGGGTTGACGCTAGCTCATTGCCCTATCAGTTATTGAATTTTACGGGTGGTGCTTTTTTGATAATCAATACGATATATTATGGTGCGTACCCATCTACGGCGATAAATGTAGTTTGGCTTATTATAGCATTTATTGCTATGATAAAAATATATAAGTCAAGAAAATCTTCTTAAAGAACTGATTATCAACTAATTGATAGTTATCAATCGTTTGCAGAGATCGATCGTTATTTCCACATAATTTGTGTCGAATAAATTTATTTTTGCACGAAAATTTTGAGGAGATGGCCAATATTGATACTCTCATTTTTGATCTGGACGGTGTAATTGTGGATACCGCGGTATTTCACTATCAAGCATGGAAAAAACTTGCAGAAGTACTGGGTATACCCTTTTCTGAAGAAGATAACGAGCAATTGAAGGGTGTGAGTAGAGTTAAATCATTCGACATCCTTCTTTCTCTTGGAGATATTGAGATGAGCGAGGAGGAGAAATTACCCTATCTTGAACGTAAAAATGCATCGTTTGTTGAGTTAATTCGACAAATGCAACCTAACGATATTTTGCCGGGAGTTCGTGAATTTATCGTTGCCAATAAGGAAGTGGGAAGAAAAATCGTTTTGGGTTCTGCTTCAAAAAATGCGTTAATGGTTTTGCAGAACATTAGGCTAAATGAGGTTTTTGATGCGATTATAGATGGAAACAAAGTAATAGCAGCCAAACCCGATCCGGAAGTTTTTATAAAGGGGGCCAATGCCGTAAACAGTGAACCGGAAGCGTGTATTGTTTTCGAAGATGCTGTTGCGGGGGTTAAGGCAGCCAAAAATGCAGGGATGCATTGTGTTGGAATTGGAGATCCTAAGATATTGGTTGAAGCGGATTGGGTAGTTCGGGGAATTGGTAGTATGGACTTAAACAAATTTGAAGAAAAAATTACATCATTATGAAGGATTACATAAAACATGATGAGTGGAAGATAATTGAAGAGGGGTTTAATCCTGAACTAAATAGAATTTCCGAGAGCCTTTGTTCTATTGGTAATGGACGGATGGGACAGAGAGCAAACTTTGAGGAAAAGTACTCAGGAGATTCTCTGCAAGGTAGTTATGTTGCAGGTGTTTATTATCCTGATAAGACAAGGGTAGGGTGGTGGAAAAACGGTTATCCTGAATATTTTGCCAAGGTCATCAACTCTGCGAACTGGATCGGGATAGATATTGAGTTGAATGGGGTTATGCTGGATCTTGCTCATTGCACAATTGAGCACTTTAGAAGAGAGCTGAATATGCAGGAAGGTTACTTAATTCGAGAGTTCATAGTAACTAATGCTCATGGAGACAAGGTTGAGGTCAGTTCAAAACGTTTCTGCAGCATTGTGGATGACCAAATTGGAGCGATAGAGTACTCCATTAAGGCTATGAACTTCGATGGAACGATCAAAGTAACGCCCTATATTGACTTTGATGTAACCAATGAAGATTCAAACTACGATGAGAAGTTTTGGGGTGAAGTTTCAAAAAGTGTGGTCAATAATATTGGATATGTTGTTGCCAGAACCAATAAACTTGACTTTCATGTAGCCGCCGGTATGCACGTGGATACCACTAAAAATGGAATTCAAATTAATGCAGATTATCTCACTTCTGATAACAACAAATACATAGAGACTTCGGTGAACCTAAAGGTTAGTAAGGGAGATAAGATTAATATTTACAAATACGCGGCTATTGTAAGCTCTGAAAATCACGATAAACAAAAGCTTTCAGAAGTATGTTTGAGCCAGCTTAAGAAAGCAGCCGGAAAAGGATTTCAACTTCTAGTGAACGAGCAAGCCGCAGCATGGTCTCAAAAATGGGAAGAAAGTGATATTAAAATAGAAGGAGATATTGCGGCACAACAAGGTATCCGATTTAATATCTTTCAAATGAACCAAACTTATACCGGTGAGGATGAGCGATTAAATATAGGGCCAAAGGGATTTACAGGAGAAAAATACGGAGGGAGCACTTATTGGGATACAGAAGCCTACTGTCTTCCTTTTTACCTAAGTACCTCCGATCAGCACGTAGCTAAAAACCTTCTTCTCTACCGTTATAAACAACTGGACAAGGCCATTGAAAACGCAGAGAGGCTCGGCTTTTCGGGTGGCGCAGCGCTCTATCCCATGGTAACTATGAATGGTGAAGAGTGTCATAATGAATGGGAAATAACTTTTGAAGAGATTCATAGAAATGGCGCAATTGCACACGCCATTTATGATTATGTCCAATATACTGGTGATAGTCAATACGTAGTCGACTACGGTCTTGAGGTACTGATAGCAATTTCGAGATTCTGGTGCCAACGTGTGAACTACTCTAAGGCCAAAAAGAAATACGTGATGCTAGGTGTCACTGGCCCAAATGAGTATGAAAATAACGTCAATAATAATTGGCACACTAATTTTATTGCTTGTTGGTGTTTGAAGTACACTCGTAGTATGGTTGAATTTGTAAAAGAGATTTCTCCTGAACAGTTTTTACAATTACGTAAAAAAATAAACCTGGATGAAACCAAGGAACTGGTCAAATGGGGTGACATTATTGATAACATGTACTACCCGGTAGATGATGAAGGAGGGATTTTCTTGCAGCAAGATGGTTTCCTGGATAAGGAGATCATCCCCGTGGTGCAACTTGATTCGAAGCATCTTCCTATCAATCAGAACTGGTCGTGGGACAGAATCCTCAGATCATGTTATATTAAACAAGCTGATGTGCTCCAGGGTTTGTATTTCCGTGAGGAGGAGTTTGAATTAGAAACTATAAGACGAAACTTTGATTTTTATGAGCCCATTACAGTTCATGAATCGTCATTAAGTCCTTGCGTACATTCAATATTGGCTGCTAAACTAGGCTACAAGGAGAAATCGTATGAAATGTACTTGCGAACCGCTCGATTAGACCTTGATGACTACAACAACGATACTGAGGATGGGTGCCATATCACAAGTATGGCGGGCACCTGGATGTCAGTGGTCAAAGGTTTCGGCGGTATGCGTGTTAATAACGGTATGCTTTCCTTTACCCCCTTCATACCAGACGGTTGGCATTCATATTCTTTCAAAATAAGGTTCAGAGATTGGTTGCTGAAAATCAATGTCACAAGGGATAGAGTGGAAATTAAAAGTCCTACAAAAAAACCAATTACCATTATGTTGAATGGGAAACTAGTGGAAGTGCATTCAGCAGTAACCGAAATGATCTCTTAGTAAAAATCAACAAATTTTGTTTTGTTCTTTTTGAGCTGACTTTCAGTCGGTTAGACTTGCTATGTAAGTTTTTATATAAAAAGTTATAAAACATATCGAAATGGTTTTGTTTCTTTGAGACGTAACGCATCGAATTATAGTCTTTTGTATTTGACTATATTTTGGCTTTTGATATTGGAATAGTATTTATAGTGATCTAGATAGACTTATTCGATGCTTTAGAGAAAGTTATCTTAATCTATCTAAATCATGAACGATACTCTAAGTGGTTCCTCATCTACGCCAGCATCTCCTAAAAAGCGGAAAGTAAAACTTTTCGACTTCAACAGGATCAAAGATAAGTTGGTCTCCATCGTCATAATTACTTTGACCATACTTACTTTGATTGCATCGGTTGTTATCTATCAGAATGCCAAGACAAAGCAAATATTAGATAACATAAGCGCTTTGAGGATACCTGTTCCCATTCTTACCGCGGATATTATGGGCGGAGCGAACAGAGTATCTGCTTCTCAAAGGGCCTACATGATGACTGGTAACGATAAATATAAGGAAGAACGACTAGGTGTATGGCGAGATCAGATTAACCCTGCTGCCGAAGAACTTACAAGATTAAAGCAGTACATGCGTGTGGAAGAGCACCGTAAAATTGTAGATGAAACAGTAGCGATGCTAAAATTCTATGAAGGTCTTCAACATGAGATTGATGAATTTTTTGAACAAGAACTAAAGTCATTGACGTTGGAAGTCACCTCAACGGATAGTGTCGACTTGGCACTTTTAGCAGAGAAGGTACAACGACAAATTGATTTAGATGCAGAACTTGATACCCTGGTCGCTGGCGATGCCTCCCGAGCCAGAAAAGAACTAAGAAAAATAATCAGACCATTGAATCAGGCACAGGAAGATTTACTCAGGCAGGATAATGCAACAGTAACAGGTAGAATAAATTCCACTAATACGGTTATGATCGTAGCTTCTATAATCGCTGTATTTCTAATCATTCTCTTGTCAGTACTCTTACTTAAGAGTCTGAATAAATCTATTAATAAGCCGACTGAGCTTTTGACATTAATGTCGAAGGGACATTTGCCGGAGGAGGAAAGTCACTCTAAAGATGAGTTAAATGATATTTTTCAGGCTACCAACCTTTTAAGTATAAATATCAGGAATGCGAGCGCATTTGCTTTAGATATAGGTAACGGTAACTTTGACCAATCCTTCAAACCGGCTAGTCAAGACGATAAGTTGGGCAACTCACTCATTCAAATGCGTGATCGATTGAGCGAAGTAGCTGAAAGCGATAAAAAAAGAAATTGGGTCAGCGAGGGATTGACAAAGTTTGCTGATGTCTTACGGAGTGATGCATCTGATGTTGACGCGTTGAGTAATTCCATAATCTCTGAATTGGTCAAGTACTGCAAGGCAAATCAGGGTAGTATTTTCATTGTGAACTCGGACGGGGACGAAGAATTTTTGGATCTCGCCGGATGCTATGCATGGGATAGAAAAAAATATATCCAGATGCAGGTAAAGAAAGGCGAAGGACTTTTGGGTCAGGCCTGGTTGGAAGGGGAGAACATATATTTAGAGGAGATACCGGACAATTTCATTCAGATCCGATCTGGTTTGGGAGGGGCAAACCCGACTTCCGTATTAATTGTGCCTATCAAGACAGACCAGACTATTGAAGGTATTCTCGAATTAGCATTTTTTCATAAGCTTGAAAGCCACCATTTAGATTTTATAGAAAAGCTCTGTACAAATATCGCGGCGACATTATCTAGTGCCAAGATCAATCAAAGAACGCAAAACTTACTCGAACAATCTCAACAGCAAGCAGAGGAGCTACGCGCTCAGGAGGAAGAGATGCGGCAGAACATGGAAGAACTGACTGCTACTCAAGAAGAAATGAGTAGGAAAGATGTTGAGAGGATGGGACAGTTGAATGCCATTAATCATTCGATAGCAACGGTAGAGTTTGATGTTGAGGGCAACATAACCACGGCAAATGAAAAGTTCTTGGAAGTAATGGGCTATCGTCTTGATGAAATACAAGGTAAGCACCACAGAATATTTGTAGATCAGAATTACTCAAATAGTCAGGATTACGAGGCGTTTTGGCAGATGTTAAAAAATGGCATCTCACATTCAGGCGAAGTTAAGAGATTTCGCAAAAACGGAGAAGTAATATGGTTAAATGCCAGTTACACCCCTGTGCCGGATAAGTCAAACCAAACGCAGAAAATAATTAAATTTTCCAACGACATAACGACTGAGAAGTTAAAGTCCATTGAGTTTGAGGGACAGATGAAAGCTATCAATAAGACGCTGGCTTCTATTGAGTTTGAGCTGGATGGAACCATCATTACCGCAAATAGTGTGTTTTTAGATGCAATGGGATATACATTGGATGAAGTTAAAGGCCAACATCATCGAATTTTCGTAGATGAAGTATTTGCTCGCAGCAATGAATATGATCAGTTTTGGTCCGATCTGAGCAAAGGTCTTCCGCAGAGTGGAGAATTCAAACGCTTTGACAAAAACGGAAAGCCGGTTTGGTTGAGCGCAAATTACACTCCTATTAAAACTCCTGATGGGGATATCTACAAGGTAATTAAGTACGCTCAAGTCACGACAGATGAAAAAAATAAATCTCTTGATTTTCAGGGCCAACTAGATGCTATTAACAATACTATAGCTGCTATAGAATTTGATTTGAATGGTATTATTCTAAATGCCAACGAGTTATTTCTGAAAACTATGAGTTATACCCTAGAAGAAGTTCAGGGCTACCACCATAGTATCTTTGTGGATAAAGCTTATGCGGAAGGTAGTTCGTATAAAGAGTTTTGGGAAGTTCTGGGTCAGGGTCATCCGCAAACCGGTGAATTCAAACGTTTTGATAAACTTGGTAAACCGGTTTGGCTTAACGCCAGTTATACTCCTATATTGAATGCAGAAGGTAAGGTATATAAAATCATCAAACTTGCCCATGATGTTTCCAAAGAAAAGCGAAGAACGCTAGAGTTTGAAGGGCAAATTAGCGCCATAAATAATACCATGGCTTCAATCGAATTTGAACTTGATGGTACAATTTTGAATGCAAATGATATTTTTTTGAAAGCTATGGGTTACACTTTAAATGGTGTCCAGGGGCATCACCATAGAATTTTTGTTGAAGATGGTTATGCGAAGAGCAAAGAGTACAAGATTTTCTGGGACAATTTAAGGAACGGAGAATCGCAAACCGGGGAGTTTACCCGACTGAGAAAAGATGGAAGTAAAATTCAGCTTATGGCAAATTATACTCCGATATTGGATGACGAAGGGAAACCATTTAAAATAATAAAATTCGCCCAGATCCTTACGGAAGTAGTTGTCTAGTGCGTATTCAAGTTGAGGAGTAAGAATTTTGATCCTTAAAAAGGATAGGCGCTTAGGGCTTTGAGCCTTCTGATAGCGCCTTTTTTACAGATCCATGTTTACTGAGTAACGCGGCTGCTTCATGTTGATCAAGGTGTAATTCATCCATAAGAAAATGAACGCCTCTTTTTACTAGCTTCTCATTGTTTAGCTGCATATTTATCATCTTGTTACCCTTAACACGTCCAATCTTGATCATAAGGGCTGTGGAAATCATGTTTAATACCATTTTTTGGGAGGTACCACTTTTCATTCTAGTACTCCCTGTCACAAATTCCGGACCTACTATTAGTTCGGCCGTTAGCTCCGCAATTTCAGCCATAGGTGAACTGGGATTATTAGTGATGCCAGCTGTAAACGATCCTAACTGCTTAGCGTATTTCAAGCCGCCTAATACATAGGGTGTTGAGCCGGATGCTGCTATGCCAACTAACGCATCACTATTGTTGAATCCGTAGCTGGCCAAATCTCTTTCACATTGAGAAATATCGTCTTCAGCGAACTCAACCGACTTTCGTATGGCTTCATCTCCACCAGCAATAAGCCCAATGACTCGATCATGCGGTAAGCCGTAAGTTGGAGGTATTTCAGAGGCATCTAAAATACCGAGTCTTCCACTCGTGCCTGCGCCCACATAGAACAATCTACCGCCTCTATCAAAATTGGTTAGAATACCGTCAATGATCTTCGAAACAATGGGAAGAGCCTTTTCTATAGCTTCAGCAACTAGTTTATCTTCGTTGTTGATCTTTTCAACGATCTCCGTTGTGGACATGGTTTCAAGATCGGTGTGATGTGACGGTGATTCTGTAATCTTTTCGGTAACCATAATTTTCAGAGCACGGTAATATTACCTTCACGATATGGATCCAGGAGTTGCGAGTCAAATTCTAGCTCGGTAATCAAGGTATTGATGGCTTGTATTTCGCAGATTTTATATCTCTGTGAAGAATTTAGCTTTTCGGAAATTGTCAATGAAACCACTTTCTTTGAAGCATTGATCATTGCTTTTTTCATCTGTACTACTTCCCAGTCAAACTCTGTAAGACCGTTAACGGGATCCAAATAACCAGTACCCATAAAACAGATATCCACTTTAATTTCGGAAAGCGTATTCAGTGCGCTTCCACCAACGGAGATCTGAGCATCTCGTGAAAGCTTACCACCGATAAAGATCACCTCAATATTAGGGTGAGCCATTAATTCAATAGCAACCGGTAAGCTAGGAGTGAAGAAAGTTGCGATGAGTTTTGGAGGTAAATGCTTGACAAGTTCAAGATTAGTTGTTCCTCCGCTTATGAGGACAACGCTCTTAGGCTCAATTAGATTGGCCGCTTTTTGAGCAATAATGGCTTTATCTTCTGAGGCATATATTTCTTTGTTATTATCACTGCTGCTGTAGTGGAACCCGATGGAAATGGCCCCTCCATGGACTTTTTTAAGCTTGCCTTCCTCATCCAGTTCCTTTATGTCGCGTCTGATGGTATCAATAGAAACGTTAAGTAAATGTGCAATATCAGTAAGCAGAATTCTGCTGTGCATGCGTACTTCATGCAATATAAACTGCTGCCTTTCTTCCTTTTTTGCCACTAATTATAAGGTTATTAGACTTATTAGAAGTTAAATGTATAAAAAAAAATGATACGCCATACTTGTTGAATCATAATTTGCAATTAAAAACAGCAAAAATATCTTATATGCTTTTTTTAATTGCATTAATTGAAATTAATATCTAGATTTATTCTGCATAATGCAACAATTAACTTCAAAGTACTAATGATTGAAATGCTTGAAAAGCAGGAAAGTGGTTTTCATAACCTAGAGGCTAAGAAATTCGAGCGTGTTAATGCATCAATTTATAATAGCTCTGATAAGGCTTCTTTGCATGTGGCAAAGCAAATAGCTGAATTAATTCAGGATAAGGCCGCTAAAGGTGAGTTCGCTGTTTTGGGTTTGGCCACAGGTTCAAGTCCAACCAGGGTCTATGATTACCTGGTCAAGTTCCATCAAGAAGAAGGGCTGAGTTTTAAAAATGTTGTCACCTTTAATCTGGATGAATACTATCCAATGCAACCAAAAAGCCTTCAAAGCTATGTGCGATTTATGAAGGAGCATCTTTTTGATCATATTGATATAGAGTCAAAAAACGTTCATATTCCTGATGGAACCCTTTCAGTAGAGGAAATAAAGGCTTACTGTCATGGATATGAAGCTAAGGTCCGTAGTTTGGGGGGCTTAGATATCCAACTACTTGGAATTGGTAGAACGGGACACATAGGTTTTAATGAACCAGGATCTTCCATTAATAGTAGAACCCGATTAATTCGACTCGATAGAGTGACCAGACTTGATGCCGCCAGTGATTTTTTTGGAGATGAGAATGTACCATCGCGAGCCATCACTATGGGTGTTGGCACTATCATGGAGGCTAAAAAAGTCTATCTCATTGCTTGGGGTGAAGGTAAGGCCAGTGTTATAAAAGAAGCGGTTGAAGGAGATATTAAAGCTTCTTTACCAGCTTCATTCTTACAAAAGCACGATAACTGCGAATTTATTATTGATACTGCCGCTGCTGGTGGATTGACAAGGATTAAAACACCCTGGTTGGTAGAAGAATGTCAGTGGACCGAAAGGTTGATTACTAAAGCGACAATTTGGCTAGCTAATGAGTTGGATAAAGCTATTCTCAAGCTTACCAACGAAGATTACAATGAATACGGTATGGGCTCGCTCATTGCTGAATATGGTTCAGCTGAGGAAATAAACCTTAAGGTCTTTAACCACTTACAAAGTACAATCACCGGCTGGCCGGGCGGCAAACCTAAGGTCGATGATTCAACCCGTCCGGAAAGGGCGGCGCCTTTTCCAAAAACGTCAGTAGTATTTAGCCCACATCCTGATGATGACGTGATTTCTATGGGGGGAACTTTACTCAGGCTTGTTGATCAGGGTCATGATGTACATGTGGCTTACCAGACCTCCGGAAACATCGCTGTTTTTGACGATGAAGTTCTAAGATTTTTGGACTTTACTCGTGAAGTGATTGATGACGAGACCGCCAATGAGCAGTTATCGGCTACCATCAAAAAGGTTAAAGAAAGTATCAAATCTAAAAAGCCGGGCGAGGTAGACTCTCATGAAATCCAGAAATATAAAGGTCTCATTCGTAAAGGTGAGGCCAAGGCAGCTTGCCGGTATTGCGAAGTAAAAGAAGAAAACATACACTTCTTGAACTTACCTTTTTATGAAACCGGTACGGTCAGAAAGAAACCCATAGGAGAAAAGGACGTGCAGATAATCTATGATACGCTTATGCAAACCAAGCCACACCAAATTTTTGCGGCAGGTGATCTTTCCGACCCTCATGGTACCCATCGGGTTTGCTTGGATGCTATTTTTAGGGCCGTTCAACAGATAAAGGATGAAGGTGTCAAATGGATCAAAGACACTTATGTGTGGCTCTACAGAGGAGCCTGGCAGGAGTGGGACATCTTCGATATAGAAATGGCCGTGCCAATCGGGCCTAGAGATCTCATCCGAAAGCGAAAAGCTATTTTCAAGCATCAGTCTCAGAAAGATGAGGCCATGTTCCCAGGGCACGATAAAAGGGAATTCTGGCAACGTGCTGAAGACAGAAACCACGAAACAGCAGCCCAATACAATAAACTGGGCCTGCCGGAATATGAAGCCATTGAAGCTTTTGTACAATGGAAATTTTAAATGCTAACTATAATCAAACCCATATGAGAAAAACAATTACAAACTATTTTAGCTTTACATGGCGGTACTTTGGGATACTCTTTTTCCTGATGGCTTTTTCCATGTTGGCGCATGCGCAGACATCTTACACTTTCAAGGGTAAGGTTACTACGGCAGAGGGTGAGACACTACCCGGTGCTACGGTACAGATTGAAGGCACAAACTTTGGTACTGTTACTGACATTGAAGGGGATTATACTTTTCAGGCTAATATTGAGGAAGGCAGCTACGTTTTAATCATTCGGTCATTAGGACTACTTACTGAAGAAATTCCTGTCACATTGGGTGCCCAAACGGAAATAGTGAATGACGCGAATCTTACTTCAGATATTTTAAATCTTGATGAGATAATTGTCACTGGAGTCTCTGCTGCTACTAGCCGAAAGCAATTGGGCAATGCTATTTCATCGCTAGACGCGACAGCCATGGAAAATACGGGTGCTGTGGCGGTAGATCAGGCAATAGCAGGTAAAGTGGCCGGAGCATTAGTTCAGCAAAATTCTGGTGATCCTGCAGGGGGTATAAGTATTAGGCTTAGAGGAGCAAGCACAGTGGTAGGAAGCTCTGATCCGCTTTATATTATCGACGGAGTATTTCTTAATAATAATAGCAATGAGTTAGTTGATATTGGAGGAAATACTCAAAATCGTTTAGTAGATATAAATCCAGATGATATTGATAGGATAGAGATTTTAAAGGGGGCCTCTGCCGCGGCAATCTATGGTTCTAGGGCGAGTAACGGGGTCGTCCAAATCTTCACTAAGAGAGGCAAGTCCGGTAAGCCTAAGATAAATTTCTCTACTTCTTTCCAGATTAGCGAATTAAGAAAAGAAATACCTTATAATGAGGCACCCGTTAATGGTGCCGGTGAGTCTGTAATACGCTATAACTATCAGGATGATGTGCTTTTTTCTACTGCCTATGGTACCGATAACGATTTATCAATCAGTGGAGGAGATGATAACACGTCTTACTTTATAGCAGGATCTTATCTTAATAATGAAGGTATAGTTACTAATAGTGGTTTTGAAAGGCTTGGCTTGAGGATAAATATAGATCAGCAAGTAAATGACTGGTTGTCAATCAATGGAGGCCTTAATTATTCTAACAGTACTAGTGACGATATTCCCAATGGTGGTATCAGTGCTTTTTATGGTGCCATTACAGGATTTTTATTTCTAGATAACTCCCTGGATATAAGTCCTAATGAATCGGGTATTTATCCCGCTGGCCCCACATCCTTTGGTCGACCAAACCCACAAGAAGTGATTGATAGATATCAGTTCGGACAAGAAACTAATCGTATCATTGGCAATATCGGCTTAACAGCGGCACCTGTTGAAGGTTTGTCTATCACTTACAAACTTGGATTGGATTTTTACAACCAATCCGCCACTGGCTATATACCACCGAATAATACTAGTGCATTTGGTGATGGTTGGGCAACACGTAATGATGCGAATGTATTGCAGCACAACCAGGATTTAAACGTAAATTACGAAACCGACCTTACCACAAATATTAAATCCACTACCTCCATAGGGGGATCTTGGCAAGGCGAAACTTTTGAGAGGTTAGGACTTACAGGTGCAGGTTTGGCACCATCAGTCCAAGTTCCAGACGGTGCAGCCACATTGATATCGGATGTTGATTTTCGTTCAGAAATATCTTATTGGGGAGCATTCGTTCAACAAACATTCGGAATAGGCGAGAAATTGTTCATTACAGGAGCGCTTAGACTTGATGGTGCCTCTACATTTGGTGAAGATGAGAGAAACCAAGTATTCGGTAAAGCTAGTGCGTCTTATATACTTTCAGAAGAATCATTCTGGCAGGAAAGCCTGGGTGAGGTGATAAACACATTCAAGCTAAGAGCGTCTTGGGGACAGGCCGGCAATGTTACTGCTCTTGGAGCATTTGATAGATTTACAAGATATTCACCTATATCTTATGATGGAAGTGGAGGCTTAGTTCCTACTCCATCTTTAGATCCAGTGGCAGGTAATGAAGACCTAGCTCCCGAAAGAATGGATGAAGTGGAATTTGGTTTTGATGCGACATTTTTAGATAACCGGATCGGTGTAGAATTTACTTACTATTCACAACAAGTAGAAGACCTTCTCTTAAATAGGGAATTAGCATTGTCCACAGGCTTTAATTCTAGATTTGAAAATGTGGGGTCCTTAGAAAATAAAGGGATAGAGCTTTTGATTCGTGCAAGACCCATACAGACAGATGATTTCTCTTGGGATGTACAAGCTACTTATGCTTCAAATGACAATGAAGTGACTGACGTGGCAGGGGAAATCTTAGTGCTTAACGGCTCATTTGGGACAAATGCTGTTATTGAGGGGGAATCCTTAGGGGTATTTTATCATTCAGCCTATGCGCGTGATGCCAATGGAGGGCTGTTGTTAGATGATGCAGGTTTGCCTTTCGCAAAAGATGAGTTCGAAGTACTGGGGGATCCGAATCCAGATTGGTTTGGTTCTTTAATAAATGATTTCACCTATAAAAACCTTAGTCTGCGTGTGCAGTTTGATGCTGTTCAAGGATTTGATGTATTCAACTGGAATAGGAGACTTTTGGATAATGCTTTCTTTGGTGGAGGAGAGGGTGCTGAAGCCGAAATACTTGGTACTAGAACAGCCGGTTTAGGAGGTCGCCAAGCTGGTATAAGAGAAGAATTTGTTGAAGATGGCTCATTTATTAAATTAAGAGAGCTATCTCTTTCTTATACCATCAGACCGAAGATTGAGGCTATACAATCTGTTCGTTTTAGCCTAGTAGGACGTAACATACTTTCTATTGATGATTACAGCGGATGGGACCCTGAAGTAAATACTCCTGGACAAAGTAACGGTGTTAGGGGATTCGATTTTGCAGCCGTTCCCATTCCAAGAACCTATCAATTAGGTATTAACATAAGCTTTTAACTGAAAGAATTATGAAAAAATATATGAAACTATCTTTATCCATCATGGCTTCGTTGGTTATTCTGACATCATGTGAAACAGACTTTGTTGATCCTAACAGCCCGACCGAAGAGACAGCCTTATCAAGTAGGGAAGGGCTTTTTGCCGTAGCGGTAGGTTTACGACAGACCTTTGCAGTGACAGGCCTTCGATATGTTATCGAGTCACCGGCTTTAACGACAAGAGAAGCATCATACGTGGTAACTTTAGAGCAGTATCGTGAATTAGAGGAAGGTGCTCAAAATCTAGTCAATGCCAATGCACATATTCAGCGGCTATGGGGAAGCATGCTTCAAGTTATTTATCGTAGTGAAGAAATATTAGCGGCAACCGAGGAAGTAGACTTGGAAGACGGTACTACAAGTGGCCTTAGAGCTATGGCGTTATTCTTTAAGGCCATGAGCATAGGCAGTTTGGCCCAAAACTTTGAACAAGTAGTGGTAGAAACCAGCTTGGATAATAATGCTGAGTTTATTCCTAGGTTACAGGCTTATGAACTTGCGATAGCAGATTTAGAGGCAGCTAAAACCACTCTTGCCCAAACGCCTCTATCAGATGAATTTCTCTCATCCGGGGTCATCGGTTCAATAGATCTCGAAAATTCAATAAATGCATATTTGGCCAGATATAACCTTTTTGTTGGAAACTATGCTGAGGCTATATCGGCCGCTAATTTAGTTGATGTTTCCGTACAATCCCTTTTTACCTATGATGGTCAGAACCCAAATCCAATACGTGGAAATGGAAGTGTAATCAATATTCAACCCAGAGATAATCCTTTAGTCGATCGTTTCGATGGTGATGGCCGTACAGATTTTTATTTTACACAAACTGCGGATATCTCGGCTCAAGGATTACCTATTGATAGTTACAATTTAAACTCGTTTTTTGGTATGCCAGAGTCCTCCATACCTGTATACTTACCCGGAGAGATGGATCTCATTATTGCTGAGGCAAGTGTAAGGTCAGGTGATTCAAATCCGGCGGTAGACGCTATAAATCGTGTACGAACAAAAACAAACGATATCTATGGCCTAAATGCGGGATTAGCAGAATACTCCGGTGCTGTAACGGAAGACGCGTTGTTAGAGGAGATATATCGCAATCGGAGAGCGGAGTTATTTATGTCAGGAATGAGCTTAGAAGACAGCAGAAGATTTGGGAGAACTCAACCTTCCGGTGCGCCTAGTCAATTTGATGAGGAGCGAAATAGAAATTTTTACCCTTATCCGGTTCAAGAGCGACTAAATAACTCAAATACCCCTCCTGACCCAGCGATATAATTAATTTTAAGGTTGATTAATGGAGTCTGCTTTTGCAGGCTCCATTTTTTCTATGAAACAAGCCAAGTGTCCTGTTCTGTTTTTAATTCTGCTGCTGCTTTCATCAGTAATGTATGCTCAAAAAATTTATCCTAAAAGAGAGTTCAGAGGGGTATGGATTGCTACGGTGGTTAACATTGACTGGCCTAGTCAAAATTCGTTAGGTACTCAAAAACAGCAAGAAGAGTTCATTAAAATTCTCGAGAAGTATGGGGCCTTAAACTTTAATGCTGTCATTGTACAGGTTCGCGCTGCCGGCGATGCATTTTATCCATCTTCGTATGAACCGTGGTCGAAATACCTTACTGGAAAAGAAGGTAAAACTCCGGAGCCGTTTTATGATCCACTGAAATGGATGATCAAAGAATCTCATAAGCGAGGTTTTGAATTTCATGCCTGGTTTAACCCCTATCGAGCAACGTTCAATTTGGATACGGCATCACTAGCATCAAACCATGCTTTTAATACTCATCGCGATTGGATGATTCGATACGGTAAGCGCTTTTATTTTAATCCCGGGTTGCCCGAGGTTATTGAATACACTACGAGTGTTATTATGGAGGTAGTGAATAATTACGATATTGACGCCGTCCATTTTGATGATTACTTCTACCCTTACAAGATTGAGGGTGAAATCTTTCAGGATTCGAAGACTTTTGCTGACTATGGTGTGGGCATTGAGGATATTGAGGATTGGAGACGGGCTAATGTCGACAGTCTGGTAGCCACAATTTCAGATAGCATTCGATCCTTAAAACCTTGGGTACAATTTGGAATCAGCCCTTTTGGTGTTTGGCGCAATAGCTCAGTTGATCCTAACGGATCCGATACTCGGGCTGGCCAAACCACTTATGATGATTTATATGCTGATCCTCTAAAATGGGCTAAGTATAGATGGGTGGATTACCTGGTGCCTCAATTATATTGGAGTATGGATCATCCTTTAGCATCTCATAGAAAACTTGTTCGTTGGTGGGCAGATCAAGAGTTGGACTGCCATCTGTATGTTGGACATGGCATGTATAAAGTGAAAAACAATAGTGATAAAGCTTGGAATAAATACGGAGAGATACCCAAACAAATCGACCTGGTAAGAGCTACCCCGGAAATCAACGGAAGTGTTTTTTTTAGTGCTAAATCATTGCTCAACAGACATGAAAGATTGAACCGTCTATTAAGTAAAAAAGGTTATAAATATTCTGCTTTACCACCTCATGTGCCATTTGTTGATATGAAAATTGAAATGCCCAAAATTAAAGTCGCAGAAAAGAGTAAAGGTAACGTAAGGGTAGAATTTGAAGATATTCCACCTGACGTAAGATATATCATTATTTACGGAGCAAAAAGGGAACTTGATATTGGAAATCCCAAAACTATGACCGGCAAGTATGATGTGGATAAAACCTCATTTGTTATTGAGTTAGAACCGGCTAAGGTTAAGAAGTTGCGTCAGCTTGGATTCACCTATATCAATAGGTATGGAATTGAGACTGAAGCTGCTGAATTGAAAAGAGGTCAATTAAATTTTATGAATACCGATTGATTATGAAGGACATGCTGGTGAGGTTGATGGGTTTACCTGATGTAACCACTTTGGAAGATGAGCTTTTAAAAAAGGGCATAATCATAAAAAAGCCGATTTCCCCTGAAAAACAGATCCTTGTAAAGTGGACACAGCAAAATTTTAGTAAGTACTGGGGTTCTGAAATGGATGTGGCTCTTTCAAAAAATGTCGCTACTTGCTATATAGCTCAACACGGAGATAAACCTATTGGTTTTGCATGCTACGATACTACAGCCAAAAATTTCTTTGGTCCAATGGGTGTCTTGGAAACACATAATGGACTAGGCGTAGGTAAGGTGCTTCTAATAAAAGCATTGACGGCTTTGAGGGACATGGGCTATGCCTATGCTATCATTGGAGGTGTTGGTCCTGCTGAATACTATAAAAAAGTGGTTAATGCAGTTTTAATCGAGGGCTCGGAGGATAGTATTTACAATCATCTTCTTAAAGATGAATAGCACCAGGAAAATCAATCCATGGGTCTGGGTACCTTCTCTTTACTTTGCCGAAGGTCTACCCTACATATTGGTGACAGCTTTGAGTGTAGTTATGTACAAACGGCTTGGCTTGGACAATGCTCAAATAGCGCTATACACCAGTTGGTTATATTTACCCTGGGTGATCAAGCCCTTTTGGAGCCCTATTGTAGATCTAAAAAGTACCAAAAGGAAATGGTTCTTGATTTTGCAACTTGTCTTAGCGCTTTCCATGTTGGGGGTAGCGCTGTCAATTCGCTTAAACGCATGGCTGTCATATAGTCTTTTCTTTTTTTGGTTGGCGGCCTTCAGCTCTGCAACTCATGATATTGCGGCCGACGGTTTTTACATGATAGGACTGAAGGAGAACCAACAGTCCTTTTTTATAGGTGTAAGAAGTACATTTTATAGGGTAGCCTTAATTACGGGACAAGGACTAATCGTGATTCTTGCGGGTTATCTTGAAGAACAATATGCTGATAATCAAAAAGCCTGGTCCATTACTCTATTAATAGTATCTGCAGGCATGTTTCTACTTACGATCTATAATTTCATAGCGGTTCCAAAAAAGGAGAAGGTGAGTTTGGAATCAGTGAATGCGTTGAAAGGATTTTTTGATGTATTCATTTCATTCTTTAAGAAAAAAGAGATCGCTCTGGCGGTCGCCTATATTTTACTTTATCGTTTGGGTGAATCTCAGTTGGTTAAACTCGCATCACCTTTTTTACTTGATGAAAGAGAAGCAGGTGGGCTGGGGTTAAGCACTCAACAAGTGGGTTTTATATATGGCACCTTAGGTTTTGTAGCACTTTCTTTAGGAGGTATTTTGGGTGGGTTTTTGATCTCAAAACAAGGGCTGGGGAAGTGGATTTGGAAAATGGCTTTCGCCTTGAATTTACCTAATTTATTCTATGTACTACTCGCTTTTTTGCAGCCTAGGGGAGTCGAATGGGTTATGGGTGCTGTTATCATCGAGCAATTTGGCTACGGCTTTGGTTTTACCTCATTCATGCTCTATCTCATCTTTTTAGCCGAAGGACCTACCAAAACCGCTCACTATGCCATTGGAACCGGTCTGATGGCTTTAGGCATGATGTTGCCAGGAATGATAAGTGGATACCTTCAAGAGTTCTTAGGCTATAGGTACTTTTTTATTTGGGTGGTGGTAGCTGCTCTTCCAGGCATTTATGTGATCAAATATTTAAAATACCCAATAGAGTATGGAAAGCAAGATGCAGAATAGTCCTCAATTCAGTTCTGTAAAGTTATCCCTTGAGGAAAAAATAGGCCAGTTATTTTTTCCGGCTGCATTTATCAACGATTCTGATCAGAATATCATGGTACTTGAGAAGTTGATACAGGATTATGCTATTGGTGGATTGACCTTTTTTCATAGCCGTGAGATGGCTGCGACCAATTACGAAAAGAGAAAAGAGATTCCAAAAAATGATTATAGTTATGATCGTTTAAAAGAACTGATCGATCATTTTCAGTCAGTTTCTAATTATCCCCTAATTATAAGTATTGATGCTGAGTGGGGCTTAGCGATGCGGGTTGAAAATTCAGTGCAGTACCCTTATCCGTTGACGTTAGGAGCCATTTCAGATCCTTATCTCGTATATGAAGTTGGTGAAGCCATCGGCAAAGATTTGAAGGAGATTGGAATCCATCTTAACCTGGCACCAGTGTTCGATGTTAATAGTAATCCGTCTAACCCGGTTATTGGTTACCGCTCGTTTGGAGAAGATAAAGATCGGGTCGCTGACCTGGCGGCTGCCTATTACCGTGGCATGAAGTCAGTAGGAGTATTTGGGTGTGCCAAGCACTTTCCCGGTCATGGAAACACGTCTGTGGATTCTCATTTAAGCCTGCCAGTTATTAATGTGCCGGAAGATGACTTTGTAAATGAGGAAATTCGACCATTTGTCAAGGCCATTGAGTGTAAAATAGACGTCATAATGATGGGGCATTTGGCAATACCAAGTATTACAGGATCCGTACATCAGCCGGCCTCTTTATCAAAGGTAGTTGTGACGGATTTACTAAAAGGTCAGTTAGGCTTTGAGGGAATTGTTATGACTGATGCATTAAATATGCATGCGGTATCTAACATGTATCCGCTTCCCGGACGGCTGGAGTTAGAGGCATTTAATGCAGGGAACGATATTTTATCATTCTCGTCTCATATCCCCGAAGCTGTTGCACTAATCGCAAAGGAGGCGTCATTGGAGCGTATTGAAGAGAGCTTTGCTAAAGTGTCAAAGATGAAGGATGGGATTTATATTAATATGTCCAATCAATCGACCGAACCATTATCGGAACGCGAGATCGTTCAATTAAAGGACAAACTAGCTTCTCAATGCTTAACAGAGATAAAAAGTGGGCCATCACTTTCTAATATTGGTTTGGATCGAACCGCTTGTCTTGTTGTAAATAAATCCAGTGAGGCTAGCCTTTTTGCTAGACATATTTCATCAATTAAAACTATGCCTATCTATGAACTTTCTTCAGAGGCGGCATTTGGTAATATTGAAGACTCCTTGTCTCAATATGATAAATTGATTATCGGTTTTTATGTGCCTAACATCAAACCGGCAAATAGATTTGGGTTGAGCCAAAAAACAAGAGATTGGCTGAGCGAAATGGGTAAAACCAAAGCTACTCAACTTGTGATTTTCGGTAATCCGTATGCACTCCAGTATATTGATTACGACCAATCGGAAAGAGCTTTGTTAGCCTATCAGGATTTATCTGAATTTGAGAAGAAGGCGGCAGAAGCCGTATTCGGAATATCTGCCATTAAAGGATCTCTACCTATAACGTTGTAACCTATGAAAACAAAAAAAATATTAGAGTCCTGGGACATTAATGCCAAGGAATGGATCAACGCGATCGAAACAGGAGCTATTGGTTCACGATCAATAACGAATCCTGCAATAATTGAAGTTATAAAATATAACAAGCCAGGTAAATTGCTCGATGCCGGTTGCGGTGAAGGTTGGCTGGCAAGAAGCCTCTCTGAGCTAGGAATGAAGGTCGTGGGGATCGATGGCACAGAAAAATTGATTGAAGAGGCCAAGGCAAAAAGTGATATTCCATTTTACACCCAGTCCTTCGAGCAGATCATTAACGGTAAAACAGTTCCGGAAAGTCCTTATGACGCTGTAGTGTTTAACTTTTGTCTATATCTCGGTAGTGAAGCTCAAGACCTACTCCGGTCAATTGGGGATCTATTGGATGGTAAGAGGCTAATCTTTATTCAAACTCTGCACCCGATCGCATTCCTCGGTGACGGATTTCAATATGAAGATCAGTGGATTGAAGATTCCTGGAAGGGGTTAAAGGGCTCATTCACGTCACCACATAGATGGTACTTTAGAACCATGTCAGGTTGGATGGATACTTTTAATCGTAGTGGTTTACGATTACTGAATATGAATGAGCCTGTGCAAAAAGATAAAACCAAACCAAGTTCTATCATTTTTACCCTTACGCCAAATGACTAATCACTACGAGATAATCGGATTAATGTCAGGCACCTCGCTAGATGGTCTTGATATTGCTTATTGCGAATTTATATATGACCAGGGCAAATGGCGATTTAATCTAAAAGCAGCTAAGAGTATCGACTACAATGATGAGATGAGACAACGACTTAAGGAATCTGTTCATCTTTCTGCATTAGACCTATTAGAACTTGATAGTTCTTATGGCATTTGGCTCGGAGAAAAGGTTAAAGCTTTTATGCAAGAGTTTAAGGTCAAAGCCGAATATGTCGCAAGTCATGGACATACGGTTCATCATCGACCAGAAAGGGGGATTACTTATCAGATTGGGGATGGCCAGCAGCTAGCTAACATTTTAGGATTAACGGTAATTAATGATTTCAGATCCAAAGACGTTTCGCTGGGAGGTCAAGGTGCTCCGTTGGTACCGATAGGAGATAAATATCTTTTTGCTGATTATGACTTTTGTTTAAACCTTGGTGGCATATCCAATGTCTCTTTCGACCAAGCAGGAAAACGAATTGCTTATGACATCGGATTAGCCAATATGATCCTAAACTATTTATCAGCCCAAGTCGACCTCAAGTATGATGCAGGAGGTAAAATGGCTGAATCAGGGGATTTAGATGAAGTACTATTTCAGGAATTAAATAATCTTGCCTATTATAAATTGCCTTATCCCAAGTCGACGGGTTACGAATGGTTTGTTGAATCAGTAATACCCTTATTGGAGAAGAGCGAGACTTCTATTCCTGACAAATTATGTACAAGTGTTCATCACATTGCTTATTCGGTAGCTAAAGATGTAAAGAAATTTGCCGTTGAAAAAAGTCGACTTTTGGTTACCGGAGGAGGAGCAAAAAATACATTTTTGATGAATTGCCTGAGAAATTACCTAGGAGAGTCTACTAAGGTATACGTCCCGGATGAAGATATTATTGAGTACAAAGAAGCTATTGTTTTTGGCCTGCTAGGATGCCTGAGGTTGAGGAATGAAGTGAATTGTTTAAGCTCTGTTACTGGTGCGTTGCAGGACACCTCCGGAGGAATTATTTATAAAATCTAAAAAGCGCATTGCTATCATAAGTAGCTCGAGTATTTTAGAACTTTTAAAATTATTATTACTAACTCAGGAACGTATGAAAAACTCCAAGATATCAGTATTCTGTTTCAATGTAAAATGAGGATAACTTTAAAACGTTGTTCACCTCTACGACGACGTTCTAAAACTAAATACCTTCCGCTTCGACAGCTTGGATTTCAGGGAGCATTCTCTTTAAAAGATTTTCTATACCCGCTTTGAGAGTCACTGTAGACGATGGACATCCGCTGCAAGAGCCTTGAAGTAGTACCTTTACCACCCCTTCCTGATAAGAGTGAAAGGCAATAGCTCCGCCGTCCTGTTCAACTGCGGGCTTGATGTATTCGTCCAATATTCCTTTAATTTTCTTAACTGTCTCCGAATCGTTTTCGTCATACAACTCATCAGGCAATTGCTTCGTCAGTATTTCCTTACCCGATTCGAGAAAGTTTTGTATGTGTTCCTTTATTGTTCCTCTTACCTCAACCCAATCAATATTCTCGACTTTGGTTACCGTAATGAAGTTATTCATGTAAAAAACGCGCTCTACAAAATCATAATCGTGAAGCTCAGCTGCTAATGGGGCGTCTTCGGCGCTGGCCTTGTCAGGAAAATCATAGCTCTGACCTTCAGGTACAAGCATGAAATTCGCTACGAACTTTAAAGAGTTAGGATTAGGATTTGCTTCTAGATATAAGTTTACGACTCTTGAGTTCTGTACTTGCATTACTTCTTTTACGTTATTATTAGATTGAAAACAATACTGTATTAAGTTAGTTCCTTTTAGTTGATATTAATACTTTGTGAGTTCACCTTCTGATTTTGCAATTAGCGTTGATACAGTGGCATCACCCGTTACATTCACCACTGTTCGGCACATGTCTAGTGGCCTGTCTATAGGGAATATGATGGCTACCCAAGCCGGATTCAGACCTACCGATTGCAATACTATTATCATCATGATCAGACCTGCACTAGGCACCGCCGCTGCGCCTATAGAGGCTAATGATGCTGTAAGTACAATGGTTAATTGCTGGCCAAAAGTCAAGTCAACCATATGCAATTGAGCCATAAAAATAACAGCTACTGCCTGATGTAAGCTGGTGCCATCCATATTTATTGTTGCACCTATAGGCAGTACAAAACTTGAAATACTTTTGGGAACACCCATGTTATCTTCTACACATTCCATGGTTACCGGCAAAGTTGCTGCACTGGAACTTGTAGAGAAGGCCAGAAATTGAGCGGGGCTCATGTTTCTAAAGAACTCTTTGTAGGTGATGTTGGGAACAAATAATTTCAAGATAAATGGGTAGAGTATAAAGACCACAAAAAATAATCCAGCCAATAAGGTTATGGCATAAGAGCCCAAGCCAAGGAAAATCTCAAAAACCTCAGCGGGTGAATCGGCCATCTTGGCGATGACCCCTGACAACAAGGCAAAAACAAAGAAAGGAGCAACTTTCATTACCAGATCTACCATTTTTAGAAAAACGGCATTGATCCCTTCAATAAATGCGATAACAGGCGCACCTTTTTCTTTTGGAATGAGAATAATCGTAATGCCGAAGAAAATCGCAAAGAATATTACCTGTAGCATTAACTGGTTATTCGATATCGAAAACACAATATTTTCCGGCACTACATCAATCAGGAACTGCAAAGGTCTTCCCTCTTTTTTTTCCTTCGCAGCCATTACTTTTTTCTGTAAATCAGCTTTTTGTTCTTCGGTAAGCTGCTGAGATTCCTGTTCTTTGGTAAGGTATTCAGCATATTCGGGGTCGTTTAAATAGGATTTTCCATCTCTGGAAACCATTTGATTGTCTTGCAACCAAACCTCGTACGAGAGCCTATTCTTTATCCTTTGCTCATCATCAATATGAGCGCCTGGTTTGATTACATTCACAAAAATGAGACCCACACCAATGGCCAAAAAAGTAGTAGTCATATAGGCGCCCAAAGTTTTACCACCCAAACGGCCGAGTTTAGAAACATCCGTAAGACCAGAGACACCACTAATGATCGAGAATAGTACAAGTGGGATGGCAATGAATTTCAGCAACCTGATAAAAATAACACCGAAGGGATCAATCCAATTTATGGTGAATTCGTTCCATCCCAAAGCACTAGAAATAAATGCCCAAATAACTCCAAGAACTAATCCAATAATGATCTTAACGTGAATCGGAAGTTTCTTCATAATACCTGATATAACTTTTATGATCTATTTATTGAGGAGGATTATTTTTTTCTAAATCTAATTCACCTTCGGTGGACGCTACAACCACAGCTACGGAGGCGTCCCCTGTAATATTAACCATAGTTCTCACCATATCGAGGATCCGTTCAGGGGCCATTATTAGTGCAATACCAGCTGCGGGTATCCCTACAGCCTCCAATACAATAACTAGCATAACCAGTCCCGCTCCGGGCACTCCGGCCGTACCCACCGCGGCCAAAGTGGCGGTCAGAACTATCATTATCTGTGAGCTTAGAGACAACTCCAATCCTAGGGCCTGTGCAATAAATATGGCGGAAACCCCTTGGTACAAACTGGTGCCGTTCATGTTAATTGTAGCGCCCAAAGGGAGTACGAAGCTGCTTACCTCTTCGGATACCCCTAAACGGTTTTCTACTCTTTCCATAGTAACAGGTAAAGTTGCCGTGCTTGAACTAGTACTAAAGCCTAAAAGCATTGCGGGTCTCATTCCTTTAAAAAAGTCTAAGTACTTAATTTTCGAGAAATATCTTATTAGTATTGGATAAACTAAGGTCATCATAAGAAACATGCCTATAATTACGGTCATGGCATACCATAGCAGAGCATAGAGTAATTCCCAGGCCTTACCAGGATTATCTCCAGCAATTTCAACGATCAATGAAGCAATCAATGCAAAAACGCCATAAGGGGCAATGAACATTATATATTGAACAATTTTTATAATGACTTCATTGACCCCATTAAAGAATTGGATTACTGTTACCCCTTTCTCTTTAGGAACTTGTAAAAGAGCGATACCGACTAATATGGCAAAAAATACAACTTGAAGCATTCTGCCATTTTGAGTTGTGGCAAAAAAGATATTGTCAGGAACCATATCTACAAGGGGTTGCAGTGGTCCTCTTGTTTTTACTTCTTCTGCCACAGAAATCTTGCTTTCCGCATTGGCGTCATATAGAGTCATCAAATTTTGCCTGGTTTCTTCTGGAAGCTTATGCCCCGGTTTCATAACCGCGACTAATGATAATCCGATCGTAATAGATATTACGGTAGTGACTATGAAAATCCCAAGTGTTTTACCGCCCATTCTTGATAGCTTGGAGACATCACCAATATTGGCAACTCCTATAATTAAAGACGCTAATACCAGTGGAACAGCAACCATTTTTAATGATCGAATGAATATCGTGCCTGCAGGCTTGATAAAGTCAATAGTGAATGCAGATAGTCCTTCAAATTCAAGGCAGACCATGCCAAAGATCAGACCCAAAGTCATACCGATTAAAATCTGGGTATGTAAAGCAAGTTTTTTCATGAGGTCGTTAGTTGGATCACAATTTGGCTGTTCTATTAATCAAGTAAAAATCGGCAATTACCAAAGCGGCCATAGCTTCAACGATGGGTACCGCTCTTGGTACTACACAGGGATCATGACGCCCTTTACCTGAGACGGTCACCTTTTCTCCTTTTTCATTCACGCTTTCTTGGTCTTGCATAATCGTAGCCACAGGTTTAAAAGCTACGTTAAAATAAATGTCAGCCCCATTGGATATGCCGCCCTGTACTCCTCCAGAATGATTCGTTTTAGTTTTTACAACACCCTCTTCTTGATAGAATTCATCATTGTGCTCACTTCCCTTCATTTTGGTTCCTTCGAAACCACTTCCGTATTCAAAACCCTTCACCGCATTAATACTTAACATGGCTTTGCCCAATTCTGCGTGCAGTTTATCAAAAACAGGTTCTCCAAGCCCTGGGGGAGGATTTTCAATGATACAAGTAATAACTCCGCCAATGGTATCCCTGTTTTTTCTTATCTGATCTATGCATTGAATCATTTTTTCAGCCGTTTCAGGATGGGGGCAGCGTACGATGTTATCTTCTACTTTACTTAAATCCAGGTTTTGATACGATGGTGAAGAAATATCGCCAACTCTACTTACATAGGCAGTTATGTTAATGCCCAAAGGTGCTAACATTTGTTTCGCAACTGCTCCTGCCGCAACTCGAGCGGCTGTCTCTCGAGCGCTACTACGTCCTCCACCTCTGTAATCACGAATGCCATATTTTTCTGCATAGGTAAAATCAGCATGAGAGGGCCGGTATTTATCTGCTATATGAGAATAGTCTTTGCTTTTTTGATCCTGATTATGAATCACCATAGATATGGGTGTGCCCGTTGAGCAACCCTCGAATATACCGGATTGGATTTCAACGTGATCTACCTCTTTCCTCTGAGTAGTAATTTTTGACTGTCCCGGCTTTCTGCGTGCAAGCTCAGCCTGGATGATGGATATGTCTATTTCCATGCCAGCTGGGCAACCATCTACAATTACGCCAATTGCTTTGCCGTGAGATTCTCCAAAAGTAGTTATTTTAAAAAGCTTGCCGTATGTATTACCCACTTATAGAATTTAAGCCAACTAAGATAACTAGAATTAGAAGAGTTGATAAGCTACTTCTTGATAAATATGTAAGCAGAGGCAAATAGCATACCTAAGATCAAAAAATTGGCAATGATTTTAGTCCATTCAAAAGCTCCCGAGCCGCTTAAAGTATTATCTTCAAACGTAATACGATCGTAAAAGGAACCTAGATCATTGGATTGGATAGACTCGTTCTTCTTGCTTTCTCCCGTAACGTTTACGGCCAATTCGGAAGACAGGGTATCATATTTCCCTGTCTTTGGGTTGAAGAATACCCAGTTGAAATATTCTTTTAATTTATATTCACCAGGTTCCTTTGGGATACCAAAATAGCTGAAAGACTTAGAACCTGTTACGCGGTTATTCCTTCTGTTAATGTTTTCCGTAACGTTGGGTGCATAAAAGTCGAAATTCTCACCTCCATCTACCGCAGGATTAGCCACGCCGGATATATTTCCCTCGCCATAGATATTGAATTCGTAGCTGAAACTTTGACCAGTTTGAAGTTGTTCAGAGCTCACTCTTTCATCCAGTAAATAGTCGCCAACAGCCACCTGGTCGCGAAGAGGATGGGGTGGTAGCTCGTTAACCTTTACCATTTTCTCTCGAGAATAAAACGTTTTAAAATCCTCCTGCCTATTCTGTCCAAAGAAAGAAGGGTTTTTGGCCACTTTGTACTTTATCATTTCCAAACCGACAGAAGGAAAAATTATATCTTCGGCGTTTAACGGGTAGAATACGCCCTGGTACACTTTGAATTGGGTGTATCGCTTTCCACCAATAGTTACCGACTCTCCATTTATATTTTCAATATTGAAGTTTTCTTCCCAACAGTTTTCGGGTCGTACTTTTTTAAGCACATCAGACAGTTGTTTGCCCAGCTCATAGAACTGAAGTGGCGCCCTATTTTCCTCGGCCACATAAAATGAGAGTGTTGCCGTAAAGCCTTCACCCACAAATACTTCTTTTTTATTGGTAGTGAGCGCTAAAAAGGCATCATCTTTTATATCAATAAATTCTGTAGGTTCACCTCCACTACGATCAAAAGGATCTCGATCAAACAGGCTTCTGAAAGGATCTCGTCGACGCTGTTGTTGAACTGGTGGGCCAACCTTTACGGTGGTGCCTTCAGAATTAATGATCTTACCATTCACTTTCATTTTAAATGGAGATACCTTAAAAGTCCCTTGCTTTGTTGGGAGATAGGTCATCGTAATGCTTTGAGAGGACGAGATCTGCCCATTGATAATTTGCGTATTTGAGGATGATGATGTTCCTCTTTTTCGAAACCCATTAATATCCGGGAAGTCATCGTAGCTTTTCAGACGTTCGTTCTTAACAGTAATCGTAATGGTCCAGGCTTGATTTTCACCAATGTCAGTGGGGCCAAGGGCGATCGAAGCCTCCTGAGCCAGTAGCACTAAGGGTAAATTAAAAAGAACGAAAAAGTAGAATATTTTTTTTAACAAATTGGGTATCACTAGAATCTTTCTGCTCATTTAAAACGTTTACAAAAGTATTGGAATATGATTAACCTTTGAAATGAAAAACTGTCAAAGGTTATACGACTAAATGAACGCTATCGTTTGATTTTAAAACCAACTATCGGATGTTAGAATACGCAAAAACGATTCTTGTTAAAGTGAGCTTTGATAAAGGTATCTTTGAAAAAGAACTAAAAAAGGCAATCAAGTATCTTTTAGGGGAGGATTTGAATCATTTTCGCGAGTGGTGCTATTTGCAGTTTTTCGAGACCCATTCTCGGGTTCTGCAACGTTGCTTCGCCAACGTTTAAGTTCTAAATTTTTAGAAGCAAAGGCTATATTTTTTTTAAGCCCCTCAAATTTAGCGCGCTTAACGGCTGATCGCCTGAATAACTCATTGAATAACTCGTGAGTTAATTCTTGCCAATCATTAGTACTTAACTCAGCCAGCTTTTCGTGTGGTGAAAACGCTTCTTGATTATGTGATTTACTTAAACGATTCCAAGGACAAACATCTTGACAAATGTCGCAGCCGAATATCCAATTTTCCATTTTCCCGGTAAATTCTTCTGGGATATTATCCTTGAGTTCAATGGTAAGGTAAGAGATACACTTGCTGCCATCGACTATATGGGGATCAGAAATGGCATCAGTGGGACATGCGTCGAGGCAGGCGGTACAGGTACCACAATAGTCTCTTATCGGTCCATCTGGTTCGAGTTCAAGGTTCAAAATTAATTCAGCCAAAAAGAAGAAACTGCCGGCTTTTTTATTAAGAAGTAAACTATTTTTACCAATCCATCCTAAGCCACCTTTCTGAGCCCATTGTCTTTCCATTACCGGAGCACTGTCAACGAATACACGACCTTCTACATCACCAACCTCTTCCTGAATTCTGAACAGGAGCTCCTTCAACCTTTTTTTAATTACAAAGTGATAGTCTTCACCATAAGCATACTTGGCGATCTTGAAGTTGTTTTGTTCCGCGATTTTTTTTTTCGGAAAGTAGTTGTAAGCCAAAGAAATAACTGACTTAGCACCGGGAACTAACTTTGTAGGGTCTAAGCGCTTGTCAAAATGATTTGCCATATACCCCATCTGTCCGTGCATATTATTATTTAGCCAACGCTCAAGTTTGGGAGCCTCTTCTTCGAGAAATTCTGCTTTGGAGATGCCACAAAACATAAAGCCCAGCTCTTTTGCCAGGCTCTTAATCTTTTGACTACGTTTTACAATGTTTTTAGGCAGCATAGCATAAAGTTAACCCTTATTCAGCTATGTCCTTGGAGGTTACTTTAAGGGTTTTAAAATAAGTTTAGTTGATAGGATTAGAAGTTCTGTAAACATGGGAACATAACTAGTTTTTGTGCTTAGAGAAATTTCAGGAACATCCACATTATTATTCGGCCTTGGGTTTAAGCAAACATAGTTTGCGATAAGCAGAGCCAGGATTAGCCCAATCACAATAGTCAATTCTTTTAGATGCTTTTTAACCATATCTCTCTGGTTTTGTTTGATTCGTTAGTACCTTATAAAGGTTTTTTTATTACATTTTGTAATATATATTTTTTTTCAATTACTAACTCTACAAGTGGTTTGACCGCATCTGATTCGTTCTTTAAAGAATTTATTGAAGATAATAAGGCGACTATTTATAAAATATGTAGAGCGTATGCCAATGATCCTGAAGAACTAAAAGACTTCGTTCAAGAGGTTACTATTCAGCTCTGGCGTTCGCATGAGAAGTTTGAAAACCGATCTAAGTTATCTACTTGGGTCTACCGGGTTACTTTAAATGTGTGTTTAACACTTTCTAAAAAGCGAAGTAGAAAGGTGGATACGGTGTCATTGTTATCTACGGACTATTATGATACTCAAGATGAAACAGAGAAAGAACAGATAGCTTCATTATATAAAGCCATTAAGAAATTAAGAGAATCCGAAAGGGCCATTGTTCTACTTTATTTAGAAGATAAAAGCTACAAAGAAATAGCAGAGATATTAGGGATTACCGTTACTAATGTAGGAGCTAGGGTTAATAGGGTCAAAAACCAGTTGAGAGAGATCATTAAAAGTGGAGCTTGATTTAATCGACATATGGAAAAAGGATAGAGCATCATTAAAGAATGCTGAAATCAATGTAGACGAGGCCATAGGAAAAAAATCTACTACGGTACTCGCCAAAATTAAATTTATTTTAAAAATTGAGTTTTGGCTTAATAATCTAGTAGTTCCAGCCTGTTCAGTTTGGTATTTTATCGACTTTGGAGCAGGCTACGGTATTTTTACATTCGCTGCTTTTCTCATCTATTTCTTCTATTATATCTTTTTAATAAGATCGATAAACCGATTTGATTATTCTGGTGATGTAAAAGAAAGCTTAACCAAAGTATACAAATATTTACGTTTCTATCTGCTTCATTATAAAGTGGTAATATGGGTGGGTTATGTATTGGTGATTTGGGGAGCCGCTGGCTATGGGTTTTACATGGGGTATACCGGGCAGGAAATGGAATTGCCTCAAAATACCCCTAAATTCGAGTTTACCAAAACGCAGGCTTACGTTGCATTGGCCTTAATTGTTATTGTACCAGTATTATTTGCCACGCTTTTACATTGGTTAATAAACCTTATCTATGGTCGCAAAATCAAAAAATTAAGAATCATTATTGAAGATTTAGATAATGGAGGAAGCGTGTCAAATAACCCTTGAACTTTTCTGGTGGCATGTTTTAAATTCTATATTCAGTTTATCTCTTCGTTTCTACCAGATGTGCGTTTGACATACCTTAGGGTTAGAAAGGTCAGTCAACATCTTTAGTAGTCTTAAAATACTGTTTTCAAATTGGCTTTTAGGTACTAATTTGGTCATTAAGCTAAGATCCAGTAAGGTGCAGGTTCAAAAGATAAATTTTCTAAACGCGGTCCTTATATTAAGTTCATGTGCCATTGCCTTTAAGGTACCTTTTGAGCTTTTTATGTTCTCATATGCGGTATTAGGACCTTTACATTATTTAACCGAAATCAACTGGCTCCATGACCGAAAACTTTTTACAGATAACCAAGCCAGTTTTTGGTGGCTCACGTTATTTGCCTTTATATGGTTTTTAGGTTACTTAATAGCCTATTTCAGTACAGCAATATCCGGATATCTTCCGGAAGGGCTGATCTCTGAAAGTCGTTTGGCAGGTATTGGATACCTTATAACAATATTGTCTATATACGTAGCTTTTGTTAGCTCATATCTAATGGTGGGGGCGAAGAAAATTAAAAACTGGTATGTAATCGCATCTATTTTCTTACTTGCCTTTTTAATAACTGAATTACCTACTTATCTAATAATAATTGGATTTATACCGAATCTTATCCATGTAATTATTTTTACGGGCACTTTCATGTTATGGGGGGCACTAAAGGGGCAAAGTGCATCTGGGTTATGGACTTTTTTATTATATGTTGCTTGTACCGCAGCTTGCGTTGCCTTACCGCTGGGAATTACAGGTTTTATGATTTCAGACACTCTGAATGAGAGCTTCATGAACTCTGGCTTAAGGGAGATTAATTCAAACCTGGTCACTTTTTTAACTGGCGACAAGAATGGAAATAGTCACCTTTCGGATATCGGCATAAAAATCCAGCGTCTGATTGCTTTTTGCTATACATACCATTACCTAAACTGGTTTTCAAAAACCTCTATTATTGAATGGCATAAAACCAGTAAAGTCAAGTTAATGCTCATCATAGGGTTTTGGATCATCTCAGTTGGCATTTATACCTACTCATTTAAACTTGGTGTACTGATACTCCTCGTATTGAGTATAATTCACGTTATGTACGAGTTTCCACTTAATCAACGGTCTTTCTTAGAGATCCCAGGAGCGATTTCCCGCTGGAGAAAAAATTGATAAGTATCAATAAGTCACAAATTCTCGTATTGCCCTATTCATCAAATAACCCCTGAACCTTTCCCGGGGGTACAATCTTTAGATGTTTATAAGCCAATTCTGTCGCCTCCCTTCCTCGTGAGGTGCGCTTAATATAACCTTCCTGGATCAGGAACGGTTCGTAAACCTCTTCAATAGTCTCAGCCTCCTCTCCACAAGCAGTGGCAATTGTCGATATTCCTACCGGCCCCCCTTTGAATTTTTCTATGATGGTAGAGAGAATACGATTATCCATTTCGTCGAGGCCATGTTCATCAACATCCAGTGCACTTAAAGCCATCTTAGCAATATCTTTAGTTATCTTGCCGTCTCCTTTGACATCAGCAAAATCTCGGGTTCTACGTAAAAGATTATTTGCAATTCTTGGAGTTCCCCTACTTCTGCGTGCTATTTCATAAGATGCGTCATCATCAACGGGCGTGTTCAGTATATGGCACGACCGTTTTACAATACCAGATAAAATGTTTGAATCGTAATACTCCAACCTAGCATTAATGCCGAAACGTGCCCTTAATGGTGATGTTAAGAGGCCTGAGCGCGTGGTTGCTCCGACAAGAGTAAAAGGTGCCAGACTGATTTGAACCGTTCTGGCACTAGGTCCGGAGTCTAGCATTATATCAATTTTAAAGTCCTCCATAGCCGAGTATAAGTACTCCTCTACAATAGGGTTAAGCCGGTGAATCTCGTCAATAAACAATACCTCATTATCCTCGAGATTAGTCAATAAACCGGCAAGATCTCCAGGCTTGTCTAAAATAGGTCCTGAAGTCACTTTAATGCTTGTGCCCAGTTCATTGGCAATAATATGCGAAAGAGTGGTTTTTCCGAGTCCCGGAGGTCCGTGAAGTAAGACGTGGTCAAGAGGCTCACCACGTTGCTTGGCAGCTTGTACGAACACTTTTACGTTCTCAACTATCTTATGTTGTCCGGTGAAATCCCCGAAGTTTAATGGCCTCAGGGCACGCTCAATTTCGCGCTCAATGGGACTTATATTTTCATCATCCGCCTGCAGGTATTCCTCTCTCATATTCTAAAGCTAATTTAGCTATAAGCCTATCCAATTCATTACATTTGCGGCAAAAATTGGGCATGACTAACCGCACTAAAAACATCGTCTATTCTCTTGTTTTGCTGCTGGCAATGTACGCCATATACAAATATCGTCAGGCTCCTAAAAGCGAAGTTATTGTACAGTTTTCAGGAAAGACAATGGGCCCCATAGCATACAATGTCACTTACTTCGATTCTGAAAAGCGTAATTTTCAGAGCTCTGTTGACTCGATTCTTAAGGTGTTTAATCAATCATTAAACACCTACATTCCGACCTCGGAGATATCTCGATTCAATCGAGACTCTAACTTTGTATTTAGTTTGCCTTATTTTAAAGAAGCTGCCATAAAAGGCCAGGAGATATATACATTGACTTCAGGGGCGTATGATCCAAGTATTGGGCCACTCATAAATACTTGGGGGTTTGGGTACAAAGATCAAATAGCTATTGACAGCACTGTTATTGATTCATTGAAACAGTTTACCGGTTTCGATAAAATTAAGATCACAGACAGCCTTATTACTAAAAATGATTATCGCCTTCAACTTGACTTCAGCGCCTCGGCTAAAGGATATGGAGTTGATGTAGTTTTGGATCTATTAAAATCCAGAGGTATTACCAATGCTTTTGTTGAAATTGGTGGAGAAGTGGCTGTAGCAGGTAAAAACATACAAAAGGATACATTGTGGAGCATTGGCGTTCTCGATCCAAATTCAACGGAACTCGAACAACGCTATCATAGTATTATTAGTCTAACCGAGAAAGGCATGGCCACTTCGGGTAATTATTTTAACTATCAAATCATTGATGGGGTAAAGTATGGACATACTATTAACCCAAATACTGGGTACCCCATACAACATGAGCTTTTAAGTGTTACGGCCGTTGCCGAAAACTGTCATACCGCAGATGCTTTGGCCACGGCATTCATGGTCTTTGGCCTTGATAAAACGATTGCTTTTTTGGAGCGGCATCCCGAATTTGATGCGTTTCTTATTTACAGTGATATGGATGGAACACTAAAGAGCTTTAGTACACCAAATCTCCAACCTTATATCAAACAAATTCAATAATGCCTCAACGAAAAGAATGGTTTGGGGAGTGGTTCGATTCGCAGTACTATCATATTTTATACCATGATCGAGATCACAGAGAGGCACAAGGTTTCATGGACAACTTGATCAAGGTTTTGGGGTTGTCAGACCGCGATGCAATATTGGATGTGGCTTGTGGAAAGGGCCGCCACTCTATTTACCTCAACGAGAAAGGCTTCGATGTGACCGGGTTCGACCTGTCGGAGCAAAATGTGGCTTATGCTAAAGAATTTGAAAATGAAAAGCTTCATTTTTTTGTCCATGATATGCGTGAGCCGTTCAAGCCGGGTAAATTTGATGTGGTGGTCAACCTTTTTACCAGTTTTGGTTATTTTAATACAGAAGAAGAGAATATCACGGCCATTAAGGCAATTGCTTCTTCGTTAAAAAACGATGGAAAGTTCCTGCTTGATTTTCTTAATCCTTACACTGTAATCCATGCGCTTAAGCCCATTGAAACCAAATCAATTAAAGGTATAAATTTTAAAATCCGTAAGTACTTAAGTCAAAATAACTTCATCATAAAGGAGATTGAATTTAACGACAATGGGAATTCTTATCACTATGAGGAGCGTGTACGTGCTATAAGGAGGATCGATTTTCTTTCCTATTTTAGAGAGGCGGGTTTACTGTTAGAGAATATATACGGGGATTACCACTTTAATTCGTACGTAGCGGAAGATTCCGAGCGAATGATTTTCGTACTTAAGAAGTAAATGCAACGTAGTTGTATATTTAAACTCTGCATATTCAAATGACTTTCTTCTTTACAGTTCTATTTTTTACGGCGCTTTTTTCAGGAGGATTAGCGTTCCTCGTTTCTGACGTAAAAAGTGGATGGTATAAGCTTAGCTTAGTATTTGCCGGTGCCTACCTATTTGCAATTACGGTTATACACATACTTCCTGAACTATTTTATGATGCTGAAAACCCCACAACCATAGGAATCTATGTACTGCTAGGTTTTTTTTACAGCAGGTATTGGAATACTTCAGTAGAGGCGCGGAACATGGTCATATTCATAAGCATACACATGATCACAAACAATCCCTTTCGTTTGCTCTTCCCGTCCTTATAGCCCTATCTGTACATGCGATATTGGAAGGCACTTTGTTGGCCCATCCCAGTACCATTCATGAACAGCATGACGCTATGGCGTTGTTGTTTGGTATCGCTCTCCACAAAGGCCCCGCAGCTTTTGCACTATGTACAATTCTGTTATGCTATTTGAAGGGCAAAAGAACGGCTCTTGTTTTGCTTATTCTATTTTCATTAGCTTCGCCAATAGGTATATTAATAGGAAATTACATTGTAAACGCTAATAATGTTTCTCAGGGTGTTTTTACCATTTTTTTTGGCCTTGTAAGTGGTAACTTTTTGCACATATCTACCACGATTGTTTTTGAAAGCAGTTCAAACCATACCTTTAACTTTAAAAGGCTCTTAGTTGCAGTAGCAGGTGCATTAGTTGCAGTAGCTGCTGAAACCTTGATATAAATTGCTAATTTAATATATATATGCTAACTTGATATAGTTATGCAGAAACCGCCTTGTCCAAAATGTAATTCCTCCGTGGTTATCAAGAGTGGCATCATCAAAAATCGGCAAAGATTCAAATGTAAAAAATGTCATTACTTCTTTACAGTCAATAAGTTAGGTAAGACAATTGATGACTATTATGTGATCAAAGCGCTACAGTTGCACCTGGAAGGTAT
>JBCCOE010000039.1:0-38036 GCA_039025475.1 Bacteroidota bacterium | reverse complement strand
TTGTACCAGGTTTCGATGTACTCAAAAACAGCGATTTCGGCTTGTTTTTTGTTACCGAAGCACCTTCTGTAAATAGCTTCTACCTTCAATGATTTAAAAAAGCTTTCAGCGACTGCATTATCATAACAATTGGCTTTTCGACTCATTGATTGGGTAATCAGTGCGTTATGTTGGATCATTTTTCTAAACTCATCACAAGCATATTGCACGCCTCGGTCCGAATGAAAGGTTAGAGGTTGGTAAACAGGCCGGTTATAGATGGCCATTTTCCATGCCGGTACAATCTCGCGGATGCCGTTTTCAATCTTACTGTAGTTCGAGTTGCCAATGCCGAGTTCCTCGGCCACCTGAATTGGAAAGGCAGGCTATTATTGACGCACTTGAAACCTGTAAAGGCAATCTGAGCAAAGCCTGTAAAGCGCTGGGTATGGGTCGCAGTACCCTATACAGAAAAATGGAGAAGTATGGTTTGTAATTTACTGTACGCATTTTGCCTCATATGTATCAAGGCCTTTAAGAAAGATGAACGGGCTCTTTGAAAGCTTTAATGGAAGCCTTACCTGAAGCTCGATATTTTCCGGATGCTAATAGCACTCTTCGCGTTACCTATGGTAAAGTCCGTGGGTATGCACCTAGGGACGCTGTTTATTATAACCCTGTCAGCTACCTCGACGGGGTAATTGAAAAATACGTTTCTGGAGATTATGAGTTTGACGTGCCCCAAAAGCTCCGTGATCTATATAAATCTAAGGATTATGGTCAATATGCGGATGCGACCGGCAAAGTGCCTGTTTGCTTTTTAGGGACAAACCATACGACTGGTGGTAATTCCGGAAGTCCAGCGATAGACGCTTATGGTAATCTGGTAGGCTTGAACTTTGACCGGGTTTGGGAAGGCACCATGAGTGACATGAACTATGATCCTGAAATTTGCAGGAACATCATGGTCGATCTTCGCTATGTATTATTCATTATAGACAAATTTGCCGGAGCTACCCACTTAATTGATGAGATGCAGTTAGTCCATCCTAAAAGGAGTGGTAATTAACTCATTTCTTTGTGAACCATTTAAATTCATTTTGGGCTAGAACATGATTGACAATTTCTCCAGTTATAACGTTCCTTGTCATTCGATCCATTTTACCATTGGTGCCTCCAATAAATAACCATTCCAAGTTTTCTTTAAGGGTTATAGTGCCCCTATCGAAATTTGGTACTTGACCGGTTATAGGTCTTATTTGAGCATGGACAATAGAATCGCTTTGTATGGTCAAAAAAGATGCGTCTGCTATATGTTCAACTCTTACTTTTGGAATGTTCTGATGTTGGAACCCCCAGGCAATTCGGATTTCGCCGCCGTTTCTCACAACTGATTTCAAAACCCCTATGTCACCACTTAAAACATTACCTTGTTCATCGTTGTGATAAATCAAGGTCCACTCTTGTGCTGACAACGAAGTGGTCAAAGAAAGAAAGATGCCAATAACTATGTTTTTCATTGTCTTATCCTTTTAGATCTATTACGATTACCACAAATAAGCTATTCATAAAGAAAAGAGATTAACAACTAGTTAACATAGAAACAGGTCTCTAAGTACCGGCTGCTGGAGTTGGTAGAAATAAAAAAAGCCCTCCTGAATCAGGAAGGCTTTACAGATCGATACCGTTGAATTTATTTTAATTTCTTCACTACAGCCTCAAAAGCTTTAGGGTGATTCATCGCTAAATCGGCTAATACCTTTCTATTCAGATCGATATTTGATTTTTTGATATTACCCATAAATTGAGAGTATGACATACCGTGTAATCTTGCTCCGGCATTAATTCTTTGTATCCAAAGCTTTCTAAAGTCTCTCTTTTTAGCTTTTCTATCTCGGTAGGCGTAAGTCCAACCTTTTTCAACAGCATTTTTTGCTACCGTCCATACATTACTTCTTCTACCCCAATAGCCTTTAGCTACTTTGAGGATTTTCTTTCTTCTAGCCTTAGAGGCTACATGATTTACTGATCTTGGCATTTTTTTCTTGTTTTTTGGTTAGTGGCGTTCCGCTTTAACAGATACTTTAAGGCCAACTAACCTGGTGATACATTTAACCTATTTCAACTGCTTAAATTCTAAGCATTGATTTCACATTGGGCTCATCGGCTTTGTGAACCGTAGTCATGTGAGTCAGAGCTCTCTTCTGTTTGGTTTCCTTCTTAGTCAGGATATGGCTTTTGAAAGCATGCTTTCTTTTAATTTTGCCAGTACCCGTAAGCTTAAACCTTTTCTTAGCTCCCGATTTAGTTTTTACCTTTGGCATTTTATTTTTTATTTGATCGATCTATTCTACTTTTTCTTTGCTTTAGGCGCCAAAAACATGATCATACGCTTTCCTTCTAATTTTGGAAGCTGCTCTACTTTGGCATGTTCTTCTAGCGCTTGCGCAAACTTTAGCAAGAGGATTTCTCCTCTTTCCTTAAACACAATTGTCCTTCCAACAAAATGAACATAGGCCTTGACCTTTGATCCATCTTCCAGAAAATTTACAGCATGCTTTAATTTAAAATTAAAATCATGCTCTTCAGTATTTGGACCAAAACGGATTTCCTTTATCACCGTTTTCTGAGCCTTCGCCTTAATCTCCTTCTGCTTCTTTTTCTGTTCGTACTTGAATTTTGAATAATCAATAATTTTGCAAACAGGCGGATCAGCTTTTGGTGAAATTTCTACCAAGTCAAGATTTTGTTCTTTTGCCATTTTAATGGCTTGTGATGTTGGGTAAACGTCAACTTCTACGTTATCTCCTACTACGCGAACCCTCTCGGCCAGTATTTTTTCATTTACCTTGTAAGGCTCTTCCACTCGCCCGCGGAAGCCCCTTCTCTGAAATCGTTGTTTGCTAATTACTACCTCCTTTATTTAGTTCTAAAACAGAAAAAATCCGCCCAAAGCGGATTGGTCTGCAAATATCGACATATAATTTGGATTATCAAAAGCCGTTAGGGCCACCAATATGATTAAACTTTGATTTCGTCCTGGAATTGCCGAACAAATTGGTCAAGTTTCATGGATCCAAGATCACCGGAACCATGTTTGCGAATTGAAACAGCGCCTTCAGCCTGCTCTTTTTCACCCACAATAAGCATATAAGGCACTTTTTTCACTTCAGCATCACGTATCTTTCGGCCTATTTTTTCATCCCGATGGTCTATAAAACCTCTGATATCTTCCTCGATCAAATTAGTATACAGCTCTTGAGCATACTGTTCATATTTCTCAGAGATAGGTAATACCGCTATTTGATCAGGAGCTAACCACAGTGGGAAGTTCCCTCCGCAATGCTCTATAAGTATTGCCACAAAGCGTTCCATAGAACCAAAAGGTGCCCTATGGATCATTACCGGTCTGTGCTTTTGATTATCAGAACCTGTATATTCCAGTTCGAAACGCTCCGGTAAAGTATAATCAACTTGGATCGTTCCGAGCTGCCAACTTCGACCTAAAACATCTTTAACCATAAAATCTAGCTTAGGGCCATAGAATGCCGCTTCTCCCAATTCGGTTACAGTCTTTAAGCCTTTTTCATCAGCCGCTTCTTGTATTTCACGCTCTGCTCTATCCCAAAGTTCATCAGCACCAATATACTTATCCCTGTTTTCCGGGTCACGTAGTGAGATTTGTGCGGTATAGTCCTCAAAACCAAGCGTCTCAAATACATATAAAACCAGATCTATCACCTTTATAAATTCTTGTTTTACCTGATCTGGCCGACAGAAAATATGCGCATCATCTTGTGTGAACCCACGTACACGGGTAAGCCCATGTAGCTCTCCGCTTTGCTCGTAGCGGTACACCGTACCAAACTCTGCGTAACGGACAGGCATGTCTTTATAAGATCTGGGCCTCGATTTGTAGATCTCACAGTGATGTGGGCAATTCATAGGTTTCAACAAAAACTCCTCACCTTCGTGTGGTGTGGAAATAGGTTGGAACGAATCAGCGCCGTATTTTTCATAGTGGCCCGACGTAACATAAAGTTCCTTTCCTCCAATATGCGGTGTAACTACAAGTTCATAACCTGCTCTGACCTGTGTCTTACGCATGAAATTCTCCAAACGCTCGCGTAGGATAGTTCCTTTGGGAAGCCATAGAGGCAGCCCCATACCCACCTTTTCCGAAAAAGTGAAAAGATCCAATTCTTTACCCAATTTTCTATGATCTCTCTTTTTTGCTTCCTCCAGCCTTTCTAAATGTTCGGTAAGTTCCTTTTGTTTTGGAAAAGAGACTCCATAAATGCGCGTCAGTTGTTTCCTTTTTTCATCACCACGCCAGTAAGCTCCAGCCACATTCAGTAGCCTAATGGCCTTTATAAAACCCGTGTGTGGAATATGAGGCCCACGGCACAGGTCAGTGAAATTACCCTGATTATAAAAGGTAATGTTGCCGTCTTCAAGATCTTGGAGCAGCTCTATCTTATATTCATCCCCTTTGTTTTCAAAGTAAGTAAGTGCTTTACTTTTTGAGATCTGCTGACGAGTATAAACATTCTTTTCGCGAGCTAATTCGAGCATTTTCTTCTCTACCTGGGCTAGATCATCTTCACCAAAATCACGATCACCAAAATCAATGTCATAATAAAATCCATTGCCAACAGCTGGCCCAATGCCAAACTTAGTACCCGGATATAACGCCTCCAACGCCTCTGCCAGAAGGTGTGCCGACGAATGCCAGAAAGTCGATTTACCCTCTTCGTCATTCCATGTCAATAGCTGCACCGTTGCATCGGTAGAAATTGCTCTATTCGAATCCCAAACCTCGCCATTTACTTTGGCCGCCAATACATTTCTCGCCAGTCCCTCACTGATGCTGAGCGCTATTTCATGGCTTGTTATTCCTTCCTCATATTCTCTTATTGAACCATCCGGAAGTGTTATTTTAATCATGGACGTACTAATTGACAATTTTTCTTCTGTTTAAAGCAGGCGGAGGATTATTTCTTATAGAATCCATCGTGGCCTGCTCTCTTGCAATGCGCTGCAAATATGACATTTTTCCTCTTAATGTTGTTAGTTCATTTCTGGCTATCTCGTTGGTAGAATCGATTGCCAGAATGCTTTCATAGATACTTCTCGATTCAACAAAGTCACGATTCTTGTCAAGTGCCCTTGCTTTCAGTAGCAACAATTGATTGTCATTTTTAGGGTTCATTTTAGAGAGGTAAAAAAGAGTACTGTCGTAATTCCTCAAACCGTATTCTAGTTCAGCCAGTGCTCTGATCACGGAAACGGAACTATCGGATCTAAACCATTGCTTTAATAGCAATTTAGCGGTATCCAGTTCGTCTCGTGCGGCTAATAAATTGACCTTTTCAAGTAAAAGATCTTGGCTAATGTCATTCAACTCAATGAGTTGATCGACAATGGCCTCAGCTTTATCAAACTTCTCCTGACCATAGTAAATGTCTTTAATTCCATTTAACGCTTTCTCATTAGCAGCATTTACTTCTAAGGCTTGGTTAAACTGTTTTAAGGCTTCTGAACTATCTTTTAGAGCAAGGAGAGTTTCACCAGCCAAAATTAGTGCTTCGTCACCATCGTCCAATTTTAATAAACGATTGACCACTTCGCGCGATGCCTCTGGCTGTTCGAGAGCAAGGTAACTTCTGGACAACAGTTTATACAACTCGTGGCTGCTGTTGCCAAGTACTTCAGATTGTTTAAATGCGCCGATGGACTCTTCATATTGTCCAAGTGCCGCAGTTATTCTACCCCTAAGAAAGAAATAATCATTATTGGTAAAGTCTATTTTCAGCGCCTTATCGATAGTAGAGAGCGAAGATTCCCAATTCCCTTGTTCTGCCTGGATTTTGGCTTTCTGGTATAAGGCGTTTTTATTATCCGGATCTGACTTAATTACTCCATTTAAATACTCTAGTACTTCCTCGGGATTAGTCTGAACTTCTTCGATGAAAGGGTGATTAGAACGGGGTACACACCTCAAAAACAAGCCTGACACCAAAATGAAAGGTAGAATCAAAAGAAGCAAGTGTTTAAGTAAGCCTGGAACTGTTTTGATGGACATATACTGCAAAGGTATTCAGAATACCATTATCATCAATAACAGTATTTGATAGTATCATTACGAGTATTATATGGGTCTCAAAGTATAAACTGAAAACTCACCTTCACACCAAACTTATCCACGTCAGGACGGTCTAAGTAGGTTAGTCGATGCAAAAAGTCTACTCGAATGATCTTGAATATGTTCTCTATACCATACCCCACCTCAACATACGGGTCGCTTGAAAGTACGCCAAGGGGATCCTCGGTTTGAACAATTATATCCTGATTATCTTGCGAAAGATCACCATACAATACATTTGCGGTAGCCAACAGCCTCCACTTTAATTTCTTCATTAGTGGTATCCTATTGAGAATAAAACCCTGGAAGTAATGGTAGTATTGAATCTGGGCGTAAGTATCACTCACGAATTCACCAAAGTTCATCAGGTTGAATGCAGCGGTCGTGTAAAAAGCAGATTCATTTCCGATGTGAGCCCTTAACAACGGATAAGGTACTGTCTCAAAAACGTGGCCCGCTGTTAAAGAAACGTTAGAAGTACCAAAAAATCCCATTTTAATGTCCTTCTCAGCATTAAAGGTTATTTTATTATAATCAAAATCTCCACCCAAAACATCCTTCAAACCACGAGTATATCGAAAAGTAAAAATGGGCCATTTAAGTGTGCCAAGGCTTATTCTTTGATTATCATTTTGAACAAATATTTCATCGCGCGCATATCTTGTTTCTACAGTCACCTCAGTGGTCGTAAAATCAGTAAATACTGGTGTATCACTCCCGGCATTGGGTGTATACCCAAAGCCGTAGGCAGGTTCAAAATCAAAATGACGCATGCTAATTTGCTGTGTAAACCCTCGAAATAACTCGCGCTTAGCACTAAACTTGGCCTGGTGGAAGTAATACGGCCTGGTCAAATCTCCAAACCGTGTAGCAGCAAGAAACACACTATTTCCAATCAAATCCTCTCGGGTTAGGCCAACCTGATCCAGGTCATACGTATAAGAAGCCGTTAATGTAGTCCAGCGCTTTCGGTCGGGTATATGGGTAATGAAACCGTTATATTTCCATTTTTCATCCATAAATCCATAAGCCGCGCGCCCTCCAATAACCCATTTATCACTAAAATCGATATTTGTCCTGAAGCCAAGTTGCAATCGGTGACCTTCTACATTGTTATTGGCGTAGGCCGATAGGTAAGGGCCCAAGTCGAACTTACCCACCTTTTTATAACCATTTACGATCACTTTGAAAACTTCTGTGTAAGTCTTTACCACAGGAATATTCCTCAAAGTATCAATCATTTGATAAACACTGAGCTCCGTTGGGCTTAGAGGCTCATGACGATGACTGTCCCAATAGGCATCATCGCTTCCAATCTTAAAGTCCTCAGATACCTCTATAGGACGCATGTAAAACTTTTGGTCCTTAGGCTCATTTACAATAATATTCTTATTTGAGGTGTAGAATTTAGCCAGAACTCCAGCCATATTGTCCGCCACTTCACCTATATCTATTAATATTCTATTCTTGGAAGGTATCCAGGGTCCGGCACTGGTAGGTTCTAACTCCTGTTGAATTTTTATTTTCTCAACGAAATTTAGATTAGCCGTGGATGAAATAGTTGCATCTATTTGACGCAGCGCATATTCTGCTTTGGTTATCCACATAGTACCCTTAAAAGCAAGATCCTGATCACTTTTAGGGAAAAAATCAAGGCGATAACAGTAGTGCCCATCAACCTCCGCACTGTCAGTAAGATCATAATCGTAATAGAGTTTCCAGCCATCTGCAATAGGCGATACAAACTCCTTACCTACTATATTTAACCAATTTTGATAAAAGTTGTACTCCTGAAAAGACGATCCGATAAATTGGGAAACTACAGTACCGTCATCAATACCAACACCGGTCACTTTTGATTTTATAATTTGCTCGTGCTGGAGCTTAGGATTGTTTCGGAAATGATATTCACTCAGGGATTCGGAAATGAAAATAGGCAAAATAGGTCGGCCATCCTCTCCTGCTATCCGTTCTACACTGTCGAGTACCTGCGTAATCTTTTTTACCAGTTTCTTTTTTCGGAAGCGCTCTGTTATGTTATCAACATCAATTTCAATTTTAGTGTAGGTTTCATATTGGTATGCTTCAAGAGATCGCTTATTATTTAATTTCTTGTTGTCCACTACATTTCTAATGATCTCATAAGCGGGATTTTCACCAGCAATAAAAATCACCTCTTCCAAACTGATCACATTTTCCAGCAATTGAAAGTTGATTACCTGACGTACACCTTTTTTCACTCCTTTCGTTCTGGTGACGTAACCTACATAGCTCGCAATAACTGAATCGCTAGGATTTTGGGTTTCCAGTCTAAAATTTCCATCAAAATCCGACGTTGTACCAATACTGGTTCCTTGAAATACAATATTGGCAAACGGAATAGGATCTCCACTGTTCGCATCAGTAACTTTACCCGTGATAATGGTAGTCTGCGCAGCTGAAAACTGCATAGCGAAGAATAAGCAAATCAAGGAAAGGAGTAATTTCAAAACGCTTAAAATAAAATCTATTTAAAGAATAGAATAAAATAAAAGGGTTTCCTTTTCTGATACAATTTTTATGACAGTTAACTACAAACTAAATCAATAATTTTATAGTGGTTTAAACGAAGATTAGTTCATTTAATTTCTAGTTTTTAAGAATTCTTTTTCCAGAAGATCAGACCGATGCACTATCTTCCTGAACCACTGAAGTTTAAGTTCTTTTTTTTCTTTTTCAGTCAATTGCCAGTTTAAGTTGGATTTGAAAATTTTTTGAGCCATTATGTTCATACAGAGAGCAGCACTGACAGAAATATTGAAACTCTCCGTAAACCCGTACATCGGAACTGTTACGAACTCATCACAGAAATCCTTCGCATTATCAGATAAACCTTCTTTCTCTGTACCAAAAACCAAGGCTACGGGTCCATCGACACTTAGATCACTTATATCTTGAGCTGTTTGATCTGGCACGGTTCCTATAAGTTTATACCCTTTCCGCTGCATATCAGTAAAACACTTGGTTGAATTGTCGATGTAAGCGTTATAGGTTACTATATCTACCCATTTGGAAGCTCCGTGAACTACCCGTGGATTTAGTTTGTACTCATGTTTGTTTTCAATAACATGTAGGTCTTGTATCCCAAAACAGTCGCAAGAACGGATAACGGCACTAGCGTTTTGGGAATGATAAATGTCTTCCAAAATGACGGTTAAATATCTAGTGCGCTTATCTAAAACGTCATCAATTACCTTCTTTCTACTTTCGGAAATGTACTGGCCCAAATAGTGTAGCAAGGCAGTCGGCATCAAAAATCAAGTTCTATAGTCTGTCCCACCCCAAAGGAGCCTTCACCATCTTCCTGATCGTTTTTCTTCTCTTTCGCTAGTATTTCCTTTTTGGGTTCTTCCACAGATGGTTCGTCTTGAGGAGTCGCGTCATTTGTCGTTAGTTTATCTGCCGCTTCTTCAATCTTTGATTGCCCTACTTCCTCACCACCCAGGAATTTGACTTTTTTTACGTTATATGGAAGAATTCTGTTGCCTACAGCCTTCCATCCTTTTACATCAATAACTTCCTCGAGGTTCATCTCATGCTTTAGTCGATCGCGGCTTTTGCCTTTTGTGAATTCTACTTCCACCATAGGATTATGAAGAGTGGTGACCAATGTGAGCTTAGAACCAGTAGATTCACTTATGAAACTGAAGCGCTTTCCAAGAGTACTTGTTTCTACCTTGAATCGCTTGACATAAAAAATCTTACTCTCACCCTCATAATGTACAACTGAGAGTATGGTTTCAGGGTCAAACCTTTGCAAAAATTCAATTTTATTGAACTCATAGCGGTTTGTGATTTCATACGAAGTGAGTTCATACGAACCATCCTTATATACTACGAGTATACTGTCCTCACCATTGAAATTCCCAATATGTTGGCCGCGCCCATCTTTATTTAAGCGACCTACCGAATCATCATACCAAATGTCAAGTCCACTCAAAGTAGAAACTCCTTCAGACCTCAACTCTATCTTTCTTACTGGATAGCGCGTCAAAATATTCCCTCCGGCACCTCTTCCCTTTATATCCAGATCGGCAAAATCAAAATCAAAGACCTTTTTACGCGCCTTAGCACCTGAGGTTAATTTAACAGTCACAGATTCCGCCTCACCATTTGGGTTCGCAGATAAATAGTGCACTTTAGATCCTTTAGCTCCTTTGGTAAGATCATATTCCTTATCCCTTGTTATGGCGGTTACATTAAATCGCTTTGCCATAGACCGGCCAGACTTAGCATCCACGTACACCAAGTTATAAGTCATCCTATCATCCCCTTTCTTCCAGACCCCTGCATAAAGGATATCTTTGCCCATAAATACCTTTTCAGAAACTCGTGATACCATCATCTTACCATCTTTTCTGATCGCTATGATATCGTCAATATCGGAGCACTCAGTGACAAATTCATCCTTTCTCAATCCGTAGCCGACAAAACCATCCGCTCGATTGACATAAAGTCTCTGGTTGTTAGCGGCAACAATAGTAGTATCGATATTATCAAATGAGGTAATTTCCGTTTTACGTTCTTTGCCCTTGCCATACTTTTCGAGGAGGTTCGTAAAGTATCCGATGGCAAAATCAGTGATGTGCGCTAAGTTATACTCGGTCTCTTTTAAGTCTTCCTCAAGTTTCTTCAGTAGCTCATCGGCTTTAAAAGAATCAAACCTAGAAATACGTTTGATCTTAATCTCGGTTAGACGTACTATATCTTCTTCGGTAATCTCCCTATAAAATTGAGGTTTATAAGGCACCAGACCCTTATCGATTGTTTCGATGACAGCTTCCCATGTTTCACACTCTTCAATATCTCGGTAAATACGGTTTTCGATAAAGATCTTCTCTAATGAAGAAAAGAGAATTTTCTCCATTAGATCATGCTTTTTGATCTCGAGTTCACTCGTCAGAAGCACAACTGTCTGCTCAGTGTTAAGTTTGAGGATCTCATTTACCGAGATAAAGTTTGGTTTATCGTCGATGATGACACATGAGTTGGGTGAAATGCTGCTTTCACAATCCGTGAAAGCATATAACGCGTCAATGGTGATATCCGGAGACTGACCAGGAGCCAACGAAATAAGTATCTCCACATCTTTCGCTGTATTATCAACCACCTGCTTGATTTTTATCTTTCCCCGGTCATTGGCCTTTATAATAGAATCGATTAGGCTGGAGGTTGTGTTAGCAAATGGAATATCACGAATGACCAATGTCTTTTTATCATACTCCTCAATTTTTGCCCGAACTTTGATCTTGCCTCCTCGTAAACCTTGGTTATATTCAGAAAAATCGGCCATTCCCCCGGTGGGGAAGTCCGGATAAACCTTAGGCTTCTTTCCTTTAAGTACATCAATCGAGGCTTTGATCAATTCACAGAAATTATGAGGTAAGATCTTGGTAGATAAACCCACAGCAATGCCTTCTACACCTTGGGCTAAAAGCAATGGAAACTTGACGGGCAGCGTAACAGGTTCTTTCTTTCGACCATCATAGGAAAGCTGCCATTCTGTAGTTTGAGGGTTGTAAACTACATCTAAAGCGAATTTGGAAAGTCTGGCTTCTATATATCTTGGAGCAGCGGCGCTGTCACCGGTCCGGATATCGCCCCAATTTCCTTGTGTATCGATTAAAAGGTCCTTTTGACCAATATTGACAATAGCGTCTCCAATGGAAGCATCACCATGGGGGTGGTACTGCATGGTACTGCCTATCACATTGGCCACTTTATTGAATCTACCGTCATCCATCTCTTTTAAAGAGTGCATGATCCTTCTCTGCACTGGTTTAAACCCGTCCTCAATGGCAGGAACGGCTCTTTCAAGGATTACATAAGAAGCATAATCCAAAAACCAGTTTTCATACATTCCACTGACGGGAATGACATCATGAATAGTGTCTTCGCTTTCGTGTAATTGACCTTTTTTCTTTTCTTCCTCTGACATTTATAGTATTAAGTTAGAATAAAGTTGGCTGTATACAATACCTAAAATCACGGATAGTAAATTGCCTAATAGATAGAAATCGTTTGAGACTTTATGATCGTTTTGAATTCTGGTAGCTATCTTAAGTGCAGCAAAAAAGGTTAACGCTTGAGGCAAACCTATGGTAAGCGTAAAAGCAATGAAAAATCGCTCCGACAGTCCTTTTACTATTGAAATGAAATCAATTCGGTTCTTTCGGCCACCTTCATCGTTCAACTTAGACAATAACCAGAAAACCAGGGTTGCTGTCAGCTCACTTGCCAATATTAGAAGTACGTAAAGCACCCTGTTATCCATTGGCAATTTTTCTGATTAGTTTTTTAGCGGCATAAAACTCACGCATTTTAAGACTTTTCTCCCTCCTCCACATGGATGATGGATCGCGTCCATATTCTTTGGCTACAGTACGGTAATCGTTATGCATTAAGAAGAGAAAGGCTATTTTCCGATCTTTCTTACTCCAATGATTGTAAAGTGAACGATAAAGCTCAAAAGCCAGTCCTAATTTATCCGCCATGTCAGGATCCAAACCTGCCATGACCACCTCAATGTGGGTGTCCTTTGTTTGATTCAGCACTCCCCGGGCTTTGGTCAGCCCATCACCGAGCATTTCGTGAGCATTATTGGGGTTAATTGGGGTCTTTATTGATCCATAATTGACCACATGCCGCAAAGAAAAAGTAGGTGTATGGTTAAGGGTTTGTTCATCCAGGTAAAAAATAATATCAATAGCCGATTGTAAATCCCTTACTACTCCCTGAAACTCATCCCCTAAGGTTATAGTGAGTGGTGAAATTATTTGTCCTGAAAACTCACGGTTGGTGTCGGCCACTACATCCTTAAAAGCTTTCATCAGTGAATCACCTTGCTTTGATGAGCTATTAATGATATCGGACATAAGAATGAAGTGCTTATCGGCCTGGCTCATATTGTAAATATATTACAATAATATGAATATTGTAAATATATTGCAACAAATCGCTTTTTGTATATTTCTTGCAATTAAGCCACCTCTTCCACTAAGTCCTTCTCTATGCGAAGGTTCTCTACGATAAAACCTTGACGATCAGGTGTATTCTTACCCATGTAAAACGTAAGTAATTGATTTATGGTAGTTTCCTTTCTCAAGATAATAGGCTCCAGCCGGATATCTTCTCCTATGAAATTACCGAATTCATCTGGGGAGATCTCACCTAAACCTTTGAAGCGGGTAATCTCCGGTTTCGCTCCTAACTTCTCGATTGCGGCCCTGCACTCTTCCTCCGAATAGCAATAGATTGTTTCTTTCTTATTTCGAACTCTAAAAAGCGGGGTCTCCAAAATAAATACGTGGCCATGTTTCACCAAATCGGGGAAAAACTGTAGGAAGAAAGTCAAGAGTAGAAGTCGAATATGCATGCCATCCACATCGGCATCGGTAGCGATTATAATCTTTCGATAACGCAATCCTTCTATTCCATCCTCGATGTTAAGGGCATGCTGTAACAGATTAAATTCTTCATTTTCATACACTACTTTTTTGGTGAGGTTAAAGCAGTTTAATGGCTTACCTCTCAAACTAAAAACTGCTTGGGTCTGGACGTCGCGTGATTTCGTTATAGATCCGCTGGCCGAATCTCCCTCAGTTATAAAGATCATAGTATCATCTCTACGATCACCCTTGTTATCGTTATAATGAATGCGGCAATCCCTTAACTTCTTATTGTGGAGATTTGCCTTCTTAGCCCGATCATTGGCTAATTTTTTAATTCCGGCAATCTCCTTACGCTCTCTTTCAGACTGTAAAATCCGTTTTAATAAGGCATCGGCCGTAGCAGAGTTTCTATGAAGGTAGTTATCAAACTCTTTTTTAACAAAGTCATTGACAAACGTACGCATAGTAGGACCATCAGGAGCTACGTTCTGTGAACCTAACTTGGTCTTAGTTTGAGACTCAAACACTGGTTCTTGTACCCGTACAGCTATTGCTCCCACAATACTGCTGCGGACGTCAGATGCATCGAAATCCTTTTTGTAGAAGTCTCGAACTGTCTTAACAATAGCTTCTCTAAAAGCTGCTAAATGGGTCCCGCCTTGAGTAGTATATTGTCCATTTACGAATGAATAATATTCCTCACCATATTGGTTGGAATGGCTTAACGCAATTTCGATATCATGGCCTTTTAAATGTGCTATAGGGTAACGAAGCGTTTCGATATCAGCTTTCCGTTCCAAGAGATCTTTGAGCCCATTAGTAGAATGGAATTTCTGACCATTGAAATTTATAGTAAGTCCTGCGTTCAGAAAGGCGTAATTCCAAAGCAGATCATTCAGGTATTCAGGAATGAAGTGAAAGTTTTTGAATACTGTATCATCCGGTTCAAAGGCGATCAATGTACCGTTGCGACCGCTGGATTTTATTACTTTGGCGTCATTAGTTACTTCACCTCGTTCGAACTCGGCCAGTTTTGTCTCACCATCCCTGAATGATTGGACCTTGAAATAATTAGACAGAGCATTGACGGCCTTGGTACCTACGCCGTTTAACCCAACTGATTTTTGAAAAGCTCCCGAATCGTACTTCCCTCCTGTGTTAATCTTCGAGACACAGTCTACTACTTTCCCTAAAGGTATACCCCTACCATAATCCCTAACCTCAACACGATGATCAGTGATCTTGATATCGATGGTTTTTCCATGTCCCATCATATGCTCATCGATGCAGTTATCAATGATTTCCTTAACCAAGACGTAAATACCGTCATCTTGGGCCGATCCATCTCCTAGCTTACCGATATACATTCCCGGTCGAAGCCGAATATGTTCCTTCCAGTCTAATGACTTGATACTATCTTCAGTGTAAGCTACATTCTCCAATGCCATAAAAGTCAATTCAAGTTTTGTCTGAAACAGCAACGAATAAACACTAAAAATAATAGTATTTCAAGGTTTAAGCAGAATGAAATTATCGCTCATCCAAATGTAAAATCAATATCAGAAAGCCTTAATTATCAGAATATTAGGTGTTTATAAAAGATGAGCTAAACTATTAGTTCTATTTTCTTAACTGCTTTATGACTAAGACAGGTAAAGCAATCAACCAGCCTATAACAATAGCTAGTGCCACAAGAACAAGAAAGCCAAAGTTATCAAAATCCACTCGTTCCCCGCTGTTTATAAGAAAAATGAAATGAACCATTACGATGTAAAAGATATTTAGGGTTCCGGCAAAGCTGATAAACCAATTAACGACTAATGTTCGAACACTTGTATTTTTGTATTTGACATTTTTTGAAAGTGCATAAAAAGTAAAATTCTGTACGGCTAAAATGGTTAGCGCCACATAGAAAAAGGCTTCCTTATCCGAGAATAACTTGTTGGTTTCAGACAGATAGATTTGGGCCTCTTGTGAAAGTCCAGCGTAGACATACAATAAACTGGCTAACCCTCCAAATAATGTGAAAAACCAAAATACCTTTATAAACCTTCCTATCATTTCTCGAAAAAAATAAGGCGTGAAGTTATCATTTTCTTGGTAAACAAAGTGTGATTGCATTGGTTTGTCAAATAGTGAGAATGATTAAAAAATACCTTTTGCATACAGTGATGTTTTTAACACTGGTGACCTCCTGTGGGTCTAGACAAGAACTTTCAAATTTCGATTATGATACATGGGTTTCTGACCCCAATGGCTGTTCAGGGAGAAGGCTGGCAATCCAACCGTCGCTTGAGAGAAATCTTGAATCGTTAAAGACATTAAATCAAAATGAGGTAAAAGAGCTTCTTGGAAAACCGGACAAGAATGAGTTATACAAGAGAAGTCAAAAGTTTTTCATTTATCAAATAGGGCCAGGCGAAGAATGTGGTCTGTCTTTAGCGACTCCTTCTCCTTATTTAAGTATACGATTTAATGCCATGGGCCTGGCAAAAGAAGTGCTTATATACAATAAATAGTCAGCGCCCGCTCCCTACACCTTCCACTTTTAAATCCATAAAAATAGAATCCCGGTTTGCCGAAAAATAGAAGTGATATGTATTGCCAATATTGGTATCCTCTTTTATATGTTCAAAATCAGCAATTAAGTTACCACTCTGAAACACAAAAAACTGTGTAAAGCCGTGGGGTTTGAATGACACCTCACTTTTGCCTTTATCATATATGACTAGAGTATCGGCGCCCGACTCCGAAAGCATTTTGATAACCACTGTTTCTTTGTTAAAACTTCCTTGCGCTGTCACTATAACTTCATTGGAAAAAACTGCGCTTATTATACCACCCTTGAACAAATAGAACAATAAATAAAGTACGAGGCACACGAGTACCAAAGCGGCAGCTAGTCTTCCCAGTTCAAGTTGCTTCAAAACCTTTATCATTCAGTTTAATAAGTCGTTTCTTTAAAAGTCCTCCCAAAGCCTTTTTAAACGCCTTTTTACTCAACTTGAAAAAATACTTGATTTCCTCTGGACTAGACTTATCGTGATAGGGCAACTTTCCATTGTTAAGCTTTAGCAGTTCTAAAATATGCGCCGCATCCTTGTCTATAGCCGCTTTTCCCATGGGCTTAAGTGATAGATCAATTTTACCATCTTCCCGAACTTGCTTCACGAAGGCGATTCTCTTATCTCCGGTAGCAAGGTGATCATAAACCTCATTAGTGTAGATGAGACCACTGTAAAGCTGATTAACTACAGCTTTATAGCCAAGTTCACTCTGACTATAGATCAGTGCTTCCACTTTCTGGCCTTCACTTAATTGAACATCGTCCTTTTTCAAAAAGGCATTAATTTTTCCCGTTCCAATTAGACGATCAGTTTTATAGTCAAGACAGATTCGGACGACATGGTGTTCACCTACCCGAAATGGTTGTGGTTGTTCTTTTTTGGGGACAAATAGGTCTTTGATTAATCCCCAATGCATAAAGGCACCATGTGATGTTCTATCTACTACTTCCAGACTTACAATATCCCCAACTTCGCCGAAAGCAGTCTCCGTGGTAGCAATTAAGCGGTCTTCTGTATCCTTGTAAACGAAAACCTTTAAAGTACTTCCAACCACTATTTTCCCGGGAATGTACTTTTGTGGTAGCAAAATGTCTCCTAAGTCAGAGCTTAAATACATCCCGAAATCAACCTCACGGGCCACCTCGAGCTCATAATATCTACCGATTTCCAAATTAGTTCCTTTTTTAAAAGTCAAAGGTAAAACTTTAAAATTGGCCATCACATGATTCCTCATTCTTGATGCGGAATTCATGATTCGTAATATATTTGCAACCGTTTGAAATTAACTATAAACAAGATGAGTATTCGGAATATTTCAGTAATTGGGTCAGGTACTATGGGCAATGGGATTGCTCACATTTTTGCACAGAACGGCTACAAGGTTTCCCTGATTGATGTATCGAGTGAAGCGTTAACCAAAGCCCTGTCTACTATTGGAAAAAACCTGGATCGCCAGGTGAACAAAGGAAGTATCACCGAAGATCAGAAGGATGCCGCGATTCAAAATATCAACACATTTACAGTTCTATCCGAAGGTATTAAAGAAGCGGATTTAGTGGTGGAAGCCGCTACTGAAAATATTGATCTGAAACTGAAAATATTCAAGGAACTGGATGAGATATGTGGAGATAGCACCGTTCTGGCCACCAATACATCTTCAATATCAATTACAAAAATAGCCGCAATGACCAACCGGCCGGATAAGGTAATCGGAATGCACTTTATGAACCCTGTGCCTATCATGAAGCTAGTAGAAGTGATCAGAGGTTATAATACAAGTGATGATGTTACCAACACCGTAATGAAACTATCCGAAAACCTGGGTAAAATACCTGTAGAGGTAAACGATTATCCCGGGTTCGTAGCCAACCGCATTCTCATGCCTATGATCAATGAAGCTATTTATTCTTTATACGAGGGTGTAGCAGGCGTTTCAGAAATCGATACGGTTATGAAGTTGGGTATGGCCCACCCCATGGGTCCATTACAATTAGCAGATTTCATTGGTCTAGACATATGCTTATCCATTCTAAACGTGCTACACGATGGTTTTGGAAATCCAAAGTATGCGCCTTGTCCGTTGTTAGTGAACATGGTCACTGCCGGGCATAAGGGTGTCAAATCAGGAAATGGTTTTTACAATTGGGGCCATGGTACCAAAGAACTGATTGTGGCTGATCAATTCAAATAGACCTTCTATATTCGACCGTGGAATTCTCCGTTCAAGAAAAGATCGCCATTTTCGGCCACTTCAATATCTATTTTCGAAATAGCCTTTTTTGATTTTTCGTAAAAATAAATACTGTACTTATGGGAGGTAATACGGTCTTTCAAATCGTCAGAGAATCCCATGTCCAGTACATAAGATTCAGGTAATCTGATTTTTCGGGTCTTTATTATCGACCCGGAGTAGTTTTGAACCTTGTATTTAAAGTATTTGACATCAAAGTCAGAAAACTCAAACTTGACCTTTAAATATGGTAATACCTGAGAGCCCCTGGGTGTGTTACTCTCAACAAAAGAGACCTTATCCGTGTCAGGAGGTGGCCGTGTCTTAAATGTGTAATCAAGTTCAAACCGGAAATTCTCTTTAGGCTCATAAGGTATAGGATCCTGCGCTGAGACGTTGGCAGGTAAAAGAAATGCCAATAAGATAAAAATCCTTAGATCACACATAACTACAAGCGCTAAATCGAAAATCGTTGTAGCGTTTAAATCATTCTGGTTCGATTGATTGAAATTACATTAAATTTAAGTTTTAAATACTATTTAAAACTGTGAATCAATAGTGGAAGCAAGGATATACAATCATTCAGAGTGGATACGTGATATCGATAACGAAAGGTTAAAAGTGAATTTCAAAGAAATACTCGCTAAATCCGGCTTTGGTCTACTAAATCAAATGGAACACCATTTTGAACCTCAAGGATACACTTGCATCTGGCTTCTTGCAGAAAGTCACTTTGCTATTCATACATTCCCGGAAGAACATACGACTTATATAGAATTAAGTAGTTGCAATAAAGAAATGTACGAACGATTTTTGATTCATTTGGAAGCTTATAAAAAAAATGAACAAGCCCTTTGCGATTAACACAAAACGAAGAATACTAAGCACCATCAACAAAGCCGAAGAACAGGACCCGGTAAGTCGAGGCTTTGACATCTTTGTAATGGTACTAATTGTGCTAAACGTGTTTGCCGTTATTATAGAAACCGTCGATTCTATCTATAACCGCTATCAAACAGTATTTTATTACTTCGAGCTCTTTACCATAATAGTATTTTCAGTTGAATATGCGGTTAGGTTATGGGCTTGCACGCTAATCGAAAAATACAAACATCCGATTTGGGGACGCATAAAATACATGTTATCCATAGAAGCTATCATTGACTTAATGGCCATCCTCCCCTTCTATTTACCACTTGTTGTTAGTTTGGATGCTAGATTTTTAAGAGTATTAAGACTATTTCGATTACTAAGGGTATTTAAGTTAGGTCGGTATTCCGTAGCCTTCCAACTTATTATAAATGTATTGCGAAAGCGTAAAGAAGAACTATTCATTACATTAACTCTACTTTTAGTCATGCTCATCCTAGCGGCTAGCCTCATGTATTATATAGAACACGAAGCGCAACCTGAGGTATTCACCAGCATCCCGGCTACCATGTGGTGGGCGATTGCGACTTTAACTACGGTAGGCTATGGGGATGTTTACCCAGTTACAGGATTAGGCAAACTCTTAGGTTCCTTCATTGCCATTTTAGGTATTGGCATCTTTGCGCTGCCTACTGGAATCATTGCCACCAGTTTTGAAAGGGAATTAGCTGAAAGAGAGAAAAACAAAAAGGTAGCTCGCCAGAATGACCATCAGCGCTAAATTGTCAAACAGCATTATCGTTGTATGTTACGGGTTACTCTTGGGCGCTATCATTGGCGAGACTACCGTTTTCATCAACTATTTTTTCGGTAAATATATAAGTGATAGCATCATCTTATTATGTCTCGCTGGTCTCAGCTTCTGGATCGGATCTTTGATAACTAAGAGGTCTCATACTAACGTGCTTTTATTGAGTTTACTGCTACTCCACTTGGCGGTTGGGTTGAGATATGCATATGAGCTTTACAAAATTAACGAGTGGGTTAGTACAGGCTTATACATTATAATAAGTTTGCTTGCTCTTCTATGCGGAACTCAAAGAGGCGTCGTTCCCTCCAAACGATCTGCTTTTTTCATTGCGGTCTTATTGAACTTCATTCTAGTAGCTTATGCCGGCATTGCCTCGTCCCTCATATTAATTATAGTTTGTTTTGGGTTGACTTTAACTCAACTACTTTATAATCGCAGTAAGCCGTTGACTCCATACTTACTTATTGTACTGCCTTCACTTACAGCATACTTGCTCATAAGTATAGCACCAGCAAAATTCGATAGGCAATCCAAGTATTTCGATCCTCTAGTATTCTCGGAAGAAACCTCTTTTCAAAAAGTGGACATTACATCCTGGAAAGGACAGCAATGGTTTTACTATAATAATATTAACCAGTTCAGTTCGATTGATCACTGGCTATACTTTGAACCAATGGCCCATATAGCCGGTCAGATTACCGCTAATAAAAACCGGGTTCTGGTCGTTGGTGGCGAAAATGGTTTATTAATACACCAGCTTTTAAAATATCAGGATATTTACTCGATAGATATTGTCCCTATCGATCATGAACTTTATGAAATGGCAAAAAAAGTCAGTTATTTTTCATCCCTGAATCAAGGAGCCCTGGACAGTGACAAAATAAATTACGTCCAAGATTTTGTTTTTTCTTATTTAACTCAGCAAAAAGGATCGTACGACCTCATTTTCATTGATGTTCCAGACCCTGTGGATATCGAATTAAATCAGTATTATACGCACGAATTCTACCACCTCTGCCACGAGGCTCTAACCCAAAAAGGTGTGCTGGTCACCCAGGCTGGGAGTCCATATTTTGCCACGAAAGCTTTTAACTGCATCAACTTCACCATGCAAGCCTCGAACTTTACCACACTTCCAGTGCATAATCAGGTCTTGACCCTCGGTGAATGGGGCTGGATTATTGCATTTAAGGATAGAAACAAAAAGGAAATTAATGAGCTGATAAGAAATACTGAATTCGATCAGATCAAAACCAAATGGTTTAACAAAGAGGCCGTTAAAATGATGTTATCCTTCGGCAAACCAATAGAGACAGCTGATACAGTTGTGAATCTTCTAAAAAGTCCTGTTGTTCACCAGTTTTATACTACCGGTACCTGGAAACTACAATGAGGAATCGGATCTGGCTATTTAATAAACACACAGATATCTGGTTACTGGGATTGCCAGTATGGATTTGTTGGTTAGTCTGCTTCATGGCACCAACTACATGGCACGAACATGAGGTTCCTATTTGGTTTTGGATTGTGATCATTATCGGTATTGACGTCAGTCATGTTTGGAGTACAATATTCAGGACCTACCTTGACAAGGACGAGTTTCAACGTCATAAAAAACTACTAATTATTGCACCGCTAATTGCAGTGTTCGTATTTTTTCTGGCAGCTGCTGTATCCATTAACACCTTCTGGACCGTCCTGGCTTACTTAGCTCTTTATCACTTTATAAAACAGCAATATGGGTTCATGCGCCTGTATCAGGCCCGATATGGCAAAGTAGATGTAAGAAAAAGTTTGAGCGATAAGTTTGTCATTTACTTGGGGATGCTTTATCCTGTTTTCTACTGGCATCTTAATACACAACGTAAGTTTAGCTGGTTTGTAGATGGTGACTTTTTTAATATCAATGCGCTAACGGATTCATTTGCACCGGTTGTTCCATTTGTAAATACCATCGGGACTACAATCTACCTGATTGTACTTGCTTTTTGGCTCATTCAGGAGATATACATTCATCAAAAAAATCAACTTTCCTTCCCATTAGGAAAAGTATTATGGGTTATGACTACTGCCTTGAATTGGTTTTTAGGCATAGTATATTTTAATTCCGACTTTGCCTTTTCACTTACGAATGTGGTAGCACATGGCATTCCTTACATGGCCTTAATGTTCTTTTACGTGGAACGAAAAAAACAAACTGTCCAAAGAATACCCATTGGTAAAATAACTGTTCAGGTCACCTTTATGCTTATGGTCGTGCTCATGTTAGCCTTTGGAGAGGAGTACCTTTGGGACATGTTTGTTTATAGGGAAAATGAAAACCTGTTTACCCGATTATTCGACTATCCATTTAATCAAGTTACTTCAACAGTAGCCACCGCACTGGCTTTAGCTTTACTATCGGTACCACAAGTTACTCATTACATTCTAGATGGTTTTATCTGGAAGGCAAACAAGAAGAATCCGTATGTTAAAAAAGTGCTTTTGGAATGAAAAGAAGGGAATTTGTTAAGTCATCAGCGCTAATTACTCTACCACTTTTGCTGAAAAGCTGTGATTGGGCAATAGAAAAAGTCAAATATCCCATCTACCTCTATTCGGATGCTAGAACAGGCCATTTAGTTTATGAAAGCAATAAATTTACTCAAGTAAAGGCTGGTTCAGTCGAAACACTCATTGTGGGTGGCGGTATCGCCGGGCTCGCTGCCGCAAGTAAACTTCAAGGTTCCGATTATTTACTCTGTGAACTTTCAGAAGAACTTGGTGGAACCTCTTCTGCTCACAGAAGTCAGGATCTACTCTTTTGTCAAGGTGCCCACTATGATCTTTCCTATCCTGCTAACTATGGATCTGAAGTCCTACAGTTTTTGGACGAACTCAACATCATAAAATACCAATCTTGGAACGACCGCTGGAGTTTCGTAGATGACCACTACCTCATCACTCATCGCCGGAAAAATCAGTGTTATGATAACGGAGAATTCAGGAAGGATGTATTGGCAGAATCCAAGCTTAAGAATGACTTTCTGGACTTAATGAGAACCTATAAAAATGAAATGGTTTTACCAACACGGCTTATTTCAGAAAAACATCGACATTTGAATTCGATTACCTTTCTGGATTTTTTAAACCAGCGGTTTGAATTGACTCCCGAATTTCTTCGAGGTGTAGACTATCACATGAAAGATGATTACGGAAGTGACACGGCCACAGTTTCAGCGCTAGCTGGCATTCACTATTTTGCCTGTAGGCCTTACTACGACGAAATAGTTGAGCTGTTTAGCCCTCCCGAAGGAAATAACTACTTCATTAAGAAAATGGCTGATCGTCTTTCGGGTGATCAACTTCTGAAGCAACATCTGGTCAAAAGAATTAGTGAAACTCCGGAAGGGTTTGGTGTGGAAATAGTGGATGTTCCTAAGAGGCAAGTGAAATTAATTAAAACAAAAAAGGTCATTTATGCCGGTCAAAAGCATGCCCTGAAATATATCTACCCAGCAGGTCATGAATTATTTGCCGATATCCAAGTTGCTCCGTGGATGGTAGTGAATGTGATTATCAAAAATGAAATTAAAAACCTAGGCTATTGGCAAAATGAAATGTTAACGGATGATAATACTTTCCTGGGCTTTGTAGATTCAGACTCACAACTTGGTAATTCCGAGTGTAGAGTGCTGACTTGCTACTATTGTCTTCCTCCCTCCTCTCGTCAAGATCTAATTAATGCAGAAGAGAACAAGTCATCTATTGCCGAAATGACGGCTGAGAATCTCAGTAACTACTTCAAACAAGACATAGGCTCATTGATTAAACGTGTAGACATTAAAGTCATGGGCCATGCGATGCCCATTCCAAAACCGGGTTATTTATTTAATGATAAAAATGCCTTAAGCCAAAACCCCAACATTCGCTATGCGGGAGTAGATAACGCGAGATTACCGTTGCTCTTTGAGGCCTTGGATACAGGATTACAGGCACCGGTTATTGATAAAGGTTAGAATGAAATGCTCATTATTAGACGATCAAAAATATCGCATTCTAACCCACACTGTACTACATAAACGCCTATTCTACCATCAACCCTGCGTAATTTCCATCCATAGGATACTACTAAGAGTTTAGTTCTGCGGGTATTATATTCGCTACTCAAACAAACTATATCCATGAAAGTAAAATTTGCATTACCAAGTCTGTTGTTGGCATTCGCTGTACTTATACAAGGCTGCCAGCCAACCGGAGAACAGGAGAGTGACGCAGGAGACGCGTCTAAACTTTCTGTTGATTACGAAAAATACACCTTGCCTAATGGTTTGGATGTTATTCTCCATGAAGATAAGTCTGATCCTATTGTAGCTGTAGCTATTCAGGTTCACGTTGGGTCCAATCGTGAAAAACCCGGAAGGACTGGCTTTGCTCATTTCTTTGAACATATGCTTTTCCAAAAGTCTGAAAATGTAGAGGATGGAGCATTCTTTAAAAATATAAGTGACCTGGGTGGAACATTCAACGGTGGCACCTGGACTGATGGAACGGTATACTACGAAGTAGTTCCAAAAGACGCGCTTGAGCGCATTCTTTGGATGGAATCCGATCGAATGGGATTCTTCATTAATGCCATAACCGAAGTTGACCTTGAAGATGAGAAACCTGTAGTTCAAAATGAGAAGAGACAACGTGTAGATAATGTGCCCTATGGTCACAGAAACTATGTGGTCAAGAAGGCGCTTTACCCTGAGGGTCATCCCTACAATTGGGAAGTCATTGGAGAGCTTGAGGATTTACAGGCTGCCACTATAGATGACGTGAAGGAATTCTATGAAGAATGGTATGGTCCTAATAACGCCACCCTGGTAATCGCAGGGGACATTGACAAAGCACAAATTAAAGAGTGGGTAGAAAAATATTTTGGTGAAATACCTTCTCGAGGTACGGATACTCCTATGGAACCACAGCCGGTTGCTTTGGAAAGCTCCAAAATATTCTATCATGAAGACGACTATGCTAAAGTCCCTGATTTAAGAATGGTTTGGCCTACTGTGGAGCAATACCACCCAGACTCCTATGCTTTAAGTGCTCTAGGGCAAATTATGTCGCAGGGTAAGCGAGCTGTTCTTTACAAACAGTTGGTGGAAGAAACTGAATATGCCCAGCGAGTATTTTCTTTTAATAATGCTAGCGAGTTGGCCGGCGAATTTAACATTGGTATCCGTGCAAAAGATGGCATTGATTTAGATTCTGTGTACGCCGCAGTACAAGATGCTTTTAAAACATTTGAAACCGAAGGCTTTGATGACAAGGACTTACAAAGAATTAAAGCCAGCCAGGAAACTGATTTCTACAACGGAATTTCCAGTTTATTGGGGAAGGCGTTTCAGCTTAGCAACTACAACGAGTATGCAGGTTCCCCTGATTACATCACAACGGATATTGAAAAAATATTGGATGTTACAAAGGAGGATGTGATCAATGTCTATAACAAATACATAAAGGATAAGCCATTCATTATGACCAGCTTTGTCCCAAAAGAACAACTGGCTCTTGCAGTAGAAAACTCCGAAAAAGCAGTGGTCAAAATTGAAGAGGTTGTTCCGAATGCGGAACCGGCGGAAGTAGCAGACGCTGAGATTTCAATGGAAAAAACCCCTAGTCAATTTGATCGTACCGTTGAACCGGCGTTGGGCGAGTCACCTCTTATAACCCCCCCAACCATATATGAAGGTACGCTAGCCAATGAAATGACGCTATATGGTATTCAGTCAAGCGAGTTGCCATTGGTCAATTTCAGCATTCGCATTAAAGGAGGCCAGTTAATGGACGATCCCAACAAACCCGGCGTGGCTAATTTAATGACTGACATCATGCAGGAAGGCACGGCCACTAAGACCCCCGAAGAGCTTGAAGATGCAATTGGTCAGATTGGTGCCAACATTGCCATGTACACCTCTCGTGAACACATCACTATTCAAGCGAACTGCCTGGCCAGATACTTCGGAGAAACAGTGGCACTTGTTGAAGAAATGCTGCTGGAGCCGCGCTGGGACGAAGAAGAGTTTGACCGCATTAAAAAGAACCAGTTAAACAGCATCAAGCAAAGAAGCGCTAACCCTAATATCATTGCTTCACAGATATCAAATAAAATGCTTTACGGGGAAGAGCATATATTGTCTAAACCTATCAGTGGAACGCTTGAGTCAGTTGAACAAATAACAATTGAAGATTTGAAAGGCTTTTATAATGCCAACTACTCTCCTACGCTAGCTACTTTCCATATTGCGGGTAGCGTAAGCGAATCGGCTGTAAAAGATGCATTATCTGGAATAGTTGAGAAGTGGGGAGCCAAGGAGGTAACAATTCCTGAGTATCCAATAAAGCCTGCATCTTCTGACGACAATATTTACTTCGCTAATTTCAACGAGGCTAAACAGTCAGTGCTTAGAGTTCAACGACTGGCTGTACCTAGAAATGATCCGGACTATTTTCCATTAACCGTGGCAAACTACGGACTTGGAGGTACAGCAGGAGGAAAACTCTTTCAGGTTCTTCGTGAAGAAAAAGGTTATACCTACGGGGCATACTCAGGCGTGGGTTCAAGCAATGTTGTAGGTACTTTTACTGCCCAGTCAAGTGTAAAAACAAATGTTACCCCTGAATCAATTCAGGCATTTAAAGATGTAATGGAAGGCTACAAAGCTAATTATGACTCAGCAGAACTTGAAAGAGCAAGAACAGCTCTAATTAGAAGAGAAGCCAGGGATTATGAAACACTAGGTCAAAAACTTGGGATTCTTCAAAATATATCCACCTACAACCTGCCAAAGGATTATATTAGAAAGAACCAAGAACGTTTAAAAGCCTTTACCGTAGAGGATATGAAAGCTATCATGGATAAGTATATTCAAGTGGATAAAATGTCTTATATCGTCGTGGGTGATGCCAAAACTCAGCTCGCCGGAGTTGAGGCATTGAACATAGCCCCGGTTACCAAAGTGGATGAAAACGGTAATGAAGTAGATAAAAAAATAGAAGTGAATTAAACCCATTCCTTATGGATAAAAAGCCCGTGATATTAGTTCACGGGCTTTTTTTTACCCTTACCTTCACAAGATACCTCTATAAGGTTAATAAAGATCCCACTTACCGTCGAGATAATACTTATAAAGCACAGGGTTATGGATCTTATTCACTTCCACTGGAAGTGAATCCCCTGGAAAAATGTTTTTCCCAAAAGAGGTAATAAGCGTCATAGCTTCATTATTTATCCATTCCGTTTCTGTATCATCAAACTTTAAAGATTGTAAGCTTGGCTTTAGTTTTTTCTGAGAAATAGACTTACTCCCCATCACCCAACCCCATTCGCCGAGTGTGACTACTTGGTTATGTAACGGAATAGTAGAAAAACCTGCTTCAGACATGGTCTTTTCAATACAATTAAAAGCCTGCGCCGAATAGTAAGGACTGCCGGCCTGTGTTATGATCAACCCATGTGGACGAAGCCGTTTGTAACAAAGACTGTAAAACTCGTACGAATACAATCTGCCTAATTCAATAGTCTTAGGGTCAGGGAGGTCAATAATTACAACATCATAGAACTGATTATCATCGGTGAGATAGGTGAACCCGTCTTCGTTAATAACCTCCACTTTTTCATGGTTCATAGCATTGTCATTCATAGAAACAAGCCACGGATAGGTCTGTCCCAGATTGGTCATCGCAGGATCTAAATCCACGATTTTTATGCTTTCAACGGAAGGATATTTCAGTATCTCTCTGGCCGCACCGCCATCCCCGCCTCCCATGACCAAAACATTAACAGGGTTTTTCGAGAGCCCCATGACAGGATGAACCAACGGTTCATGGTAACGCACCTCATCGATAGAACTTAACTGCTGATTCCCATTGATAAAAAGCCAGTAGCCATCTTCAGATCTTGTAATCGTTATTTTTTGATACTTGGTTTGTTCTTCGTAGATCACACGGTCCTTGTACCTAGATTGTTCACCATAAGATATTATAGGTTTTGCCAGAAAAATGCCTACCGTTAAAAGTAGAAGTACACTTAAAGATGAGGCATTTAGCCGCGACTTCGCCTTGCGATCTACTACATTTCTAAGCATTATATAAAGTCCAATGGCTACCAGAAAATTAATGGATCCCAAGATGAAAGGTGTGTACGTTAAACCTAAATAAGGAAGACCGACAAAGGCAAAGAATACACCACCAAGAAGACTACCATAATAGTCCTTTTCCATAACTGTCGATACGTTTACCCTTAAATCTTCAAATTCATCGTTCAGTCGTATTACAATTGGGATTTCCATACCAATCAACAATCCAATGATTATGCTCAACCCGTAAATCACAAAACCTACATATCCGTAATAGGCAGAAGCAGAATAGGTGATAACCGATACAAAGGCGCTTAGGACAGAAAGGGTAAACTCTATGGTGATAAACTTCTCAAGAAGGCTTGATTTAATGGATTTACTTATTCGACTTCCTAAACCCATTGAAAATAGCATAATGGACACGATCATAGTCCATTGGAATACCGAGTCACCCAGAAAATAGGTGGCTAAGGTAGAAAGTATATACTCAGCAACAATTCCCGAAAGGCCAGTAGCAAATAACGCTAATTTCAGAATGTTGGAACGGAGTTTCATAGTTGCGCTCCTAGCCGTAAACAGCAAACTTTACTCCCAACAGGACAATTTATAGCGCCCAAGTAATAAGAATGGAACCGCCGATATATGCGAAAGCCTCCACCAGAGCCGCGCCGCAGTTGGGATCCTCTTGATTTACTATTTCATCAGTCAGGTTTTGTCCCGGAAGTAATACTTTATCCGTAAGAAAACGTACCAACGGTAAAAGCACTAAGCCAATACCCACATCAATTCCAACATCCTCCAAAGTAACTAACCAATCTTCAAAATCATGCATCAATGCAAAACGAATGAGATTCGCTATCGCTATTAAGGCTCCTGCGAAGCCAATCCCAACGGCCACATTTCCTTTTTCTATATGCTCATGGATATCATAGGGCGTGATCGCATTGTAAACCAGTGAAGTAATAAACATAATGACCATCCCCAGTAACCAATATAGTAAGGCCGTTACAATAGGGCCACCCTCACCATAACCTTCACCATGAATAGCCCCTAAGATGATTAAACCTGTAGCTACGCCAATCGCCCCTTCTACGATACCTGTTCCGGTATTCTTCTGGTCTAGAATCTCCTCTTTAACACTAAAATGCCTAAGAATAACTTTATCATTAATAATGATAGATAGGTTTAACAAGACAATAGCCAAAGCTCCATAAATGCCTATATCCATTAGGTCTATCCATAAGCCATAAGTCTCGCCCATAACGGCGCTCCCTATAGCCAGTAATAAGCCAATAAAATAACCTACATAAGCGGTAGAAAAGGCAAAGTTGTCATTTTCCACAAGTTCCCAAGCCACTTTAACCTTGGGGTGAAAAAGCTGATAAACTATTTTACCAATGATGAAAAGGATAAAGGATGCGGCCAGGTATAAGGCCGTAGTAATAATACCGTCAATGATAACTGTCATGCTAAACTAGTTTGATTATTTTCCAAATCCTCCCCCTCGCGAACGCGAACTAGATCCTCCGTATCTTGAACTGGATCTAGAAGTTCTACTGGCTACCCTGTTTTTGAATGATGATGTATTTCTACTCCAGGAGGAGTTTGGTCTCGCACTTCTGTTGTAATCGCTGTTAGTACCGTAATAACTCCTTCCACTGGTGGTAGGTCCATAATATGATCTTCCAGTCCCATAATAACCTCCCCTGTAATCATCCCAATAGGATCTCCTTACTGGATAGGCCATCATGTTAAACATGCTACTCATGAACGCGTACTGACCATAAAAGGCCCAAAAGCTGGTACCACCCCTATTTTCCCATCTTCCATATTTAGGATTACCTACGTAATTATTATAACCCGGAGGGCTTGCCCCTTTTTGTAGTTTACCATCTTCACCCCTTGACGCTATTTCCATACCCATATCATTCGCATGACGCTCAAAATAACCTTCACTTACCTCAAACCATTCAGTAAGTTGTTCCTCCGGTTTCCCTGCCTCTGTTTCTTCAATCACCTTATACTGATGCCTGTAAGTATGAAAGAAAGAACCCTCAACATCCATATCATGAAGAATGATAGAAAAAATACGATCTGTAGGCATATCCTTGATGATATTATCAACAGGGGTCTTATCAAAACGCTTGCTACCACCGCAACTCGCCAAAAGAAAAATTATAAATAAAAAGGAGGTGAACTTAACTAATCTCATAGGAATGATATATGGTTCTCAAATATAATAAAATTGATCTGTTTACAATTCTTAATTAGGTACCAGGGATTATATTGGAAATTTGATATTCTTTTACAACCTTACCCACCGCCGCTTCGAAATCACGCTCACCCCACTGTGTTATGCTCAAAATATTTTGTTCTTCGTCATCGTAATATTCCCAGGCGATCAGCTCCTCCCAATCATCTGTTCCCTTGGTTTTATCATTAAAATAACCTGCGCTATCGGTATGCAAATGGTAAGATATACCTTCATACTCAAGCTGCTTAGGAGGTCGCTTCTTCTTCACGGTTTTGTCGATAATATCATCCCCTAGCTTGCGGATCTTGATATTTTTCATTGCAGATAAATGAAGTTCCCCTTTATCTTCTACACCCAAATAAATAACCTCATCACCCGAATCCAACATGTATTCGTGTGAAAAATTATTATTCCCCCAATCATATTCATAGACTTCCTTTACCTCCCAGGTCTTAAGATCATACTCTAATATAAACCCATGATCTAGGTCGGATACCTTCAGGTTAGTCACATCATATTCAGGTTCTTTTTCTTTTTTCTTAAAAAAATCGAATAGTCCCATATGTTTATTCGTTAGTTTCTGTTTGTAATTGAATTTTTGAACAACTGGCTAGCTTCTAAATACTTTATTGAACAGGTAAATTACGGCTATAACTACAATAGCCAATATACCAATCTTAAATAAGATTCGAAAGATAAAGCCTCCGATGAATGATAAAAGGATGATTACACCAATTATCTTGAAAATATCACTAGTTCTCATTCTTCTTATCCTTTTGTTTTAAATTGTGTAATAACATTTCTTCCCGAATACCGTCCAAATGCCTGGAAATATTCTCCATTTCTTTTACCATAAGGCCGGTTTGGTTTCCGTAACCTAGAAGCTCCTGCTGCTTTCGAAACTTTTGCAAAATATCCTCCCACCTCTTTTTCTCATCCTTGCTTATTGTTCCAATCAATGACTTAAACTTCAATAAATTGGCTTCAGCCCCGGAAGTGAGCGTTTGTGACTCACTTTCATAATGGGTCAGAATCAAGTTATCCAGCTCTTCCTCATTCATAACACCTACCACCTTTTCCGTGATTTTATTCATGTCGCGATAAGAGCCCTGAAGTTTAAAAGGAGGCTCGGTCCTATATTCGTCAGACTGTGCCGCAGAGTAGATATATTCTTGATTTACGGTTAAGATCACATCTCTTACTTTAAGCAGCTTTTTTAGGATCTCTATGTATTCCGTGGTCTCCTCTGCAGAATAGTTGGCCTCAAAATCTTCACCATCCCGCTTTCCTGTAGCCGCAATGCGTGCCATGGTAATGACATCTTTATGGCTCTTGTCAGCAAGCTTTGCCATCACACTGTTTGAAGTGACACTATTTTCCAAATAGCTCAGTTTAAACGCCTCTTCAGTATCACCTATGATATCGCCCAGGTTATAAATATCGGCGCGATTGGCCAACATATCAGGAATCCTGAATTTCTCGCCACTTTCGGTGTATGGATTACCGGCCATAACGACACTCACTCGTTTGCCACGAAAATCATAAGTTTGGCTTCTCCCCTTATAGACTCCTTCAATCTTACGTTGAGCATCACAAAGTGAAATGAACTTTTGTAAAAACTCCGGATTACAGTGCTGGATGTCATCAAGATAGATCATTACGTTATCACCCATTTCGAAGGCAAGGTTTAACTTTTTCAGTTCTTCTCGGGCACCGGCGTTGGGTGCTTGTTCAGGATCCAGGGACAAAACCTCATACCCAAGGGCAGGGCCGTTTATTTTCATAAATATTACACCCAAACGATTGGCGATATACTCCATCAAGGTGGTTTTACCATAACCAGGGGGTGATATTAGCAAAAGTAATCCCATCAAATCGGTTCTCTTCTTATCACCCGCTGCTCCTATTTGCTTAGCCAGATTTGCACCTATTAGGGGTAGGTAAACTTCATCGATAAGTTTGTTTCTAACAAACGATGACATCACACGTGGCTTGAATTCATTCAGCCTCAGCTCTTCCCTAAATGAGGCGGTTACTTCTTTTTTGAAATCGTTAAAGGTTCGAAACAGGGGAACTACATTTTCATGATAGGCCTTCAGTTTGGTCATGAAATGATTGTACTGTAGCTCATACTTACCTTCCTGGATCAAATCATGATTGCCTTGTAACCCCTCTAATGAAGCTTGAAGGGAGACATGTACCACCTTATTTTTATTGTAATCATCGGCTAGCAATACTACACTTACCTCATGTACATAATCTTCCCAGTGACTCTCCTCTTCGCGGGATTGCACAAAAGAGTTTACCCAGTTTGCTACATGTTGGTATGCCGCATATGGATTTTCCATAAGCCCTTTAACAGCATCGTCAAAGAGCTTTTGTGCTTTATTTTTCCTTAAGTGATCTTTAAATGCATTGAAAAGGTCATCAGCATTCTTATCCATCACAAATTTGTCACCCCTGGATATTTCCCTGAAAAGATATAAAGCGGCCTCTTCAACCAGGCCCGGATCAAATAGGGATGTGGCTTCAATAAACTTTTCTACTTCCTTTATAAGGGTTTTAAGAAGGTTATCAAACTCTCTTGTCCCCGGAAAAACCTTCAAAATAATCCCTGCACTTTTGAGTTGATGGTTTAAGAATTGCTTTCTTTCATGATCTAAAAACTTTTTCCAAAAAAGCGCAGCTACAGCCCTAACGTTAGAAGAAAAAAGCAATAGGTCTGCTGTATGGATCTGATTTAATAACACCCTGAGAATAGCCGCTCCATCATGATCATGGACACCTTTAATGTATCCTTCATCGTACCTTACCGACATGAATTTTATCACATGTTCTTTAAGCTCACCTTCGGTCATTTCATAAAGGCTTTCTATAGAAATGTCTGAGTCAGCTTTAGCACTTTTGAGTATCATGTAGGCCAGGTACTCCGCGCGATAAACCTCATTATTTTCAGAAAGCAACGACTGGTTCATAACCTGATCATAACCTTTTGTCAGATCAGCATTAATAGCCTCAAAAAAATTGGTTCCGGTCAAATGATGGTAGAGCTCACCGTCTTTGTTAACTATGGTTAAATCAAGATTTTGTGAGTTTACAGCAAATTGATGTTCCCCAAATTTTATTAAATCCTTTCCATCAACAAATAGATCTGTCTTATCCTTTAATTGGCGAATTGCATCTTCTTTTACCGTCTTTAAGCGGCTTAAAATGTCCTCAGACTTAACGGTGTCTCCAATTTCCTCTAGCTCCCGGATAATATTTCTTGCCTTTTCCAGCATAATGTCTGAAGCATAATATCCATTGATTTCCGCTTCAGATGTGAACCGAGAAATCCTACTTTGCACAGATTTTATGATCCTATCGGCTGAAAGTTGCAGCGCATTGGCTCGTTTATTCTTTTCTTCGATTAACACAATACGCTTATTTTCAAACGCGTTGTACACTTCATCACGTTTGACGCTAAGCTTGTCAATGAACTCATTAAACTCAGAAAACTTTCCTTCAAGTTCCTCAAGCTGGACCATTACTTTGCTTAGGTACTCCTCACACTTTTGGGCAGAATCACAGATGTCCAAATAGTTAATGACCGCCTGATCAATAAGCTTCATTTGTGCATTAAACTCTGCTTGGCCTTCAACACTGAATAACTCTTTTCTCTTTCTCTTCAGGGCAGCTTTAAGCTGGTTAAATTGAGAATAGATCTGTGAGATGTTGTCTATTATCTTGGTAGTTTCTGTGGCGTCTTTGATTTCAAGATTACTGACAATTTCAATTAGGAGCTCTAGCTCTTGTGAGACGGATAAAATCTGCTCCTCTGTTTTCTCAGCCTCCACTACCTTGGCTACTGCTTCAATTTGCCCCTGCATCTGTACTACTTTGGCTTGATAGGGTTCAAGTGCTTTGTCTTTGAGCAAATACTTAATGGTATTCTGAGAAGTCTGATCGTAAAACGTAGCCAGCTGGTCTTCGTAACCTTTGATGCGTTCAACATCCGCATAACGAAGCTCATTGAGCGATATGACCTCACCTCTTACCTTACGCAAATCGGCCAGCTGTTGAACGTACTGATCCACCGTTTTTACACGCGTAGTTTTAATTTGTTTAATTACAACATCAGCATTTTCGAAGCTCTCTTTCAGGGCAGTATCGGTATTCTCCCGGATTTTCTGCACCTTTTCAAACTCATCTACAGCTGACGAGGCAACTTTTCGAATTTCATTTAGTGGCTGCTTTAAATCATATTCCTGGGCATCGAGCCAGTGGTATGAGTCAATTATGTCGGTTGAATTCTTTATCAGATCAAGGTAAAGGCCATTGTATGTGTCGTCCTTATTGATAAGGTTCAATAGCTCATTGCATTCGGCCATAGCTTTGACTACGTCCTTGTTCCCAATCTTATTGAGGTAAGATGAATCTGATGTTTCTGTCTTAAAATCCGGATCGGTATATGGTGTTTGCCAAATTTGAATAGCGTGATGCTTCTTTGGTTCTTCATCCCCTCTGAATAAGCACATCACTCCATTTTCGAAAATGGAGAACCCATGGCATATAAGGGGGTTTTCGACCTGCTGCTCGATGAGATTATAGTGCATAAGCAGATAAACACCATTCTCAAGATTATAAAATACATACAAGTAATCCTCTCCATTAGGAGAAGTTATGCGCTTTTCGAAGACCATGGACTTAAGCTCATTATCGAACTGCTTATACTCTCCTGACTGTAGGTAGTAACCATTCGTGAAGATCAGGCCGTGATCATCCGGAAGCAAAATACAAGAGTCTTTGATTTCATCTACCCTACGCGCTTCCTGAATTTTGGAATTGTAAACTATGTACCTGAAATCCTCCTGATAGGGTTTAATTTTAAGTAAGACTACGTTACCCACCACCGCATAGTAGATATCCGAGTCCTCCAGGGTCTGGTCTTTATGATCTACCGGTTCTGAATATATACCTTGACCGTCATCTGTGTTGTCCTCAATTTTTACGGTCAAATCGCCACCTACAGTTTCTACAAAGACCTTATCCTTAATGGATATATGGGGAAAGTTGCCATTTCTAAAATCATCCCGGGTGGTCTTGGTCCAGCTAAAATCGTATTGCTCAGGAAATCTGAACTCATGGTCACTTCTATTGTCGATGTATTTTAGCTCATCCCCTGAGATTTGCCATTTAAAAGTCTTTATGTCAGTCACGTCCTTCCCAATTCGGAAGACCATATGCAGATCAACACCCTTCTTAAAAAACTTTACAAAATGGGTGTTTTTGTAGTACTTATAAAGCTTTTGAAAATCATCAATGAAGTTCTTATCCTGAATTAACTTCAGTTCTTCTTCGTGAAATGAATGGTCACTGTAAGTGAAAATACTAAATACATCTGACAGTTTAGTTTCCGTCTTTAGGCCAATATGAACGTTATAACCAAAAAGGAAGTAGCTACCAACAGGTACCATGTCACACGGAATACAGTTGTTTTCCGTGCTTACACGTTCGGTAGTCATTAGTTTGGTCTCAATAGAGCCAAAAACCCGCTTTCTTTCTGTGTTTAGCTTGTTTAGTAAACCTTGAAGCTGATCACCTTGCTTTCGTAGCCTGCTTTGAAGAATTTCATAGGTTCCTTCTTCGAGCTGGTTTTGCTCTTGATTTTCTGATACGGAAGTGGAGGTTGTATTCTCGCTCATTCTAGGAATGTATTAAAAAGAAATTTGAACGGTGTACACTACAAGGGTGTTGAAGAGTCGCTCTACCTGGGACAACCCTTGACATACAACTCACTTAAATACCTAAGCTACTGACACTATTATTCGAAATGCCAAGCGATTCGGTAAGGCTTTGTAGCTGACCCAATATCCCTTTGGAATCCTCGTCTTTCGCCAGGCCGGTCAATTTTATGAGCAAAGCTGAAATACTCAAGTTTCTAAGTTCTTCGCTGGATACACCAAACTTATCCACAAACTCTCGTATTTTTTCTTTAAAGTTCGACCCAGTATCTGTCGTAAAGAATGTGTCTTTTATCTGGCCGATCACCTCACTATTGTCTATCAGCCTGTCGGCAGACTTTCCGCTCGTAATGGCTCCCACAATCTTATCAAAGAACATAGTTTCACCACCAACTATTTCAATATTGGCCGCTTTGAGAGCCTCTGAAATTACGGTCGCCTGGGCTTTGGCAATTTCGGTTTGAATATTGATTTGGGCAAGTTCTATTTCCTTGTCCTTCTGTAATTTGAGTTTGAACTCTTCATGGTCTTTACTTACGCCATCCAGAACTTTCATGGCCTCAGCCTTCTTCTTGATTCCAATGGCATCGGCATCAAACTTCTCAGCCATTACCTTAGCTTCCGCCAATCCTGTTTTTTCCTCAGCTTCTGCCTGTGCCAACCCTTTCAATCTAATTCCCTTGGCCTCGGCTTCTACTTGTGCCTCAATCACGGAAGCTTCGGCATCTCCTTGTTTCTCACGAGCTGCTGCCTTTGCTTCCATAACCTGGGCTTCAGCCATTCCCAAGGCTGCTGCCTCTGCAGCTTGAGCTTCCGCTAGGGTCTTTTTAGCCTCGGCTTTATGAGTTGACGAGGACTCTTGTGCTTGGGCATCAATCATCATCTGCTTGGCTAAGTGCTCAGCCGCCTGTTTCTTGGCCTCTGCACTTTTAATTTCTTTAACTAGGGCTTCTTCGGCTTCTTTTTCAGCTAAAGTGACAGCTACCTTTTTAGTCCTGTCCGCTCCGGCAAACGCCTTAATGTCTGCCATGCGCTCCTGCTCTTCCACTACCGTTTTTTCAATCGCCACGCGTTCACGAATCACGTCCTGGATATCTTTCCTTTCAATCTCAACAGCCTTTTCTTTCTCAATCCGCTTTAATTCTACAATTCGCTCTTTTTCAGTAGCCTCAAGTAACTGTGCCTGTTGTACTCGTTCATTCTCAACCGCCTCGGCTTTCTCCTTATTTTTTTGGGCTACTACAACTTCCCGTAGCTTGTTTTCTTCGGCCACACCAAGTTCTTCATCTGTGGTAATTCGCGCTCGTTCGCCTTTTAATCGTTCTTCTTCCTTTATTTTTAACGCTTCAGCCTCTTCACGTGCCTGTACCGATTCAATCTCTCTCTTCTGTTTGGCCTCTGCTTCTGCCAGCTGACGCTCCAAAGCTAGCACGGTTTCCCTAGCCTCAACATCCTGTTTTTTGATGGTTTTTTCCTTTTCTCTCTCAATGTGATTCGCCTGAATTTTCTGCTCGGAGGTCAAATCAATAATTTTCTTAATACCCTCAGCGTCAAGGATATTGTTTTCATTCATGGACTCGATTGGAGTCTGCTCCAAATAATCAATGGCACAATCGTCGAGGACATAACCATTCAAATCGGTGCCTATAATGTTCAGGATCTCTCTTTTAAAATCGTCCCTACTATTATAAAGCTCTACAAAATCAAACTGCTTACCTACGGTCTTGAGGGCCTCTGAAAATTTTGCATCAAAAAGTAGTTCCAATGACTCCTGGTTCGAGGCACGCATAGAACCTATCGACTGTGCCACTTGCTTAACATCCTCGTGAGTTTGGTTGACTCTAACAAAAAAGGTAACCTTTATATCTGCTCGCATATTATCCTTACATACCAATCCCTCATTTGCCGTTCTCGATATCATA
>JBCCOE010000038.1:0-38454 GCA_039025475.1 Bacteroidota bacterium | reverse complement strand
TATTCATTCCCGAGAAACACTGCGCGAGCTATTCTCCAAGTCCTATCATGTATATGAAGTCGCCGATGGTTTAGAAGGGTGGAAACTGGTTATTGATATTATTCCGAACCTTATCATATTGACGGAAAACGTAACAACGATTGATACCCACGAACTCTGTCAAAGGATAAAAATTGATGAACGTACCTGTCATATTCCGGTCGTGATAATTGCTGACCAGATAGAAACACATCAGGTAGAATTCTCAGCTGACGAATACTTAGAGGGTCATCTTGATATGGAATACCTTAAGCAAAAGGCAGACTATTTAATTGAGCAAAGGGAGAGAGTACGTAGACAGTTTGAAAAGAACTCTATACTAAAACCTACTCAAGTTTCTTCATACGACGAAAAATTACTGAATAATGCTATTGAATTTATTGATGAAAATTTATCGGATCCTAATCTTTCTATTGAAAGAATAAGTAAAGAGATCGGAATTAGCAGAGTGCACTTTTACAGAAAAATAAAATCACTGCTCGGAATGTCGCCAATTGAATTCGTCAGGACCTATCGAATCAGAAAAGCGGGTCAATTGCTTGAACAAAAGAAATTGAATGTTTCAGATGTTCGTATGATGGTAGGGTTTAATGATAGTGATTATTTTAGGTCTTGCTTCAAAAAGGAATATGGTTTGACCCCATCTGAATTTATCAAAAAATCTTTCCTCACTTAAGGATCATTTGACTGCTGAAACCAAGGTTATGGGCAACAACACGAACAAACTTGAACTTTCGATATGCTCTATACAAAAAATAGATTGTCTACATTAGCCTCATGAACTATACCGAGGGAGCTCACTTTAGAGCCAAAGATTATAGTAAAAATGTATTGACTCGTGGCGAATATGAAGATTGTATTTTCGAAGATTGTAATTTGACCAACGCTAACCTGGGCTCAATTGTGTTTGTAGAATGTGAGTTCATTAACTGTGATCTTAGCAATGCCAATATTAGTCGGGCAGCCTTTAGAGAGGTAAGGTTTAAGGGTTGTAAAATGCTTGGACTCCGGTTTGAAACGGTTAACAATTTCTTGTTTAGTGTCTGGTTTGAGGAATGCAGGCTCGATTCTTCTGTATTTTACCAATGTCCTCTAAAAGGCACAACTTTTTCAAGGTGCAGCTTGAAAGATGTAGACTTTGGAGAGGCTGACTTGTCAGAATCGATTTTCGACGAAGCTGAACTAGGCGGGGCTATCTTTGAAAATACGAACCTTGGAAAATCTGACTTTTCCTCAGCAGTGAATTATATTATTGATCCACAACAAAATATCATTTCACAAGCCAGGTTTTCAAAAACTAATTTAGCGGGGTTACTTACCAGATATGATCTGGTTCTTGAGTAGTGAGCTCAATGATAGAAAAAATCAGTCCGATTGATTATAGTATATAATTGTTAATTTGATCTAAGGTCTTGAGTATATTGATATACTTTGTTTTTCACCAATCCCTTTTCACTTAAAACTCGTTATTCTGAATAGTTTAGTGACGTAATCATGGAAATAAAAGCATACTCAATCAACATTCCAGAAGGGTCGCTGATCCATCAGGAGCATAAAAAGATTGACTACTATGATGCATTTGCGGTTAAAGTACCGTCAAATTTAGAATCTCCTCCTGAAGAACTTATTAAACTCTTATTACAGAGCTTTCCTGTTTGGGGTAAAGTCCTTTTAAAAATTCGCGAAAAGATAGCTCTTTTAATGGGCTTGAAAACCGCAAGAGGTATCGATGTTAAAAGTCAAATACTAACATTTACCGGACAGCCTGGTGAGTCGTTAGCACTTTTTCATGTCAAGGATAGAACAGATACTGAAATATTAACAGGGGAAAATGACAAACACCTTGATTTTTCACTATCCATAATGGGTCAACCTTCTCATCAGGGATTTGAAATAACTCTTGCCACAACGGTGATTTTCAACAATTGGCTAGGACGATTATATTTCTTTCCGGTCAAACCGGTTCACAAATTACTTGTTCCAACTATGTTGGAAAGAATGGCTAAAAAGCTCTCTGAAAAAAATAAAGAACCCTGACATTAGTCAGGGCTCTTTGGTCAATAGGATCTTCTATTCACTCTTCCACTTCTTACTTCACTTTTATCACGTTCTACACTCTTTCTGCCACTGTTCGAAGATCGCTTTTCTATATTGACTCTACTTCTGGATTCGGTTGAGGATCGATATGCTTTTCGTCTTTCCGGATTACTACTTACCACTCCACGAGTTAGATTTTGGTTATTACGCTTACGACCTTGATCTACGTGCTTTCTTTGAGAACTAGTTTGACGGGTTCTATAGTGCTTACCATTATTTCGATATAATGGGGGCTTATAGTGATTATTGATAATTACAGTGCTATTCCCTCTGTATCGATATCCGAAATTGTGACTATCGTAAAACGTATAGCTGTTTCGATAAAAACCACTATGGAATCCACAAACACTAGAGCATACATGACCAACAAAAGGATAGGCGTCCCAACTTCTAACTGTACGAATAAACCCCTGACCGCTCACCCTTACCTCAAGGAACAAGTCGCCTCGCCGTAAGACAATATCATAAAACGGTCGTCCATTCCTGATTATTCGGGACGCATGAACCCAATTATAATCCCAATAGTGATCGTATATTGCATTGGTCACATAAAACGGCACCCCCCAGTTGTGTTGAATACCAAAAGAGGCATAAAAATGTTGGCCTTTGCCACTGAATGACACTCCTGCCATCAGAATAATAATCAGTGTTAACTTTTTCATGGCATTTAATCATTTGGTTCAATGTTCATTGACCAATGACTATGCCAAAACGAAAAATGGAGTTGTAACTAAATGATAGCCAATTAGTTACTTGTCGTCTAAAACTACCGCATCTACAGCACTTGACCTTACCAATTCGTTTAGTTTAGGTATATCTTCATCAAAGATTTTTTGTAATTTATCAAGTTCCATATCAATACGCCCAGAAACCTCTTCCTTAAATTCAACCGCCTGCTTCGTGGGTTTGTAATCACCCATGGCCATTAGTGAATTTAAATGTCCCAATTTGTTGTTCAGCCGGATAGGAAAATTCAGCGGATCCTGACCACTTTGGTTTTTGGTTTGATAAAGAGCCTCTTCAATAGCTTTCATATCTTTGAGAATAATCTTAGCCATATCTTTTATTTCTGAACCTTGATCTTCTTTCAACCTGGACGTAACGGTTTTGATCTGATCTCTGGCCTCTCGAATTTTCTTTATTGATTTGTTTGTTTCAGATAGTTTGGCAATGACCTCGTTTAAAAAGTCAAATTGGGCCTTAAGGTCTAGTTCTGATGATCCTGATCGAGGATCTTTGAGTATTTTAAAAGACTGCTCCTGGGTAGTCCCTTTATAGGTCATCTTTACCTTATAATCACCCGGAAGTGCCATTGGGCCGTTCAAAGAAGCCCACCAAAGGATCATACCATCAAACCCTTCTGCACCATTATATCGCATATTCCAAACCAATCTGTTTAAACCAGGTTTAACCTCAATTTTACCTTCTTTGTCCTTTTTTGATGGAGCGGTACTAAAAGCTTTGATCAATGTACCTTCAGGCTCGAGTATCTCGATTCTAAGAGTATCGGTTTTAGCTGTATCCTTTAAATAATAATGAACCATTACTCCGCCTGGGTGGTTTTTCCCAACAGTTTTTGAATCCCTACTTGCCCCGCCTCGAATGCGATAACTATCCATGGGTTTGAATAAATGAGCTTTGCTACTATTAACCGAGCTGTTGAGTTGATGAAAGGGTGTGAGATCATCAATTATCCAAAAGCTTCGCCCCTGAGTAGCCGCGATCAAATTATCATTTTTAATCGCTAGATCTGTAATAGGCACCACCGGTAAGTTCATTTGCATTGATTGCCAACTCACTCCATCATCAAACGATATATACATACCTGTTTCAGTTCCCGCATACAACAGTCCTTTTCGTTTGGGATCGGCACGAAGCACTCTGGTAAAGTGATCACCAGGAATCCCGTCGGCAATGAGTTTCCAGGTTTTTCCGTAGTCCTTGGTTCGATACAGATAAGGTTTATAATCACCCAGTTTGTAGCGTGTTCCCGCAACATAAGCGCCTCCTTTGGTGAATGGATCAATATCAATACTATTGATCATCATCCACTCTGGCGTAGACGGTGGGGTAACATTTTGCCAATTCTTTCCGCCATCACGGGTAACATGAATCAGGCCATCATCCGAGCCTGTCCAAATGAGATCTTTTTCGTAGGGAGATTCCGTTGCGGCGAAAATAGTACAGTAGTATTCTACACTAGTATTATCTTTTGTAATAGGACCTCCTGATGAACCAAGTTTGGTTGAATCATTTCTGGTAAGGTCTGGACTTATAACTTCCCAAGATTCACCTTCATCGTACGACACGTGCACGTGGTTGGAGGTGGTGTATAGCTTTTTGCTATCATGTGGTGAAAAGAATATCGGAAAATTCCACTGAAATCGATATTTCATTTCTTCTGCCCCGTGTCCCATAGGGTTATCTGGCCAGACATTCACCGCTCTGATTTCACCTGTTTTATGGTTGAGACGAGTCAGGAAACCGTCATAGCTGCCACCATATACAATATCATTGTTATCAGGTTTTACGGCAATATGAGCGCTTTCACCTCCGGCAGTGGGTTCCCAATCGCGGGCGCCGATTGAACGGCCTGTAGTTCTGTGAGCAACTCTCAACGTGCTATTATCCTGCTGTGCGCCATAAATCCGGTATGGAAAGTGGTTATCTGTGGTTACTCGGTAAAATTGAATCGTGGGTTGGTTATTATAGGTCGACCAGTTTTCACCTCCGTCAAAACTGACTTGTGCGCCACCGTCATCAGCAATCACCATACGTTGGTTATCCTCTGGTGCTATCCATAAATCGTGGTGATCCCCATGTGGTGCATTGAAAGCTTCAAATGTCTTACCACCATCTTTAGATCTATGGTAACGTACATTCATCACATACACTCGATCTTCGTCTTGCGTATCCGCATAGATACGCGTATAATACCAGGCACGCTGCCTCAGGCTTCTTGAAGAATTTAACTTTTTCCATGTTTTACCGGCGTCATCCGAACGATATACCCCACCTTCTTTATTTTCTATAATGGCCCAAACCCTGTTTGAATTTACCGGTGATACGGTCACTCCTGATATACCCCAAATACCACCAGGAAGCCCTTCATTTGCACTTATGTTCGTCCAGTTGTCACCACCATCGGTACTCTTCCATAATGCGGAGCCTTCACCACCACTTTCCAGGCTGTAAGGGGTTCGTCTAATTTTCCAGGTGGAAGCATATAAAATTCTGGGATTATTCGGGTCCATAACCAAATCAACCGCACCGGCATCGGCGTTAGCAAACAAAATACGTTCCCAGGTTTTGCCCCCATCTTTGCTTCGGTATACCCCGCGTTCTGCCGTGGATTTATACAAGTCGCCCATCACTGCCGCATATACCAGATCAGGGTCTTTCGGATGTATTCTTACTCTGGGGATATGGCGTGAGTTTTTTAGTCCAATATGTGTCCAGGTCTTACCAGCATCAACGGACTTATACATACCGTAACCATAACTTACATTACCTCTTACGGTTACTTCTCCACCTCCTACATAAATCACATTATTATCCCACTCACTTACGGCGACTGCACCAATTGACCCACCAAAATATCCATCTGAAATATTTTCCCAGGTATTTCCTGCATCTGTGGTTCTCCAAACACCACCACCTGTCGCTCCAAAATAATAAAGATTTGGCTTGCCAGGAACTCCCGTGGCAGCTGCAGATCGTCCACCTCGGAATGGACCAATACTTCTCCATTCCATCCCTGAATACAGACTTTCATTAAAGGACAATCTAGGCTCAGATAAATTCTTTTTTCTTCGTTGACTATAGCTATCTGTGATAGAAACTAGAATGAGAAGTGCAACTAAAGCGCGCAGCAATTTCTTCATGATGATGTAGGTTAAATTTCTAATTTGATCCGTTTGAAGATAGCATTATTGGTACTATTTCGTTCATTGCTATTTGATCAGCGGTATAGCATAGTAGATGATAAAAATACGCATGACAGAATGTTTAACGTTTTCAACCAACAGTGATCATATCATGCAACAATAATGACTAATTTTGTCAATGTGGTGATCAATAGATTTCTCCTATTTCTGCTTTACCTAATGATACCGGCTTGTGCCTATGCTCAGGATGTTTCGGTGGTCGATAGCCTTCGTCAGTCATTAGTAGAAGAGGATGATTCGCTGAGTAAATCAAGACTATTTGAAAACTTAGCTTGGGAATTCAGAAAGGCCTATCCAGATAGCACTATATATTATGCACAGAAGTCTATTGATCTCATAGAATCAACGGGTCTGAATAGAAGTAAGTCGCAGGCCCTGACTTTTAAAGGTGTAGCTTACAATTACAAAGGCGAATATCTTAAATCCTTTAATTCGTACACGTCTGCTAAAAAAGAAGCTTATCGGTTTAACGATACATTACAAATTGCACATGCCCTAAACAGTCTGGGCAGACTATATTTCAATCAAGGTTCATTCCTTAGAGCCTATGATCATTTTTATAAGGCATTAGACTACTTTACTGCCGTCAAAGATGTTTTGGGGTTAAGCTACGTATACAAGAGCCTTTCAGAATTACACCGATCTCAAAATAACCTTAAAAAAGCTCAAGAAATGGCGGAAAAAACGTTAGAGATCAGGCGCGAAATCGGCGATGAAATTGGTCAAATATCGGTGCTCGTTGAACTCGCGACAATTTACATGGAGCTTGATATGTATGATGAAGCTTTAGTCGAATATGAGTCTGCCCTAACCCTTGCCCAATCTCTTTCGGATAAAATTGGAGTTGCTCGCGTTAATCTTGGTTTATCTCAGCTGCACTCACAACAAAATAACCACAATGCCTCTATAGATTATGCCCAAAAGGCGCTCTATACCGTGTCGGGAAGTGGTAATGAGGAGCTCTTAAATAAAGTAAGACTACAATATGCTGAGTCTCTCATGGCATTAAAAAAGTATGATCGCGCTAAAAATGAGTTAGAAGAACTAATTATGAATACAGGAGTGGCAAAGTTGATTTCAATCGAGCGAGATGCCAATCTTCGTTTAGCGGAAATATACGAACGCCAAAGTAACTCAAGCCTGGCACTAAAGCACTTTAAAAGATACAAGCGCTTAAATGAAACATGGACAAATGCTGAAGCCGCCAGAAGTATCGAAAGAATGGAGGCTAGATTAATTTTGGAGAGTAAGGAAAGGGAAAACGAACTTCTTAGATTGAATGAAGCGCGCAGCATTGCGGTTATTGAACGCCAACGCTTTGAGAATATAGCTTTAATAGCAGTAGTTACACTTATTGGTATCCTGCTCGTCAGTATTTGGTATGCAAGCCGAAAACGAAAGCAGACATATCTTAAGTTGAGTTTGAAAAACAAGCATATCGAGGAACAGGCGAGTGAGCTTGGAATTCAAAGCGATAAAATCCAGAAGCAGAATGAAAAACTCCAACAGAGGAATGCACAGCTTGCTGATTTGAACAATGAAAAAGATACCCTAATGAATATTGTTGCCCATGACTTAAAGTCTCCGATTAACAGGGTAAAAGGAATTGCGGAGCTGTTGAGCTATTCGCAACTCACGGAAGAACAACTGAATTACGTGAACTTACTTAAGGAAATCAGCCATAGTAGTGATGAATTTATTAAGGATCTGCTTGACGTAAGTGCCTTTGAAGACCAGAGCAGGAAACTGAATATTTCCGAAGTTGATCTTGTCGATATGATTAAATTAAAACAACAGGGTTTTAAAACGGAGGCAAATGCAAAGAACATCAACATAAATGTGCATTTTAACGTTGAGGAGATTTTAATCAAGACCGACAATTCACTACTGGTTAGGATTATGGATAACTTAATCTCAAATGCCATTAAGTTTTCAAACAAGGATACTACAGTAAATATTTCAGCTAATGATTCACTAGATGGCTTGAATCTAATAGTAAAAGATCATGGTCCGGGCTTCACCGAAGCAGATAGACTTCATCTCTACAAAAAATTTAAGAGACTTAGTGCAAGGCCTACAGCTGGCGAAAGCAGTAACGGACTAGGGCTTGCAATCGTCAAAAGTCTATGCGATCGTCTTGGCATTACGATAGATTTGGAATCCGATGCTGATCTGGGTAGCATGTTTATTCTAAAGTTTCCTGAGTACTCTCGCGTAACCAGTGAAACGAGTATTAAACCTTAAAGCATTCTTAGGGTCAAAACAGAAAACTTGATGAATGCGACGCCTATTGATTTTTCTTACCTTAGTTCTTTTTCTCCTATACTTTGGAGAGTTGACTATCCTATAGCTTGTTCTAAATCACTAATTAGGTCGTCAATATCTTCAATCCCGACGCTTAATCGTATCAAAGAATCCAATAGTCCGATTTTCTGCCTTTCTTCGTACGGTATGCTTGCGTGGGTCATACTAGCAGGATGGTTGACTAGTGATTCTACACCACCTAATGATTCTGCCAAAGAAAAATAGTGAAAACTCTCCATTACCTTGAAAGCTTCTGCTTTATCGTTTCCTTTTAGGGTAAATGAGATCATACCACCAAAATCTTTCATTTGCGCTTTAGCAATATCGTGGTTAGGGTGACTTTCGAAGCCAGGCCAGTATACCTTATCTACTTTCGGATGCTTTACTAGATACCCGGCAATGGCCCGGCCATTCTCACTGTGCCTCTGCATACGAAGGTGTAAAGTCTTAATTCCTCTCAACACCAAAAAGGCATCTTGAGGTCCCGGTGTACCCCCGGTACTATTTTGTAAGAAAGCCAGTTCATCGGCCAACGATTTATCATTTACCACCAACGCACCCATAACTACATCTGAATGTCCGCCTAAGTATTTAGTAACGGAGTGCATAACTATATCGGCTCCTAAATCTAGTGGGGTTTGAAGGTAGGGGGTGGAGAATGTATTGTCTACACCTAATAAAATTCCGTTTTGCTTAGCTATCTCTGCCGCTCCCGCAATATCTATTATGTTCATCATAGGATTAGTGGGCGTTTCCAGCCAGAGTAGCTTTGTGTTTTTGTTGACGTAATTATTGATGTTAGAAATATCTTCCATATCAATGAAATGGAACTTCAAACCGTACTTTGAAAATACTTTTGTGAAGAGCCGATAGGTCCCACCATACAAGTCGTTTGCGGCAATAACCTCATCACCTGGTTTGAACAATTTAATAATTACATCTATGGCCGCTAAACCCGAAGCGAAGCACAGTCCGTAATTACCATTTTCTAAAGCCGCTAAATTTTTTTGTAAGGCCTCTCTTGTAGGGTTTTGCGTACGTGAATATTCAAACCCCTTGTGGTCACCTGGCGACGCTTGTACGTAAGTGGAAGTCTGGTAAATTGGAGTCATGATCGCACCTGTCGATGGATCGGGTTCAATCCCAGCATGTATGGTTTTAGTGCCGAATTTCATAGTCTATCAATTGTTCTAAACGGCTGCTAAGTTAGATTTTTCAGCCATATCCATTTGACCATGCAAATAAAAATATAAACGTTGTCAGATGGTTTACTTAACAGACCAATATTTAGCTATAGCCTCTTTCCAGTTATCCTGGTTTTGCAGATAAAGTAAGGTATTGAGCAACATTTTATCCGTTCCTTTCTTAACGCCTTGTGATTCGATAACTTTTTGTAACGTATTCAAAAACGCTTTGCTCGAAGTCTTTTCATCTTCAAGCGCTAGCTTTTTAAAGTAGTTCAATACGTCTTCTTCTTTGAGAGAGTCTGGTATGATTGTATCCGGTTGTTCAGCGGGAGAGATCTTTTCTGGTTCTATTATGGAGCTCGCTTCCTGTTTTAGAAAAGAGTCTAGGTCTTTTAGTGGATTCTTTCTTTTAGCCATCTTCCAATTTGTTAATTATCATCTTTGCGATTTGATGATATTCTTTTTCTGCGAGTATTGTGCTGTAATTCACAAATAGATTTTTTTGTGGTACGCTCACCTCCAAAACTTCAGCCTCTAGGTTATCCATGGCATCCACAATTGTGGTGATTTTGGTTAGGCTGTGTATGCGATTGGGAAGGACAAAGATCTTAAGATCCGTATTCAGTTCTTTGGCAGGTGAGAGATCTGAGATAGTTTGATAGGTGACAATAAGATCATTTTGGGTAAGACTAGAAGGCACAATTACAGCGTCGCTGATTAGACATAGTTTTTTGATCCCTTCATCCGTTGTTTTTCCCGCACTGTCCACAACAATGTAGTCATAATTACGAGCAGGTTTGAGCTGCTCCAATTCTGCCGCTACTTTGTTATCTTCTGAACCGGTGATTTCAAAAACTGCGTTTTCCTTAGCGCCGGTCTTGTAGATCTCCATTTTACGCAGTGTATTTAATGTATAGTTCGTGTCAGTCTCTATAAGCATGACTTTGTATCCGAGACTGTTTAACATAGTGCTAAGGTTGATGGCATTCGTAGTTTTACCTGTTCCTCCTTTTCTGCTGATAAATGAAATAACTTTTGTCATAAATTTCAGTGGCAATAAAAGTATAAATCAAGCCTCCTAAATACAAATATTACATTTACTTTGACTCAAAATAGCAAGATGAAAAAAGTATACTACTTATCCACCTGTGATACCTGCAAGCGAATAATGAAAGAGCTAAACCTTGACGATAATTTTGAGCTACAGGATATTAAGACCCAAAAAATAACACCGTCTCAATTGGATGAGATGAAGGAGCTAAGCGGATCTTACGAGCCGTTGTTTTCACGAGTGGCGCGAAAGTATAAGGAGTTGGGCCTGAAAGAACTTGAATTAACCGAAGAGGACTATCGAAAGTTTATCTTAGATGAGTATACTTTTTTGAAAAGGCCAGTATTCGTATTTAAGGATAGAATTTTCGTTGGTAACTCAAAAAAGAATATTGAGGCATTAAAGCAGTACCTCAATCCTTAAGTCTTGGTTATACTTCACGATTCATTTCAAATCGCTCAAGATAGTCTGCGACCCGTCTAACCACCATTCCTCCCAAAGAGCCATCTACCACACGATGGTCGTAACTGTGGGATAAGAACATTTTGTGACGTATAGCAATTGCATCTCCATTAGGAGTCTCTACGACGGCTGGCTTTTTTACTATGGCTCCTAACGCCAGAATTCCTACTTGCGGTTGCATTATGATAGGAGTACCCATCACGTTTCCAAATGAACCGACATTTGAGATAGTAAAGGTACCACCCGAAAGCTCATCGGGGCTGAGTTTGTTCTCTCTTGCACGTATGGCAAGATCGTTAACTTTATTAGCTAAGCCCGTTATGTTGAGTTGATCCGCATTTTTTATAACCGGGACAATCAAATTGCCTGAGGGTAGGGCAACGGCCATTCCAATATTGATATCCTTCTTTTTGATGATATTATCTCCATCCACCTGAATGTTGATCATGGGATAATCTTTTATGGCTTTTGTGACCGCCTCTATGAAAATTGGGGTAAACGTAAGGTTTCCACCTTCCCGTTGTTTGAAAATATTTTTATTCCGGTTTCTCCAAGAAACAATATTGGTTACATCCGCTTCTACAAAAGAAGTAACATGGGGTGAAATACGTTTTGAATCTACCATGCGCTCAGCTATCATTTTACGCATGCGGTCCATTTCTATGATCTCATCGCCGGCGGATACGGAAACATTGACTTTCTGAGGCTCACGAGTAGGGACTATTTCAGCTGTTGATACGGCTTTCACGGGTTCAGGAGCTACCGTGTCATGACGTGTTTCCAAGTAGGCTAGGATATCTTTCTTGGTTACCCTGCCTTCTTTACCGCTACCCGGAATTGTTTCTAGTTCGGCAACGGCAATACCCTCTTGTTTGGCGATATTTTTCACCAAGGGGGAATAGAAACGATCCGACTTAACACTAGCTGCGCTGGCCTCACCATTCGAAACGGAATGACCATTTGAGGTACTAGTGATTTCTGCTGCCTCTACTATGGGTTCTTCTGTTGGTACAACTACGGGACTTTCTTCGTCGCCTTCAGTGGCTATGATGGCTATGGGTTTTCCAACTTCGACTACGTCTCCGTCTTTGGCAAGGATTTCTTTAAGTACGCCAGCGTGAGTTGAAGGTACCTCAGTATCAACCTTATCGGTGGCTACTTCCAGAATTGATTCATCCTGCTCTATGCTATCGCCTTCGCTTTTAAGCCAAGTTAAAACGGTAGCTTCCATTATACTCTCGCCCATTTTAGGCATCAATAATTCAACAAGTGCCATAGTTTCTAATAGTTCATCCCTGAAAACAGCTGCAAAATTATCATTTTAGTTCCTTAATTCAATCGTTTTCGATAAAGTAATCCGAACCAGGTTAAGTACAGCAATAGATGCTGCTTTGATATTTATTTCACGGTCTTTCCATAGCTGCAATTTTCTCGCAATGGTTTCTTCTTGGGTTGAAATGGCGATCCAAACTGTGCCCACAGGTTTTTCTTCAGATCCACCACTAGGGCCTGCTATGCCACTTGTTGATACACCTATTGAAGTATCAAATCTTTTTCGCACCCCATTCGCCATCTCAATGACGGTTTGCTCACTCACAGCACCGAATTCTTGCAAAGTCTCTTGTTTTACCCCTAATAACTTCACTTTATGATCATTGTGGTAGGGAATAACGGAGCCTTGAAAATAAGCTGAACTACCGGGCACTGAAGTGATCATGTGTGCCAAATACCCACCGGTACAACTTTCGGCCGTAGCGACCGTAAGTCCATTACCCTTAAGCATTCTACCTACTACTTCCTGGATTTGATCTGCGTTATAGCCGAAAATATATTTACCTGCCAGCGGTTTTAATTGATCAATTTGCTTTTCTACTTCATTTTTCAGCACCTCTTTATCATTGCCTACCGCTGTTAATCTCAGTTTTACCTGTCCAAGGCTTGGCAGGTAGGCCAGTGAGATATGTTTTGGCAAATTAAGTTCCCAACCTTCGATTTTATCTGCTAACCAGGATTCACCAATACCAATGGTTTTAACGATTTTGTGATAAATGATATCCGTATCAAAAAAATGCTGTGCGCGTGGAAGTACTTCATTGGTCATTAAGAGTTGCATTTCCCTAGGAATACCCGGCATGGAAACAAATATTTTACCGCCTCGCTCAAACCACATGCCTGGCGCTGTTCCGATTTTATTGCTCAAAAACTCGGAGCATATGGGAAGGGCGGCCTGCTGTTTATTTACTTCGGTTAATTCCCTGCCTTTCGAATTGAAGAATTCCGTGACTTCAGTTAATGCTTTGGCGTGTATCTTGATTTCGCAATTAAAATACTCGGCCAAACAAGGCTTGGTTAAATCATCATTGGTAGGCCCTAAACCCCCTGTTATGAGCACCAGATCTGCACGTTTTTCGGCTTCAGAGAATGCCTGTAGAAGTTCTTCCCGCTTATCACCTATAGTTGTCTTTCGTACCACTTTGATCCCAATGTTGTCTAACGCTTCGCTCATCCACTTGGAATTGGTATCAAGTATATGGCCATACAGTATTTCGTCGCCTATGGTGATAATTTCGGCTTTAGTTTTATGCATCTGGCATGATAGTTTACTTAAAGGAAGAGAAATTAGCTAAAAATGTTTAATAAAATAATCTGCGAGGATGCAACCGTTTTTAGGCAATAGCTGTCACGACATTTTGAAACCATGTAGCACAAAATTTAGGATATGAAAAGTACAACATATAAACACCAATTAAGGTCAATTAAGTTTTCGATATTCTTCATTCTTATCGCCTGTCTTATTTTCATGTTTAGCTGCGATACGTTCGAGGAGGACTCCATAGCAGAAGCAAACCCACTGGAGGAGCCTGCGGATATTACCGTAGTTGCACAAAACTCAACGGTTTTAGATCTTAAGTCCGTGATTTCAATAAATGCATCGGTCAGCATTACCGTAACGCAAGAGCCAAAGCTGGGAAGCATTGAATATCTGGGCAATGACCTTTTGAAGTACCAACCTGCCAATAATGTTAGTTCGGGATCTGACATCATTGGATTTTCAGTCTTCGGCTTTGATCAGAATTTTCTTTTTGCTGATAGTGTAGGTATTAGCATCGTAACTCCATCCACTGATACATGTTTGTTCATCGCTCTTGAAGATAGATACGTAGTGCCTGCAGATACCGTAACGTTATTTGATGTCTTGGGCAATGACTTTATTTGTGATTCTTCGATCTCTTTAGATATTGTCAAATTTCCCCAATATGGTCACGTTCGTTTGATCAATAACAATGTGGAATACATCTCTGGCTCCAATGAAACAATTGATGCTTTCGTCTATACCGTATCTTCGGATTTAGACTCAGCAGTAACCTCGGCCGTGGTGACTGTAGACATTGGAGGCAATGGGTGTTCTGTAGTGATTAACGATGATTTTTTCCAGTATAATTTGGATGTTCCGAATGTGTTTTTCGATGTTTTGTTAAACGACAATACTTGTGACGAGGACATATCCCCGAGAATAATAACTCAACCTAAATTTGGAACAGCTTCATTTGATGACCGCAATCTGATAACATACACCGCTTTTACGGATAGTACGTATATGGATTCCTTAGTGTATGAAGTTTGTCTCTCGGGGATCTGCGATAGTGCCACTGCAACTTTTAACGTTACTGCTTCCTTTGAATGTGGGTTTTTAATCGCTGAAGATGACATCTATGATCTTTCAGACACCACTGCAATGAATGTCTACAGTTTGGAGGTACTATTGAATGATACCTACTGTGAAGAAATAGCTATAAGCCTATTAAACCACCCTGTAAACGGAAATGCCATCATATCAAACAACCTGATCCTTTATGATCCTGATAGCACGGTTATAGTAAGTGATAGCCTTATTTATCAACTCTGCAATTCAGATAGTTCTAGATGTGATCCTGCCATCGTAAGCATCATCGGGCGTTGAACTAAACGAGGAGGATTATGCCGTAAATGCAGATAACATATAAAGTATTCGACCGATGCAAACGAGGTGATCGAAAAGCACAAAAAACGTTTTTTGATGCTTTTAAGAGGAGAATTATGGGTGTTTGTAAAAGATACACTGCAAATCGTGAGGAGGCGGAAGATGTTTTTCAGGAGTCCTTTATCAAGATTTTCAACGGGATAAAACAGGTTCATGACTTCCAGTATCTTGAGCGATGGATTATTAAAACTGCGGTAAATACAGCTATCAACTACTATCATAAAAACAAGCGGCACCACGATTACTTTGGCTTGGAAGGAATTACCACGTTTGATGAGCGTGATGGGGCGATAATAGATGAATTAAATAGTGATACCATTATAAACATGGTCAATGACCTGCCTACAGGATACAGGCTGGTATTTAATCTCTATGTAATAGAAGGTTACAAGCACAATGAAATAGGAGAGATACTGGATATAAGTGAGAATACGTCAAAGTCACAGTTGAGTAGGGCAAAGTCATTGCTGAAAAGGAAACTCAAAGAATTGGGCATAGAAAAATTTGAAAAGTATGGCTGATCAGGATATTGAAAAGAAGTTAAGAAATCGGCTTGGTTACTACGAAGAAGAGCCGGCTCCGAGTGCGTGGCAAGAGATTGAAAGGGGGTTAAAGCCAACCATCTCTACATGGCCGGTACAGACTCTAATTGTCGGGTCTCTACTCATAGGGCTGGGTTCCTACATCTATTGGGATGAATTGAATACCTGGGTTTTAGCTGAAGAAATTGCTCCAAAAAACACACAAGAAATTAGATCCAACCCTGAAATACCTGACCAAACTATTGTAGGAAATAGTAACGATGTTTCCATAACTCAGCAACCAGGGATAGTAGCTCACAAGCTAGACTCTGAGAAAACGTGTAGTGTTCAGAACAATAATAAACGAAACGTTTTGGGCAATGTATTAAGTTCGCCAACGGATGATCAAGGGGCTTCTAGCTTTCAGGGTAAACAAGCCATTTCCCCCAAGGATAAACCAATTATTGGAAGCGATCCTCTTAGCCAGCACTACAACCGAAAAAAAATTATAGAAACTGATGTAAAAGAAAAAAAACAGGGGATTAAAGATGATCCACTTGAATATGCTCAGCTTTCTTTATTGAACAAGATATCTCCTGAATTAATATCTTTTAGCCCAAAAGAAATTCGAATGGAGGGAGTTGATAGGAAGTCAAGATATCCTTGCCCAGAAAGAGAAAAAAATGAGAGAGACTGGACTGAAAAACGTACGTCCTATTATTTTCTAGGTATGCCTACGCTTAATTTTAATCGGATAGAAGCCAACCCTAATGACAATCAGTTGATTACTAAAATAAAAAATATTCCGGCCGTGTCATCAGAAAGAATTGGAGTCAGGCTCGAATCTGGGCTGACCTATCAGGTGACCCCCAGGTTTAGCCTTTTGTTAGGGTTACTCTATTTTGACAGACGACAACAAATAGATTATGTAGTTAGTGTATTAGACAGCTTGACCGGACAACGAAGTGGTAACGAGATTATTTTGGAACCCGGTTTTACGGAAGAATCGCGCAGTTATGATTATCACGTTAGAAATATAGGAACCCAAATAGGATTTACTTATAGCATTCCATCAGACAAGTTCGAAACATATGTTGGTACGGGTATCGAGTTTCACAAATCGATTAGAAGCCAAGTTGATTCTTCGTTTGAAGAACCAGAATTCTATGTGTTCTACAATTTGCTCTACAGAATAGAATACCCGAAAGATAAAAGATTCCGCTTCCTGGTGCAGCCCACTTTTAACTATTCACTCGATCTCTCAAAGGAGCTTAATACTCCTATTTTCGTTAAGCCGTATGGTTTTGGCTTGAATCTTGGTTTTAGCATTAAATTATAGGCACTTTTGCCTACTATATAGCGTTGCTATGATCACGTAGTTTGATTTTTAAATGAAGATATGAGAGTATTTAGGTTAACCAGTATTATCATTTTGCCTTTGTTTTTTGTTGGTTGCACCAGCACACAAATTAATCAATCCCTTGGAACGTTAAATGATTTTCTGGGTGGTGATGAGTTGACCACGGAGCAGGTTGTTGCCGGTCTCAAAGAGGCCTTGATAAATGGTATTTCTAAGGGCTCAACTCAAGCTTCACGGTTAGACGGATATTTTAAAAATCCGCAAATCAAAATTCCGTTTCCACCGGACGTACAAAAGGTAGAAACCAAGCTTCGTCAGATTGGCCTGGGAAATGAGGTTGATAAATTCATAATGACCTTGAACCGAGGTGCTGAGGAAGCCGCTAAAGAAGCTAAACCGATATTTGTCGCTGCTATCAAATCCATGACTATTGAAGATGCATGGGCGATCCTAAAAGGAGAGGATGACGCCGCCACTAATTATCTAAGACGCACCACAACCGATCAGCTGAAATTAAAATTCGAACCTGTAGTAGCCTCTGCATTAGATAAAACAAGTGCTACCAAGTACTATTCGGATATTGTAGGAACTTACAATAAAATACCCTTCATAGAAAAGGTAAATCCTGACTTAAATGACTATGCGACGGATAAAGCGATTGAAGGTTTGTTTGCGTTAATAGCCAAAGAGGAGAAAAACATCCGCGAAGATCCGGTGGCGCGAACCACCGAATTGCTAAAAAAGGTATTCGGAAGTCAGGATCAATAATCATTCTATTTTAACAAGACCGTAGTTTTTCCAATAAAGCTTATCTTCGCCCTCAATCGATTGTTTTGACTAAAAATGACGAAAATGAGCTTATTCGATAAACATAAAAATCTACTGGAAAAGGCCATTCAGGCCTTGTATGAGCGTACTTTTTTTGCGGCTTACCCGGAGCATCCATCTCCTAAAGTATATGGAGAGACCGCTGATGCGGATGGTCGGGAAAGGTTTCAATCCATGATGAACAATAACTTCTCCGAATTGAAGCAATCGGATGAAGTCAGTTGGATAGGCTCAGAGGAGTCGCCTTATTTGCAGCAACCTCTGGGTGTGAATTATCCTTCTTTTACAATCGATCAATTACTGACAAATGCCTCCAACGCCTTTCATCAATGGCGTAAAGTAAGTGCGGATGATCGTGCAGGTATACTCATTGAAAGTTTAGAACAGGTTAAGGATCGCTTTTTTGAGATTGCCTATGCTACCATGCACACTACGGGGCAAGGGTATATGATGGCCTTCCAGGCCTCAGGCCCCCATGCTGCTGACCGTTCGCTGGAGGCCATCGCCGCTGGATACGAAGAGCTAACAAAGTTCCCAAGTAGTGCGAATTGGGATAAGCCCATGGGTAAATACAATATAGTTTTAGATAAAGAATGGAGAGCAGTTCCTAAAGGAATCTCTTTAGTCGTTGGATGTTCTACTTTTCCGACCTGGAATTCCGTACCTGGTCTCTTTGCGAGTTTGATCACGGGGAATTCAGTTATAGTTAAACCACACCCCGGTGCTATTTTGCCTATGGCCATAGTGGTAGCTGAGATACAAAAGGTTTTATCTAACCATGGTTTCGATCCCAACATTTGTCAGTTGGCGGTAGATACCCATGATTCACCAATCACTAAAGAGTTAGCTGAGAAGGAAGAAGTAAAACTCATAGATTTCACAGGCAACTCAGCGTTTGGCACTTATCTGGAAGGTATGGATGGCAAAACCGTTTTTACCGAGAAAACCGGGGTGAATTCGGCTATTATTGATTCGACAGATAATGTGGATAAAGTGGTCGCTAACCTCGCCTTTTCATTATCATTATATAGTGGCCAAATGTGTACCGCCCCACAAAATTTTTATATCCCGGAAGACGGTATTGAAACGCCCGAAGGAAAGGTCACCTTCGATGAATTTGCCCGGAAACTTGTGGATAGTATTAATGGCTTAGTCGATAATCCAAAAGCAGGCCCTTTTGTATTAGGAGCAATCCAGAATCCGGCCACTTTTGAGCGGATAGAAAAAATTAAGAACATAGGCAATAAGGTTTGGCTAGAGAGCCGGTCTATCGAGAACCCGATGTTCAAAGGTGCTCGGGTAGCTACACCGGTAGTGCTGGAGCTTAATGCTGAAGATAAAGAAAAGTTTAGTACGGAGTTATTCGGCCCAATAGCGTTACTGATTAAAACTAAGAATACAAATGAGTCTATTGCCCTGGCCAAAGAGATGGCGATTCGGTATGGTGCCATATCTTGCGGAGCGTACACTACAGACCCAGAAACCCGGGAGAAGATTGCCGATGAAATGTCCCTGGCGGCAACACCTGTGAGTTTTAATCTAGTAGGTGGCATCTACATGAACCAAAATGCAGGGTTCAGCGACTTCCATGTAACCGGTGGTAATCCTGCTGGGAATGCTTCTTTTACCAACCCGGAGTATATTGTGAAACGGTTTACCTGGGTCGGTCATCGAGAGCCGGCAGCAGTTTAGAATTACAACGGGCCAGTGTTGACTGGCCCGTTAAAAAAACCACAATTTAATGGCCATGACTGAAACGGCAACGATCAAAAAGCGCTTGATCCATCTATCACCTTTTTTCACGGACCACCTGCTTGCGATCCATCCTCCTGCGGAAGTACCTAGCGCCAGGGCAACTCCATACGGCCAATTGATCATGTCCTCAATTATGAAAACAACAAGCGCTGAAGACGTGTAGACCAGGGCTACAAATACTTTGGCACTGTTGGTTTTGACTAGACTAAATTTATTAAGCCGGGTAAGGATCAATATCATGATAAAACCTATTCCCGCTTGAATAAAGCCCCCATACACCCCTACAAAGAAAAACAAGATTACACCAAATAGGGTCGATTTAAGGTCGGTTTTCTCTGCCGACTTTTTTAACGCTGACGTAGGAATAAGGGCAGTGAATAGTAGTACCACCACCATAACCAATGCGATAATTCGGTTGAATAGTGCCTCATCAAGGTTAACCGATATTTTTGCACCAATGACGGCACCCAATAATGCCGAGATGGCAATATACAGGCTGTAAGGAAAGGCGGCCACGCCTTTGGTTTTAAACCCGATTACTGAAAATACATTTTGCGAAAAAATAGCAACACGGTTGGTAGCATTTGCTACAGTAGACGGTAGGCCCATAAATATTAACAAAGGAAGGGTAAGGAGAGAGCCTCCTCCGGCTACTACGTTAATAAACCCCGCTACCACACCGACGATAGCCAAGGTAATTAGGTTAAAAAGATCGGTGTCCACAATTAGTCATTGTTGTTTATCGTTGCAAATGTTGATTGAACGATTTTATTTCTTATTTCGAGGATTCGAGTCTATCATCGTTAAGTTAATTGAATCATACACCAAATTGACTGAAACATTGAAAAAAGTGGCATTTCTACTCCTCTTGGTAAGTTCCCTTGCCAGTCAAGGCCAAGAGTCAATCCGGTTATCAGGTCTAGTCATAGATATCGAAAAAAGCAATCCTATACCTTTTGCCTACGTCACACTCAACGGTGTGGCACTGGGTACGGTAACCAATGGCGAAGGTAGGTTTGCGATTACTATTCCGCTGCAGTATGTCAACGACGAGTTGTTATTCTCTTATGTCGGTTATGAAAAGAAAATTATTTCTATTCAGTCTCTCCGAAACCGGGACAAAATTATAATTAAGTTAAAACCAGATGTGAAAATGCTTAATGAGGTGGTGATTACCCCAAGAAAGTCCATGAGTCCCAAGGCATTACTTAGAAAGGTCATAAGGAAAATTCCGGATAATTATGGAAATACGGCGGTTCTAATGAACGCGTACTATAGGGAGACCATTAGGGAAAATGGAGCCTACATTAAATATGCAGATGCGGTATGCCAGTATCACTACGCACCTTACCAGAACAAAAAATACAAGTGGAAGGACTATGGCAATGTATGGGTAGGGGCAAGCGGTTCTTTAAGCAACTACAACACGTATGCGGGCTCAAGGCTGCATAGATTCCACTTTGCCCATCGTACTTTGAAAGAAGATCAACTTAAAGTGATTGACTCCAGATCAAGCTATGACCTGACTAAGACTAGAATGCATGCCAATATTGAAGGTGGGCCGTTGGGTTTGCTCGGTAGGGATAGAATTAAATTCCAGGATAGCTTTTTAGGAAACAAAATGTTTAAGCGCTTTGATTATGAATTAGGCGAAGTACAGGGTGAAAACGGGGAATGGCTATATTTAATTACTTTCAAAACCAAAATCACATCAGAGAAATTAGATGCGTTAGAAAGCAAAAAGAATAATAAGCAGTGGAGAGCTGCCAATACAAATAAGCTTCTAAAAGGAAAGGTTTACATCAATCAGGATGATTTGGCCATTGTTAAATACGAATGTAGTGTCCCGAACAACCTCAAAAAATATTTCTGTGGCTTTACCGCTATGGCTATTAAGCATTTTGACTATAAACTGGAGGCTGAATATGGCAAAATAAAGGATCGCTACTTTTTGAAGCGGCTGCGTCATGAAGATGAATTTATTTACAAAGACACCATCACAAATACTACTACACCCTATGCTGCGGTGGCAGAGGTGGTGATTAAAAATATTCAACGGGACAGTGTAATAAAGTTTAAGAGGGATGAGGTTTTTGCCAATATAAATTCGAATCAGTTGTACGACCTGCCCTTAGAATACAATAATGAATTTTGGGAAACCTATTTGGCTGAGAATCCCACCGCAGCGATTCCTAATGACATAAGAGCAGATATGGAATCGCTAAAACCGTTGGAAAAGCAATTTGTAGATAAACATAAGCGGGATGAAAATATTGTGCCACCGATAGCTCAAAAAAAGTCCGAAAAAACCCGGATTCACGGAGAGACACTTATAGATGATTATGCTTGGCTAAAAGATACCCGGTCAGCTTCAAGTAATAATGAGGTCATGGACTATATAGAAGCAGAAAATAAGTATGCCGACAACCACTTTATACCACTGAGGAAGGTACAAAGGGATTTATTTGAGGAACTCACTAGCCGGGTAGAAAAGAATTATGAATCGTTACCTACACGGGAAAATGGCTATGAATATTTTACGACATACAGTTCTGAGGACGAATATCCTATCTACTACCGTAAAAGGGAAGGTAAGGAAGAAAAAGAAGTGTTACTGGATGTCAACAAACTCGCCGAAGGCAAAGAATACTACAGCGCCGGAGGTATTAACGTAAGTCCCGATACCAAAATCATGGCATTTTATGAAAATACCACCGGGAGCGATAAGGCGACCCTAAAGTTTAAGAATTTATCTACGAATGTACTCTTGACAGACTCCCTGCTAAATACGGCCGGGATAGTTTGGGTAGATAATGGTACCGTATTGTACGTAGAGCAAGAACCTCGTACCAACAGAACGTTTAAGGTGAAAAGACATGTACTTGGCACCTTACAGAAGGCAGATGAATTGGTATATGAAGAAAAGGACAAGACTTTTTCGGTCAGCCTATATAAATCACGCTCCAAGCAATTCATTTATTTAAGTACCAGCAGTAGTACGAGCTCGGAAGTACGCTTTTTAAGGGTAGATCGGCCGGATGATGATTTTAAACTAATAGCACCCAGGGAAGAGAACCATCTCTATTCGATTTCAGATTACAAAACCAAATTTTTTAAATATACCAATAAAGACGCCCTCAATTTCAAAATTCTCCAGACGGATACAGCGGTAGAAATGTCAGGTAAATGGAAGAAACATATTCCACATAACCAGGAGGTTTTAATCAATGGCTTTTTGAAGTTTGATAATTACACCGTAATCAGGGAAAAAGCGGAGGCTCAGAACAAGATCAAAATCATTGAAAATGCCACGGGCAATGAACATTACATCAAGTTCAAACAAGATGTTTATAATGTAGGCTTTGGATATAATCCTGACACCAATACAGATACACTCCAGATACGGTTTCAATCTATGAAGACGCCTGTAACTACATTTAACTACCATATGGGCACTAAAAAGAAAAGGTTGGTGAAAATCCAGAAGGTGCCCAACATGCCCTTTTCCAAGTTTATTGATGTGAAACGGGTATGGGCTGAAGCTAAAGACGGTACTAAAATACCAATCACCCTCGTATACCGCAGATGGAGCGCGGGAAAGAAGGCCAAGAATAAGCGTCTCTATCTCACCTCGTACGGTTCGTATGGTTCAGGTATGGATGTTTATTTCAACCACACGGTTTTTAGCCTTTTAGATCGCGGTTTTGTATATGCCATTGCCCATGTACGTGGTGGTGACGATATGGGAAGGCAATGGTACGAAGAAGGGAAGCTGCTGGAGAAAAAAAATACCTTCACGGATTTTATCGATTGCGCAGAATATTTGATCGCGGAAAATTATGCCACAAAAGGAGAAATAGTAGCTGAAGGTGCCAGTGCAGGAGGTCTGCTGATGGGCGTAGTGGCGAACATAAGACCGGACCTATTCAAACTGATAATCCTGGAAAAGCCTTTTCTTGATGTAATTAATACCATGTTAGACACTAAGCTGCCATTAACTACTTTGGAGTACGACGAATGGGGTGACCCCGGAAACAAAAGATACTACCAGTACATGAAGTCTTACAGTCCATATGATAATGTAATAGCACAAGAGTACCCAAACATGCTATTCATAACCGGTTTGAATGATACCAGGGTAGGTTACTGGGAGCCTGCCAAAATGGTTGCAAAGCTTCGTGCGAATAAGACGGATGATAATTTGCTGCTTTTGAAAACGGACCTCTCGAGTGGTCATGGTGGTGCATCGGGACGCTACAGTTGGTACAAAAACCTGGCTTATAAATACGCCATTATTTTTGACGTATTTGCGAAAAGTGTCAAACTAAAAGTAAGCCCATAATACCACTAATAAAATAGGTTGTTTAAATGAGAATAGGACAAACTTTTTATTTGAGCTTATGTTTATGATAGTAATACTATTAAAAAAATTGAATGAACAATCTCACAGTAGAAGCGAATGGTTATGATTTTAGTCTTGAACAGGCTGTAAAAATTGCGGTGGCTAAAGGCGATGGCATTGGTCCTGAAATTATGGATGCTACGCTTAAGATCCTTAAAGCGGCAGGCGCAAACATTGAGCCTGAATTTATCGATATCGGAGAATCAGTATATCTATCCGGTAATACTTCTGGCATTACTGAAGAAGCATGGAAAACCGCAAGATTGAATAAGGTTATCCTAAAAGCACCTATTACCACTCCTCAGGGCAAGGGGTACAAAAGTTTAAACGTCACCTTCAGAAAGTCATTGGGTTTGTTTGCCAATGTCCGCCCGGTGCTGTCTCTTCATCCTTTCGTGAAAACAAATTTTCCTAAAATGGATATTGTGGTGATTAGGGAAAATGAAGAAGATTTATACGCAGGGATTGAGCATCAGCAAACTGAAGACGTGGTGCAGTGTCTTAAGTTGATCACTCGACCTGGTTGCGAAAGGATTATCCGATATGCTTTTGAATATGCTAAAGCCTACGGCCGTAAGAAGGTAACGTGCATGGTAAAGGATAATATCATGAAGCTTACGGATGGGTTATTTCATCGTGTTTTCGATGAGATTGGTTCAGAGTATCCTGACGTAAAAAAAGAAAGTCAAATCATTGATATAGCTACAGCTCGTGTGGCGGCAAGGCCTCAGGATTATGATGTTATCGTAACCTCCAACCTTTATGGAGATATCGTTTCAGATGTAGTTGCAGAAATTGCTGGGTCTGTTGGACTCGCGGGATCAGCCAATGTAGGAACGGAAGTTGCAATGTTTGAGGCTATACATGGATCAGCTCCGGATATTGCGGGATTAAACGTAGCCAATCCTAGTGGTTTAATTAATGCAGCCGTTATGATGTTGGCTCACATAGGTCAGAACGAAGTTGCGGACAAAATTCAGAATGCCTTACTGTCTACCATAGAAGAAGGTATACATACTTCTGATATTTACTCGGTAGAGAAAAGTAAGAGAAAGGTCAGTACCAAAGACTTTGCAGATGAGGTTATTGCAAGACTTGGTGAAAAACCCAAAAATTTAAAGCAAAGCAGCATTGCTGAGGGAAGTGGTAGCATTACCATTCCCGGGTATAACCGTGCTGATTCGAACAAAGAGCTTGTCGGAGTGGATGTCTTCCTCGACTGGCCTGAAACAGACGCTAACAAGTTAGGCAAGTCGTTGAATCTTGTAGATGCTTTTGGATTGAAACTGAAAATGATAACGAATAGAGGAGTCAAGGTATTTCCAAATGGTATTCCTGAAACCTTTTGCACGGATCATTGGAGGTGTCGTTTTGTGAGTAGTAATATGAACTTAAATTCAGCTGAACTGCATTATGAGACAGTTAACTTCGAACAAGTTATCAACCTATTGTCAAAGCTTAACCAACGAGGTTTCGATGTTATAAAGACAGAAAACCTTTACCAATTTGACGGGCAAAAAGGATTTTCCTTAGGGCAAGGAGAATAAATGTTAATAAGAGAGAAATGGCAACCATCCATGATATTCATGGATGGTTTTTTTGTTTTGGCCGCTAATAATCACGTTTTTCCGCAACCATTAACTCATGCGATCGTATATAATAGTATTACTATTAATATAAGTAGTTATGCGACTATTAAAATTAATAATACTATTTATCATTTTAGGATACTCAACTATTGAAGCAAGTTCTACAAATGAGTGGGTTCGTGCTGGTCATGCAAAACTACTGCAACAAGACTATGATCAGGCGGTTTTTTATTTTACACGGTCAATAGAAGAGTATCCAAATGAAGTAGAAGGTTACTTAAAACGTGCAAAGGTCTTCATGCTCCAACATAAATATCAGCAAGCTCGCTCTGACTACTTAAAAGCTTTAGAAATCAACCCTACTTACATTAAAAATACCGTTATCCTCCCAGAGACTGATTCTATGAATCAAACGCCTCCTGAACGGGAGCTATTTATAAACTAAACTATACTGTTATGAAAAAGAGGATGATGTTAATGTTAATGGTTACAGCTTTTCTTGCCAGCTGTACTGTGGTCCGACAAGGCGAAGTAGGTATCAAAAGAAAAGTGGGTAAGCTTCAAGAAAAAACGTATCCACCAGGTGCTGTTGGTTTTAACCCGCTAACGTCAAAAGTGATCAAAGTTCCTGTGAGAACAACCAATATAGAGATCACTTCTAATCTGCCATCAAAAGAGGGCTTAAATGTAGGCGCTGTAATATCTATTCTTTATCGAATAAAACCAGATTATGCCGTAGATATTATTGAGAATATCGGAGCCAATTATGAACAAGTAGTCATTACGAGCGTCTTCCGGTCGGCAGCAGCAGATGTATGTTCGCGCTTCTATGCCAAAGATATGCATACTGCGCAACGAGCTGTTATTGAACGTGAGATTACACAACAAATGGATTCCTTAATAGGCGATAGAGGATTCCAAATAGAAACCGTACTCCTAAAAACCATACAGTTACCACAAGGGCTAGCTCGGGCCGTTGAGGAGAAACTGGAGGCTGAACAGGATGCTCAACGTATGGAGTTTTTATTGCAACGCGAGAAACTGGAGGCCAAACGAAAGCTTGTGGAGGCGGAAGGTATTCGTGATGCTCAAAAAGTAATATCCCAGGGTCTGAGTCAGGAAATACTAAAATGGCAGACGATTGAAGCATTTAAACAACTTTCTAACTCACCAAATTCTAAAGTTATTATTACCGATGGTAATGCACCTTTATTGATGAATGATATTAAAGGCAATTGAGAATGGGTGGGATGTAAGTCATTGTTTTGTTAGGTAGCCTGTAAGCGGATAGTAAAAACTTGACTATTCGCTACGGGCTTTTTATAATTTAGTGATCACGAGAAAGAAGAAATAAAAGATGAAGAAAAGGAAAATAAAAGGCTTTGTAATTGGCTACTTGATCCTGTTAAGTGTTTTACTTGTTCTACTCACTTCTTTAAAAGCCGAAGCCCAAATGCTTAGGCGTTTTATGAATATTGAAGAGGCCTTGGAAAAACCGAAGGAAGTAAAATGGCTGGAATTAACACAGGACACGCTTGTAAAGATTCCTGAAGACTTATTCAGGTTTAAGAACCTTGAATACCTAGACCTTTCTAACTCCTCTATATCCATTCTACCCGAACAAATAGGAGAGCTGACCCAGTTGAGATATTTGAATCTTTCGAATACACGTTTGAGATACCTGCCTTATTCGCTTTCTAATCTCAATAAGTTAGCCACACTTCAGTTATCAAATTTGGAGAACCTGGATATTGAATCCACATTCAATGTTCTCCAATCTTTAACATCACTTGAAGTATTGGAGCTAAAATTCGATGGCATTAAGAGTTTACCGGTAAGCATCAAGGAACTAAGAAAACTGCGAGTAATTGATTTATCAGGTAATCCTATTCGAACCGTACCGGATGCTTTGAGATATTTACCGGGTCTGGAAGTGCTGTATATTAATGACGATTCCAATTTAGATCTTGAGTCCAGTGTAGATATTCTGTCGGAGATCATGTCACTGAAAGAATTGCATCTTGAGAATGACAACCTCGAAATATTGCCTGAGAAAATTAGCAGGATGCAAGGGCTCGAATATTTGTATGTAAACAATAATCGTTTACAAAACATGCCAACAGCCCTTAGTAAAATGAAAAAACTAAAGTATCTCGACATTAATAAAAATCCTATTCCGAATATCTATTTGGAACAATATAGAAATGAACTGGCGCCTTCCATTAAACTAAATATCGGGAATAATTAGCTTTAATGCACGAGCCATTTGGCATCACTCACCAGACATACACCGCCCGATTTGGACAAAACTTTGCGAAGAGGTTCTTTAATGTTATCAAACTCTTCCGTTGAACACGCCACAATAATATAGGTGTTTTGGAACGCGTTGTGCAGACCCTCACCATCTTGAAAACCTTTCTCTCCACTGCCAAGCACATTTTTGATCATGGTATAGCCTGATACCTTGTTATCCTCTAGAATAGACACTACTTTGGGGGTGTCAAGAGTACCCGTGACAATTTCTACTCGCTTAAGATCTTTCATATCGCTTTAGTTTAGCCATTGAATAATATGATAGTATACAGGTATACCGATAATTATATTAAAGGGAAACGTAATTGCAAGTGACATAGGTACATAAAGACCTGGATTGGCTTCCGGAACTGTAAGACGAATGGCAGCAGGTACAGCAATGTAAGATGCACTCGCTAATAATACAACGAGCAACAAAGAATCTCCAATGCCAATACCCAGTGTCCAACATATGAGTATACCTAGGAAAGCATTGACTATGGGTACCAGTATGCTAAATCCAATTAAGAACCTTCCAGCAAGCCTCAACGATTTGATACGTTTTCCCGCCAAAATACCCATATCCAGCAAAAACAACGTAAGCATTCCTTTAAATATATGGTCGGTAAAAGGGGCTAACGCCGTTCCCGCTTTTTCGCCTCCTAATAAACCGATGGCTAAACTACCTAGAATCAATACAACCGATCCGTTGGTGAGGGCTTCTTTTAAAATACTCTTGTAGTTGTTTGAGCTACCGTTTTTATTATCGGTTCTATACAGGTTGATCAAGAGGACACCAACGATGATTGCCGGAGATTCCATGAGCGCCATCGCCGCTACCATATGACCACCATATTCTACGCTAAGATCTTTTAGAAAAGCGGTAGCGGTTATGAATGTTACCGCACTAATGGAGCCATAGGTTGCTGCAATAGCTCCTGCATCGTAGATAGACGTCTTCTTCTTTAGAATGTAAAAGGAGTACACAGGAACCAAGAATGCCATAAGTACTGCCACACCTAAAGTTAATATTACATTCGTGGTAACTCCACTATGAGCAAGCTCGACACCTCCTTTGAGCCCGATAGATAACAAAAGATACAAGGATAAAAATTTTGGAATGGGCTGCGGTATGTCCAGATCGGATTTAACAAATACCGCAATCAGTCCTAAGAAGAAAAATAGTACCGCCGGATTGAGAAGATTTTGTAAAATAATATCTGCGCTCATACTTTTCTGTTCTTTTCGGAACATTGCAAATGTATGATTGTTTAGCTATTTGTAATTATAGTAAAACTATTATTTTTGATAAATGAAAATGTTCAGCAACTGGGTCGTAGGTTTAGATCTTACTACAACAGACGAATATATTATTCAGAACTTAACCCAAATTGCCAAAAAGTTCAAGCCAACTGAAATACATTTGGTATATGTAGCAAGTAAGCCTAATTTTCCAAAAGACGTATTAGACGATATTCCGGATTTACATATACCTGATATGGTCGACTACAAGGCCAAGATCAATAATCTTGTAGTTGAGCACGACTTATCCGATGCGAAAGTTACTATTCATATATTGGAGGGTAATCCAGTCACTGAAATTCTGAGATTGTCTGATAAATCAAGCGCTGATTTGGTTATACTGGGTCATAAAAGTAAAAAGCAGCAAGGTGTCATTCATAAAAAGCTATTGAGAAAAGCACCTTGTAGCGTACTTTTCATTCCTGAGATAATCAAAGAAGAGATACGCTCAATTGCCGTTCCGACAGATTTTTCGGACCACTCGTCAATGGCAGTGGATTTGGGAATCACGGTTGCTAAAAGTTATGATGCCAATGAAGTCCACCTTCTACACGTCTATCAAGACGCTACTAAGTATCTTAGTCAGGTATTTGAGACCGTTCACGAGATCAACGAAATACTGGAGAAGCGAAAGGAAATAGATAAAAAGTTGACATCTTATGCCAAGCATAAGTTATCAGAATATATAAAGACTTTTGACAACGGCTCTACATCTCTCGTAGCTCATACGGCCAGTATTGAAAGAGGCCAGGATGTTGGAAACGCGGTCGAGGATTGGGTAAACCAATATGCCCCGGATTTAGTAGTTTTAGGTTCTAAAGGAGAGAATTTTGCTGCTGCTACCCTTTTAGGTAGTGTTTCGGAGCACATGAATGAAAACGATACTGAACATCTGATGCTGGTGATCAAGCAAAAAGGAGAAAACAAGAGCCTGTTGAAAGTACTCTTACGTTCATAATTTCTACTAAAAAGAACTTTTTTCTCTTCATCGCGTTATTTCCTTATCATAATTGATAGTATTACTATTTAGTTTGTTAGTTAATTAACTTAAAAGCTATATGGCTACCTTGCAGTTGCTTATGAGTGAAAATCTCTTTTTAAGAGATCCTCAGGATACCGAACTGGGACGAAAAATTGTCCAGGAGAGTATTAAAATGATTGATGAGCTAGGTTTTGAGGGTTTTACCTTTAAAAAATTAGCGATTAGAATAGATTCTACAGAAGCCTCAATATACAGGTACTTTGAAAATAAACATCGGCTCCTCGTGTATATGATTGCCTGGTATTGGAACTGGCTTGAGTATAAAATTGATTTTGGCACTCAGAATATTACAGATCCGGAAAAAAAGTTAGAGATAGCATTGGGCATAGTTTCTGAGCGAAAGACAGCGGATCCGTTTTTTCCTCAAATTGATGAAGAGGCCCTCTACCGGATAGTAATAGCTGAATCTGATAAAACTTATCTAACCAAGCAAGTCGATGAAGACAATAAAGAAGGTCTATTTAGAGGCTTTAAATCCTTATGCCATAAAATAGCGACCTTTATCCTTGAAATTAATCCAGAGTTCGAATTTGCTCATTCCTTAATTAGTACTGCGCTACAAGCCGGTCATCAACAACTGTTTTATGCTCAACATCTGCCTTCGCTGACTGATTTTGATAAAGACAAAGACGATCTACATAAAAGGAACATGGATTTTTTAACTACCATGGTTTTTAACACTATAAAGTGCTAAGCAGATAGTTCTAGATTATGAATAGCAACCAGATTATACAAACAATCAGGGAATCAGCCTATCTCCTAGGGCAGGATTTTGACGGCTTTACCTTATCTGAATTAGACAGTTCGCCCAGAGAATATGATAAGGATGAGATTATAGAATTTAAGCGTGATCTCATCGAGGCCGCGAATAAGCAGCGTATTATTTTTATTGAAAATAACCTGAGTAGGGATGAATTTCAGGGGTTTATCAATGAAGTCGAAATCCCACTTGTAGCCTTCGAAGAAACTGAAGAAAGGCTGATACCGATTATTTTCTTCAAGGAAAAACGAAAACTTAAAGTTTTACAACTTTTCGAAGATAGTTCTGAGGCTAAGGAGTGTGGGGAATCCTATTTTCCTGAGCTATACCTAGAGGACGGTAATGTTTCATTTCTGGGCGTATTTGCATACAAAAGTCTAGTTAGTGACGACCCGGAGGAAGGTGAATCCCTTAAAAAGCTTAATCCTGTCCAGAGATTATTCAGACTACTATCTGAGGAGAAAAAGGATATTTCATATGTATACATTTATGCCGTTTTAATAGGACTTATTAGTCTGACACTTCCTTTAGGTATACAAGCTACTGTTTCCCTTGTCTCGGGTGGTGTGGTTTTTAGCTCTGTATATGTCTTGATTGCTCTTGTTATTATTGGGGTATTAGCCACCGGTGGCCTGCAGGTAATGCAGATAACGCTGGTGGAGTATTTACAACGAAGAGTTTTTACTAAAGCAGCGTTCGAGTTTGCCTTCAGAGTGCCTAGAATAAAGATGGAAGCTTTACTTCAGCATCACGCACCTGAATTGATGAATAGGTTTTTTGATGTATTGACAATTCAAAAAGGTTTACCAAAGCTTTTGATCGACCTTTCGGCAGGAGCCATACAGATATTGTTTGGTTTGATACTTCTTTCATTTTATCATCCGTTTTTCGTCTTCTTTAGTCTTTTACTTGTGGGCTCTTTGACTTTAATATTTTATATCACAGGGCCCAGAGGTTTAAACTCGTCCATTAAAGAGTCAAAATTTAAATATAAAGTAGTCTATTGGTTAGAGGAGCTTGCCAGAACTATCAATTCATTTAAGCTATCTGGCAATACACCGTTACCGATCAAGAAAACGGATTATAACGTCAATAACTATTTAAAAAATAGAAAGGTTCATTTTGGAGTATTGATTAGTCAGTATGCTTTTATCCTACTTTTCAAGGCGTTAGTTACGGGAGGATTGTTGATTATAGGAACTATTCTTGTAATTCAACGTGAGATTACTCTTGGACAGTTTGTGGCTTCTGAGGTGATCATTATTCTAACGTTAAGTTCCGTTGAGAAGATAATTATGTATATGGATGTGGTATACGACATGTTGACCGCCGTTGATAAAATATCGCACGTAACTGATTTACCGCTTGAAAAAAGCGGTGGTATAGATTTTCCAAAGGCCCTTCTGGGTCGTGGTTTTGGGATTAAGACCAAAGATTTAAAATATAAATTTCCGGGACAGTCGGGATACGCTTTAAAAGGAGTGAATCTCGAAATTAAGGGTGGCGAAAGGATCTGTATCTCAGGTGGGGGAGCCTCAGGTAAAACAGTGCTCACTAATACCATATCCGGTATCAATACGAACTATGAAGGTATAATTACAATGGACGGCTTCTCACTAAGAGACCTTGATTTAGCTAACCTAAGAGATAAGATTGGTAAAAATGTATCCCAGGAAGACATTTTTGAGGGATCAATAATCGAAAATATTCTCTTGGCCAAGCCGAATGCCCAAACAGCAGATGCTATCTGGGCGATCAATCTAGTAGGCATTGCTGATGAAATTAACAGTATGCCGGATGGGTTAGATACCAATATGGTGGCGGGAGGCAAGGGCTTGGCTACAAGTCTGGTCAATAAGATTATTCTGGCTAGATGTCTTGCCAAACGCCCTAATTTATTGATATTAAATGATTTTTTTAATGATTTTCTAAAGTCTGAGAGACTGGATCTGATTCAAATGTTAACGCGTCCGGAACACCCTTGGACCTTGTTGGCTGTATCGAACGATCCGGTTATAATGGCAGCTTGTGATCGGGTATTATTGTTGGAAAATGGTGAGTTAACGGCAGACGATTCCTTTGAAGAATTGGTAAAGTCAGGCAAAATCAACGCAATTATTAATTAGTCATGAAATTGCAGGAAGAACTAACGAATACTCAGTTATACACGCTTAAGACCCTTAAGACTCCAAGTGCTGGACGTAATCTTGCGCGTTGGTTAATCGGTCTGAGTATAGTATTCTTTATTATGCTCTTTGTTCCTTGGCAACAGAACATTAGAGGTAATGGAGAGATAACCGCTTTCAATCCTAGCAATCGTCCGCAGTTCGTTGAATCGGCAATAGCGGGAAGAATTGACAGTTGGAGAGTGCGTGAAGGTCAATATGTCACGAAGGGGGATACTATACTAACCCTCACGGAAATTAAAGAAAAGTTCTTTGACCCGGATTTGCTGCTAAGGTTGCAAGAGCAGATTACCGCTAAAGAAGCGGAGATCGAATCAAAGGACGCAAAAGCAGGGGCGCTAAGGAACCAAATTAAAGCGCTAAATGATGCTCTGGATGTTAAATATGAGACAGCTCAAAATAAAGTTGATCAAATGCGTTTTAAGCTTACTAGTGACAGCGTAGATTTTCTGGCCGAGAAAGTAAGGTTTGGCAACTTTAAAAATCAATATGAGCGGAATAAAACACTCTACGAAGCAGGTAATATCGCCTTGACCAAATTCCAGGATATCCAATCAAAGTATCAAGAGTCACGAATGAAAGTGGTTTCGTCGGAGAATAAATTCCAGGAATCACAAGTAGAACTGGTAAATGCGAGAGTTAATCTAGCAGGTGTACAGGCAGAATATCAGGATAAAATAAGCAAAGCGGAGTCAGACCTTAATGCTACTTTGGCTGATCTATATGATTCACAAGGATCGTTGGCTAAACTGAAAAACGAGTATCGAAACATGGAAATTCGTAATGAACAATATCAGGTAATTGCGCCGCAATCCGGTATCGTGGTTCAGGCAATGCGAGCAGGTATAGGTGAGACTATTAAAGAAGGTGAAGCTGTGGTAACGATCATGCCTGAAAACCCTGACATAGCGGTTCAGATGTACGTTAAGGCTATGGATGTTCCTTTAATTTCGAGAGATAGGCATGTTCGAATTGAGTTCGACGGATGGCCGGCATTACAGTTTAGTGGTTGGCCAAGCGTATCGGTAGGTACTTTTGGAGGCACGGTTCAGGTTATTGATCAGGTGAATAGTAAAGGGGGTGAGTTTAGGATACTCGTTACTCCGGATCCTAATGACGAACCTTGGCCGGAACAGCTGCGACTAGGGTCTGGCACTAAAGGTTGGGTAATGCTTGACAACGTACCGGTTTGGTACGAGATCTGGCGACAGCTTAACGGATTTCCACCGAGTCTGTACGAAGAACCTCTCGATAATAAAATCGGCAAAGACGCTAAAAAAGACGAAGAGAAAAAGAAATGAGAAGGATTATCTTCTTCCTATCTTTTTTAATGCTTTCATGGACATCGTATTCACAAGATGAGTCTGACAGTACTGTAGTTCTCAAATTTGATGAGTTCTATGCACTGGTTTTGAGTAATCATCCGATTGTTAAACAGGCTGAACTCTTGACCGCCCAAGCCGCTCAAGAGCTTAGATTAGCGAGAGGTGGATTCGATCCTAAATTAGAAGGTACTTATAACCTGAAGGATTTTAAGGATATTGAATATTATGATAAACTCGATGTATCGCTAAAAATTCCGGTTTGGTTTCCGGTAGATCCCAAGATAGGGTTGGAGCGAAACGAGGGGGAATTTTTGAATGAGGAGAATGACGTTTTCAGTTCGCCAAACAATCAGCAAGTTTATGCAGGGGTTTCCTTACCCGTGGGCAAAGGACTTTTTATAGACCAAAGAAGAGCTACCGTAAAGCAGGCACAACTGTTTCAGGAAATGGCAGAGGCTGAACAGATTAAAGAGATAAATAAAATCTTATTAACGGTCGCTAAAGACTACTGGAATTGGTATTATGCTTATAACAATTACCTTTTGCTACAGCAGAGTATTGCCATTGCACAAGATATTTTTGATCGAACTAAAGTGGGGTTTGAGTATGGAGAAGTTGCGGCTATTGACACCGTTCAGGCTAAAATAACACTACTGCAACGGGTTACAGATTTTCAACAGGCCAATATTGAACGGGCACAGTCGTCTTTGATCCTATCGAATCATTTGTGGTCGGAAGATGGCGCCCCGTTGGAGTTAGTAGATAATGTAAGACCGGAAGAGCTGCCCGTTGCTGTGTTTGAAGATACATTATTGACGGAGCTGGTACAACTGGCACGTGTCAACCATCCTGAGTTACGTAAGTTAGAGATAAAAAACCGCTCGCTTATCGTGGATAGAGATCTTGCCCGCGAGAATCTGAAACCAAGGTTGGATTTGAATTATACACTACTAGATCAGCCCTTTGATTCAAATTTTGAAAGTAACGGTTTGAGCTTGAACGATAATTACAAGCTAGGAGTAGACTTTTCATTTCCAATCTTTTTGCGAAAAGAAAGGGCAAAACTTGGACAGACTAAACTTAAGATAAGGGATAATAATTTCGAACGGGACTTTAGGGAACGTGAAATTATCAACAGTATAAATGGCGAATATACCGCGCTGATCAATACCAGTGCGATCCTGGATCAGCAGCAGCAAATGGTCAATAGCTACCAGAGAATTGTTGCGGCAGAAAGATTGAACCTTCAAAATGGAGAGAGTGACCTCTTCAAGATCAACCTTCAGGTGGATAAGCTCATTGAATCACAATCAAAGCTATTAAAACTTAAGTCTACCTATCAAAAGAATGTAGCCAATCTATACTGGGCTGCCGGTGTGACTAACTTAGGTAGATGAATTTAGTTGATTTAAGTCAATTCTTGAAGTAGCGAGATTTAGGATCTCTTCATCGTGCGTAATTATTATTACACCCATTTCAATTCTAAGTGAATTTAAAATTTCTAACGCTAAACTCTTTGTGTTCCTGTCCATGGAGGAAGTGAATTCATCTAAAAGTAGAAAGTCAGGTTTTGAGTATAGTGCTCTAGCAAGGCTTACTAGTTGTTTCTGTCCTCCTGATAACTTTATGCCGTCTTCAGTTTATTCCAAGAAACCAAATGAACTTGACAACAAGAGGAATGAAAAATATGAATTGGGAAATTATAATTATTTTAAATACATCCCTTATTTCTATATGTTCAGTTTCTTTTGTAAGGGTAAACGCTATGTAAAGAGCCAATGATATTAGCCCAAATTGCACAAGTTTGCTCACTGTAATAAAAGTCGCCCCAAGGGTAAATTCCTTAATAAAGTAGTAGGGTTCTTCTTCTTCTTCTTCTTCTTCTTCAAAGTCTTCAAGGTCATCCTCGAATTCTTCAACAATGTCATCATATCCATCGTGACGTTCCTGTATAACTTCGTTCCAATATTCATCTATAATATAATCTGTCATGACAAACTCATTGTTGACAAATGAAAATGTCCATGAAACAAGTAAGAATAATAATAGCCAAGGCCAAGTTTTGAAAGCGGATAGTTGCCTGAACAGTTTTTCCAAATGATACATTCTAAGTATATGCTTATCAATAAGACTTATTGTTATCTTCAAACTGCTCTTCAAGTGACCTATTTACTTCTAGATCGCGAATCAGCTTGGTTTCTTTCTCAGTACTTTTAGTACTATTGAAATTCCGCCAGAATGAGCGATTATAAGTATGAGTCAATGGGGTAAGATTTTGGTACTGCGATTCACGATTATGAAATACACTACTTTGCGGTGTTATATAAACGTTATTTATTATTAATTCTTTACTGACACGAAAAAACCCATCTGCCTCTTTATTCATACTTTCCCTTCCCCCAAGATTCCGATAAATAGCAACATTATTTCCTCCAAGAGCTTGGGTGTCATAAATATCTCTTCTGATTGATGAAAGATAGGTTTTACCATTGTAATTAGAATAAAGCAGCTTGTCAGAAAATACTATCCTGCCTCCTATCATCATTTGTGTCACGGCATATGAGAAATTACTTTTGGTTTTTTCGGGATTTATGATGTACGAGTACTCCATTTGTAACACAGCATAATCGCTACCTCGTATGTAGAGCTTACCAATCGGTATTACCATAAATTTTTTAATTCTACTCAATAGATCGACACTCTTTTTAGAAGGAAGTACCTTAATAACATATACCCAATTGCCGTTATTAGAAATTATGGTATCCAATTTAAACTTATGTCGTTCTATAAATTTGTCATTTAAACTACCCAAACCGATCACTTCTTCACTGAACTTAAATTCATGGAAGTTCACGTCTTTAAATCTCAAATAATCCAGCTTTAGAAAGTTTTCTAGACGATGACCGTTTGATTCGTTTTCTCGTTTTTTGGATTTACTGTTTAGTTTAAAGTTTTTCGCAAATCTCATGTCATCGCTTGATCGAATTTCAAAAATTTCCGAAGATAGATTTTGCCCGTTATAATTAAGTCTAATACCTGCTTCCAGAAGTCTTAAGTACTGATACTTATTTTCAACGACGTTATTGAAATAATGAATTTGACGGTAAAAGGCATCGGCACCGAAATCTTGTAATAAGTTAGATTCAATTCGTGCAGAAGCTTGTTTGACAATATCTTTAGCGTTCTCCTTTATTTTTTTGGATTGAATAATTATTTCGGCAAGCTTTAAAGTATCACTATGGAGTCTGAAATAGTCATTTTGGTAAGAATTCAATGAGGATACCGCGATATAAAGTGATCTATACCCGATATGGGAAATGATCAGGGAATCCAACCCAGGAGGGAGTTTGAATATGAAATCTCCATCGGTGTTAGAAAATGTACTTTCTTTTCCACAAGAAATGGTCGAGTAGGCTACTGGATCGCCAGTTTCAAAATCTAAGACCTTGCCTTTTATAATTTGTCTATTTCCCTCTTGCGCATATAACGTAGATATATCAATAAAAAGTAATATAAAAACCGTCAGTAAAGAATATAGCATGATATAATTGTCAAAAAAAATGCAACTATAAAAATTGTATTTCATAAAGAAATTCCATTTTGATTAACCCCAATAGCCTTTACATTTACCGTAAGCATAGATCATATCATTAACAAACATTTCATAGAATTCATCAGTGATATCTTCAATAGCATGTAGCTTTTTGGCTCGGCTAATGTAGCGTTGATATCTTGAACATCCCCCTCCCTATAGTTGTGCAACGTGCTGGTGAGATAATTTTTTCATATTTTACTTGTTAAACCCGCATTATTCATTAGAATAGTTAAAAGGCGGACTTGAGTTGTTAACTTGAGAGAATATTCCCTCCATCCAAGACCTTTTTTTGACCGGTAGAGAGATTTTCAGAGTCTTTTTATTAGCATGATTTACTGTCCAAGCTCCTAATGCAAAGCAATAGGATTTTAGGGTGGAGAGTGTAGCTC
>JBCCOE010000037.1:0-39075 GCA_039025475.1 Bacteroidota bacterium | reverse complement strand
GGAAAGGGGGTTTGTGTACCTGGACTCGGCATTTGCTCAGAAAAAACTAATTAATGAGTCTCTCCTGGGGCCCTTTGACTATCGTTTCAGCTTTTTAAGAGCTTTGAGTGAGGTTGGTGGCGATAAAATCAATGAGTATGCTATGGAAATACTAAGTGAAGTGGGTTCATTCAAAAAGTCCAGCGCTATTCGCGAGTTCATTGCCGGTATAGCTACGGAAGGTAATTATTATAACGCCTTAAGCGCGCTGCCAAACGATCTGCCCATATCTGATGAGCTCCTGAACTACAGTTATATACTGGCCGAGGGTGCGAAGCAAAGAGGGCGTCATACCATGCCGGAATTCAGTGAATTTTGGAAAAAATGGATGTTCTATAACGAGTACATAGTTTTCTTAGAGAATTTTTAATGAGAATTTTTTCTATATACTATGCTTTGTACTTGCTCCTTATTATTGGAGTATTTGCCTCAATGGCGCAAAATAGTTACGGGTTAGACCTGGTTGGAATGGCGGCCCTGGGTTTCGGTGTACTCTTCTTGTGGCAAGGGGTAAATACTCTTTTCTTTAGGCATAAGCGAAAAATCCTAGTGGCCCTGGAGTTCTTAGGTATGTCTATAATGGCGGCTATTTTTGCAATGAGAGCTTATTTCATACACATTGAAGGAGTTGAAATTATCTTTAGTCTAGCCACCGGTCTTTTGGTTTTTATCTTTTTGTCTAAGGCTTTAACAGTATTTCGATCCGGTGGCAAAGACGCCAAACTTTTTCTCTTGTTTATTGCTTTGTACTACTCCTGCATAGTTTTATTCTTATTATCAATGAGCCTGGCACCATTTTCTCCATTTATTTCAGAAGTGATTGGTGGTTTAAGTTTCTTTTTATTGGCTTTTTTCGTGGTGCTAGGCTTTCTGAAAAGTGGATTTATTTACCGTGGAGAGAAAATTCAACCACTACTTTACGTAAGCAGAATCAAGGATACATCTGTAATTCTTGTCATAACATTGGTGCTATTCAGCCTTTATGTTGGCTTGACAAAGATAAACCTAGTTCCCAGTCTTTATTCTTCAGAACTGCCACAAGGTTATATTGAACTTATTAATGATGCTGAAAGTGGCAAGGGCACGGACCAAAATGGAGAACTGAAGCATAAGCGATATAAAAAACGATATGATGAGTTCATGGAAAAAAATATAAAGTAGCGGTTCCGGGTTTTCCTAGGTTAAATTCACCGCATACAATGCGATCTTTTGCTCCTCTAGGTCAACTTGACCGGCGTATTTTACGATAGCAGTCATGCTTCTTGTAGCCAAACACGCAGCAAAATTTTCAGTAGCCATTATCCCATTTTGTAAAACTCCCGGCGCAAGTGAATCCATCAGCCTAGCCCCATAACCACTAATTTTTTTACTCTCCACATCGAAAACTACAGGTGCCGCGTGTAGAAGCGCATGCCTGTTATTCTGCAAATTTGATCGTTTTAAGAATTCTAATACAGAAGTTTCATTGCGAAAATGAAAGGTGCAGTATTTATTATCTGACGTTAGCCCAAATTGATCCTCAAAACTTGAGTTTAACGCTGAATCCAATATACCATCGTCAGCGCTAATTGAAACCATATAACTAAGTACTATATTTTCATCGGTATAGGAATACTTCTTTACGGTTTTACTGTTATTAACACTGGCATCCGATAAATACTGATCCGTATCAATATTTATTGATTGCTGATCTTTAGGCCAGAGATTAAATAGGTATCGTGTTCCTCCAGACTTTGCCTCCAGACTCATAGAGGAGAGCGCGGTCAGCAAATTGGCCTCTGATTGTATGCTTTTCGCATGCAATATGGCCTTGCCCATCATAACTTTACTGAGAAATTCAAAACTCTCTTGTTTGCCGCTATAAGGCGCTTTGCTTATAAAAAAGGCCGGCAATTTTTTGATGATGTTGTAAAACCTCTGCTCCCAGTCGTCACCGGCAAATCTTACACTTTGTTCGAGAAAATCGTCTTGATCGAAGGGTAGTATAGGGTAAAGAGCCTTTCCCGCTTCCAGCATCGCTTCTGCAAATAGTATATCAGCGCCGCATGCCAATGAGCAATATCCAATTTCTATTTGTTGATTCTTGATGGCGGCGGAAATGGCCATTTTAATTTCTATCGCCATTGCATTTGTAAACCTTGGTTTTACTCTATCCGACGAATCGATCATATGCCCTGAAAAAATAGTCACTTTCGGTGGAGCAAAAAGTTTTATAATATCCCTGGGTACGCTTATGTAGTGATTAAGAAGCCATAGCTGCTTATACACAGAACTCAATGCACCCCAGTCATTTCCTATTAACTTTCTGGTTTTTAGATAGAATTCTTTACTAAGGGTTCTTTCCCTAATTAATAAATAAGCCTCAGCCAGAGTGCTATTTACCCACACATCACTAGAATTATTATCCAGGCCTTCAATAATTCTTTTTGACAACTCTTTCCCAGCTGATGCTTTTCCGGACATCACAAACATTGAAGCTGCATTAATTCCGGGATAGTAGTTGCCGGTAAGGTCAAAATTATTCGAATAGGTTTCAGCCGCCTTTCTGGCCCAGGCCTGATCTTGATGTTCAGCGAATAATCTTTTATAGATGCCGCCCATAATGCCGGTAGTTTCAGGGTCATTTCGGTGCTGGAGGAAAATCGGCTCAAAGTACTCCAGCGCTTGGTCCAATGCCCCTGACCTGGAGTAGCATAGGGCAAGAAGCTGCCGATACCTTAAATTGTCGCCGTCAGTAGCCAAATTAGAATTTAAAAAATGGATAGCCTTTTGGTAAAGACCACTATTGATCAGTAGTTCTATATGATTTGCCCCTTCAGCCAATAGTCATACTTCCAGCTTTAATATAGATGAGTTTAGCGTAATAATGAAGCATTACTTTCATAAACTATAGACCTTCCGCCTCAGCAATTAGTTCTGCAAGGTCTTTAACTTTAACAGAGCTTTCTCTCTCCTTATTTTTAATGCCGTCACTCATCATAGTAAGACAGAAAGGACAACCTACAGCTACCGTATCCGCTCCGGTCTCCAAGGCCTCTTCGGTTCGCTCAATGTTCACCTCTTTATTACCTTTCTCTGCATCTTTAAACATTTGGGCACCACCTGCTCCACAGCAGAATCCTTTGGTCTTACAACGTTTCATTTCAACAAGTTCGGCATCCAAAGCTTCGAGAACTTCTCTGGGGGCTTCATAGATATTGTTCGCCCTTCCCAAATAGCACGAATCATGATATGTGATTTTGCGACCTTTGAATTCCCCTCCACCTTTTAGGCTCACCTTTCCGTCATTGATAAGTTGCTGGAGAAATGTGCTGTGATGTATCACTTCATAAGTTCCCCCTAATGCAGGATATTCATTTTTAATGGTGTTAAAACAATGTGGACATGCAGTTACTACTTTTTTGACGTTGTATCCATTCATCGTCTGAATGTTGGCAACAGCTTGCATTTGAAATAGGAACTCGTTACCTGCCCTTCTAGCAGGATCTCCCGTACATGCCTCTTCAGGACCCAGAACGGCGAACGAAACACCAACCTTATTCAGTATTTTAACAAACGCTTTGGTCACATTTTTATATCTATCATCATAGGAACCCGCACAACCTACCCAAAATAGTATTTCCGGGGTACCACCAGCCGCTGTCATATCGGCCATAGTAGGTATTTTCAACTCACTCATGATTCTACCTTTGATTCTTCTTTCAATTCTTGAGCCCAGTTAAATCGGTCTGTTGGAGCAAACTTCCAAGGTGAGAAGGTGGTCTCCATGTTTTGAAACATACTGTTCCAGGAAGCAGGCGAACCTGATTCTTCCATCGCCACATATCTTCTCGTTTCCAAAATGATCTCCAATGGATTAATATTGACTGGACATGCCTCTACGCAAGCGTTACAACTTGTACAAGCATTAATTTCTTCTTTCGTTATGTAATCCCCAAGTAATGATTTACCATCTTCAAGGCCTTTTCCACCTGACGAAATACTTTTTACAACCTCTTCGGCACGGTCTCTAGTATCCATCATGATCTTTCTGGGCGAGAGTTTTTTACCAGTTTGGTTTGCAGGACATTGAGCGGTGCAGCGTCCACACTCTGTACAAGAGTAGGCATTCATTATATTCAACCAGCTTAGATCGTTGACATCTTTGGCTCCAAAACGACCAATTTCCGCCGGAGGCTCACTGTTTTCTACAGGTATGCCCAACATCATATTAACCTCATTCGTTACCGAGTCCATATTGTGCATTTCCCCTTTCGGTTTTAAACTCGAATAATAAGTATTAGGAAATGCCAAGAAAATATGAAGATGTTTTGAATACGTTACATAAACCGCAAAAGCCAGTATACCAATAATATGAAACCACCAAGCAGAGCGCTCAATTATTATGAGGGTCGTCGTGCTCATACCCTCTAAGAGCGGTATTAAAGTGGAGCTAAAAAATAATTCACCTGTCGCCGCATAATGACTATCCCTTCCCTGTAAGATCTGGTCACTGGCATTCATGGTGAGAATAGCTAACATAAGTATTATTTCAATCACCAGGATCAGGTTCGCATCCAAAGTGGGCCATTTCGTCATCTCCGGCGACTTGAATCGTTGGATGGACAAGATATTTCTTCGTGTCAAGAAAGCCACACAAGAGAATAGCACTGCGGCTGCCAAAAACTCGAAAATATTCATTAAAACATTATAGAAGCCGCCGAGATAAGGTGCAAATAGCCTATGGGTTCCTAAAAGGCCATCTAAAATGAATTCCAAAACCTCGAGATTGATCACCAAAAAACCAACATAGATTAAAAGATGTAAAAAAGCGGGAATGGGCTTTTTAAACATTTTCTTCTGACCAAAAGCAATAAGCACCATATTCCGTAAACGATCGCTGGAATCGCCACTCAAATCAGGCGCTTTACCTAGCTTAATACCAGACTTAATTTGCCTGATTCTTTGGTTAAGAAAATATCCGGCCACAATCAGGGTAATAAAAAATAATCCTTGTTGTATATAGTCCATACGCACCAATTAAGGCTGTCTATAATTTTAAACATTTCTTTTGCAGCATTTCTAAATTTATCTAGATTTGCCGTCCGTTTGGGTGCTGTAGCTCAGTTGGTAGAGCATCGGACTGAAAATCCGTGAGTCGGTGGTTCGAGTCCACTCAGCACCACATTAAAAGTCTCAGAACTGCTGAGGCTTTTTTTGTTTATTACCACCGCAATCGTTGGCAGAGCCAAAAATAGCAGTTCTATATCAAAAATAGTATGTATGCATACTATTTTCTTCTATTTAGAAACTTTCTTCCTAACCCTGTTACTTCTAGATCCGGAATTGCATAAAGCTTAACCGATTAGTATTTTACAGCAATGAACTACGAGGGTGAACTTCTCTTGAGACTACTTTCTATCTACGCTGCCCAGATCGGGCTTGCCCTAATTTTTTCTATAAATTTTTTTTACTTCAGTCGAGTCTATTCTCGCCGCTTTTTATCCAAGTGGTCAATCAGTTGGATAGGGCTAGTCATGCTTAGCGCTGGTATGATGTTCGTTAGCTGGCCGGGTGCTTTAAACCTTTCTACGGGTTTGAAACTCTCTGGAACCTTAGTTCATACGACAGGAGGTTTTATACAGGCAGCTTTTTTGGCTTTGGGTACATATGAGCTGGTGAATAATAGATACATTGAACGAAAAATCTCATTACTTTTCGCAGCAGGTGCTACCTTACTGGCATTTGTTCTTGTTTTCATTTACGCCTTTGATGATGATCGTTATATGGAACGTTATGTTCTAAGAATCGGCCTACGCTCATTTATTATCGGTTTGGTTTATATCGTTAGTGGGTCTTTAGCTATTTTCTCAAGACGTTTTGGGCTCGAGAGTTATGGCAAAAAACTTCTAAGTATCGCGTTCATCGCATACGGAATAGCGCAAATGGGATACTTCGTAACCGTGATCCTGGTAGTTTATGGAGTTGATGTTTCTATAATTCTATCCATATATGGTATTGTGGATTTGTTCTTAGTGACAATCATGGGGCTGGGTATGGTCATGTGGCTATTAGAGGACGAAAGGCTTAAGTTAAAAGATACTAATGCTGATCTCGACCGTTTTCTGTACAGCACATCTCATGATCTGCGAGCTCCAATAGCCTCCGTTCTGGGCCTCACTCATGTAGCAAAGCTCGAAACTGACAATTCTGATACCGCACATTATTTCGATAAGATCGAGGAAAGAGTTAAGAAGTTAGATGAGGTAATAAGCGATATTTTGTTTTACTCTAAGAATAGCAAAAGCCCTGTAAAAAAGGATAAAATCAATTTTAATGACTTGTTAGACGAAGTTGTTACTGATCTGAAATTCAACAAGGGAGCAGCCAGCATTCGCCTTGTATTTGACAGAAATAAGGATCATCAAACGACGTCTGATGCTTCCCAATTAAAGATCATCCTAAATAATCTATTGGCAAACGCTGTTAAATATCACGACCTGGAGAAAACGGATCCCCTGATAGAAGTTGTCTTTAAAAAAGAATTTAATAAAGTATTCATTACAATAAGAGATAATGGCAGCGGAATTGAACCGGAACATCTTGAAAAGATATTTGATATGTTTTATAGAGCAACCACAAGCTCGGATGGTTCCGGACTAGGTTTATTCATCGTAAAGGAGGCGGTAAAAAAAATAGGTGGCCAAATCACCGTCAATTCTGAACCCGGTAAAGGGAGTACATTCGTCATTGAATATCAAGAGTTATCGGAGGCCCTTTAGTTTGCGCACTTCCCTTTCCGAAAGATATCGCCATTTTCCTCGAGGAAGATTTTGCTTGTCGAGACCAGCATATAATACCCGGTCCAGCTTAATTACCTCATAACCAAAGTGTTCAAAAATACGTCTTACAACGCGATTTTTACCAATATGTATTTCGAGACCAAAATGGCGGGAATCATTGGACAGTATAGCTAACTCGTCTACTTTAGCCACTCCATCGTCTAGTTCAACTCCATGCTGAATAGCCAATATATGTTCTTTAGTAACTCGTTTATCAACCTCAACACTATAGATTTTTTTGATATTGTTGGACGGGTGAGCCAGTCGCTCGGAAAGTTCACCGTCGTTAGTTAACACCAATAGACCCGTAGTATTACGATCTAATCGACCTACCGGATAGATTCTCTGGTAACCAGCCTTTTTTACTAATTCCATCACTGTCCTGCGTCCTTGAGGATCATCCATAGTGGTGATGAAATCTTTTGGTTTGTTGAGAAGTACATAAATTAGTTTTTCGGGACGAAGAGTCCTTCCCTTATAGGTAACGATGTCATTTACTAGTACTTTAGTACCGAGCGCAGTTACTACAGATCCGTTAATACTTATTTCTCCGCCACTTATGAGTTGGTCCGCATCTCTCCTAGAGCAAACCCCTGCATTAGCGATGAACTTATTAAGGCGTATAGCTGACTGCCGTCCCGAAGAATCTTCAGAAGTCTTCTGCTTCATAATGGCAATCTCTAGGTATCACTTTCTTCGCCTATGGAACTTTCTTCAGCAGGATTGACAAAGTCTTTTGGTGTGGGTAGTTCGTTGAGTGTGTTGATGCCAAAATACTCCATAAACTTATCACTCGTTCCATACAGCAACGGCCGACCTATACTTTCTGATTTCCCCTTAATTTCAATCAAGCCCTTTTCTAACAACTTTTGAACCGCATAGTCGCAATTTACCCCTCTAATACTTTCCATATCTCCTTTGGTTACAGGCTGTTTATAGGCTATAATTGAAAGTGTTTCCAGGGCCGACGTGGATAACCTTCTTTTGGATTGCTGCTTTAAAAGAATTCCAATGCTGGCCTGATAGGCTGGCTTAGTCAAAAACTGGTATCCTCCTCCTACTTGTACAATTTCAAGCGAGGAGGTGTCGTCAGCGTATTTGGTCATCAAAGCCTGAACACCCCCTTCAATATCAGCTTCAGGTACATCTGCCTCAAACATTTCAGTTAGGCAACCCTGAATATCCTTGATTTTAATCGGGGCCTGAGAGCAAAAAATAAGCGCTTCAATATGATTTTGAAGGAAATTCAACTTCAGCTCTGCTGGCTAAGTTTTGCTGCAATGGACTGTGTAGTATGTGGTACAGCTCTAAGTCTTTCTTTGGAAATAAGGTTTCCGGTAACCGAACATATCCCATATGTCCCGTTTTTTATTCGAACCAACGCATTTTCTAAGTTGACAATAAATTTTTGCTGACGCGCCGCCAACTGGCTAAGGTTTTCTTTTTCGGCAGTATCCGCACCGTCTTCAAGTACTTTGGTATTTCCAGCAGTGGCGTCGGTACCCTCATCGTTGCTTTTATTCAAGCTACCTTTGAGAATTTTTAACTCTTCTCGTGCCTTTTCAAGTTTATCCTTAATTAAGCTTTCAAATTCTTCGAGTTCCTCGTCAGAGTATCTGGTTTGGTTTTCTTTATTGCTCATAGAGAATTCGTTATTATAAATAATCCTTTAAATTGAGATGGCGCAAAAGTGGTAAAAAACTTTAAATAACTGAAGTGTAGAAGAAAATTACTAGCACGAGGGACTACTAAACCTTAAGGTTTACAAAATAGAATCAAGACTAAACTGTAGAATCAAACCTAATTATCAGGCCAATTCAACGTGCGAAGAGGATAATATTTTAATGCGTTCTTTGATAGCGGCAAGATCCATATGAATCTTGTATTTCATTCTTATGTAACGCCTAATAACTTCTGCACGCTTACCTTTTTTTAGGGAATATATAAGCGAATTATCAATTAAGCAGTTCATTATATTGGTTAATCTATTTTAAATTAAACAAAATTCTGCGTGTTTAGTTTCTCATTACGATGTTAATCGGTTGCATAAAAGAAAGGTTAAATTTTTTCTGGATTTGATTTTAAAAACGAGTGCCAACCACAACCTTTTCTTTATAACTCGTCACATTGCCTGAACTATCGAATACCTCAAAATAGACGATATAGTATCCCGTTCGGGCTTTCAAACCATTACTGTCAAGCCCATCCCAAAGAAAGAACCCCTCAGCACTTAGTGTTTGGTTTTCGGCCAATACTATTATCTGCCGACCCTTAACATCATATACCCTTACATTGGCTACTTTACCGGCCTGATCAAATTGATATCTTATAGTAGCAAAATCATTTTGACCGGACCCATCAGGTATAATGATTTGTGGATCAATTGAAATAGAGTTGGATAAATTTGAACCCTCCAAGTTTTGCGAGTTTCTAATTCCAGGTGTAGCAAAACCTACCATTGAGGCCGCCGACCTCCAATTGGAAGATTGAGTCGTTGGATGTATTGATGAAATCCGTTCGAGAGAAACACCTTCGTTGTCAATCAAAAGTTCGAAGTGAAAATCATCCTTATATTGAAATGCTTCTGTTAAACTGGAGTCGGGCCGAATCAGACTAATGGAACCCTCATCATTGGGCATTGAGGGTAGTGATTCCACCAGAAATATCCTGTTCTCATCTATAGATGAATAAAAGTCCCTGAGGTTATCTTGAATGGTGAAAGCAAGATAACTCTTGGGCGGTATTATAAGATTATCTGATGTAATTATTTTCAAATTTAGCGGGATGGGATCGCTTCCGTTCGAACCTATATTTCCAAAGAACCATTCTTTGAGGTTTATATATTTCTCCGAAGTGTTATATACTTCTACAAAATCTGCACCGTTTGGGTAGGGATCAAAAAGAATCTCGTTCAATATAACATCTCCAATATCGGCCTTCTCTATTAATGCAAAAGGGGTCTCATTCTGAATAATTTGGTTACCAGGACAATCACGAATTGCAGATAGCCTAATCGAATAAGAAACGCCTGACTGTAATGGATTCGAGAGAACGATTTTTAGTTCTTTCAAGTCATTTACTATGATTACGGAATCGAATCCAACTTCAGGGGTTATTAGATACTCGGCTTGTACTATAGAGGTTTCATCTAACTCCTCATTGAACAAAATATTAATTGTATCGGCGCTAAGCGCTATTACACTCACAATTAAAGGGCCTGTTAAATCAGGTTTTTCAGCGAATACTGAATTCTCGGATCCTGGAGTGCCCCCTCGAAAATCTTCGGACGCCACCCAATTTGCTGCTTGAGCACAATCATTGTAGGGGTCTATAATTTCAAGTGACCAACCTCCTTCTTGCTTTGCTGAACTGCGATACCAAGACAGATCATATTGTAAGGAGTCCGATACTTTGTCAACCCCATTGTGAAGTACCAAGACATCTTCCCCATTATTTAGGGTAGGTAGTCGATCCAATTGAATGGTTTTTCCAAAAGCGGAATACGCACTAAAATCTTCTTCTGAACAAATAATCAAATATTCATTGGGAAAGATATAAGAGTCACCTAGTATTGAGCTGCTAGATAAATCAGATAATCGCCATCCATTAAGATTAAAAACCTTATTGCTACGGTTGAAAATCTCTACAAATTCACCTGTAGGTAAGTCATTTGGCGGGTCAGGATCGGCTAAAAATTCAGAAATAATTATATCTCTTGGCTCAAGTTCCGGTTGTTGAAAGTAAAAGAAACTGCTTTGAGTACTTATCAACACATTGCCATTCATATCCTCAAGGTTGTCAATAGAAAGTTCATAGTTTGTGGCATTAACAAATGAATCAGTAAATCTGAGAACCACGGTATTGGAATCGAGATCAGCAGATATTGGATTTCCAATAGATGACAAAACATATGTCAATGGGTACTCCGCCGTTCTAAGATCAAGTTCCTCAGAAAACTCGAGAACTATTCTTTGACCATCAAGCGTCCTCACATCTAAAAGTGACGGTGGAATGTCATCCGGAAATGGAAGTATGACATTATCAAAAAAGAAACTGGCATTCCTTGAGGAAGTATGATTAACTAAAAAACCGAAATGGTTTCCCAGTTCAATTTCTATATCTGTAATCGTTCCAATTATCACAAAATCACTGCCTCCTGATTCACTCTTGTATAGCGTCCATTTTCCTGTCTCATTTCTAGTCAAGCGAATTATATGGTTAATGGAAGTTGAGACTGATGGCTCCGGATCTAGGATCAAAGGTTCAGTTGATGTGGTTTTATAAAAATCAATACCATCATCTGATCCTGATTCTCCTAGCTGAATATAATAGCCCTGGGGAGAATCAGATAAATCCGCTTTGTCCGAACCAAAATAGATGCGAATATTATTAGAGTTGCTAGGTGCCTGATCATATTCTACTTGAAACTCCCATACTAACGTACCATCGATAAATGTTGGTAGTCCAGAAGTTGATATCCAAATGCTGCTAGTAGCACTTGGGCCATCGCTTCTTAACTGACCTTCAACTACAGTATAATCATCTTTACCCGAGAATTGTGAACTTATCCACGCCGGTAATTGATCAAAATTGCCATCAGAAAAATCTTCTCTTATCTGTCCATTTAAAAGGTTGGCAGCACAAAAGACAATTAAGGTGATAATAAATGAGCTAAAACCAACTCTAGCCATCGTTAAATTGTACTAATTTTGTATTTCTACAGTTTGTATTAAAAATACTCTATTTAAAAACAGAAAAGTAATGAAACTAGCAATTGTTGGGGCAACGGGGCTTGTAGGACAGGAGGTGTTGCAGGTCTTGGTTGAGCGAAACTTTGAATTTGACGAGTTATTACCCGTGGCATCGGCCAGATCAGTGGGTAAAAAAGTAGAATTCAAGGGAAAAACTTATTCTGTGATTGGTATGGACGAAGCCGTATCCTTAAGACCTGATATTGCTATTTTTTCCGCAGGTGGGTCAACCTCTTTAGAGTGGGCGCCAAAATTTGCTGAGGTAGGTTGCGTGGTGGTTGACAATTCATCGGCTTGGAGAATGAGCCCAGAACATAAGCTCATTGTGCCGGAAATCAATGGTGAAAGACTGCGCATTGATGACAGGATCATTGCTAACCCCAATTGCTCGACGATTCAAATGGTGATGCCCCTGGCGCCACTTCATAAAAAATATAAAATCAAACGACTGGTTATTTCAACCTACCAGTCCGTGACAGGAACAGGCAAAGCAGCAGTAAATCAGTTGATGGGCGAGCGAAACGGAACTCCGGCCGATCCAGTATATCCTCATAAAATTGATATGAATGTGCTTCCCCATATAGATGTGTTCATGGATAACGGATACACCAAGGAGGAAATGAAAATGGTGAATGAAACCCGTAAGATTTTAGATGACGATAGTATTCAAATTACGGCTACCGCGGTACGGCTACCGGTTATAGGAGGACATAGCGAGTCTATCAATGTGGAGTTTCACCGCGATTATGACCTCAACGAGGTGCGATCAATCCTCGAAAATACTCCTGGGGTTATCGTCGAGGATGACGTGGCCAACAACGTATATCCGATGCCTCTCAACGCTCACCGAAAAGATGAAGTGTATGTAGGCAGATTACGTAGAGACGAATCTAATGCCAACACCATAAATATGTGGGTCGTCGCAGATAATCTTCGAAAAGGAGCAGCAACCAACGCTGTTCAAATTGCAGAGTATTTAGCAGCCAGTAACCTCGTGTATTGATCGATAAACTTCTTTCACAAAAGATACAGTCTTTCATTCTTGAGCATGAAAATGAAGATCCTTTTCAGCTTTCTCTAAAGTACAAAGAGGTAAATGGTGTACCTATCCGCTTGATTTCAGAACAGATCTCAGGAAGGCAAAAAGCAAAATCCAAGCTGCCTACCTGGGGCAAAACTAAAGGGATAGTTTATCCGCCAAAACTGTCCATGGAGCAATGTTCGTCTGAAGTTGCAGCAATGTACAAGGCCTCTATCGTAAATGGAAATTCATTTGTAGATCTCACAGGAGGTGCAGGCGTGGATAGCTGGGCGTTATCACAGTCGTTTGAAAAAGGGCACTATGTTGAGCAAGATGAGGACCTGGCCATACTCGCTGAATTAAACTTGTCTGTCTTAAAAAGACAGAATGTTGAAGTTCACAACAGCACTGCCGAGGATTATCTCAATTCCGTTTCGGGAAACGTAGATTGTATCTACATTGATCCCACTCGTAGAGATGAGAATCAAAATCGCGTATTCCGATTAGAAGACTGTACCCCGAATGTCATTCAACTACTGCCCCAATTAAAAGGGAAAGGCGATCAGTTTTTGATCAAAACTTCTCCTATGATGGATATTGATCTGGCTATAAGTTCTCTGGAAAGGGTTGATGAAGTTCATGTAGTGGCTATAGAAAATGATTGTAAAGAAGTACTCTATCTCATTTCCAAAACGCAAGGTAAAGATGTTAAGCTCTCCATGGTTAATTTCAAAAAAGGACAGATGGAAAGGTTAGATTCTACCATTAGGGAAATAGGTACCTCTCACGCCGGTTTCTCAAAACCCCTCAAATATATGTACGAGCCCAATGCAGCTATCTTAAAAGCTGGGGCATTTGCTTTTGTCTCGGAAAAGTTTTCTGTCAAGAAGCTCCATAAACACACGCATTTGTACACCAGCAGCCAATTATTACCAGAGTTTCCAGGACGTGTGTTTATAATCGAACAATTGTTGCCTTATTCGAAAAAAGAAATCAAACGTGCTATACCCAATGGCAAGGCCAATATTTCCACAAGGAATTTTAGAGACGATGTGGCTACCATGCGAAAAAAAACCGGAATCAAAGACGGAGGTGAATTATATCTTTTCGGGTTTACCGATATAAATGAAATACAGCGGGTGGCGTTATGTACTAGAGCAGCACTTCTATCCGACTAAAGATTAAGTGGAGTACGTAAAAAAATAAGGTGGCAAAGCCATAAACCTTCAGTATTTTTCTTCTATTCTGTGTATCCTCCCACCACAGCATAATCCATGGCTTGTACAAACCAATGGCCAGAAATATTAAGCTCAAGAGGGCGACAGCACCCGATAAGTCAGATAGAAGTTGCATACAACTATTATAATCATTTTTTCAGCGTTATATTCATGTCATCGTTCTAGTTTTTCCATGGATGCCCTATTTCAAGGTTTAAGAGATCAAATTGAAACCCTTTCCAAGCTTGAGGAAGGTGAATGGTATGATTTCAAAACCTACTGGAAACCATTGTCACTAGAAAAGGGTAAACAAATCACTAAGATCGGGCAAGTAGAAGATTATTTTTACTACGTGTACGAAGGTGTTGTACGTGGATATGCCTTCAAAGATGGTGAGGATATCAGCATTGGTTTTTCGTATAAGGGTGATTATTCCGGCGCCTATGATTCATTTCTCACACGTAACCCGTCAGAGTGGTGCATGGAAACCACTACAAACGTGGAGTTGGCACGAATACACCATGATGATCTGATGCGTATGTTTGATAAATACAAATCCATTGAGCGTTGGGGTAGATTATTCAACGCTAAAATGCTCATTGGCATGTCGAGAAGGCAAGTAGAATCTCGATCCTACACGGCAGAAGAACGGTTCGACCGTCTTATGGACCAAAGTCCGCACCTCTTTCAGCTCGTTTCGCAGCGGCATATTGCTTCTTATCTGGGCATGACACCCGAAACCTTGAGCCGACTCAGAAAAAAAATTCGTTAGATCTTTTCTTGATCTATATCAACCCACGGAAATAGGTGTTGGTCTTAATTTTGAAGAAAACAACAAGGACATGAAAAACTCAGAATTACTTCAGGAGCTGGCCAAACAAAACCAGGAACTACTAGCCTTCACCCATGAAATGGAAACATTACCCGAAGAACTGCTTTTGGCAAGGCCTAGGGAAGATGCATGGTCTACGGTAGAATGCTTCGATCATATGAACAAAGCTACAGAGCTCTATCTGGATCAAATCGAAGAGAAATTAGAACTTCTCAGACCTGAAAAAGGTGATTACAAAAAAACAATGTTTGCCGCTATGTTCACCAAAAAACTGGCGCCCACTTCAGAAGGTGAGATCAAAAGCAAGATGAAAACATTAAAAGTTTTCTATCCAAAGGAAGGAACAGGAAAAGAAGCTATTGAACAGTTTATACTTAATCTTGACCGATTCAAGTTAGTATTAGCCCGAACCGAAAACAAAGATCTGCGCTCATTTAAAGTAATTACGGCCCTCGGTCCAATACTCAAGTTTTACCTTGGCGACGCCCTGGATTTTATCCACGCACATAATAGAAGGCATGCCCAACAGATTAAAAATACAATTGAAGTCATTGAAAGTAAGCAGCAATCCGTAGCCTGATTCAAAGCAGGCCAATCCGCCTATTGCTGTTTTACGATCGTATACTCATCAAAAAAGATATCACCATTGGGTACGTTAATGTTGAAGCCCGTGACCTCACGGTTTTCATTTAGCTCAAAAGTGATCAGGCCAAAGTCAAACCACGCGTGCGTTTGATCCCACTCGATCTTCCAGGTGTCATAGTGCCAATGGCTTAGAGAAGCCGATAGATCCGGAGAATGGGAAAAATGCAGTTTTAAGTTGCCGACTTCTTCTTTTATTGAAATGTCGCCATACATATCGGCAAAATAGGCCCCTGCATAGATAGATTGATCTACACTAGGCTTGGTTCCGGTTTTTCTCGCTTCTTTCAGTTTAATAATTCGCTCGTCTTCTTTTTGAGGGCGAAAGAAGTCAGCTACCCAGTCACGTTGATCCTCTTTGATGAACAAGTTGAAAATCGCATAGGTCAGGGGCGTGCTAATGCCGGACATGCTGTTGGTTAAAACCATTACCCCCAGATTTTCATCGGGCATCATGGCCAACCTTGAGTACATCCCGTCATAACCTCCGCCGTGACTCACGATCATCCGGCCGTAGTAATCTTGCAAGCCATAGCCCAGACCATACCCAGAAAAATGCCGGCCTGGTATCCGCTCTTTTGAAGCTGCACTCAATGTGTAGTTATTGTGAATAGTCCATAATGTGTTTTGCTGAACCGGATCGAGTAAGGTATCACCATTGACAATACCGCTGTTCAAATGCATAATCATCCATTTCGCCATGTCATCGGAAGATGAAATAATGCCCCCGGCGGCACCCATGTTATCCCAATTCACCCATTCAATCGGTTGATTGTTATCAAGCTTTGTTTTGTGAGGTGTGGCAGCATTTCCTTTCATCTCCAGTAAGTTGGTTGAAGTAATAGTGCGGTTCATGCCCAAAGGCCGAAAAAACGTTTCTGCCACATACTGATCCCAGGGTTTATCGGTAACGGCTTTGATGACCTCCCCAGCGGTAATGAACATTAGATTAGAGTAGCCATAGCCTCCACGAAAAGGAAAGGCCTGAGGCACATGCCTCGCCAGTTTCACAATGTCCTCTGCAGGGAGTTCGGATTTATACCAAATGGCATCCCCACTAAAGGTGCCCAGACCTGCACGATGACAAAGTAAGTCACGGATGGTAATATCATTGGTCACGTAGGGATCATACATTTCAAAGTAGGGCAAGTGTTTCTTTACCTTATCATCCCAATTCAGCTTGCCTTGAGCAACAAGTGTAGCTATAGCCGATGATAAGAAACCCTTGGTGTTCGAGGCAATGGCAAATAAGGTGGCCCCGTCTACTTTTTCTTTTTTGCCCTCTTCCAGTGTGCCGTATCCTGTACTCAGCACTACTTCACCATCTTTCACAACCGCCACGGCCAACCCTGGTACATTCCATTGTTTCTGAGCTTTTTCGATAATGGCATCCAGGTCTTTGGGTTTGACTTGGGCTTCTAGAGTAAGAATTAAGAAAAAGAAGATAAGTAGGGTTGATATTCGTTTCATAAATTAACGGCAAGTATTTTAATAATCTTTATTGTTATTCCTGATCGACGACTTTTCTTCGAGTCCAGGGGTCTCCAATGAATTCTCTATGTGCTTCTTCTCCATAGTCAAGGTCAAAAACTTCATTTAATCTTAAGTCTCTTAAAGTCAGTTGTTCTAGTGCGACTAGTCTTGCATCCTCCTGTAATTGATCTCCCGTTAGAAATTGCCAATCTCCATTCGTGTCGTGAATGACCCTCAAAATAGAGCTGTTTAATTCTAGCCATTGTCGTGTTGTAAAACACCCTAAATTCTTAGCTTCCATAAATTTGAACTTCATATTTCGATCAAGGAGAGGTTGACAAAACACCAAGTCTTCTTCAAAATCCTCCTCCCATGGGAGAATGTTGTGCTTATCTGGCCATACAAGTTGAAGTGCAGGAAATTGGAATGAATTATAAAAGTCAATGGCCGTTCCAAAATAGCCGCTGAAATTTCCTTGATTTACGTCTAGAAAACGAGCTCTTAGCTTATCAAAAATATTTTCATAATCAACAGCCGCTACTATTAGTTCTCCATCCTTAACCAGGTCGGCGACATCGTTAATAATTGTATGAAGGGTTTTGGTATTTAATCCTATGCAAATTACTTCTGGGTGTTTGAATTTTTGCCAAAGCCCAATACTGTAAGCGAATGAGGGTAGATAATCTGTGCCTCTAACAATTATGACGGTAAGTCCGTAATTTTCAATATCGGACTTTGTCTTTTCATAATCTCGACAGTTATGTTCCATGTCGTACGTTTAGGAAACTATCTCGGTCAAAATCTCCTTCAACGGCCTCACACCATGCACATGCTCGATCGCAGGCCCTGCACACCACATACTTTTATAGCTCGCCTTGTTCATGGAGCTTTCAATCTTTTTCATGCCTTTGAATGCCACGAACATTTTTACGTACTTCTTAAGGGTTTTATTCTTTAACAGCAGACTCTCAAAAAAACCGGCTTCGGTTCCTATTTTTTGCACATAAGGTGTATTGATCACGGTCAGATGGGAACCTGAAAGTTTAGTGGTCAGCACTACGTCATCAGCCCCGTAATCGATTAGGGCATCTTGGTACTCTTTGGAAAGATTGGCCTCCTCGCTGGCCAAAAAAACGGTGCCCACAGACACCCCGGAAGCGCCCATTGCTAAAGCCTTTCGATAATGCTCTGGAGTCGCAATGCCTCCAGCTGAAATCACCGGCAAGCTGCAATTCTCTAACAATCTTTTGATCAAATCAGCCTTATCCAGGGGGCCACAATGCCCGCCGGCACTATTATCTACAGCAATCAGGGCATCGGCTCCAAGTTCTTCGACTTTTTTGGCGTAGCCCTCATCCACCACATCACAAAATACCTTGATCCCCTTTGGTTTACATCGGCGAATGGTTTCTTCCGGACTTCCTAAGGACGTAATGATGTAATCTACACCTACCTCTACCAGCGTATCCAGCTGTTTTTTATACTTCGGGTTGGACTTATTGACAATGAGATTAATACCAAAAGGCTTATTGGTTCTAGATTTAATCTCAGCAATCGCTGCGCGCAGTTCCTCGTCCGTACGGTAATTCAAGGCAGGAATAGCTCCGGTAGCTCCACCTTCCGCTGCAGCCACCGTCATCTCCACATTGGACACCAAAAACATGGGTGCCACAATAACGGAGTGATCTATTCCCAGCATTTCACTCAGGCTCGTTCTCATAAACTATTTATATGGCGAAACCCTTAAGTTAGTCAATTGCGCTAAAATCAACCTGTATTTCGCATGGCACCGGCTATGGCATTGATAGTAGTCAACAACGCAATTAGTGTAGGCCCTTCTCCGTTACCATCCTCTTTTTCAGTCCGCCACTGCTTGAGTAAGCTAACCTGCTTCGCATGTAGGTCTTTCATGGTTGAAGCTCGCAACACGTTAGAATAATAATGCTGAGATCTGCGTTCTTCAACGGTTCTACCTAACAACTCCAACATTATACCGCGTGTTTTTTCAAGCTCAGCTAAGAACAGGTTGAGAAATTTATCTCTCAATTCTTCGTCCGGTACTAACGACGCATACATTCTCATAATTTCATCATCGGTAGCGGCCAGACTCGTATCAACGTTAGTCAGTACATATCGAATAAAAGGATCCGATTTCACTGCTTCTTTGAAATCAGCAAAACCTTCCGGATCGTTTATCTGATAATCAGTTAACGTGGTGCCAAGTCCGTACCAGCTCGTCATATTAAAGCGCGACTGGCTCCAAGAAAACACCCAAGGGATGGCTCGCAGATCACTTAAGGAATTCATACCTTTCCTTCTTGATGGTCTTGACCCAATCTTGCTCATTTCAATGGCATCAATCGGAGTGGCCGTTCGGAAGAACGGAATAAAGCCTTCTTCATTTAACAAGGCCGAATATACTTTCTTACTTTCTGCGGCCAGGTAATCCAAAGTTTCAGCCAGAGGATGAGGTTTCCTGGGTGTGGATTTACTAACCACGGTTTTAGCCGTAGCACTTGCCAACAACAGTTCTAAGTTATAGGCGGCGTTGACTTTATTTGCATATTTCTGCTCAATAGTTTCACCTTGCTCCGTTAGTCGAATATCTCCATTTACCGACGAGTGCGGTAACGCCTGCATAAAATAATGAGTCGGTCCGGCACCCCGACTTATACTTCCTCCTTTCCCGTGAAAAAAACGAATTTTTACATCGTGTATAGCCCCTGTTTCTGTGAGTTTAGATTGAGCACGATATAAATTCCACTGGCTCGCTAAAATTCCCCCGTCTTTATTGCTATCGCTATAGCCCACCATCACCTGCTGAACTTGCTGATTCGAGTTTCTACGCTCCCTAATGTAGGCTATACTTCTTTTTGTAAAAGGATGCGACAGAAAAGCATCCAATATCTCCGGGCCGGCGGCAAGATCACCTATAGTTTCCAATAACGGCACCACAGGAATGGAGCATACTATTCCCATGTCTCTTTTTACTGTGAGACCGGCTTCTCGAGCAAGAATGTAGACCCCTAAGAGATCCGATAAAGACCTCGTCATGCTGACAATAAAGGACCCGATGCCATCCAAACCGTATTGGGTCACATGTTTTTCAATGACTTTATACGCATCCACTACTGCCCTGGCATGTGGTCCCAGTTCCATATTTGCGTGAGAAAAAGGCCGGTTGGATTCCAACTCTTTATTTAAGAACTCTAACCGTCTCTCCTCATCCCAGGAAATATAGGGTTCATCCACATTATAACCGGCAGCCTCCATAAGTTCAGTTATTGCCCGATCATGAAAATCACTATTCTGACGAACATCAAGTGCGGCCAAATGAAATCCAAATATATCAACACAGCGGATGGCATCATTCAGATCATTATGTGCGATTGATGTGGCACCATATCGAGCCAGCTCTTTTTTCAAGAGTTCCATATCTGCAACTAGCTCCCCTTTTTCAATGTAGGCCCCCTCAAATTCAGCCAGTTGAGTGGCATGTCCCCTGGCCGTATCCAGCGGAAGCCTCGTCAACATCAAGTTCACGAATTGACGGAATGCCTCGCCTTTGTTTCGCTCAATCGCTATATCGGCTCGGTTTTCCAATAATTTGGACATTTCAGTGATCCGCTGTTGAAAATCTTCACTGGTCTCATGACGGTGAATGGCGAAACTGAGATTCTTAACTAACCCGGTGAGGCACCTTCGAACTACTACCATAGCATTTAATCGAAGCTGACGCAAGGTCTCCGAGGTAATATCTGCGGTTACTAGCGGATGGCCATCACGATCGCCCCCAACCCAATCGCCAAATGTGATACGCGGGTAAGTACCTTGGGCTTGAATTGCTTTTGAAGAAAACCCCTCTTCTTCCAATGCCTGGAGCATTCTGCGATCAACCACCGGAATGACCTCGGGAAAAACATTAGTGAGATAGTGCAGTATGTTGCGCAATTCCGACTGAATGTCCGGTTTTTCAACAAAAATTTCACCTGTTTTCCAAAGGCGATAGAGAGAGAGTTTGATATTTAAGCGAATGTTCTCCATTTCTCGCTCGGTGTACATCTCATTTTCCCGAGATACCATGAGTAAGTACAGCTGCCGGTGATGCTCTAGAACGGTAGCACGCTTAGCCTCGGTCGGATGAGCGGTGAGCACGGGTTCTACCTGTATCGCACCCAGGTGTTCCGCCAAAGTCGCATCAGTAACTCCATGATCTTTCAATGTTTTAAAACTATTGGCCCAAAGCCCGTGAACACTGGAAAGGGATTCACTACTTTCCTGTTGCCTACGTTGCTGCACTGCGGCGTTCACCTCTACCGTATTCACCAGTTGAAATACAATACTATAAAGTTGAATATGTTTTAAGGTAAACGCTGAGGCATCAAAAGGTTTAAGTTGATTGATCCAGGGGATTTGATTTGCCATTTCGTTCTCACCATTTTCAATAAGAACTTCTTTGAGTGCAATCAATAAATATTCGAGATCTTCATAGGGTTTACCTAGACGATGCTTAACTTCTTCGAGCGGGTTTCTCATGATGGTTTCCTTTACACAGTAAACAAATATAATCGAATAAAGATGGCCTTTTGAGGGTAAAAAATAAATTCAAAAACTTCAATCGTTTGCGACCATAAGTTCCACTGCATATTTTCTAAATTTGCCGCCCTGTGAAGCCGAATGACTTATTAAAGCTCTACAGAGCTGACAGTATTGTGCAGTCCATCGCTGAAGAAATGAAGGCGAATGAGGAAAAGTCTGTTCAAATAAAAAATGTATCTGGCAGCTTGGATGCTATTTTGGTAGCGTCGGTTTACCAAACATCACATCAAAACCAACTTATAGTTCTTCACGATAAGGAAGAAGCAGCCTATTTCTTTAACGACCTTCAAAATTTACTCTCTGGTAAGGAAGTCCTCTTTTTTCCCACTTCCTACAAAAGGCCTTACGAATTTGAAGAAACGGAAAACGCTAATGTCCTGATGCGTGCGGAAATTCTGAATCGGGTCAATCATAAAGCCTCCAGTGGTGAGATCATAGTCACGTATCCTGAAGCGCTTACAGAGCGCGTAGTCAATAAGAAATCGTTACAAAAGAATACGTTTACGGCAAAAATTGGTGAAAAGATAGATTCCGAATTTCTGAGCGAGGTACTATTATCTTACGATTTTGAAAAGACGGATTTTGTGTACGAAGCAGGTCAGTTCGCAGTGCGTGGGGGTATCATTGATGTTTTTTCATTCGCCCATGACCTGCCGTACCGGATAGAGATGTTCGGCGATGAAATTGAGAGTATACGAACTTTTGATCCTACTTCTCAGCTTTCGGTTGATAACGTCCGAGAAATAAATCTCATACCAAATATTCAGACTAAACTAATCCAAGAAGAACGTCAGGGCTTTGTAGATTTTCTTCCCAACAATACTAAAGTATGGTTCAAGGATATTCAACAGTTGCTAGATGTAATCGACAGTTACTTTGACAAATCCAGTCAGAGTTTTGCGGAAATTCTAAAAGAAAGCGGTGACACACAGGTTGTGATTAATCCGGAGAGTTTGTTTGAGACTTCTAACTCTTTTCAACAACAACTTCAAAATCTAGTTAAGGTTGAATTTGGAAATCGATTTTATCTAAAGGGTAAAAGCTACGTGCTTAAGTCTCAGCCACAACCGTCGTTCAACAAGAATTTTGAACTAGTGGCCCAAGCCATTAATGACAACCAGACCAAGGGTTACACTACGTTAATAGCTGCCGATTCCGGAAGGCAACTAGAACGCCTGCATAATATTTTCCTGGAAATTGATCATACTACCGAATTTCAGGATTTAAATATCAGCTTGCGAAGTGGATTTGCTGACGAAACACTTAAAATCGCCTGTTATACAGATCATCAGATATTTGAACGTTTCCATCGATACAAGACAAAGGATAAGCATTCCAAATCAAAAGCACTCACTCTTAAAGAGCTTCGTACTTTGCAACCTGGAGATTTTGTCACTCATATCGATTATGGTATCGGAAAATTCGCTGGGCTCGAACGGCAAGAAATAAATGGACATTTACAGGAATCTATCCGGCTGATCTACAGAGACGACGACCTCTTGTATGTTAGTATCCACTCTTTACATAAAATATCAAAATATACAGGCCAGGAAGGCACAGCTCCCAGCATCAGCAAATTAGGTTCTCCGGAGTGGGAGAATAAAAAGAAAAAAGCAAAAAAGAAAGTAGCCGAAATAGCCGAAGATCTTATAAACCTATATGCCAAGCGAAAAAAGGCACCCGGTTATGCCTACTCAGAAGACAGCTTTTTGCAAGCCGAACTTGAGTCTTCATTCATTTATGAAGATACTCCTGATCAAGCCAAAGCCACAGGTGATGTAAAGGACGACATGCAACTTTCGCACCCAATGGACCGCCTAGTTTGTGGAGATGTTGGCTTTGGAAAAACAGAAGTCGCCATTCGGGCCGCATTTAAGGCAGTAGTCGATAATAAACAAGTAGCTGTTTTAGTACCCACCACAATATTGGCTATGCAGCACCATCGTACATTTTCAGAGAGGCTTGCCAATTTTCCGGTTAGGGTTGAATACATAAATCGTTTCAAATCCAATAAGGAAATAAAGGAAACCCTTCAACGCGTAGAGTCAGGAGAAACCAATATCTTAATTGGCACTCACAGAATTGTGAGTAAGGATGTAAAGTTCAAAGATCTTGGACTTATGATCATAGATGAAGAGCAAAAGTTTGGAGTGAAAGTAAAAGAACGGCTTAAAGAGTTGCGTGTGAACGTTGACGCGTTAACGCTTACTGCTACGCCTATTCCAAGAACCCTTCATTTTTCCCTAATGGGTGCAAGGGATTTAAGTATTATTTCCACGCCTCCTCCCAATCGGCAACCGGTTACTACAGAGCTACATAGCTTTAATGAAGAAGTAATTCGCGATGCGGTAAGCTTTGAACTTCGAAGAGGCGGCCAGGTATTTTTTGTGCATAACCGTATTAGCGACATTGATCAGGTAGCGAACATAGTTTTACGACTAGTTCCTGATTCCCGAGTAGGTGTCGCACACGGTCAGATGGATGGCGCTGTTTTAGAAAAGGCAATGGTCAAGTTCATTGAAGGCGAATATGATGTGCTGGTTTCAACCAACATTATTGAATCCGGTCTGGACATACCAAATGCAAATACGATCATCATTAACCAAGCCCATATGTTTGGTTTATCTGATCTACATCAGATGCGAGGGCGTGTAGGAAGGTCAAATAAAAAGGCATTTTGTTATTTGTTATCACCTCCAACTGCTGGGCTCTCCTCAGATGCTCGTAAAAGATTAAGCACGTTGGAAGAGTTCTCAGATTTAGGTGATGGCTTCAAAGTAGCTATGCGCGACCTGGATATAAGGGGCGCTGGAAACTTGTTAGGTGCTGAGCAAAGCGGTTTTATAACGGATTTGGGATTCGATACTTATCATAAAATTCTCGATGAGGCGGTGCAGGAGCTTAAGGAAACACAGTTCCGCGATCTATTTGAAAAAGAGCTATCTGAAACGGTCAAAGTCCTTGTTCAGGATTGTACCATAGAAACCGATCTTGAGCTAATCATTCCGGATTCTTATGTAAATAATATTTCAGAGCGTTTGAGTCTTTATTCAAAACTGGATAATATAAAAGACGAGGAACATCTGATTAAATTCGGTAGCTCATTGGTCGACCGCTTTGGCCCCTTACCAGAATCCGTAGCCGAATTAATAGAAACGGTCAGATTAAGATGGAAAGCAGAGAAACTGGGGTTTGAAAAATTGAACCTTAAAAGTGAAAAGCTAAAGGCCTACTTCGTACCCTCGGAACGGGAAGACTATTTTAAATCAGAAGCTTTTGGCAATGTTTTAACCTATGTACAGGCCCACCCTAAAAGGTGCAAATTAAGAGAGCATAAAACACGTTTGATTCTAACCGTAGATGAGATATTGAATGTTACCGATGCAAAAGTGTTGTTGAACAATATGCTTCCAGCGACGACTCTAGCGCGTTAAACCACTTATGTCTATAAAATCGAGGTAATCATCTATTTGATTCAAATCATAAAAGGCTCTAATCTCAAGAACCCTCCCTTCAACAGGCAAATAAGCGACTTCTACGAAATAATTTTCCATAGCGTATAAATAATACTTCTTTTCTTCTTCTATCCTGTAAGCCAGATAGTCTGCGAACACTGTAATAAAATCGCATTGTTTCGAGAATGGAAGTATTTGAAAGTCATCTATAGTTATCATGCCGACAGACAGTAGAAAATCCGTGCCAGTCGCTAAAAGGGTAAATTTCGGGTAAAAAAAGGCTTTTGAGCTTTAACTATTCCTAAAAAGAAAGTATTCTTCCCATATTGGGACGTCAAAAGCTCATGAGATCTTTAAAACGCTGAGTTTGCCTTCTCGATACATCAACCTCGTGACCTCCCTTCATATATATTTTAATACTACCGCTGAACCAGGGTTCAATTCGCTCAACCCATTTAAGATTTATAACTTGTTGACGGTTGGCACGAAAGAATGTCTTCGGATCTAACCTAGATTCTAAATAGTTTAAAGTTCTAGGGATCATAGGTTTCTCTTCCTCAAAATAAAGCTTGGTATAGTTACCATCTACTTCAAATAATCTGACTTTAGAAAGTGTCACAAACCAGCATTTCTCCCCATCTTTTACAAAAACCTGGTCATTTTCTGTCATTCTATCTTCCTGGGAGGCCTCCCTCTTTTCACGCTGTTCGGCCACTTTGCTGATCGCGCCGGCTAGTCTATCCTTTTGTACCGGCTTTTGTAGGTAGTCCAGAGCATTATATTCGAACGCTTTAATAGCGTATTCATCATATGCTGTAGTAAAAATCACTTCAGGAATGTATTCCAATTCTTCAAGAAGTTCAAACCCATTCTTACCTGGCATTTGGATATCCAAGAAAACCAAATCCGGTTTGTCATTTTCGATTTTTTCACGGGCTTCCATTGCATTAGCGGCTTCACCCATAATTTCAATTTTATCAAACTCCTTAAGCAATCTTTTCAATTCATTTCGAGCCAGTCTTGAATCATCTACTACCAATGCTTTCATATTAATATCCGTTTATGGGAATGGTAAATTTAGCCAATACATTTTCTTCATCCAGATTCATAATTTTCAAATCTGAGAGTTTTCCAAACAATAATTTCAGCCTGTCCGAGGCGTTTTTCAAACCAATTCCAGTGGTGGCCTCAGAAGCTGTTTCTTTGAGTTGTCCGGTGTTTATCACTTCAACAGCCATCTTATTCAGTTCCATATACGACTTAATGTGTATTACACCTCCCGCAGGAAGATTTGAAATACCGTGTTTTATGGCATTTTCTACCAGGAGTTGGATCGCCATAGGTGGAATTTTCATTTCCAACGTTTCGGGCTTAATCTCTAATTTGTATTGTAGTCTGTCTTCGAACTGAATGGATTCAAGATTAAGATAGTTTTGAACTATTTGTAATTCATATTCAAGACTGACCTTTTCTTTGTTATTAAATTGGACAGAATAACGGAGTAGGTCGGATAGATGAGTGATCATATCCCTGGCTTTTTCAGGATTTTCTATTACCAAGGAACGTATGTTATTTAAGCTGTTGAATATGAAGTGCGGATTGATCTGAGACTTAAGAGCAAGAAGTTCGGCGTCTTTTACGGCGGCCTGTAATTTCCATTTTTCGACCTCACTTCTCTGAAAACTGAAAAACAGCTGGAAAACGAAATAAATTAGCTGCCAGCCCAGAAAAGTGATCGACAAACTGAGCGCACTCAGTATTACTTCTACGAACCAATGAAACTCTGGCAGTCCTGGTATGGATAAAGGAAAAAAGACCTTAGAGATGGGTATAATGATAAGGGCCCATAAAAAGCCTATTAACGCCGAAGATAGCAGCATAAAAACCACCAGCCTCAAAATACCATACTCTGTCCAGTTGTTCTCTTTTAGTATGAATTTTCGAAAGAGATGAGTTAGAATAAATCCACTTATGGTTTGAAGAAGATAAGTGGCGGGAAGTTCCCAGAAAAATCCAACAAAATATAAGGCTATGGCTGTAAATATCACATTATACAGCGTCCATCCTAGGATCTGAAAAATCCAGTATAATTTGTTCTTGTCTACTCTATCAATATCTATCATGGCCTAGATAGTAGATTGTAATATTACAGGCATAATCAAATAATAGTTAAACGGACTGGGCTTTTCGGTTAATGATATGGTTAAATGGTAAATTTTCATCTTATTAATCCGACAAAAACTGCTGGTAGCAGATAATATATTTCGGATTTCGGAGTTGACTAAAAGCATATAGTCAATGAACGTGCAACTTCTATTGTTTAAATTTTTACTTTTTGTTTAAGTATTATCAAATAGAAATGTTATTTTGCTGCGTTGTTGACTTGTAACTAACGTAATTAAGTCGCTATTTAGCGACTGTTTTGATTTTTTTATATTAATACTAAATAGGTATGAAAAGAACTTCGAACTTCTTGAAAAGTGCTTTGTTCGTTGTCGGTGGCTCCATGATCTTGTCATCATGTTTTATTGGAGGTGGTGGTGGCCGCCCCACAAGTGTGCATCCCGGTGCTGTTAGTACGGCAACTGGTTTGGCATACAATGATGAAGACAATAACGGTTTTATGGTGAATCCTTACAGTGGACAACCAGAAGGACCTAATTTGGTATTTATTGAAGGTGGTCGAGCGGTAGTTGGATCATTTGAAGAAGATATTCTCAATCGAAGGGATAATCTTGAGCGAACAGTTTCTGTTGCCTCATTCTATATGGATGAAACCGAGATTGCCAATATTCATTGGTTAGAATATTTACACTATATAAATGTCTCTGATTCTTCTAGAGAAGTGTATATAGCCGCCCTACCTGATACTACTGTTTGGGAGGCAAGACTTGCTTATAATGACCCGTACACAGATCATTATTTGAGATACCCCGGCTTCAGATATTTTCCAGTAGTGGGTGTAAGTTGGGTTCAGGCCAATAACTACGCCGAATGGAGAACCGCTGCTGTAAACAAGCAATTGTATGAAGCATCCGGAGAGGAGCTCCCAGAAACTAACGGAGGCAGAATTCCTCTTGAATCTGGTATCGTGTTACCAAATTACCGTTTACCGTCAGAAGCTGAATGGGAATACGCTGCCACAGCTCTTATAGGAACGCAGTGGTTGGATGAAAATCAGACACACCAGAGATTGTATCCTTGGGATGGTCATGCATTGAGAAATCCGTATGGCAAAGAAATGGGATATTTCCTGGCTAATTTCAAAAGGGGTCGTGGTGACTACGCTGGTATAGCGGGCAAATTGAATGATGGAGCGTTGATAACCTCATATATATACGAATTCCCGCCTAACGATTTTGGGTTGTACAATATGGCCGGAAATGTGAACGAGTGGGTTCTTGACGTTTATCGCCCAATGTCGTTTCAGGACTTTGATGATCTAAACCCTATTCGAAGAGATGGATATTTAGATGAGGTTAAAAATCCGAACACAGGAGAAGAGTATTACAATAGTGATTACGAAAATAATCCGGAAGGCTTTACTTCACTAATTACCGATGAAGCCAGGGTTTATAAAGGAGGATCGTGGAAAGATATAGCTTACTGGTTATCACCTGGAACGAGGAGATACTTAGACCAAGACTCTTCTACCTCGACCATTGGCTTCAGATGCGCCATGATCAGAGCAGGATCTAATTACTAAGTAAAAATATTTAATAATATTAAGGCTCACTTGAAAGTGGGCCTTTTTTATTTAGCCGCTGCGATAGCCGCAATACTCAAAGAGTTAATACCAGAGTGCGCAAGCGTCTGACCGCAAGCCTCAATGGTGGAGCCTGTCGTTATTACGTCATCAACCAATAAAACATTTTTACCATCCAATTCGCTTGGGTTCTTCACTTTAAAAATATCACTTACATTCTTCCAACGTTCCACCCTTGATTTTGCTGTCTGAGTTTCTGTATTTTTAACTCGAATCACACACTTCGGATCAACAGTACACTTCAGGTGTTTCGACAGGCCATTTGCAAAATAATCACTTTGATTGTACCCTCTACGCCTCAACTTTCTTTTATGAAGTGGCACAGGTATAATAACGTCAACTGTAAATTCTGGATTTAGCTCCTTTAAGGCCAGCCCCAATTTTTCTCCCGCCATTACTGCTAACTCTGGCATATTGTGATACTTCATTTTGTGAAGTACTTCCTGAATCTTAGCGTGCTTATTAAAAAGATAAAGAGACCAGGCATGCTCGACATGAAGTCGACCAAAAAATTTTTTCGCCAAAAAACCACTTTTAGATGACGACAAATCCCCTTTGGCCATTTTGTATTCACAAGACAAACATATCAAACGTTCGTTCCTCATTAAAGAATTCTCGCAGGCCGCGCAAATTCTTGGAAAGAACAAAGACAAAAAGTCATTCAGCATTGTTACTAATGAATATATTTACTGGGTATTCGATTTTTATGAACAAAATAGAAGAATTCAATGACTATCGGGCTAAAATGAATCAAAAGATTCTATCATCTGATAATAAAGTAATCAAGAGGATTTTCAACCTTGATACGAATGCTTTTTCAAAGGGAGCACTTGATACAAAAACCAAAGAGCTTCTAGGTCTTTCTTGCTCGATGGTACTTCGGTGTGACGACTGTGTAAAATATCACCTCGGAAAATGTTTTGAGATTGGAGTAGCAAAAAGTGAAGTGTATGAGGCTTTTTCAATTGCAAATCTCATTGGCGGAACCATAGTAATTCCTCATTTACGTCGAGCGGTAGAATTCTGGGAAGAACTTGAATTAAACGCCAATGCTTAAGAAAGATCTTGAGCAGCAAAAAAAGTGGCAGGCGTTGCTAAAAAGTCTGGAAATAAATATTGGTAAAAGACCTAAGGACTTAAATGCAGTTCTGTTCTTAATAGGTGTACAAGAATTAGGAAAGGGCAAAAGGACTTTCTCCAAAGAAGAAAAACAAGACTTGATGCATATTGCCATATGCAAAGTATTGAGCTTGAGTGGCTTTTATCAACTGGAAGGTCTTGACGAGGAAGGTTGGCCTCACTGGAAGCTGGTGAAAAAGCTACCTCATTTTGATTTACTAGAGCAAGAACGTCTTCTAAAAATGCATGTTATTGAGTATTTTGAAAAAGAAGTGGAATTAACAGTTAAATATCCTGAATAAGTAGCTCCAGGGTCAAACTAAAAACAAAGGTAATTCGTATAAAATATACTTTACAATTCCATTATGGAACCTGAAAAAGAGATATTTAAAAAGCTTAAAGCTTACAAACGGAAATTCTTCCTGAACTCCTTAATTAAAGGGGTGTTAATCTCGCTGGCTTCCATCTTGATTATTTTTCTTTTTGTTAATACTCTTGAATATTTCTTGCATTTCAATGGAACCATAAGAGCGCTGTTGTTAACTATTTTGCTGGTTTCGAGCGCCCTCCTAATAACCATCTACGGCCTTATTCCGGCGCTTAGGTTGTACCGAAGCGATACAAGCATGGAAGATTATGAAGCCGCTCGAAATATTGGTGCTTTTTTTCCTCAGGTATCAGATAAGTTGCTGAATATCATACAGTTATCAAGAAGTAATTCGAATGAATCCCTACTCAGAGCCGGTATTGCACAAAAAAGCACCACTCTGGAGTCTGTAGAGTTTAAGGAAGCCGTTGTTCTAAAAACCAACAAAAAGTATGTTCCCTTTTTCGTAATACCGCTCACCATTATCCTAGGTATATTAATTATCAATCCTAGGGCTATAACAAACAGTACTACGCGGATCGTCCAATTTAATAAAACCTTCGAACCTGTAGCTCCATTTGAATTTCAGATTGAGAATTCTGAAATGACCGCGTTTAAAAATGACGATTTCACGGTTATGCTGAATCTTGCAGGAAGCTCCGTTCCTAATGAAGCATATATTAAAGTTTCCGGAAGGAGTTACAAAATGGCCTCGAATGGGAGTGGAAACTTTCAATATACCCTAAAGAAAATTCAATCTAAAAAGGTGCTCACCTTTGAGGCAGCGGGCTTTGAGTCGGATCAGTATCTTATTAATGTGGTACAAAGACCACTCTTGAAGACATTCAACGTCTATTTGGATTTCCCAGATTATCTAAAGCGCAAGAAAGAACGGCTTTCCAACGTAGGAAACTTACAGGTTCCAGAGGGAACTAACATAACCTGGGAATTAAGTACTTTACAAACCGAGCAAATCAAGCTAAATCTTGATAATGACTTACTAATACCTATTTCGACTAAATCTGATCTTTTTACTTTTGAACATCAAGCGAGAAAATCGACATTGTATGGCTTGAGCCTTTTTAATGAGTATGGCACTAATAAGCAACCCATAATATACAACCTCGAGGTAATCCCGGATCAATATCCAAAAATTGATACTGAATCCTATCAAGATACAACACTTTTCAGTTTTATAGCCTTAAGTGGAAATATTTCCGATGATTACGGATTATCTAAGTTGAAGCTACACTATCAAAAGGATCAAGAATCCAAGCGATTCCTGACGAAGAACATATCTATTGATAAGGGACAAAATGCACAACGTTTCTATTATCAATGGGAGTTTGACTCCATGAGCGTACGTGGTGGAAATCAGCTAAAATACTATCTGGAAGTCTGGGATAACGACGGTGTTAATGGTTCTAAATCAACAAAAACAGGTATCTACACTTTTAGAATACCTACTATCAAAGAGTTGAAAAATGAAGTAGAGGCCCAAAGCAAAAAAACGGAAAATGATATTGATAAAACTATCCAGGAAGCCCGGGAACTTAAAGAGCAGCTGGAAGAGGCCGAAAATAGGCTAAAGGGCAAAAAAGAACTGAATTGGCAAGACGAAAATCTATTAAAAGATATTCTGAACAAGCGTGAAGAACTAAACAAGGCTATCGAAGAACTAAAAAAACAAAATGAGAATACAGACAAAAAGAGAGAACGTTTCACTCCTCAAAATGAAAAAATCAAGGAAAAAGTAGAGCAGTTACAAAAACTGATGGATGATTTATTAGATGAGGAAACTAAACGTTTATATGAAGAGCTTCAGAAATTATTAGAAGAGCAACAAAGTATTGAAGATATTCAAGATGCCTTGGATAAACTAAATAATAAGGAAAGTAATCTCGAAAAAGAATTGGAGCGAACCCTTGAGTTATTCAAGCGCATGAAATTCGAGAATAAACTAAACGAAACGATTAATGACCTGAACAATCAGTTCGCCGAACAAGAGAAACTACTCGAAAAGACAGAAGAGAAAAGTAGCGAAAGTCAAGAGTTAGCTGAAGAACAAGAACAGCTTCAGAAAAATTTTAATCAACTTCAAGAGGAGTTGGAAGAGTTGGAGGAATTCAACCAAGAGTTAGATCAGCCAGAAGCTTTGCCTGACACTCAAGAAGAACAGGAAGAAATTAAAAAAAGTCAAGAGGAAAGTAAAGAATCACTCAAGGAAGGTAAAAAGAAAAAATCCAGAGACTCCCAAAAAAAGGCCAAGCAGCAAATGAAGGAAATGCAGCAAAAGCTGGAGCAGATGCAAAGTAATTCTGAAATCTCGATGAGCCAGGAAAACCTGGATGACCTTAGAGACATTGTTAACAATTTATTGAAGCTTTCATTTGACCAAGAAGAGTTAATGAATGATTTTGGTGCAGTTAAGCAGAGCGATCCTCGATTTGTTGAGCTCTCACAGCTACAGTTAAAGCTTAAGGACGATGCAAAAATTGTAGAGGATAGCTTATTGTCTTTAGCAAAGCGAGTTTTTGTTTTATCCTCATTTGTAACCAGAGAGGTCGGAGAAATGAATGCGCATATGGATAAAAGTGTAGAGGCAATTAAAGATAGAAAGAAACCAAAGGCCGTTTCGGAGCAGCAGTTCACCATGACTTCCATGAATAACCTCGCGTTGTTACTTGACGATGTTCTTCAGCAAATGCAAGAAAACTTAGCAGAAGCAATGGGGAAGCCCCAAAAGGGAAAGGGAAATCAGAAGTCTCAATCGCTGGGTGAATTACAACAACAACTAAACCAACAAATCAATGAGTTAAAGCAGAGTGGAAAAACCGGCAGAGAACTATCCGAAGAGTTAGCTAAATTAGCAGCCGAGCAGCAACGTATTCGAGAAGCCTTGAAAGAGATGCAAGAAAAACTAGAGAATGAAGGTGGAGGTTCACCCGGTGATGGGATTCCCGAAAAGATGGAGGAGACTGAAATAGATCTGGTCAACAAGCAAATTACTGAGAAAACCATTCAGCGTCAAAAGGAAATATTAACCCGATTACTAGAAGCGGAAGACGCTTTACGAGAAAGGGACAAGGACGAAGAGCGTAAAGCAGAAACTGGAAGGGATTACGAAAAGCAACTTCCCAAGGCATTTGAGAAGTATCTGAAAATAAAAGAACAAGAGACAGAACTTCTTAAGACCATTCCGCCTAAATTGTACCCCTATTATAAAAAAGAGGTAAACGAGTACTTCCAAAGGATAGGAAACTCAGCGACCACAGAATCAAAATGAACAGTATACACATTCAAGTCCCTTCTCTTTCAGAGAATATTCGTATGATCGAAAGCTTCATAGATAACGCCAAAGAGCGCTACAATCTGGAGGATGATATTTATGGCAATATCATGATAGCTGTGACTGAAGCAGTCAACAATGCCATAAGGCATGGTAATAGCAGCGATAAGTCGAAGAATGTATCCCTTTCATTGAAACTGGAAGACAATCAAATCATCTTCGTTATCTCCGATGAAGGCACTGGCTTTGATTACCAAAACCTTCCAGACCCTACTGCCCCCGAAAATATTGAAAAGCCTGGTGGCCGAGGTATATTCCTAATGAGGCATCTGTGTGATGAAGTATCCTTTCTGGAAGATGGGAAAGTTGTTCAGCTTAATTTTTATCTGAACTAATGCCCGGAATTTACTTCCACACCGAGGAAGTAGATTTCAAACTTCGTAATCCTAAAAAAATCAAAAGTTGGATTTCTGATGTAGTTCTTTCTGCCCGGCGCAAGTTAGTGGAGCTAAACTTCATTCTTTGTAAGGATCAATATTTGCACAAGATCAATTTACAGTATCTTGATCATGACACCTACACTGATATCATCACCTTCGATCAATCCGAAAATTCCACATCAATAGAAGGAGATATTTTTATTAGCATTGAGAGAGTTAAGGAAAATGCAAAAAATTTGAATATTCCATTCGAAGATGAGCTACATAGAGTAATGATTCATGGTGTTTTACATCTTCTTGGAAATGAGGATAAAACAGAGGAAGAAAAAGCTCTAATGCGCAAAAAAGAAGAAGCTTGTTTATCTTTGCGGCCTTTGTAGGAACATTACGATTATTATAATGGTTAATGTTCCACGTGAAACGTTTCCATTTTTGATGGTTTGATATCAGGTTGACGGCCTCACCGTAAATCTACAATCGTCAATCTATTGGTCTTATGTGTTGATGTTTCACGTGGAACACAGTGAATTATGTTTAACAAGTACGACGTAATAGTAGTAGGAGCTGGTCATGCCGGATGTGAGGCAGCTCATGCCGCTGCAAAAATGGGATCTAAGGTGCTTTTGGTAACTATGAACATGAATACCATAGCCCAAATGTCCTGCAACCCCGCTATGGGTGGAGTGGCAAAAGGTCAGATCGTTAGAGAAGTCGACGCGCTTGGAGGAATGTCAGGGATCATCTCCGACCAATCTATGATCCAGTTTCGAATGCTCAACCGTTCCAAGGGTCCAGCCATGTGGAGCCCGCGAACTCAGAATGATCGAATGCGTTTCGCAGAGGAATGGAGGCTTGCCCTTGAAAAAACCCCTAACGTTGATTTTTGGCAAGAAATGGTAACCGGCTTAAAGGTTAAAAACGGTAAGATTTCTGGGGTAGTCACCGGCATGGGACTGGAAATAGAGGCAAAAGCAGTCGTTCTCACTAATGGTACCTTTTTGAATGGCACCATTCATATCGGAGAAAAGCAGTTTGGTGGTGGACGTACTGGCGAACGAGCTGCCAAAGGCATAACCGAAGAGCTTATCAAACTAGGCTTTGAAGCCGGAAGAATGAAAACGGGTACACCACCAAGGGTAGATGGGCGGTCTCTAGACTTTAGCAAGATGAGTGAACAGGCCGGCGATGAAAAGCCACATAAATTTTCTTACTCTAATACCAAACCGCTAAGTGAGCAGCGAAGCTGTTATATTACATATACTAACCCTGAAGTACATAGTATCCTAGAAACAGGTTTCGAAAAGTCACCGATGTTTAATGGCCGGATACAAGGAATTGGGCCACGATATTGTCCTTCGATAGAAGATAAAATTAATCGCTTCGCGGAAAGAGATAGACATCAGATCTTTGTTGAACCTGAAGGTTGGAATACCATAGAGATCTATGTCAATGGGTTTTCTACATCTCTACCGGAAGACATTCAGCAAGAAGCAATAGTTAAAATTCCAGGATTTGAAAGAGCTAAAATGTTTCGTCCGGGATATGCCATAGAATACGACTACTTTCCTCCAACTCAGCTTAACTTGACGTTAGAGACAAAACTTATAGAAAACTTATTTTTCGCAGGTCAGATTAATGGCACTACAGGTTATGAGGAAGCCGCATGTCAAGGCCTTATAGCCGGAATTAATGCGCATCGAAAAATCAATTCGCAAAGTGATTTCATTCTGGACCGATCTGAGGCCTATATCGGTGTATTAATCGATGACCTTATTAACAAAGGCACAGATGAGCCTTATCGTATGTTCACATCGCGTGCAGAGTTTAGAATCCTTCTTAGACAAGATAATGCCGATCTTCGGTTAACGGAAAAAGGTCATTCAATTGGGCTGGCTTCCGACCAAAGACTATACCAGATGATGGATCGTAAGAATGACATCAAACATGTGCTAAAAGATATCGAACAAAAAAAAGCTGTGCCTACAGATCTAAACAATTCACTCTCCGAGATCAATACGGCTGTTATCAAACAGCAAATACCTCTTATCAATATCCTGAAAAGACCCGAAGTAAGTATACATCAAATAAAGGAAATGACTCCCTACTTTAAGGAATACTTCTCCAAGTATGACGATGATATCCTTGATCAGGTCGAGATTCAAACAAAGTATGCCAGCTATATAGAAAAAGAACGACAGCTTGCCGATAAAATGAATTTACTGGAAACAAAGAAGATTCGTGGTAACTTTGACTACAGTGAAATACAAGCGCTCTCAGCTGAGGCTCGCCAGAAACTTGGCCAAATTCGTCCTAAAACTCTTGGACAAGCTTCACGTATAAGTGGTGTATCTCCAGCAGATATTTCGATTTTAATGGTCTATCTTTCTAAGTGAGATGTTTGAACGGCTAGATCAGTGCCCAATATGCGAGGGATCGGATATTCAAAACGATCAAATCATTACAGATCATAGCGTAAGCAAGGAAGAATTTGCATTAAGCAAATGTCAGACTTGTGGTTTTCTATTCACGAATCCCAGACCTACTGAAGATAATCTATCTAAATACTATAGATCCCTAGAGTATATATCACACCAAAACAAAACAAATACCTTAGTAAATAAGGTTTACTCGATTGTCAGAAAATATACCTTAAAATGGAAGCTACGCCTAGTATCTAGATATATATCTAAAGGTAAAATTCTGGATATTGGGTGTGGCACCGGTCACTTTTTACAAGTCATGCAAAATGCGGGTTGGAAAACCTATGGTGTAGAACCAGACGACACCGCACGAAACACAGCAACCCAAATGGTTGGCAAAGACTTTATCCATAATAGTCTCTACTCGCTTCCAAGCGAAAAATTCGATGTTGTAACCCTTTGGCACGTTTTAGAACATGTATCAGAACTTGATAGTCAGTTCAAGATCATAAAACAACACTTAGCACCATCCGGTAGATTACTAGTAGCTGTTCCTAATCATAGAAGCTTTGATGCCCAACACTATCAACAATTTTGGGCCGGTTACGATGTGCCACGGCATCTGTACCATTTCGATAGGAACACTATGCAAGTCATCAGTAAAAAAGTAGGCCTGAAAATTGTAGACATACTACCTATGAAGTTAGACGCCTATTATGTGTCATTACTAAGTGAAAAATATATGGGAACTGGGCTTAATAGTTATCTAAAATCCATTACAACAGCCTATAAATCAAATAGTTATGCAAAAAAAACAGGTGACTATTCTAGTTTGATTTTTGTGATGAAATTTAAATAATGCTTAAAAATCTTTTACTCCTTTTAGCAGCTGTAACCATTCTTTCCTGTGCCAATCAAACACAGCCCACCGGTGGACCTAAAGACGAGGATCCACCAGAGCTTTTATCTTCCGATCCGATTCAAGGTTCAATAAATGTAGTCACCGATAAAATAGAGCTCACATTCAACGAAGATATTAAAACCGAAAACGCCATAGAACAACTTATTATTACACCAAGAATCGATACGGAATTTGAAATAAAATACCGCAAGAGCAAAGCCACTATAACTTTTGAAGAAAATCTTCCAGATAGCACAACATTTACGTTTAATTTCAGGGAAGCTGTCGTAGATATCACTGAAGGCAATGCCCCAAAAAATTTGAAACTCGCATTTTCTACCGGAAACTATCTGGATTCTTTAAGCATTTCCGGTAATGTAAAATATCATTTAACTGATAGACCAGGAGAGAATATAACAGTAGCATTATACCAGACTTCAGACACATTGGATCTTTTTACAGGTCCTCCTCTTTATTTTACTAAAACAGATAATAATGGAGATTACCTTTTCGAAAATCTTAAAGGTGGTAATTATAAGATCTATGCGTTTGACGACTTGAACAAGAATCTTACAGCACAGTCGAACTCAGAAAGTTTTGGCTTTTTGAGTGGGATTATCCCATTGGATAGTAACATAGTAGAATTGAATCTTCCCCTAATCTCAGTAGATGCGCGTCCACTGGAACTTCAAAGTGCCAGACAATCAGGCACCACTTTTAATGTCAAATACAACAAATCCCTATCGAACTACAATATTTCAGCGGACTCCCATGAGACTATTGTCCATTCATTTGCTGACAACACGCAAGATAACATACGCATATATAATACGTTTCACATAGAAGACAGCCTTCAACTATTCTTAAGCTCGCAAGATAGTTTGAACCAATTCTCAAAAGACACTATTTATCTTAAGTTTGAGCCTACCCAGCGCAAACCGATAACAGCATCTCAAACCTTTGATCTTCAACCTATAGTCATTGAACAAAGACTCGTAACAGGTCAGGTCGGCTTTAACAAACCTATCACGAAGACCAATTTCGACAGCACATACATATATATAGATTCAACCCACGTATATTTTCTTGACAGCACGAACTTCAAATGGGGCCATAGCACAAACTTACTAGAATTCTCGTATCTACTAGATCAATCACTTTTCGAAGAGAAGGAAGAATCATCCAACGAATCTCAACCAAACTCGCCCCAAGATTCCCTGGCCAATGACTCTACACAGCAAGCTAAACCAGAACTCAAGCCACATATACGTTTTTCTGAAGCAGCATTTATTAGCGCAGAATCTGATAGTTCAACCAATATCAAAACAAATCTTACATTTACGACACGAGATAAATTCGGTCTAATCGCTCTAGAAATTCAAACTGACTACACAAATTACATCATCCAACTTCTAGATGCTCAGAACGAAGTTGTAGCCGAAAGAATTAACACCCAAAAATTCGACTTCTCCTATCTAAAACCCGGAACTTACCGCATACGAATCCTAATAGACACTAACGAAAATGGAGTATGGGATCCGGGTAACATATTTTTAGATATAGAACCTGAACCCTCTCTATTTTACGACAGCTCCACGGGTGAACAAGAAGTTATTATACGTGCAAACTTCGAAATCGTACCTGACCCCATACAATTCTAATGTGGAAAACTGTTTCCTAAACTGTTGAAAACCTCAAAAGTATACACAGCCAGAGTAGATATGTTTCATAACAACGGTTCTGCCCTTAGTCAAAAATTGAATTTCTTACTTCTGCACATTTTCCTCACCATCATTTCTGCAGATATAGATATATAAACAATTACATAGCACCTTGTGGATAAAAACGTAAATTTCTCATTATCAATTACTTAAAAAAATAATAGACGTCGATAACTCCCTAATGTTCCACTTCCTATTCACG